>NZ_JBWDLA010000010.1:0-2277 GCF_056238685.1 Enterobacter sp. DVT3837 | reverse complement strand
GTCGGGGCGCAGCCCTGAACCAGTCACGTAGCGCTAGCGGAGTGTATACTGGCTTACTATGTTGGCACGGATGCGGAAATCAGTGAAGTGCTTCATGTGGAAGGAGAAAAAAGGCGGCTCCGGCGCGTCAGCAGAATATGCGATACAGGATATATTCCGCTTCCTCGCTCACTGACTCGCTGCGCTCGGTCGTTCGGCTGCGGCGAGCGGTGCGGGCTTACGAATGGGGCGGAAATTTCCTGGAAGATGCCAGGAAGAAACTTAACAGGGAAACGATAAGGCCGCGGCGAAGCCGTTTTTCCATAGGCTCCGCCCCCCTGACAAGCATCACGAAATCTGACGCTCAAATCAGTGGTGGCGAAACCCGACAGGACTATAAAGATACCAGGCGTTTCCCCCTGGTGGCTCCCTCGTGCGCTCTCCTGTTCCTGCCTTTCGGTGTACCGGTGTCATTCCGCTGTTATGGCCGCGGTTTCTCATTCCACGCCTGACACTCGGTTCCGGGAAGGCAGTTCGCTCCAAGCTGGACTGTATGCACGAACCCCCCGTTCAGTCCGACTGCTGCGCCTTATCCGGTAACTATCGTCTTGAGTCCAACCCGGAAAGACACGACAAAGCGCCACTGGCAGCAGCCACTGGTAACAGGATTAGCAGAGCGAGTTAATGTAGATGGTGCTATAGAGTTCTTGAAGTGGTGGCCTAACTACGGCTACACTGGAAGGACAGTATTTGGTATCTGCGCTCTGCTGAAGCCAGTTACCAGGTTAAGCAGTTCCCCAACTGACTTAACCTTCGAAAAACCACCTCCCCAGGTGGTTTTTTCGTTTTCAGAGCAAGAGATTACGCGTAGAAAAAAAGGAACTCAAGAAGATCCTTTCTATGCTCAACCACCGCATGGCCCATAGCCGCGCTGGCCGTTGCCGGTCAGCTCCAGAATCCTCGACCAATATGGAACCTTGCCCCTCCCAAAATTCAACTAAAAAACCCTCATTTCCTGCCGATAAAATGGGTATCTCTTAACTATGCCTAAATAAAATAAGGATAATTTTGAAAAAAATATTCATCCTATCGGCAGCGCTGATCATGGCAGGATGCGCAACAAAGCAATATCCACAGGCCGCGAACGTCACCGGTCCAGAATCTTCCGCAATGGATTGCAAAGCGGTAGCTCTGGAAATCGCAAAAACGCGCAGTGTACAACAAGAAATTGAGGCAACCGGCGAATTTGACGGGCGCACCGTATTAGGTTTCCTGGGTGATTTTGGGATAGGAAATGGCATGGCAAAAGGCGAAGCCCGCAAAAAAGCAGCTAACCGGCTAAATCAGCTGGAAGCCCTGAAGGCTGCAAAGTGTGCAGTTCAATAAGGTACAAAAAAGCCCTGCGGGGCTTTTTTTTATACCTGCCAATCAGCTGGATTTACCATAACATCCGTTGCCCGCACCGCTGAGACGGGGTTGGCTGCGTTTCCGGTGCCAGACTCAGGAAAGTGGCGACAGACATGACGAAAAAACACCAGAAACGCAGCCGCTGGATATTACACTAGTGCATAGTCATGCAGCCAGATGCATGGATGTTAAAGTCACACTAAAATCCGCGCCAATGCCTTAAAAACAGGCAAATTCTTCTCCAGCCACTCCCACAGCTCTGCCGCCAGATACAGACAGTTAAGTACAGCTTCAATGACGTTAGGCAGTTTCATAATGCCCCCCCAGGTATAGGCCGTGATCTTTTCATCACGACGTATTTAGCGGGAAATTAAGAAGCCCTTCTTCCTGGAGTTTGTCACGTGCCGGCAACCGTCAGCCCAGCGTCGGACCGCAGTAGGTTTTCTGCGTCGTACTCAGCTGGAAAGCATATCTGGTGTAAGCGACACGCATCCACCCTGTACATAGTCCTGCCTGACGCTTTCGAGCAGGTCGAGCATGCAGGAACGACGAGCTTGATTGGTATCGGACACAATATAGCGATACGCCTCAAACATAACAGCACCCGCATCACCGCCCGAACGGCGAAGCATAGCGGAAATCATCCGCACAAAGAGCAGACGTTCATCGGGGCAAAGATTCACAAGGTCTCCTGGTGAAAAACCAAAGATAAAAGCACCCCTCTATTAACGTCAGCTGTGAACGCTTCATTAGAAGAAAATAGGTAAACCCGGGAAAAAGATCCAAACGTTAACATCACAGGTAAACAGAAACGTCGGGTCGATCGGGAAATTCTTTCCCGGACGGCGCGGGGTTGGGCAAGCCGCAGGCGCGTCAGTGCTTTTAGCGGGT
>NZ_JBWDLA010000009.1:0-2617 GCF_056238685.1 Enterobacter sp. DVT3837 | reverse complement strand
TGTCAATTTTTTCGCCAACTAATGCCAGAGTCATATCTATGCCTGTGTTTTTATACAGTAATGACGCCATGGTAAACCTTATGACGTTATGCGTCAAACCCGCCAGTATGACACCTGCAAATGCGTATTAGATCTGGTGTTTCTTCAGCAAGGCACGTAGCTGATGATAAGTCAGACCCAGTAATTCAGCGGCTTTTTTCTGGTTAAATTTAGCCTGCTGTAAGCTGGTTTGTAGAAAGTCTTTCTCTTGCTGCTGCTGGAATTCACGCAGATCCAGCGTTATAACGATGTGTATCCTATGTGCTCGGATTGGATAGATTTCCATTACGGTGAAGGATCTTCTTGAGATCCTTTCTGTGGCGTCGTAATCTCTTGCTCTGTAAACGAAAAAACCGCCCTGCAAGGCGGTTTTTCGAAGGTTCTCAGAGCAGCAACTCTTTGAACCGTGGTAACTGGCTTACGAGGAGCGCAGTAACCAAATCTGTTCTTTCAGTTTAGCCTTAACAGGCGCATAACTTCAAGACTAACTCCTCTAAATCAGTTACCAGTGGCTGCTGCCAGTGGCGATAAGTCGTGTCTTTCCGGGTTGGACTCAAGATGATAGTTACCGGATAAGGCGCAGCAGTCGGACTGAACGGGGGGTTCGTGCATACAGTCCATCCAGGAGCGAACTGCCTTCGCGGAACTGAGTGTCAGGCGTGGAATGAGATAAACGCGGCCATAACAGCGGAATGACACCGGTAAACCGAAAGGCAGGAATGCGGGGGAGCACGAGGGAGCCACCAGGGGGAAACGCCTGGTATCTTTAAGCCGCATCGGGTTTCGCCACCACTGATTTGAGCGTCAGATTTCATGATGTTTGTCAGGGGGGCGGAGCCTATGGAAAAACGGCTTCGCCGCGGCCTTATCTCTTCCCTGTTAAGCTCCTTCCTGGTATCTCCCAGGAAATTTCCGCCCCGCCTGTAAGCCGGCACCGCTCGCCGCAGCCGAACGACCGAGCGCAGCGAGTCAGTGAGCGAGGAAGCGGAATATATCCTGTACTACATATCCTGCTGACGCGCTGGTGCCGCCTTTTTTCTCCTGCTACATGAAGCACTTCACTGATTTCCACATCCGTGCCAACATAGTCAGCCAGTATACACTCCGCTAGCGCTACGTGACTGGTTCAGGGCTGCGCCCCGAAACCGGCTAAAAGCTAATGACGCGCCTGCGGCTTGTCCAACGCCTCACGGCACCGGATTAAAATCCGCTCCCGTTCACCGTTTCTGACTGCCTTTCACCGTCGCTGGCGCTTCATCGTTTCTACTGTGTCTGGCAGACTGTGCTGATTTATTCTGACTGGAGAACGTTATGGCCAGACTGACAAACTTGACGCCTGCAGAGAAAAAATTTCTTGATGATGCTGTTGCCGCAGCTGAAAGAGCGTCAGGTAAAAAGCTAAATCAGCCTAACCGGCACATCGTCCTGAACAGAGCGCGTGCGCAAATTGAGTTGCAGCGTTACGCCGACCGCCAGCGTGCATTACGTGAGGATGAGCGGCAGCAGTCCGATTTTGCCTGGTCACGTCCGCGCGCGCCGCGCCGCTGATTTTGGCTTTTGGCGGTTTAGTGGTGCTGACGCTGCGAAATCACCTGCCATTCACCTGCGTGCATAGCCATGCAGTCGCGCAGAAATCATCAGGGGCGTTTTTCCGGGATACTGGTGAGGAAAGGTGCTGGAAACGGCCCTGATGCAGCAGGATTGCGCTGAGGGCGCCTGCGGGGGTGCGGGCAAGGGATGTTATGTTTAATCGGTCTGACCGTCAGGTACAAAAAAAAGCCCTTAGGGGGCTTTTTTTTTGCTATGAGTTAGCCATATTTTCGTGCGAATTTTTCATCGGAATCGCATAGATAAATAATAAACTCAATAAACGCGATGATCGCGGGTATGAATGTCCAGCAAAAAATTAGATACAGGAACCCCTTAAAAGTAAATCGTCAAACGCATCTCCCGGTGTAAACGCTGAACTAACCAATCACAGCGATGCCAAGCCGCTCCATGAGCAACGATGCCTGGTAGCTGTCTAACTTAACGCCTTGTAAATCAACACCCCGAATATCTAAGTCACCTAACTCCGAATTGGTCAGATCGCAATGTGTGAAGTTTGCTGCTCGCCAGTCGAAAGTCGAAAACTCGCCGCCGGAGAGATCTGAACCACTGAACGTCGCACCCAGTACCTGAGTCCCCATCCAGCGGTTTTCCCACAGCTCACACTTTTCCAACACGACTTTCGAAAAATTGGCGTAGCTTAGATTAGTATTAGTGATATATGCGCTGCAAAACCAGGTGCGCGTGGTGATCATATTCATAAAGCTTGCACCGCGGAAATCTGCGCCTTGTGCGCGGCAGTGGCGAATTTCAATGCCCAAGGCACTGACGTTGCGGAAATCTGCCATTGATAAATCACAGCTTTTGAAAATGGCATCTTTCAGCATTGCGCGACTAAAATTGCACCCTTTCTGACTTTCGCGATCATAGAACTGGCAGCCGATAAATTCAGTGCCGCTCAGGTCGGCACCTGAAAAATCGCAGTTAAAAAATGTACTATTTTCAACTTTCTCACCGGTGAAGCGATTTC
>NZ_JBWDLA010000008.1:0-2694 GCF_056238685.1 Enterobacter sp. DVT3837 | reverse complement strand
GCGTCTCACGCTCCCTGTAGCAGTGCTGCAAAGCGCTGGCCACACTGCCCATTCCCGTCAGCTTTTTGCAGCGCATTATCGCGTAATTCGCCATGCTTACCCCCTCGTTCTGGCGTACATCCAGCCAGTCGGGGGATCGCATTGCGATGCCTCCGGCGGGCCACTATCAGGATGATAGTGTACTCACTAGACTTTGCTACGCAAAATCGTTCGTTAAATTCAACTTAATAAAAAATATATGACATAAAGTCATTGCTTAAATCAAAGATGTGATCAATGCTTCTGTTTCAATATAGTGATTCACTATCATTGATTAGTACATTAACTCTGGTGAGGAAAGTAAGATGTCATTCATAAAATCGCTAAACAAAAAAAATCAAACAGACCAAATAGAAGTGACGATTAACGTTAGGTTAACCCAAGAAGAGGACCATTTACTGACATTAGCAACCCAGCAATCTGGTTATAAAAGGAACGAGCTATTCTACCTCCTAGCAAAGGAATACATCTTTGATGATGAAAGCTTAAAGGAAATGGCTGAGGAGCCTGGCGCTGAGTTTTCAGAAGGCTTATACCAAAATTGTTATGTGGTTAACACTAACAGAGTTCATCATGAAGAAGATGATAAGTTCATGATTTCAGAGGGCGTAGCGGCAACATTTGAAGATGGTTATAAGGAAAAAATGGAGCAGGTTAAAAAAGGAGATTTAGTCTTTCTTTATCGCTCCGGCGAAGGAATTGTTGCACATGGTATCGCCAGTGGTGATGTTTTAAAGAAAGATCATAATGGCGTGCCAGACAAGACCTACTACCAGAAGCTATCAGGCTTTGTTAGGTACGAAAAACCACTAACCGCGTCTGAGATCCAGAGAATACTGGGGAGAAACGTTGTGTTTATGCACACGCTATTTAGCATTAGAGATGGCTATAAACTGCTTAAAAAAGATTAAACCCAGTCTACAGGTGGTTGGCATCACTTTGTGACACCAACCACACTTCCGGAAGTGTTTTTTACAGTGCATCGTCAAGGGTAAATGAACTCGCTACGCTCGCCCTTGACGAAATAAAGCTCCGAATATCGTTTTAAAAAATCAAGAACCGCTCGCCGCAGACTCATGACCGAACGTAGTGAGCGAATGAGCGAGGAAGCGGAATTTCCACGTCACTTACATAGGAACCCTAACACTCAGAACAGGCATAAAAGCACCTGATTTTGCCGATGTGTGATTGTGGAGAGTAATAAGATACAGAAGGGGATGGCTGGGAAGCCGCGCCACAAGCGGAAAGTTTTTGACAATAGTTATCTCTAGAGATAACTTAGTTATCTTGAGAGATAACTATTTTTTCCTGAATGGAGATTTTTAGATGCGGAGAATCACGCAGGTAGACCAAACTACAGGGGAGGAATTAGGTGGTTTTGTAGCAGTGATTCGTCCTAAACAAAAGTCATCATTCCAGAGGCACTTTACTATGAACCAAGCCGCGCTAATTACCATTGCCAATGAGCTAAACCATGACCAGATGCGTGTGCTGATGGCCTTGCTCGCAGAACTGGATTACGAGAACTACATCCAAGTTGCGCAGATGGATATTGCGGAAGCGCTGACTATGCAAAAAACAAATGTCAGTCGTGCGGTAAAAAACCTGATTGATTTCGGGATCATACTGGAAGGTCCTAAGATAGGACGGAGCAAAACTTATCGCTTGAATCCCCAGTTCGGTTGGAAAGGTACTGTCAGCAACCACAAAAAAGCACTAAAAAACGGCCTCAGCGTTATACAGGGCGGTAGAAGCTGATCTCTGGAATGTCGCATCAAAACTAACGACTCATACCACCCATGCCACGCGATCGCGTCTGTCGCTGTTTTTCACGTTCAATACGCTGCTGTTTTTCCTTTTCCTGGTTTTGCTGCTTAAACCGCTGAGCCATCATCAGGATTTCGGTTATCTGCTCTCTGGAAAGGCCCTTAAAAGGCTCTGTAACGCTCTGTAGGCGTTTCTGCTGCGAGTCCATAGTCTTCTGTAGCTCGCGCACTCTTTTTGCATTCTGCGCGCTCTGAGAGGCCATGGCGATGGTTCCTGCAAGGCCATCGTTCACTGCGTGACTTAGACGTTTGGCTATGGCTGCCTGATCTTCCACGTCTTTGGTGAAAATTCCTTTCCGCAATACGCGCGGCTCCAGCGCATCTGGCGAGATTGATACCTGGCTACGGGTGCCACGGTTTATCGATTGGTAGTAGTGCTGAACTGTCTGATGCGTGGCACGGCTTCCCTCGATGCCGCGCTCAAGACCCAATTTTTTTACTGATTCAGCGTAGGTGCTCTGATCGTCACGCATCTTTGACCGCCCGCCAATAAACTCTTTCGCGGACAGCCGTCCATCCTGCGTCAATGGCACCACGAACGCTGACAAATGCGGGGTGGCCTCGTCCCGGTGAACTACCGCAGCCACAACACGATCCTTCCCGTATTTCTTCTCCAGCCACTGCTCAGAATGGGCGAAAAACTCCGCCTGCTGCCGCGGTGTCGCTTCTTTCCACCACTCAGGGCTTGCCGTCATAACGTACTCAACAGCCAGTACCGCATCTTTACGGCGTTTTTCCGGCAACAGCTCCCGCAGCTTTCCCATCGCCTCATCTGCCGACTGAGACACAGAGCAGTAGTTTTCTGGTGTCCGTTCAGCGTCAGCATTCG
>NZ_JBWDLA010000007.1:0-3820 GCF_056238685.1 Enterobacter sp. DVT3837 | reverse complement strand
GCAGGAGAAAAATGCAGCAGCGGAGCGTCAGCAGAATATGTGATACAGGATATATTCCGCTTCCTCGCTCACTGACTCGCTGCGCTCGGTCGTTCGGCTGCGGCGAGCGGTACCGACTTACAGGCGGGGCGGAAATTTCCTGGGAGATGCCAGGAAGAAGCTTAACAGGGAAGCGATAAGGCCACGGCGAAGCCGTTTTTCCATAGGCTCCGCCCCCCTGACAAGCATCACGAAATCTGACGCTCAAATCAGTGGTGGCGAAACCCGACAGGACTTAAAGA
Source organism: Enterobacter sp. DVT3837 (assembly GCF_056238685.1). Lineage (NCBI taxonomy): Bacteria > Pseudomonadati > Pseudomonadota > Gammaproteobacteria > Enterobacterales > Enterobacteriaceae > Enterobacter > Enterobacter sp. DVT3837. The sequence continues at coordinate 3,539 of NZ_JBWDLA010000007.1, read as the reverse complement.
TACCAGGCGTTTCCCCCTGGTGGCTCCCTCGTGCGCTCTCCTGTTCCTGCCTTTCGGTTTACCGATGTCAATCCGCTGTTATGGCCGCGTTTATCTCATTCCACGCCTGACACTCGGTTCCGGGAAGGCAGTTCGCTCCAAGCTGGACTGTATGCACGAACCCCCCGTTCAGTCCGACTGCTGCGCCTTATTCGGTAACTATCGTCTTGAGTCCAATCCGAAAAAGGCACGACAAAGCGCCACTGGCAGCAGCCATTGGTAACTTGTGTACGAGAGATATTTAGAGAGTTCTTGAAGTGGTGGCCTGACTGCGGCTACACTGAAAGGACAGTATTTGGTATCTGTGGTCTCGTACACCCAGTTACCTTCGGAATAAAGAGTTGGTAGCTCTGAATTCCGGCAAACTAACCACCGTTGGTAGCGGTGGTTTTTTTGTTTACGGCTTAGGAGATTACGCTCAGAAACGAATGATCTCAATAACAAGTGTTATTTGATCCTCAACTTGAAGATTTTCTAGCTCTTCTCTCTGCATTATCTTTAGCACGACACGATTTACACCAACTCTGATTTCTCATCGCGTCATCCATATTTCTGAAACCAAACAATGCATATAACTCTTGAAATGAGTTAGCAGTTGTTGGGAATTGAGCGCACTCATATTTTGCACATGGACAAACATGTGGAAGACTTATTTCACCAGATGACATCTCACTCATAAATACCCCCAGACATATTATTAATGTGCAAAATTTAAAGTTTATTCCACTGCCTTACGAACGGCTGGCATAAGATCGTTATTTTCCTCAATCCTCAACATCCTAATATCTTGAACAGATGGAGCGAACCACGGATTTTTTTTTGCCAAATCCATTACAGCCAAAACACAAGAAACAGCATCGACTTTAGATACATCCCCAAAATATACACTTCCTTGCTGTCTTGTGAAGCCATGTGCTTCTAGAGCCTTCTTGATGTCTCCATAAGCATTCTGATAACTAGGTACATGGTATGTTTGCTCTAACATATCCTGATCAAGATCAAACGCTATAGCGTACATAATAATTATTCCTACTGATTTATAATTTGAGAGACGCGACCTTCAGACAGATCATACTCAACGGCAATATCTTTATTTTTGGCACCAGACATAGACTTCATCTTTATCTCAAGATTCCTAACTCTCATATCGGCATCAGCTTGAACTCGCTCAACAGCATCAAGACGCGATGCCGTACTTGCTAAAGCGGAAAAGATCTTGTCGTTACTTTTCTTTAACTGATGAATCTGAGTTCCCAGTTGGTTTTTTTTACGCCCCATCTTTGCACCATTAAGATTGCTATAGTTGCCAACGACAATACAACAACAAACATAAATTTCAACAAAAAAGCACATCAATTAAAGAACTAAAAATAAAAACGAATAAAATCAACAATATATAAAAAAAAACTTTAGTTGCCATGTATTTTATTTAGCTAAAGGCAAGATTTACCAATAAATACAGTCACTTAAAGAGTTGGCCCATATCTAGCTCTCGGTGCTTTTTCTAGCTCCAGTATTTTCTGGACCTGGCTCCGTTCATGCTGCTGGCGATGTTCGATTGTATTCAACTGTTCGACAACCGGCGCAGCTGCTCGCTCAAACTCTGCACCTGCCTGCTCAAGCCCGTGACGCGCTCGTTCAGCGCCGCGTTCTCCCGTTGCATAAGTCCAGACATCGTCCGCCATTCCGCGAAGGCATTCTCCCACTCGTCCAGCCTTTTCGAGTAGTCCTGTTGTAGCTGCTCTAATGCGCTCAATAACTGTTTTTCCAGCTCCGTCATGCTGCTCTACTCCTGTACCAGTCTGATGCCCTTCTTCCTGCCGTTGTCGAACGTCCAGTTCGTGTCCGCTTTCACGCCCTCCGGCAGCACCAGAAAACGCCCCTGGCTGTCTTCCTGGTACCTCACGCCCCACGTCCTGGCGTTCAGCTTCTCCAGCGCGTCTTTCTGCTCCCGGATACTCGTGTAATTGTCGAGTATCTGTTGCCCCTGCCACCACAGAATGCCCGCGCTCGAGGCTATCAGCAGCGTGGACACCAGGACGATGGTCAGCCACGTCTGGCTGACCATGCGCAGCATCCCTTTCGTGCGCTGGCTCATGGCTGAGGACAGCTTCCGGTCGTGGTCGAGGATGGCGGCGCTGATTCTCTTCTCGCTTTCGCTCAGTTCCGCTCTGACAGACTTCTCGTGCTCGCTGAATGCGGCTTTCAGCATCTCGCCGGTAGTCTGCTGCTGCGCTTTCGATTTCTGCTCTAAGTCCTTCGCCAGCGTTAAAAGACTGTTCATAGATGGCTCCCTTCAGTCGGATGTTTCGCCCCCCGTCCGGGTCGGCAATACTGATGCTGCTTTTCGTGGTGCGCACCACCTCAAAACCTGCACTTTCCAGCGCCTTAGTGACGTCCTGACGCGTTTTAAGCTCCCCGGACGACGCTAAGGAGAGTAAACCCCGCGTAATTGCCTGAGCGGCTTCCTGCTTTGTTTCCGGCAGCGCGGACGGCGTGACCAGCGCCCGCCGGTTCTCCGGTGCGTTCGGGTCGTGCAGCCCCAGCCTGCCGTTCACAATGGTCTGCCAGGCATCGATGCGCGGACGGTCGGCGCGGTCGTAATACGGCTGGAGCCGTTTGCCGGTCAGCAGCTCCGTGTTCGGGATCAGGAAGTTCAGCTCCAGCCGCCCCTTGTCCTGGTGCTCAACCCACAGCACGCTGTACTGGTCTTTATCGAGTCCGGGCATCAGAACCCGCTCGAAGCTCGCCATCAGCTTTTCACGCTGCCCGGGCGGTAAGTCCTGTTCGGCAAAGGACAGGACGCCGGAGGTATATTTTTTTGCGTAGGGCGAGGCGTCGATAAGCTCCCGGACTTCCTCCGGCTTCCCCTGCAGGATACTGGCGCCGTCGCGCTGCCGGTCTTTGCCCAGCAGATAATCCACCGGACCGGCACCACCGCCGCGCCCTCGCGGATGAAACTTAACGATCATCGTCTACCCCCTTTTCCAGCACGGCGTGCCGCAGGCGTTCAAGTCCGGCATCGATGGCCATCAGCGCGGCAACAACCTGCACACGGTCGTGTCCGCTGCCGCCACCGGCGTTAACCTGCCGGGCAATCTGGTTGAGGTTGTTACCCATGCCGGCAAGCTGACGAAGCAGCGCCGGCGAGATCGAGGGAAGTTTGCCGGCGCGGGCGGGCTTCTCGTCCAGACACGTCTGACGCATCCAGGCCGCGAGCTGTTTACCGTCGCAGCGCTCCAGCAGACGCCGGTGCTCATCCTCGGTCACCCACATAGTGAGCATTTTGCTGCGTTTATCTGCCAATCCGGCCTCCTGATAACGCCGGGACGGGCGGGAAATCTTTTCCCGATCGACGCGGTGTTGGACAAGCCGCAGGCGCGTCAGTGGTTTTAGCAGGTTTCGGGGCGCAGCCCTGAACCAGTCACGTAGCGCTAGCGGAGTGTATACTGGCTTACTATGTTGGCACGGATGCGAGTGTCAGTGAAGTGCTTCATGTG
>NZ_JBWDLA010000006.1:0-51002 GCF_056238685.1 Enterobacter sp. DVT3837 | reverse complement strand
CGGCAGGCCTCCCCAATTGCGTCATAGACAGACAGTGGGTGCTGGAGAGATTCCAGTGGTACCGGGCGGAGACTGTTATCCAGCAGGGGGGCCTCGTCGCGCCGCACACGGGATGGCAAGGGTTGCAGGTGTTCCCGCTCCTGCCGCCAACGGTCGATGGGGCGCTCGTTCAGGGTGGCGTGGACCCGCACATTCGCCTCGTCTGCCAACCAGTCACGGACGCGTCGGTTGGCAGCAGCACAATCGAGCAGCAGCCCCGTGCCCTTCATCCGGGTCAGCAACGGGTTGTAGAAGCTCTCGCGGAAGTAGCGATTGAAGCGCTCGACCTTGCCTTTGGTCTGGGCCCGATACGGGCGACACAGCCGGATCCGGAACCCCAGGTCATCGGCCAGTTGAAGCAAGCCGGGGTGAAAACGGTGCTTGCCGTCACCGTAGGCATCGCGTTCCAGCACCACGGTCTTCATGTTGTCGAACAACACCTCGCGGGGCACACCGCCCAGATAGTCAAAAGCCAGCAACAGGGAGTCCCGCACGGACTCGAAGGATTCGTCCGGTACGAAGGTGACAAACGTCATGCGGCTGTATCCCAGCGTGGCGACGAAGGCCGACATGGGGGATCTGGCCCGGCGCAAGACCACGAAATCAGCCTGCAACTGCCGTCCGGGCTCGGTCTCGAAACGGACGGCCGGACCTGCTTCGCGGCGGGCGGGCTTGAGCGTGGCGAGGAAGGCGCGCAATAACGAGAGACCGCCGCCATACCCTTGAGCGCGGATTTCCCGATTCAGGACGGTGGCAGGCAGCCAGATGGGGTGGGCCTGCTCGACCCGTTGCCGCAGATAAGATTCAAATGGCCCCAGTTTGGTGGGGCGTGGTTCACGGGGCTGGTATCGCGCTACCGACGGATCGCGGAGGTAGCGGCGCACGGTATTGCGCGAGACCCCCAACGTGCGGGCGATGTGCCGGATGGAGTGGCCCTGTCGGGCAAGAACTCTGATTTCCACGGTTTGCTCCTGGGTCAACATCGACGGCCTCGAAAAGGCCGCCAAACTAGCCCAGGTGGATCAGTTTTACTTCGCTGGGGTGGGTCAGTTTTACACTGCTGCTAACACGGAACCGCTGAAAATTCCGTCACTCCAGTTCCAGGCCTGCGACGATCGCATCGAGATCGATCGTCTTGCCGCTGCTTTGAAAGGTGTAGTGCCCGTTGAGCAGGATGTGCCGCCATGCCGCAGGCGAAATTTTTGTGATGAGTGCCAGCGCCTTGCTGTTGCCGGCCGCCTCGTACTTGGTCACCAGCCGCGACAAGATTGCCGAGTTGTAGAAAATGATCGTGTTGGCGATCAGCCGTGCGCACTGGTTGCTGATCTCGATTTCAATGTCGGTGCGACCGGTCAGTTCCTTCTTACCGCCGACCTGGGCAATGGCCGAGCGTAGCTGATGGTAGGACTCGAGGCGATTTTGCGAGCGGTGCACGTTGCGTTCCAGTTGCGGATCGCGCAGGTAGCGAAGCGTGTAGATGCTGCGGATGAGCTTGTCGAACTCGAAGATCGCGCGCCGCGTCGGGTTCGTCGTGGTGTAGGTGCACAGCTTGCGGATCAGCGTGCCCTGCGTCATTTCCTTCAGCCCGAGTGTGGCGACGATCCGGTCGATGTTCGGCTTCTCGCGATGGATGAGATCGCAGTCGATTTTCCCGACTGGCCGAATCAGGCACGCCTGATACTGTGCTGGATCGTCAGCGCAGTAGAGTTCTTTCAATTGCGCGTTGAGGTCGGTGAAGCGCGGCTCGAACCGCCGGCCAAACCAATGCAGGATGGCGAAGTTGGCCTTGTTGACGCTGTGCATGTCGCCGGTGATCGCGGTCGGCATGATGTCCGACGTGTTGCGATACCAGATGTCGAACACGTGGTGGGCCTCGTAGTCGTGCGCGCCGATCAGGTAGCCGTTGAGCGGGATGTGGTTGCACAGCAGCGTGTAGGCGACCACGCCCTTGCCGCGCCCGAAGTACTTGCGCGAATAGCGCGCCTTCACGGTCGGCCGTTCGACGCTGAATTTCTGCCCGTCGACGGCACCGTACAGCGTTTCGAGGTCGAACGAGTAGTATGGGAAGATCGGTAGCGTGGCGATGGCGTTGCTGATGCAGTCGTTGGCCGCGTGCAGCGTTGCCTGGCGCAGGTACTGCTGGTAGCCGCTATCCAGCACGTGGTACGGGATGTCGCTGGTGCGCGCCATGACGTGGTTGCCGTGGTTCATCGCTTGCGCGATGATGACCGCCATCAGGCTGTCAGCGTCGGCGACCTTCTTCGCGTAGCGCGGCTGCATGGGCGTGAACGCCGACAGAAACTTGCACTCGTCGTTGACGAAGCGAAACACGTCGGCCACGTCGCAGAACGGAAGCTTCTCGTAGAATGCCTTTTCGCGCGCTTTCTCATTCTCGCTCTTGGGCTTGCGCCAGGTCAGTTTCTGCGTGTCCTTGTTGTATTCGAGGTGCGTCAGCTTGCCCTGTTTCAGCTCGCGGTTGAACGCCAGCCACTGCGTGCGCAGTTCGGCAGTCAGCGCATCGAGTTGGGCATGGACGGGTTGCTGCAGGAAGGGGATCTCCATTTTTGCGAGCACATCGATCTTCCTGTCCATCTCAACCAGTTCATCTGAGAAGTGCCGGTGTTGCAGGCTGTCGTCGAGGTAGAGTTCACCCGATTGGAGACGCTTCCTGATCTGGCGGTACAGCCAGAACTCGTAGCGGTCAGCGTGCAGGCCGGTTGGTTTACCGTCGGCGTCGAAGGTCAGCAGGTACGGCCGCAAGCGTTTCGGAAGTGTCGCCGCGGGCCACTCGTCGAGTGGCCGTTGCGACAGCCGCTGCTGCTTGGCAAAAACACCTTTGGCCCAGGCCAGCGCGGCAAGCCATGGACTGTCTGGATTGGAGCCGGAGAGGTCGAGCGCAACGTACAGTGGACGAAGATGGCGGCGCATGCGGTCGGCCAGCCCGTCCACCGCCTGCCACTGCAAGGCCAGCTTGCTCGCCGGCTTCACGCTCATACGCTGCGCCGTGGTTTGCAGCGTATCGCGAGGCATGATCTTGTAGGCGCGCTGCCGCACCTCGCCGAAGGGCGTGGGATCGGCCACGCTATCATCAACGTAGAGTGACAGCAGGCGGCCTACCCGCGGCGTTTCCTGCTGACGGCGCACCTGCTCGTCGGCAAAGGATTGTTTGGCACCAGCGCTGCTTTCGTCCTCCAACTGCTTCATGTGGTACGCCATCGCATCGACCAGGTTGTCGGAGAGCTGCCGGTAGCGTACCCAGGCATAGCACAGCAGGTAGAGTTGGGTCTGATCGGCCTTCAGATTGCGCAGGTCGTGGACGGTGTAGAAGTTTGCCAGGCTCGCGTAGTACAGCAGGTTCTGCTGCGAGACGTCGAGTTTAGGCAGCAGTGTCTTGGCGATTGCGTGCAGCGGCTCCAGCGTGGCGCGCTTTTCGCGCTCGCGGACCATCTGGCGCCAGCCGAAATTCTTGGCGTCCTGCTTGAGCGCCGCCAGTTGCGACAGGGTGTCATCACGGACCAGAAGCTGGCTCAGCGCGGCCTTGGCAGATTCGTCCAACGCTTGCTCCAGCAGATTGCCCAGGCGCCGGCGCTCGGCGGATAGCGTTTCGCTGACCAACTCTTGCAAGGTCGTATAGCCGGGCCGGATAATCTTGTGCTCATTGAGCCAGACGATCAGCTCGGCGGCGACGAACCCCGGCGTTACGTCACGCCGCACGGTCCGTGCGGCCTGCTGCTCGAGCTGCGGCAGGAAGGCGGCCGACCACGGCCAGTAGCCGAATAGTTTGGCGATCTGCTCGCGCTGGGTGTAGCGTTCATGCTTGGTGATCGCCTTGGGTTCGAACACCTCGCCGTGGAAATAGCGGCTCAGCACGAAAGCGCAATCGTCCTCGACTTCGTCCCAGTCGAAACTGAAGAAGGCATGCTTGGCCTTGAAGTAGCCGATCTGCAAGAGGCAATAGACCTTGGCATGAAGACTGGGCCGGCTGTTGGCAAGCGCCAACTCGGTTTCTGTCACAGCCAGATATTCCAGCTGCTGCGCATCATCGAACTCCGGCAGGCCATACAAGGCCTCCTGTTCGGCGTCGGATAGGACGCTGAGTAGCTTGTTCTTCTTGCTCATGGCCCGTTCTTGCTATCTTGAGGTTTCGTAGAAACATGGGGCATTTTCGATTCTACTGAAATAATCGTTATTATCGCGTTACTCGCTTTTCGAATCGCAACCTGTCCATATGAAAACGGGCCAGACTACGGCTTCGAGTTCTACCCCAGTCGGCTTTCCCGATGCGGATTCGCTGGCTGCCTTGCGCGGCTGGTACGCGGGACTCAGCTCTCGCGCGGCCGTTGAACACTACCTGGCGGCACGCAAGGCCGCCGGTCAATCAGCGCGAGGGATGCTGGGGCATATCCGCCGCCAGCTCATCGTTTTCGCCAACAGCCGCCACCGGCCGGATCTGGCCGACGTGTTCCAGCACGCCCCCGAAGAGCGACAGGGGCGCGCGGGTGCCGTCGAACGCGCGATCCGGCTCTTGCCCACGCTGCCGGCGCCGAAGCCCCAGATCAGCGACAGCATCGACCAGTGGCTGTCTCCGAGGACCGTCAGGGCACTGCAGGCGTACGGTATCCACACCCTCTCGGCGCTGACCGTGCGCATTCCCCGCCGGCGTGGCTGGTGGAAAGCCATCGAGGGACTCGGCATGACAGGCGCCCGGCAGGTCGAGGCTTTCTTTGCCGCACATCCGCAGCTCACCGAGCGCGCCCGGGCCCTGATCCCGATTATTCAGCCCAGCGGCATCGTGCCGTGGGAGCAGTTGCGTCTGCCGAACGAAGTCGACGGCTCGCAGGGCAATTTCCGGGCCCCGCGCAACGCTTGCACGCTGAATGCGACCAACGACTACGAGGCCGTGCAGGCCTGGCTGGCGCTGCACGAGACTGTCGCCACACAGCGCGCCTATCGCAAGGAGGCTGCGCGGCTAATCCTGTGGGCCATCGTCGAACGCGGACGGGCGCTATCATCCCTGACCACGGACGATGCAATCGCGTACCGGGCCTTTGTCCGGCACCCGACCCCGCGCGAGCGTTGGGTGGGGCCACCTCGACCACGCGATTCGGTGGAATGGCGCCCCTTCTCGGGCGGCTTGTCCGCACGCTCGGCAGCGTATGCGCTGACGGTGCTCTCGGCGCTGTTCCGGTGGCTCATCGAGCAGCGCTATGTGCTGGCCAACCCTTTCGCCGGCGTCAAGGTACGCGGTCACGCCTTGCGGCCCGCACTGGATACGGCGCGAGGCTTTACCGAGGGAGAATGGCTACTGCTGCGCGCCATTGCAGACGGCCTGGAATGGTCCTACGGCTGGTCCGAGCCGGCAGCACAACGCCTGCGCTTCATGCTCGACTTCGGCTATGCCACGGGCCTGCGCGCTAGCGAACTGGTCGGCGCCGTCCTGGGTAATGTCCGCCTCGACGAGCACGGTGACCACTGGCTGCATTTGGTTGGCAAAGGTGGCAAACCAGGTAAGGTGGCCTTGCCGCCGCTCGCGTATACGGCGCTGGACCAATACTTGGCACAGCGTCAACTGCCAGTCAGCCGGGAACGGTGGAATCCGAAAACGCCCCTGGTGGGCAGTCTTGGGGAAGACGGTAATGCCGGCATCACCGGCCCTCACCTTTGGTGCGTGTTGCGAAGATTCTTTACGCAAGCCGCTGAGGCCATTGAGGCCGATCATCCGGTCGCCGCCGAAAAGCTGCGCCGTGCCACGCCTCATTGGATGCGTCACAGTCATGCCAGCCATGCGTTGGCCCGGGGAGCTCAGCTCACCGCGGTGCGCGACAACCTACGCCATGCGTCGATCGCCACGACGTCGATGTATTTGCATGGCGATGAGCTCGAGCGCGCCAGGCAGATGCGGCAGGCTTTTGGCGCTCGTCACGTCAAGCGAGGAGTCGACTGAATTTTCATCATACGGAATGACGGAATTTTCTGGGATTCCCGCTTAGAACCCCAGAACGTCCAATGCATCATCCAGCGCCAGCGTTTCCCATGCAAGGACAAAGGCAACCAGAACCGCCATCCTTTTCTGCGGTGACATCCTGGCAATATTGAACACCGAAGTCATACCAGCATAACGTGCGAGATTTTTCAGGCGCACAGCCGGGAGTGTACTCAGGTTTTCAGCATGCAGGCCAAAATCGTTCAGAGTTTTCCAGCGTTCAATTGCTTCATTAAACGCCGGACCACTGATGGTCACAGGGCCCTTTTTCAGTGATTCCAGTAAAGACAGGCGGCTGCAATCAGTTGGCCCCAGCAGCATCTCCAGCTGTGAACGCTGTTCGGCTGACGGTATCAGTGCCAGTTTGTTCCACAGGCGCAACGTCGCCTTTTCCCTTACCTCTGAAATCAACCGGGTCAGCGTAGTGGCTCCGGGGAGAATAATACGATGTTGCATAAGCCACCCTGTCGCCAGATCGAAAAGCAGGCCAGGACGTTCGTTGCTTATCCAGCTCCGGGTATATAAAAGACGGGTAAGGCGAAATGTCCAGGGCCAGGCAAATTCACGATACTGATAGTGCTGACGTATCAGCGCTGCATGCTCACGGCGGGTATTTTCCCTCTGACCGTATTCTGCAAGAACGGTGATATCACGAATCCCGAGCTGTCTGGCGGTAAAATGCCGGACGCCGGAAGGAATATGATTCATATCGGTGAGGAAGGTGCCCAGAAAACGGACACATCCAATTTGCAGGGCAATGCCCAGACGGTTGTGATCACCTCTGCTTTTTCCGATAAATTCCTTGTCTGCTTCATCAAGGTGAAAATATCGTGCCAGCTGAAGCTCATCCGGTTCACCGGTGAATCTGCCATAGCTTTCAGTCTGCTCAGTGGTCAGAAAGTCAACGGGCATATCGGCCTCCCTGCCTGACGGGCATTTAGTAACATTTTTCCAACCGTACGAAATGTTATAAATTATCGGACATACTAAAATGGTATTGTTTATGTGTCTATTAAATCGATTTTTTGTTATAACAGACACCTGTTGTCCGATATTTGATTTAGGATACATTTTTATGCGCCTTTTTGGTTACGCACGGGTATCAACTAGTCAGCAGTCGCTCGATATTCAGATCAGTGCGCTCAAAGAAGCAGGAGTGAAAGCAAATCGTATCTTTACTGATAAGGCATCCGGCAGTTCGGTTGATCGTCCGGGGCTTGATCTGCTGCGTATGAAGGTGGAGGATGGTGACGCCATTCTGGTGAAGAAGCTCGACCGTCTTGGCCGTGACACTGCCGATATGATCCAGTTAATTAAAGCATTCGACGCTCAGGGCGTAGCTGTCCGGTTTATCGATGACGGAATCAGTACTGATGGTGACATGGGAAAAATGGTGGTCACTATTCTGTCTGCTGTAGCTCAAGCCGAACGTCAAAGAATATTAGAACGAACAAATGAAGGTCGCCAAGAAGCAATGGCAAAGGGAGTTGTGTTCGGTAGAAAAAGAAAAATAAACAGAGGTGCGATATTAAATATGTGGAAACAAGGTTTAGGAGCCTCACACATATCAAAAACAATGAATATTGCTCGTTCAACAGTATATAAAGTAATAAATGAAAGCAACTAATATAAAAGGTTGAATATGGAATTTAATATTACTTCAAAGTCTAATCCGTTTGGCGATACAACAGCAGAAAATGATAAGAAAATGTTGAGCAGTGCTTTCATCGAAACTGCTGACTTTAGAACTTTAATTGAAACAGATGACCGAACTATTGTTGTAGGCAGACGAGGGACTGGTAAAAGTGCTTTATTCATTCAGCTAAATGAGCATTGGAAGAAAGATAAAAAAATATTAATCCTAAGTTTTTCACCAGACGACACGCAAATAATTGGCTTTAGATCAATGTTGAAGCCATTTACAGGCTCATTCAATTTAGCCAGGGCAGCAACAAGGTTATTATGGCGATATGCTATGTTAATGGAGATAGCATCATATATATCTTCTCATTATAAATTATCATCTCAAATTTCGACAGAAACATTGTTGAATGAGCATTTAAAGAAATGGAATGCTGCACAAGGTGATATTTTAAGAAAGTGTAGGATTGTAGCAAAAGAATATTTAGATGAAAACAATCCTGAAGAATCAATTGGTGACCTTCAATTTAATTTGAATATTTCAGAAATCGAAGGCAATATAGTTTCACTTCTTGAACGCTCAGACAGGAAAGTTGTCATTTTGATGGATAAGCTAGATGAAGCATATGAACCGGATAATATAGGAATCGGAATCATAGCTGGTCTGGCATATGCCTCAATCGAATTAAATCAAAAAGCAAAATGCATTCGCCCAATCATTTTTTTAAGGGATAATATATTTAGATCGCTATCAAAGGAAGATCCTGACTACTCAAGAAATATAGAGGGGCAAGTCATAAGGCTGCATTGGGATTGGGCACAACTCTTAATGCTATCGGCTAAAAGAATGAAAGTGGCATTTAATCTAGATATTGAGAAAGATCAACGGGTTTGGGATAGGTGTACAGCCGATGACCTCAAAGGAAGGAATGGTTTTAAGCGATGCTTGCAATTTACCCTTTACCGTCCCAGAGACTTACTGTCATTGTTAAATGAAGCTTTTTTCTCCGCATTTAGAGAGAATCGAGAAACCATTATTAACACTGATCTAGAATATGCAGCCAAGTCAATTTCCATGGCCAGGCTTGAAGATCTTTGGAAGGAGTACCAGAAGATTTTCCCTTCAATACAAGTTATAACTAGTGCATTCCGTAGTATTGAACCTGAATTAACAGTCTACACTTGCTTAAAAAAAATAGAAGCATCTTTCGAATCAATAGAAGAAAATGAAGACCCAAAAATAATCTCTGAAATACAATTACTAAAAGCTAGTGGGATCCTCCAAAGTTTGTATAGCGTAGGATTTGTGGGTATACGTGATAAAAACACTTCATCCTATTCATTTTGCCATGATGGACGAACCCCAGACAAAGGTTTTGAAAGCAGTGAAAAACTATTAATTCATCCATGTTATTGGCTTGGTTTGAATTTAAATCGCAACGCTCTTGCTCCAGAGGAAGCTGAGGAAATAAATGACGAATATGATATCAATGTTGTTTCCGATAATTCAGCCATTAGAAATAAAACAATAGGTCAAATAACCACTCATCTGGATCAAATACCGACAGGAAATGAAGGGGCTAATGAATTTGAGCAATGGTGCTTAGACGCACTAAGAATTGTATTTGCATCCCACCTGACAGATATAAAACCGCATCCAAACGGTAACGCGGTTCAGAGAAGAGATATTATAGGTACCAATGGTGGAAAATCAGATTTTTGGAAGCGTGTATTAGAAGACTATAAAACAAGACAAGTTGTTTTTGATGCAAAAAATTTTGAAGAATTAGGTCCATCTGAGTACAGACAATTACAATCATATTTAACAGGTCCGTATGGAAAATTAGGGTTTATTATTAATAGAGAAGAAAGTGAGGCATTGAAATCAGGGAGAGATTTGGATTGGACAAAAGAAATGTATCAATCTCATAATTCATTAATAATAAAATTACCTGCGAAATACATATCTAAATTGTTGCAAAAATTAAGAAACCCTGAGAAGCATGACGCTATAGATAGTCAGATGGGGAAACTTTTAACTCTATATGAAACATCATATATGGCCATTAAAAGCACTCAAAAGAAACGAAGAAAATAGCATCAGGTACATCATATGAGAGGGTTCCTGAAAAGGAACTTTCTCATATTTTATAATAAATCAATAATATATATCCTTAGCGTACGTTTTCGTTCCATTGGACCTCAAACCCCTGAAAGATGATGGCTGAGCGTGGAGGCAGGAATCTCAAGGTGCTTCTGCAGTTCGCCAACCGGCAGGCCTTCATGACCCGCCCTGACCAGCTCCCGGTATATGCTGAGACGTGTCGGGTGGCCCAGTTCTCGAAGTGCGTTTGCAGCAGTGTTTAAATCCATAATACCTCCTTTATCTATATTTCCAGAATAATAGAAATATAGCCTGCGTCAATCGTTTCTGCCGTGAGGGTACCGCTTTCCCAATCATGCTCTGTCCGCCAGGTTATGGGGGGCAGAGCCAGAGCACTACCGAAATCCTTGCGAATACCCGTGCAGGGAATAATTTCCGCCCCCTTTATGGCCGGAAAAAAAACTGATAAACGTCGCCTTTTCAGAAGGTTGCTTTCTTAACGTGGTTTTTCGCATGGTTGGACCTCAGACCCCAGCACCAAAGACCCGTCAACGGGCGTGCCCCCAAAATCTACTATGAGCAGCGCACCAGGCTTTATCCCTTCCCGGAAAGAGTAGGTATCACTTCGAAAAAAGAATACTCCCGGCGCTCCTGTATTACAGTGCTGATCGAGTGACAGCCTGTTTTCCTGGTAGTCGGTTGCTGGCGATGGAAAACCCATTTTTAACGGCCTCCGTTGGGGTTAAAAAGCATGAATGTCCGGTTCTCTCCTTCCTGAGTGGAAATGTCTTTAAAAACGGTCACGTAGGTTTCAATCCACTGATTTGCTTGGCGACAACTCCAGTGAAAATTAATCAGCGCAAGCTGGCTGACAAAGGCTTCTGTCGTAACTGTCTGACGACCGTTCGGCTCACGCTTAATGCTCGCACGCCAGGCTGAGTCAATTTCATAGTGTCTAGGCATGAAAAACCTCCGATCAATATAGCTGTATGCATATGGGTCTTCCCTTGTTGTGGTGGCTGAAGGCATGATAATGGTGTATTTAATCGCCAGAGGTCACCGCCATGGACGAAAAGTCCCTCTACGCTCATATTCTCAACCTGTCCGATCCGTGGCAGGTAAAGTCCCTTTCTCTCGATGAAAATGCCGGTTCTGTTACTGTCACTATTGAGATCGCTGAAAACACCCGGCTAGCCTGTCCGACCTGCGGTAAATCCTGTTCTGTTCACGATCACCGTCATCGTAAATGGCGCCATCTTGATACCTGCCAGTTCACCACTATTGTTGAAGCCGATGTTCCACGAATTATGTGTCCGGAGCATGGCTGCCTGACGTTGCCTGTTCCGTGGGCTGGCCCCGGAAGCCGGTATACGTTGCTATTCGAATCGTTCGTTCTCTCATGGCTGAAAATCAGCACCGTTGATGCTGTCAGGAAGCAACTTAAGCTCAGTTGGAATGCGGTTGACGGCATTATGACCCGGGCAGTTAAGCGAGGTCTTGCCCGGATAAAAAAGCCATTATCCGCCCGTCATATGAATGTGGATGAGGTCGCCTTTAAAAAAGGACATCGTTACATAACGGTGATCTCCGATCGCGATGGTCGGGCGCTGGCCTTAACGGATGATCGCGGCACAGAGAGTCTTGCCGGCTATCTTCGCACGCTCACTGATGGGCAGTTGCTGGCTATCAAAACGCTCTCAATGGACATGAACGCGGGCTATATAAGAGCAGCGCGTATCCACTTACCCAGTGCGGTTGAGAAAATCGCCTTTGACCGCTTCCATGTGGCGAAGCAACTGGGCGAGGTAGTTGATAAAACCCGTCAGAATGAACATCCGCACCTCCCTGTTGAAAGCCGACACCAGGCAAAAGGAACCCGCTTCCTGTGGCAGTACAGCGATAAGTGGATGACCGAATCCCGGCAGGAAAAGCTGATGTGGCTGCGTGCACAGATGAAGCTGACGAGCCAGTGCTGGGCGCTGAAAGAGCTGGCAAAGGATATCTGGAACAGGCCATGGAGCGAGGAAAGACGGAGTGACTGGCAGAGATGGTTGGCGCTGGCGGCTAACAGTGACGTTCCCATGATGAAAAATGCCGCGAAAACGATAGGAAAAAGGCTGTACGGGATCCTGAATGCGATGCGACACAGTGTCTCAAACGGAAATGCGGAGGCACTTAACAGCAAGATCAGGCTGCTGAGGATAAAAGCCAGGGGATACCGAAACCGGGAGCGCTTTAAACTGGGGGTGATGTTCCACTACGGAAAGCTGAATATGGCGTTCTGAGCCTTCCCACCATGATCGGGGAAGACCCATGCATATACAGTATAAAGAATCAGTTTTATTCTTCAACACACTGCTTATTATGTTGTAACTACTCCCTACCTTCAGGTTCATGGTTCATTTTGTTAACGGTCTGTTGCTTCACAGCTTTGCTGATAGTCGCCCGGCTACAACCCAGCACTTTTTGAATCTGGCTCCAGGAGCTGCCGCTCGCAATCAGCCTGTTTATGGCGTCATAGCGAGACTGATTAACCTGGCGGCCTTTATACTTCCCTTCCCTTTTCGCCCTGGCGATCCCCTGCTGCTGCCGTTCCCGGCGCTGTTCATAGTCTCGCCTGGCGACGGCGGCCAGCATATCCAGCAACATATCGTTTATGGCCGAAAACATTCGGCTGTCAAAATCATTGTGACCCGATGCGAGCCAGGTTGTCGGAACGTTGACGGCCACAACCCGGATATCTTTCTGCCGGATCATTTTCTTCAGTGTGTTCCAGTCCTCCCCTACCAGGCGTGAAAGCCTGTCCACATCCTCTACCAGCAAGATATCGTTTTGCTGACAATCTTTCAGGAGCCGGAACAACTCAGGGCGTTCAAGCTTAGAACCTGATTCATTTTCAATGTAGTAGTTACAGATGCTCAGGCCGCGCTCGATGGCGAAGGTATTTATCGTGTCCAGGGCGCGTGTTGCATCCTGTTCAGTCGTGGATGCGCGTAAGTAAGCTCTGACAAAGCCTTTCGGTACTGTTTGAGTCATTATAGGGAACCAGTTCATTTTGAGTTAACCAGACACACCCATACAGTACCCATTTCAGTTGGTTCAGGGAAGGCACACTCAAAAAGAACCAGCAAACACCCCCGACCCTATAGTGACAACGTCACACTAAAGATTTACAATATAAAGATATTGTAAAGACACACCACGCTTTACCAAGTAACCATCATGTAAAGACAGCGCTATATTTACCACGTAAAGATTAAATAAAGACATGCTTGTCTTTATTTGTGCTTTACATGGTAAATCTTTTTGATTATAAAGACACTGTAAAGACAAAAATATCTTTACGAAAAACACACGATGTAAAGACAAATAAATCTTTACATGAGCTTTACAACATAAAGAGAGGAGTTGTGAAAATGGGTAAAATCTTGCTTGTCGTATCAGATAAGGGTGGGGTAGGCAAAAGCACCTACGTAGCTAACACAGGCTCAATGCTGGTCAACAAAGGTAAGTCGGTAATTATCCTGAAGACAGATAAAAACCACGATCTGTTGAGCTGGAACGAAAAGCGGACAGATAACGGCTTACTCACTATCCCGGTTCACGCAGCTTACGGAAACGTCAGCAACGAAATTAAGCGCCTTAGTAAGCTGTGTGAAGTCCTCATTGTCGATTGCCCCGGCCATGACAGCCAGGAGTTCCGTAGCGCCCTGACAGTATCAGATATCGTGGTAACACTGGTTAAGCCGTCCTCTGATTTCGAAAGCGAAACACTGACCAGTGTTACAGAGAAAATCCGCACCGCTCAGAAAGCTAACGCAGCTCTGGAACCGTGGGTGCTGTTCACCAGAATCAACTCAGCGAAACCCCGCCACAGAAAAGCGGCCATTGATCTGGATAAATTACTGCGTTCGGACAACATCTGGATTCAACCTCTGAAAACCCGGATATCCGAGCTGGATGTGTATGAAAGCGCCTGTAATGAAGGGGCAGGGGTACATGACGTTAGCCGGGCATCGAGCCTTTCAACAGCGAAAGCACAGATTGAACTTGTGGCACAGGAAATTGGCATTTTATAGCAATATCAACAAGATTCATCGATATCTTTACATTGTAAATACACAATAAAGATACTATGATATTTACAATAAATGCATACCGTACAAGAGGAAATTTTCATGGCTTTAAAACTAAACCGTCCGAACATCGATGAATCTCAGCAACCAGCAACAAACGCAGAAACCGCGCGTTTTATCTCCGGCGCTACCAGAGCGCCTGTAGTGGGTAAACCAAAGTTGATGAACTTCAGACTGCCAGCGTACTTTGAGGAGATCCTGGAAGCTGAGGCGCAGAGAACAGGCCAGAGCAAGACAACCGTTCTAAAGGCAGCGCTGGCCGCATTCGATAACCTGGACGAGAACCTGAAAAACCACTGGCTGCTTGAATCTGCAAAATTAGGGTAGCGTTATGGCTAAGAAAAAGAGATATGTCGTGATGATTAGAGATAAAACCAAATACAGCGGCAATCAGCGATTATTAGCCTGGTTAGTATGGTTCGCTAACAGGCATAATAAGGCCGTTGCCTATGACTGCGGAGAATGGATTGTCGAACCATCATATTGGTTAAGAATTGGAAATCCAAAATAGAAAGCAACCTAAGGAAAGAAAAATGTTCATATTCAGATATATTAAAGCTCTTATTAATATCTACTTGTTATACATCCAACCGATATTGGGGATGTTCCTTATAGGTATAGGCTTATGGGGTTTCTATGCACCTGATGAGGGAACTTGTACTAATCTCAATATTGAGTTATGCGCTGTATCAGCTATTGATGTTCTGAAGCCTGCTATTTTTGTATTTTTAGGCATTATTACCGTTGCCGGATGGTACTTTAGCGAACTTCAGCCGAAGCTAAGGGGGGAGGGCAAGTATATGAAGGTAAAAACAGGTGTAAAACCGGAAGATTTCGTTAAGTAAAAACCGAGCCTAAAGACGTTAACCGTGGGGGATTTATGAATAAATCATGGCTTGAACAACAGGTGCAAAATGAAAAATTAAAAAAAGTACAGGAAGAGAAAAAAGATGGCACTATCCAAAAAGGATTGTACAGGGTTCGTATAAAAGACAAATACAGGTGGGATTTGTGGGAAAATGATTTCAGAGTTGTCATTGCTTATTCGAAAGATGATGCAGAGCTAAAATTTACGGGAATGACAGATTTTAATGAACATTACTATATAGAAAGCATTGAAAAAATAACGCTTTCAGATATAGAAAAAATCTTACTGGAAAACTGAACAGATAGATATCGAGAGGTTTAGTTAAATAATGGCGTTAGTTTTTCAACCAGTAGCAGATCGCTTAAACCGTCTAAAGAAACAACTTCTATACCAGAATCAACAAGTGAATCAACTCCAGATACTTCACCGAAGCCGATAACCATAATCGGCTTTCGGTCTATTAAATCCAAAATCACCAAAGGCAATATTACACTGTTAATCGCCTCAAACTCCTGAAAAAACATTTCAGAGCCGTATTCGCTGGCAGGAAAAAGAATCTCACTTAATCTCAAACCATAAAAAATATGGTAGTGTTCTTTAAGGTTATCCTTTAAAATATTAACAGCCTTAGAATATTTTTCGTTAATAAACTCTTTAACCTGATATTTCATAAATCTCTCCAACAAGAACCGACTGTAGGTCACCGGGCAAACGTTGCGGAATGGCGTCAGAGACGTCATTTTGCGGCGTTTGCCCTATCCTGCATCGCAGTGAAAAGAACTCACCTCGTGCGCTATGATAAACCGATGATAAAAGGCTGAAAGAAGCACTGCAAGCCTACGGACTAACATTGTTGCTTCACAGCTGGTCATCATTGGTTGCCTCAGTGCTGGTATGCTTTGCATCAGGAACCAGAAGGCAATACCACGGCATTTTTTTGTTAAGCAGCTCCATCAGGGGAGTGGCAAACAAACTCAATCCCCACAGCGTTACGATTACTGGAATGGTGAAATTTTGCGGCGTCCAGAACTGATGCTCAAGGTGAAACCATGTAACAACACACATCAGGCCACCAATCCAGAAAATAGCTGTACTGAAAGCCCCCAGGACTGCCAGAGTAATAACTGAGACTAAATGCAGTGCGCCAGCCGTTGCAAGACGCAGATAAAACCAGAACCATTTAGCGTGCCGGATAACCGGGTTACCGTTCTTTTCTCGCAATCGTTTTTTACGTTCCTGGATGATTTCATTTTTCAGCTTACTTCGTTCGGCTCCCAGCGGAAACTCATAGATTTTAGCCATGTTTTGCCTCACTTACTCTTTTTAGAGGGAACCGCTTTATCAAACTCTGCTAAGAAAGCGGCATCATCACCATTCATAAATTCATCTGTTTCACTATCAATACCAGTAAAATTATCTTCAGAGATAAGAAACTCAAAGCGTAAAACACTAACTTTACGACCTTCTTTACTTTCTATTAAACAGGAAAGGAATTCTATCTCTGTTTTTTCTTTGATCTCTTTTATTGCTTTGTTGATCACTTCTCTTTTGAAGATAGGAAACTCAGGATATTTATAAACCAGTTCGTCATCTTCTATAGTATATGCAATCAACTCATCTTTTAATTCGTTAAGCGGTATTGTGAAATAATTCTTTGATTTGAATTTGGAATAATTTTTCCTTATCAACTGATATAAAGCCCATGAGTATTGACCACTTAATCTCATCGCTGAAGTAAGCAATTGAGTAGTAAACTTATTTTCACCACCAATTAAATTTGAAATGTAAGGGTGTATTGTATGTGTAAACTTAAGAACAACATACCCCTCATTCGGGCTATATGCGCAATAATCAGTAATCCCCATATCCAATCGTTCTAAATTCTTGCGCATTGCATCAGGTAGACCTAATTCATTAGATAATGCCAAAATATCATCACTTGAAAGGGAAAGCTTACTAGTATTAAGTAAATCAGCACCTTCCTTTAGTTGACGATATGCAACTGAAGGTTTTACTTTCGTAATAGACGCATAGGTATCAGCGGTAATTTTAAAAATCATACCAGGTTCAAGCGGTTTTTTTGTATCTACAGACACCAATGCCAGACACAAAACCCTCTTTGCTGAAAGAGGTAACTGAGCAAGAGTTTTATTGATTTCATTTCGATGTCGAATTTTTGTCTTCTCGGAAATCTTTCTTATCGGCATTGTTTTATCCTCACCTACTGTTTGTCCAATTAACATACCAAAACAAACATGATGGCTCAACAAAAATTCATCATGTTTAGTGACAAATCCCATCATGTTTAACTCAGCAATTTTAGGGGGGACATGCTATGGCGAGCAGCTAAACAGTGAAAACATGTTTAAAACATGAACTGATCATCTGAAGATCGAAAGATCTGAAGTAAAAGAATCAATCGGTTAATTATGTGACCTAAACCATCATGGTTAGTGACACAGACCATCATGGATAGTGACCTAAACAATCATGGATAGTGACACAGACCATCATGGATAGTGACCTAAACCATCATGGATAATGACACAGACCATCATGGATAGTGACCTAAACCATCATGTTTAATCTTTATTTAATATAAATATCAGCACCTTACCAATCTCCTAAGTCTTTAAGTTTTTAAGTCTTTTAACAAAAAAAAAGAAAATATAAGTTTTTTAATGCACCGCGGCTGTGGATAACTCAGCATAAATCCAGAGGATAGATCCGTCTGGCCTCCCTGAGCACTGCACCACCAAAAATTGAGCAAATATTAACCTTGGCGCGTAAGTGCTTTATTGAAATCCCGTGGAAATTCCGCTTCCTCGCTCACTCGCGGGCTTCGCCCTGTCGTTCGGCTGCGGCGAGCGGTGTGATCTCTCAGAAAAGATCCAGACGCGATCCTTTTTCGATCCAATCCTAAAACGCAATCAGAAGCCCTCAGCGGCGTTATAACGGCTTTTACCCGGTCATGATTCAACGCAACGGGTAAAAAGCGCTTAGAGCGCCATACAGCTCGTTTTACGAAACAAGCCAAAAATTAGCCTGGGGGTGATCTCCGCTCGCACAGGATGCCAGCAAAATTTCACAACCGGCGAGGATGGCCACCGGATTTTTGATGGCAATTGTCGTTCTGCAGCTGGCGCCCGGATTCATTTTTTGCTGTCAGACATCAATCGGTTTCAGCAACACGCCCCGTAATTCGCTGCTAACGCATCTCATAACGCGCAGATACAGCGCCCCGCGCCAGTGTTTCACACTGACCCGGCGTACCGTTCGCAAGCTCACGCGCTAACTGCGACAGGCTAAACGTCGCCTGATAGTCAGAAATTGGCCTGGCAGGGGTGAGGGGGGGTTATCGCTATCATTCGGGCTTGTTGGTTCGCCAGTCCTGGCGAACGTCTCCGGCGCGATGTTACGACAGCGCATTATGTAACTACAGTTCGCGCCTCTTTTGGTAATCCCTTAAGCACGGTAAAGCAATACCTGTCTTTACTCAATCTTTACAATGTAAAGCAAAAAAAAGATGTTATAACCATCATTTGATGGTATAATACATTTGTTGGTTGGGAATGCTTCCCTGCCAGGTTCCAGAAGCCCACACGGGCGGGAGAAAAAATGAAAACTATCACTGAAATCAAAAACGAAGCTCAGGAACTGCTGTTCAAATTCAAGCAAGGCCAAATCAGTAAAAATGTACTGTATGCAGAAGGTTTCACGCTGACAATGCATTTTAATGAGGCTATGAACAACGCAAGTGACGATCCGGCATTCTCTGAAATCAAGAATACCGCGATTGCATTGCAACTGATAAAACATTTGGCGACATCATAAACTTAATAAATATTCAGGGGGATTTTTATCCCCCTTTTTCTGAACAATAATCTTGCAATACCATCATTTGATGGTATAATGAATTTGTTGGTTGGGAATGGTTCCCTGCCAGATTCCAGAAGCCCACACGGGCGGGAGCGAAAAATGAATATTCAGGAAGCATTAAACGTTTTTGGTTTATCCGGTGATCTGACTGAAAAGGACATCAAGGCGGCATACAAAAAAGCGGCTTTAAAATATCATCCAGACCGCAATCCATTGGGTGCTGAGCTGATGAAAGCAGTAAATGCAGCGTTTGATTTTCTCATGGCTAACATTGATAAAATCAATCAGTTTCAAAGCACTGATGAAAATGCACGTTACAACTACGGTGAAGATCTGGAAAAAGTTTTGAATACGCTTTCCGGCCTTACAGGGATTGTCTATGAAGTCATTGGTAATTGGGTCTGGATTAGCGGGGAAACTAAAGAACACAAAGATATTTTAAAGGAAATGGGCTGTAAATGGGCATCGAAGAAAAAACAATGGTTTTACCGTCCTGAAGAACACAAAAGCCGCTGGAACCGTAAAGAACACAGCATTGAAGAAATCCGTGAAATGTATGGTACAGCGGGTAAACGTAAGGCGTCAGGCTGGAGACGTGTAGAAGCTAGCGCATAACCGGAACGGGGGCGAAAGCCCCCTAGAACATGGCAAAGATTGATACGGAGACACGTTGATGAAAAACAAGACCATAACGGAAGCGGAGCTGATAAACATTTTTGAAAGTTACGGAGCCTACATTTGCCCGGATGAGATCGAAATTACAGCAAAAGAATGCAATGAAAATGGTTCAGTCTTACACCGTGGCTTAAACGCAGAAGGATGGGCGCATCTTTTTGCAAAGGAAGAAGCATATCAGCAGGAATGCGAAGCCCAGGAAGCTGCAAGTGATGATGGACACTTTGACGAATAGTCTTAAAACTGCCGTGATTCGATTTGCGGCTTTTTTTTGAGTTCAAAAGGCTGAATCAGATGAAAGAACAGAAAAATTTCTTTGAACGGTATCACCCTGTGTTTGAAATCGTTTGTCGAATCCTGGGGAACGGCTGGCGTGTAAACCTGCTCGATGATTGCCAGTACAGGATAAAGCTAACCTCGCCTCAGTATAAAAATTACTCTATACATATTCGAATGGAAAAGGGAAGGTTAGTTATCATTGGAAGTGTAGACAGTCGAAGCTGGCGAAGTCCTTACCATACTTGCACTGTATCGCCAGTACGTAACCCTGTAGAAATCGCCGCCGATATTGAAAAGAAAATCCTGGCTGATGCTTTAGATAATGTAGATATGGCGCGAGAATATGAACAACAGTTACAGCGAAAACGCGAGAAAAAACAGATCCTGAAAGGAATGTTATCTCGTTTAGTGCGTCTTGAAAGCTGGCATGGGACATTAACCGGGTTTAAAGTTGAGAATGGGTTAGATGGTAACGTATCAGAACGGGGCGACGGATATGAAATGGTAATTCGTGGCCTGAGTGTGGATCAGCTCATAAAGGTAGCGGGGTTTATTAAACAGCTATGAGGCAAAAAATGAATGAGATCCTGAGCGACAGGAAAAACAAAGGTAATGTAACATACAGGATTGTTGTGTCTGAAGATGCAACACGTTTGTTTATTGAACTTGAAAAACTGATGAAGGTACGCTCTAAAGAAGCGGATAAAAAAACAACTAAAAAGGTTGTTTTCCAAAAATCATTTTATTATGAAGAATTCTGTAACGTTAAAGATGAAATTGATGATCCAATTTTATTGCAATTCTATTCAGATACTATCGTGAAGGTACAAAATCATGAGTTTTAAACCAACACCTGAAGAGGTGAAACAAGCACGTATCAAAGCTGGTTTTACGCAGCAGGAAGCCGCTGAAAGGTTTGGTTTTACGTTATCAGCCTGGCAAGCCAAAGAAACATCCGGTAAAACGTCTCGCGGTTTAGCCGCTGGTACGTATGAATTACTTTTGCTCCTGGCTGATGAACATCCAGATTACCAGCTCGTTAAGCGAGAAAAAAATCAGGATAAAGTGACTAAATGAATTGCATTACCATCATATGATGGTATAATTTATTTGTAGGTCGGGAATAGTTCCTTACCATGATCCAGTAGCCCAAACGGGCGGGAGACTAAAATGAACACTTATGTTATCACTTTCCAGGCTTTAAACACTAAGAAAGAAAAAATCACCTGCTCCGCTTTTGTCCATTCAGAAACTCTCTTCCTTGCCGTTCATTCTTTCGAAGATAAAAATCGCGGTCGTGGTTATGCCATCACGTCTGTTAGTGAATTGTTTGATGATGAATTGACGGCTAAAAATTCCCTCAAGAAAAATATTAACTTTTGGTTTAATGAATGTGGTTTAAGTAAATCTGAGGTTATAAACGAAGTAATTAACTGGAAGAATTTCGCATATACCCTTAAAGAACTGGAGGAAGCCAAAAATGAAGCGATAAAAGAACTGCGGAGTTAATTAATTAGGGGTGGTATCAGGTTGTGGAGGCAACCTGATACCGTGACACTCAATTCCCTCGCGAGGAATATAAAATGTCGGAACGCATGTTATCAGCAATACAGACTATTGAAAAGGGTGGGCGTCCAGTTTTTCCCTTGATGCCATTCTCTGCTTTTCCTGAGTACATGGCATTACTTAGAAAAGCCCTGGAAAAGAAAGAAACAAAAGCACTGATAAAAAAACAGGAGGTGCTATGAAAAAACAGGAATTTTTAGATTTTATCAGTGCAGAACAGAGGCGGGGGGCTGTCCGGTTTTCGCTGGGATTTAACAGCAAAGGGGAAATTGTATTGCACTGGACTAACGAGGCCGGGTTAAGAGTCTGGAGTATACTAAGCGGTAACAGGGGTAAAAGTCCCAGCCGGGCAAACCGGGAAAGAATGAGTAACTTTCGTCGCTGGCTCCATGATGCCCGTCAGGGCATGGAAGGCGACACTCCAGAGGCAGAATAAAATTCCCGTTCCTGAATCGCCGAAGCCCTCCCGTTTACGGGAGGTGCTTTTTTGTATATTCCGCAAAACAGCGCTCGCGCCTCCTGCCAGGCCATTCGCGCAGCGAATTTATTTCCACCCAAGCTAGCCGCAAATCCGTTGTCTCCGGTCGCAGACGTACCAGATCACAGCCATGATAGCCTTTCATTCTTTGCATTTCGATGGACGCTGAAGCACAATTTGAGTGTGGAGGTAGTTCACTGCGATGCAGGATAGGGCAAACGCCGCAAAATGACGTCTCTGACGCCATTCCGCGACGTTTGCCCGGTGACCTACAGTCGGTTCTTGTTGGAGAAATTTATGAAAAAAGTTCAATTCAGGATTGAAGAAAGCCAACATGATGATCTACTTGATTGTCTTAAAACACTTTATCCAGATGAACCGGGTTTAACCGTGGCAAAAGGAATGAAGCTGCTTGCCAGTGCTTTACTGAAAAGCAAGGTTAAAAATGAAGATGTTAATGTTTCAAAAGACAATGATGATTTTATCAAAACCACAATGTATTTGACAGGGAAACAAAGAACTTTAATCGAGAAAGCGGCTCACCGTCATGGCTGGAATTTATCCAGAGAATGTCGTTACCGAATCCAGACGACACTTGAAAATGAACTTGATTTCTTCGATCAGGAACTTCTGGTGATGAATCGTTGCCGTAATGCAATAGATAAAATCGGGCGGAACTTTCATTATATTATCGTTAATGATAATGCCAGGGTACTTGATAAAGATGGGTTCTATCAGGACGCTGAGCGGTTGAGTACAGAGATAATGAGTCTCAAAAGTGAGTTTGAAAACTACATTATGTTATGCAAAGGGCGAACTGTTTCTAACAAGGTTGAGGTGTAATCATGGGCGTTTATGTTGACAAGGAATTCAGGGTAAAGCGTAAGTCCTCTGAAGCTGGCCGCAAGTCTGCTTTCGCCCATAAAGTTAAAAATGGTGGTAAGAATTATCAACGCAACGTTCAGGAACGTATCAACCGCAAGGGTGCCAGTAAGGAGGTTGTTGTCAAAATCTCAGGAGGTGCAATTACCCGGCAGGGAGTTCGAAACAGTATTGACTATATGAGCCGGGAGTCAGAGCTGCCAGTGATGAGTGAAAGCGGTCAGGTATGGAAAGGTGATGAGATTCAGGAGGCTAAAGAGCACATGATAGATCGTGCTAACGACCCTCAAAATGTTTTCGATGATAAAGGTAAGGAAAATAAAAAAGTAACCCAAAATATTGTTTTTTCACCGCCTGTATCAGCAAAAGTAAAACCTGAAGATCTGCTTGAATCTGTCAGGAAAACGATGCACAAGAAGTACCCAAACCATCGCTTTGTGCTTGGCTATCATAACGACAAAAAAGAACATCCACACGTACATGTCGTTTTTCGTATTCGTGATAACGACGGTAAACGAGCTGATATCAGGAAAAAAGATTTACGGGAAATTCGTACAGGTTTTTGTGAAGAGCTGAAGCTGAAGGGCTATGACGTTAAAGCCACTCATAAGCAGCAGCATGGACTTAACCAGTCTATTAAAGATGCTCACAAAACAGCGCCAAAAAGACAGAAAGGCGTTTATGAGGTCATTGATGTTGGATACGACCATTATCAGAACGATAAAACCAAACCAAAGCAGCATTTCATAAAGCTTAAGACACTGAACAAGGGCGTTGAGAAAACATATTGGGGGGCTGATTTTGGTGAGTTAACCACTCGTGAGAACGTTAAGAAAGGTGATCTCGTTAAGCTGAAAAAGTTAGGACAAAAGGAGGTAAAAATCTCTGCACTTGATAAGAACGGTGTACAGCATGGCTGGAAGACTGCCCACAGGAATGAGTGGCAGTTAGAGAACCTGGGGATTAAAGGCATAGACAGAACCACTTCATCCAGTAAAGAGCTGGTGCTGAACAGTGCGGAAATGATTAAGAAACAGCAGCTCCAGATGAGAAATTTCTCGCAAATAAAACAGTCGATGATTCAAAGCGAACAGAAAGTGAAAATCGGCATTCGTTTAGGATAATTCATACTCTCCGGTAACTTATTGATTAAGATCGATTTATTTATCTTGTTAGCAGAGTTTTTGTAAAAAGTAACTAGCGTTAAAAAATTTAGTTAACTTGACTATAAAATCAACGCAAGGCGATCAATCGATCTGCTTTTTTGTTATCAAATGGTGTTTAAATCTGGATATAACCAAAAAACCAGCACAAACAAAATGAAATATGTCGTAAATGCGATCTAAAGATCTGCTTGTGTGGTTGAACGCAGCACATGTAGCTGATAAAGTTTTTATGAGATGTAAATTTGTCCTTTTGTTTTTTTTCTCTGCTTCGGGGTCATCCGAGTCGAGAGAGCGCCTGAAAGGAAAAAACTATGGAATGGTATGTTTTGCAATTCACCACTACGAGATTTGCAGCAGTTTTTGCTCATCTCGAACGCCTGAACTTTTCTTACTTCTGCCCTATGGAGACAGAAAGATATCGTCGCCCGGATAAGATAATTTCATATCGAGAAAGACGTTTGCCGCTTTTCCCCGGTTATCTTTTTATCCAGGCAGATTTTGAAGAGGTTCATTCCACTACAATAACTGCTATCCCTTACGTACAACGCTTTATCTCATTTGGCGGTGAGCCTTTACCTGTACCAGAAGATGTGATGGCGGAGCTTTTGTGCAGACAATCGCATACAACAGCTCAGGCAAATATTTTAAGGAAATTAATTCCACACGAATTTGCTGAAATTCTCCTCATGGATAATCCACAGCAAAGAAGTATGGCTTTCATCCACTACATCACAGAGAGAAGCTTAACCCACAAAATGAAACGGAAGAAAAATGACTGCTACCCGGAAAAAAACCGCAACGAGACGCAAGCCCCAACGTAATACACTCTACCTGCCCTCAGCTTCTCGTGAGGAACTGGATAAAATTGCTCTTGAGATTGGCTATCGCAGGGGGCGGCGTATTTCAAGCTCTGGTGTTGTCCAGTACCTCATTAAAAAATATTCCAGCCAGGCTATTGAGGAGCTGATAAACGAAGACGATGACGACTTCGATGACTAACCATTAAGTCTAAACTTTCCGCGCTGTTCTGGCCGGGAGAAAATCATGTTATCTACTACTGCTTTTGCGGCGCTTGCTTTGCAATGCGCGGCCAGCGTTCATCCCGATACTGCGCATGAAGTTGCAAGGGTTGAATCTGGTTTTAACCCATATGCTATTGCCGAGATAATACCGAAGGTTGAACGTAAGCCCGGTGACAAAGGCGTAGTGTCCTACTTTCCCAAAACTAAGGAGGCTGCACTCCAGATCGTAAATCAAATTGAATCACGAAATCATCGTTACTCAGTCGGTCTTATGCAAATAACGAGTACCAATTTTGCAAACTTCAATACAACCGCTGAGAAAATGTTTGACCCCTGCGAAAACCTCAAGGTCTCAGAGCAAATTTTGGTGGACTGTTATAAACGTGGTGGCGACATTTTACGTGGTCTGAGTTGCTATTATTCCGGCAATCCAGAAACGGGAACTAAACCTGAACCAGATTTTAATAACACCAGTTATATACAGCGTATAGGGTTTAATCCGCCTGATAACAAAAAAAACTGGGTGGTTCCTTCAGTTAAAGATGCAATCAGAAAGGAGAATGTAACGCAGAGTATCAAGCCTAAAGAAGTTACCGTATATCCCCAATATGCCATGCGTGGCACTGTTTTAGATGAAAAGGAAACAAACGATGTTAAAACTCAATAAACGTTATTTAACTCTTTCTGTATTTATGGCTGCATTGATGCTTTGTGTAGCAGAACCTGCCTTTGCTGATGATGTATCCACTAAAACAACTGGCTTCTTGCAGAAGATCATCGATTTTCTGACGGATATCCGTAAGCCAGCAATCACCATCATTGCGCTGGTAATTGGTTATATTGCTATCTTCTCACGCCAGCATGCAGCGTGGATTACGCCTTTAATTATCGGGATTATCATCTTTATTGTTGCGCCATATCTGCCTGACTGGTTAGCGTAATATGTAATAAAAGGGGGCGTAAAAATGAGTACCGTTTTTAAAGGGCTGACACGCCCCGCTTTGATTAGGGGGCTGGGCGTTCCGCTCTACCCCTTTCTTGGAATGTGCGTTATCTGCGTTCTGCTTGGTGTCTGGATTCATGAGGCTATGTATGCCCTCATCCTCCCTGGCTGGTATGCCATCAAGCGAGTTACGAAGATAGATGAACGCTTTTTTGACCTGCTTTATCTGCGAATGCAAATCAAAGGTAATCCTCTGGCAAACAAGCGTTTCAATGCCGTCCATTATGCGGGGAGTTCGTACGACGCAGTCGATATATCGAAAGTGGACAATTTTATGAAGCTTAAAGACCAGTCTTCTCTTGAAGAGTTAATCCCGTATTCATCACATATTACAGAAAACCTCGTTGTTACCAAAAATCATGATTTAATCGCGACATGGCAGATTGACGGGGCTTATTTTGAATGTGTTGATGAGGCTGATCTGACATTACTTACTGACCAGCTCAATACGCTGATTCGTAGTTTTGACGGTAAGCCTGTTACTTTTTATGATCATCGTATAAGGGGGAAAAAGTCTGTCCAGCCTACTTTTAAAAGTAAAATCCCATTTGTTAACAGGGTGATGAACGATTATTACAGTTCGCTTTCTGAATCTGAGTATTTTGAAAACAAATTATACATATCTGTATGCTATAAACCGTTCAGTGCTGAAGATAAAGTTACCCACTTCCTTTCACGGAAAAAAGGTAATAAAAATATCTTCGAAGAACCCATTAATGATATGAATGAAATCTGTGGACGACTAAGTACCTATCTGTCCCGGTTCCATTCCCGCCGCCTTGGGTTATATGAAGAAAATGGTGTTGTTTACTCTGACCAGCTCTCATTGTTCCAGAAGCTGCTTTCCGGCCGCTGGCAGAAAGTCAGAGTTACCAACAGCCCGTTTTACACGTACCTGGGTGGTAAAGATGTGTTCTTTGGTAACGATGCAGGGCAAATCACCGCTTCAGATCATGCCCGGTATTTTCGTTGCATTGAGATTAAGGACTACTTTCAGGAAACGGATGCCGGAATTTTTGACGCCCTGATGTATCTCCCTGTTGAGTATGTTCAGACATCCTCTTTCACGCCGATAGACAAACAGTCGGCAATCAAGGCGCTGGATGATCAGATCGACAAACTGGAAATGACGGATGACGCGGCTCAATCCTTACTGACTGATTTAAAAGTTGCTCTCGACATGGTGTCCAGTGGTTACATTTCTTTCGGTAAAAGTCACCAGACCCTGATTGTCTACGCTGACACGCCGGAACGCCTGGTGAAAGACACCAATATCGTGACGACTACTCTGGAGGATTTGGGGCTTATCGTCACCTACTCAACTATGAGTCTTGGCGCGGCTTATTTTGCTCAGCTACCCGGTAACTATACGTTACGGCCACGCCTTAGCCCTATCAGCAGTCTGAACTTTGCCGAAATGGAAAGCTTCCACAACTTCTTTACGGGCAAAGAGAAAGGGAATACCTGGGGGAATTGTCTGTTAACTCTGGGGGGATCAGGCAATGATATTTATCACCTCAACTATCACATGACTACCGAGCATCAAAATTACTTCGGTAAAAACCCCACGCTGGGGCATACCGAAATTCTTGGTACGTCAAACGTGGGTAAAACGGTAGTGATGATGGCTAAGGCTTTTGCCGCCCAGCAGTTCGGTACGCCGGAGTCTTTCCCTCCTGAAAGGAAACACAAGAAACTTACTACCGTATGGTTCGATAAAGACCGGGCAGCGGAACCCGGTATACGTTCAATGGGAGGTGCTTACTATCGGGTAAAAGAAGGAGAGCCGACAGGCTGGAACCCTGCGGCTTTGCCCCCCACTAAACGTAATATTTCCTTTATGAAAGACCTGGTGAGGTTAATTTGTTCGCTAAACAGTGAGCCGCTTGACGACTACCAGAACCGCCTGATTTCTGATGCCGTTGAGCGCCTTATGCAAAGGTCAGATCGCTCTTATCCGATTAGTAAGTTGCGACCACTTATTCTGGAGCCTGATGATACTGAAACCCGGCGGCATGGGCTTAAAGCCCGTCTGAAGCCCTGGACTCAGGGAGAGGAATTTGGCTGGGTGATCGATAACCCTGAAGATACGTTTGATGTGGATAATCTGGATGTGTTCGGTATTGATGGAACGGAGTTCCTGGATAATAAGGTACTTTCCAGCGTTGCTTCATTCTACCTGATCTACCGTGTCACCATGCTGGCCGATGGCCGCCGACTCCTTATCTACATGGATGAGTTCTGGCAATGGATTAACAACGAAGCGTTCAGGGATTTTGTTTATAACAAACTCAAAACCGCTCGTAAGCTGGATATGGTGCTTGTCGTAGCGACACAATCGCCGGATGAACTAATTAAATCACCTATCGCGGCTGCCGTTCGTGAGCAATGCGCAACACATATTTATCTGGCGAACCCTAAAGGGAAACGTAATGAGTATGTGGACGAGCTGCAAGTCAAAGAGCTTTATTTTGACAAAATTAAAGCCATTGACCCGCTCTCTCGTCAGTTCCTGGTCGTTAAAAACCCACAGAGGAAGGGGGAAAGTGATGATTTTGCGGCTTTTGCAAGACTGGATTTGGGGAAGGCGGCGTATTACCTACCGGTTCTCAGCGCATCGAAACCTCAGCTTGAACTGTTCGATGAAATCTGGAAAGAGGGAATGAAGCCGGAAGAGTGGCTTGATACCTATCTGGAACGTGCAAACCTGATTTAAGGAACCTCCTATGAAAAAGCATATCGTTGCGGCACTTATCGCCTCTGTTACGGTTATCTCTGGTGCTCAGGCTGGTATTCCCGTTGCCATTGATGCAAGCCCTGAATGGGCTATCGAAGCGCAGCGCTGGACAGAACGTCTCAAACAGTGGCAGGACACGGTGAGCCACTACCAGAAACAGATCAATGCCTATAAGCAGGAGCTGCTGACCAAAACGGGCATTCGTGATGTTCAGGGACTGGTGCAGTCTGCGCAATCTGTCAGTAAGGAGCTGGAGAAGATTTACGACCAGGGGAACTCCTTCATTGATGATTACATTAAGAACCCGGAAGCCGCCCTGTCTGAGCAAGCCAGATCTCTTCTGGCCGATTATAAGGTGACAAACACCTGTAAAGGCCTGGGTTATACAGGTGACCTTGTGCGGGGCTGTGAAGCCTCGTTCCTGTCCCAACTGGCGGGGATCGAGTACGGCAATAAGCTGGAAAGTAAACTGCGTGAAGATAATCAGGAGATGGCCGATCTTATCGACCAGGTGAAGAACGCCCAGGACACGAAAGCCACGCAGGACGCGACAAACGCTGTATCTCTGGCAAGCCTGAAATTTAACAAGCTCAAATTTCAGTATGAAATGTATCGCGATAAGCAGCGCGATCTTGCAGAATACAAGGAGAAAATGTTACAGGCCGCATATCAGCAAAAACAATTAGGAGCGGTTAATACCGATACCCCTGTTGTAGACTATAAAGCGGCGTTTGATCAGCAGAGCTATGAAATGAACTGAGGAGGAATCTTGAAAAAATATGGAGTAGTTGCAGCGTTGGGGCTTACTTTCTTTCTTGCCGGGTGCGAAGAGGTTAAATCTGTAGATTGGTGGCAATCTCATCCTGACGAAGCAACTAAAAAAGTAGCTGAATGCAAAAAGTCAGGTAGTGATAGTGATAATTGCAAAAATGCTAAAGACGGTTTATTTAGATATAAGCAATTACATCCTAAGCACGTTGATTATAAAGATGCATTCAAAGATGTTTTGGGTAAAGAGGGAAGTTAAAAGGAGCCATTATGGCAACTTCTAGGTTTTTCCAAGCCGCCCATGACGTTATTGTTAAAAACATTGACCAGTCTTTGACTGGTCAATTAGATAATTTTTCTTCAATAGCGTATCAATTGGGTAAGTATGGTATTTCTATCTATATATTATGGTATGCATACACCACTGTAGTTGGTAAACAGAAAACCGCAGTTCAAGATTTTCTATGGAACTTATGTCGATTTTGGCTGATTCTTATCTTTGTCAGAAATATCGGTGGTTGGCTAGATAGTGCTAATCAGGCTATGGATGGGCTAAGGGAAACATTTGCAGGTGGTGACCCGTGGAAATGGGTTGATGAACTTTGGGAAAAAGTTCAGCAAGTGGCAGCATATCTTATGTCTAAAGATACATCTACATATGTTAAAACTGATGGCTCAATCGCAGCGATATTGACATATGCTGGCGGTATCTTAGCTCTGTTGTTGACATCTATAGTTTATCTTGCCGCTGAGGTGACGCTTAAAATGCTAGCTGTTACTGCACCTCTGTTTATTATTTGTCTGTCTTTCGGTTTTTTACGACAAATGTTTAATAGCTGGCTACAGCTAATATTTAGCTCATGCTTGATATTTCTGTTTTGCGGTTTGGCAATTAGAGCTGGGATGACTTTTTTAAATGGCATCCTGACAATATCTATAGCAAATGCAGATGAGCTAAATCTAATCTCAACTGGCGCTCAGGCCGGGGTTGCAGGTGCATTCATGGCCTGGATTATCTGGCAAGCCAAAACCTATGCTTCCCAGCTCGCAGGGGTAGGTGTTGAAGGCGCGATGCAGGGGGCAGCCGCAATGGGGATTGGTGCTGGCGTGTTCGGCGCTTCCCGTATGGGGCGCAATATGCTTGGCATGGGTAAAAATGCAGGGATAGGAGCATGGAAAGGTGTTCGCCGTCAGGATAATGGTTTTAGCCAGTCGCCTGGTGTTTCTGGCAAGCTGGGGAATCTGACAGGACAGGGAGTTAACATTGGTGCCAAGAGACTTCGACAGGCTGCTATTGATATGGCGAAAAAGAAATACGGAGGATAATTTCATGGATGCTCTTAATACAGGTTTGTGTATTCTTATTATCCTTCTTTTGATTACGATAATCTCAAGCATCTGCGTATAATATTCACTCCTTTGTTTAGGTAATATTAATATGAAACTACTTATCACGGCTATCGTGACGCTTTGCCTCGTCGGATGCCAGGCGTCACATAAACAACCCCCGGTGTCCGGGAAAAGCGAACCTGTTAATTCAGCAGAGGTAATGCGCAATGGGGTTTAATCTTTCAGAATTAAAACTGCCTGGTTTTAACAAGAAAAAAGAAGTAACGGACTCTTCAACTACTTTTGAAGAGAAAAATGTATTGATGCAGGAGAAAATGAACCGCATTTATAAATTCGGTGGTATTGCAGGGATGGCCGTAGGTGTATTGTCTCTGCTGGCTCTGAATGGGGCGCTGCCGTTAAAGAGTACGGTTGTCGAAGCTTATCTTATTAATGGTGTCACTGGTGTTGCTGAAAGGCTGACTTCCGTTAAAAAAGAAAACCTCTCTGAAAATGAAGCACTGGCGAAATACTTTATTACTCAGTATGTGAAGCGTCGTGAAGGGTATAACTATTTCAGTCTCCAGCATGATTATGATTATGTTCTGTTATACAGCGCTGAGAATGTTGCGACGGATTACAACGCTTTAATCAACAGCAACCAGTCACCAAAGGTTATTTATAATAAAGCGGAAAAAACAGCATCCGTTCAGGATAATCCCTCCGTGATTATCAGTCCGTCATCACGGCGCGATGATAAGGATATGGGGGCATATGTCAGGTTTAAATTAACCATTCGAAATGTCGCGACAGGCCAGGATGATTATGAATACTGGAACGTCAGACTGACCTACCGTATTGAACCACAGGTCGAAATGGCATCGGGTGACCGAAATAATAACCCGCTTAAATTCGTTGTAACGAGCTATGTACGCGATAAAGAAGTGAAAGGGTGAAAACTATGAAAATGAATAAAGGAGCGCTAATCGTGGCGCTTCTGTTGGTGTCTCACGTCTGCCATGCAGCCGTTACGCCAGCAGCCAGCCGTTTCGACCCCCGTAATCAGGTTGTCAGTTATAACCCGCAAAACACGACTGTTATAAACAGTGCGGTCGGCTATACAACCACACTGGTATTTGACGAGGATGAAACGGTAATCAGTGCCAGAACCGGCTTTCCCCAGGGCTGGGAAGTGAACAAAGAAGATAACCTGGTGTATCTGGAAGTAAAGCCCGTCAAACAGACAGTACAGAAGAACAGTACCGATGACAGTGGCAACCAGTCTTCAGAGGTGGTCAGTGTTGCTCTTGATCCTGAAAACGACCTGGAACGCTGGCGAACAAACCTGTTTGTTCGCACAACAAAACGTAATTACAGCATGGAGCTGAACGCCCGAACGTTCCGGCAGCCGGACAAGATCGCTTTTGTTGTTAATTACCAGTACCCGCAGGAACGCCGGAAGGAACAGGCCGAAATCGAGAAGAAACGGATTGAGGCTCTCAACAAGCGGCAGGAAGAACAGGCAATCAACCGTTCTCTTGAAAACGCGAAGTCCCCCCGGAACTGGGATTACTGGAAGCGGGTAGCTGACGGCAGTCAGTCAATCAGCCCGGATTATGCGTATGACGATGGCCGCTATACCTGGTTTGGCTTCAGCCCCCTGAAAAAAATCCCCAGCGTCTTTGTTATGAGTGGCGAACAGGAAACGCTGACTAACCCGGTAGTCAAAAACAGCGGCAGTTTCACCGTTGTTGGTGTTCCTGTAGACCAGCGTTTTGTATTGCGTATGGGAAATCAGGTTGTTGGGGTTGAAAACCGGGGCTTTGGCAAAGTCCGGCTTCCGGCAGGAGATACCGTTTCCCCGAACGTTGAGAAAGAGGTGATCCAGTGAGCGAACAGGAAAATAAAATCCCGACCGCAGTAGAAATTGAACAGGCACTACGGGAGAGACTTCAGAAAGATAATGAGCAAAACGATAAAACGGATAACGGAGAAAGTGAAGGACAACCAGTTAAACGCCTGGGTATCGAGAAGCTTAAAAAATCGCGTAAGGGGCTGGTGATTATTATCGCTGCATTTCTTCTGCTGGCCGCCGGGGTGTCGGTCTACTATATCCCGTCGATTATCCGTGCAATGTCCAGCGGTGACGAAAAGCCAGCCAGTAATGCGGTATCTACTGGTTCAGTAAAACGCGCGACAGGTCTCAGCGATGATGTTGATCCATTCAACACCAGGGCAGAACCGGCTAAGACGGAAGAGCGGAAGGAAAGCAGCGACAAAGCGGAAATGCCAACGGAAAAAGTACAACAGAACTTCAGTCGTGCGCTGGATGTGGCCTATGGAGGAAGCAGCTCTGCTTCCTCAGGTTCCGGTGGGAGTTCTTCATCGGCCAGCAATACAAGGAACGAGGAGAACGGCAGTGACAAACAGGCCGAGGTTCAGCCTGTTAACTCAGGGCAACCCGCGCAGCTTTCAAAAATTACACGCGTTCCTTATGACCCTAACCTTTTCATTCCTGAAAATACCGCGATTAAGTGCTCGCTGGACAGACGATTTATCTCTGATCTGGCTGGCAAGCTGGTCTGTACGATTAATGAGGACGTATACAGTGCAAACAGGAATGTAAAACTAATTGAAAAGGGAACTGCCGCATATCTGATGTATAAAACGGGAACGTTCAATCATGGTCAGGGAGCCGTGTTTATCGCTGCTACGAAGCTGAGAACACGCAAGGAACCTTTCATTGATATTCCGCTGATTGATACGCAGGCGGCGGGAGCGCTGGGTGAGGCCGGGGCTTCAGGCTGGATTGACACACATTTTGCAGATCGCTTTATGGGCGCGATGATGGTTGGCATGATCCCCGATGTGGCACAGGCGGCAAGCGGAGCAGCCAAAAGTAATAAAGACAATCAGACCGATTATACAGCTAACAGTCGCCAGGCTTTTGCTGATATAGCACGCGAAGCGTTTGCAAACAGTGTGAATATCCCGCCAACGCTTTATAAAAACCAGGGGGAAATCATTACTCTGATTGTTGGTCAGGATCTGGATTTCTCCAGCATCTACAAATTAAAAATGGTGGGTTCCCGGAGGTAATTTGATAACGCTGGATATCAAAGAGTTTTCAATGCTGTCAGGAATAAGGGAAAGCGAAATATACCATCATATTCGTAAGGGCATACCAATAAATGGCGTTCCTTTCCCCAAACCACTGAAACAATTCAAAACGCACCGATTTAATTACGAAGAAGTCATGCGTTTTATTGGAGATCTTAAAAGAAAAGGTGGATTATGAAGGATGCAGAGAACAGACATATTGTTTACGAAATAATAGATGAATACTTCCACCACTGGCTTAATGAAGTTGATGGTTTAACTGAAATCGCGGTAAATCGGCCTGATGAACTTTTTGTTAAAGTGAGTGGGAAATGGCAGCAGCATGAATTAAAAATGGATTTTAAAGATTGTATGTCATTTGCAGGAGCTATTTCTGATTATCATGATGGTGGGTCGGTTACACCAGAATATCCCTTACGTTCTGTTACGCTCCCCGGAGGGGAGCGTGTACAAATAGTCATTCCCCCGGCAACGGAACGGGAAACGGTGTCTATTACAATTCGTAAGCCGTCCAGTGTGTTTATCGACCATGATACCTTTGTTAAACAGGGGTTTTACTCAAGGCTAAATCAAGGTGTTGAATTCAGGGATAAAGAAGATGAATTATCTTTAATGTTTAAAGATAATTGTTTTGAACGATTTGTCCCTGAATGTCTGGTTAAGGGTAAAACGATGGTCTTTTGTGCAGGAACGGGGGCGGGTAAAACAACCTTTGCAAATGCCTGTCTTCAGTACATACCCCATCATTTACGATGTATTTCAATCGAAGATACAGATGAAGCAAAGTTCAGGTTTCACAAAAATCATGTGAAATTGTATTACCCGTCAGAAGGGGAAAGTAGCACTGTCAGCTCCGCTTCTCTTTTACGTTCTGGTTTTCGTATGAACCCGGACAGAATCCTCATGACTGAGGTTCGCGGTGCGGAAGCCTGGGATTTTCTCAAAGGCTCAAGTTCAGGCCATGCAGGGAACCTTACAACCGTCCATGAGAGCACCCCTGAAGATGCTGTGCTTGGGCTGGTTCAGCGGTGTTATATGAACCCTGAATGTCAGAATTTACCCTACAACATTATATTGCGGAGGGTGTTAAGCAACGTCGATGTGATTATGAGTATTAAGTACATTGATGAAGAGGATCGCCGATTTGCATCGGGTATTTACTATCGTGATATTCATTTTCAGGAATACTTTGAAAAGCTGAAGGAGTGATTATGTCTCTAAAACTACCCGATAAAGGCCAGTGGGCTTTTATTGGTCTGGTTATGTGTCTTGTGACGTATTATACTGGCTCAGTTGCTGTTTACTTCCTGAACGGAAAAACGCCGCTTTATATATGGAAGAATTTTGATTCCATGTTGCTGTGGCGGATAATAACAGAGAGTAATATACGGACAGATATCAGATTAACCGCTATCCCCTCTCTTTTATCAGGTATGGTTTCATCTCTCATTGTGCCTGTTTTTATAATCTGGCAACTGAATAAAACGGATGTTGCTCTTTATGGTGACGCGAAGTTTGCCAGTGATAATGATTTAAGGAAATCGAAGCTTCTGAAATGGGAGAAAGAAAACGATACTGATATTCTGGTCGGGGCGTATAAAGGTAAATACCTGTGGTATACCGCACCAGATTTTGTATCACTTGGCGCAGGAACCCGAGCAGGTAAAGGGGCTGCAATCGGTATTCCAAACCTGCTGGTCAGGAAACATTCCCTGATTGCATTAGATCCAAAACAGGAACTGTGGAAAATCACCAGTAAGGTACGTGAAAAACTGCTGGGTAATAAAGTCTATCTTCTTGACCCTTTCAACAGTAAAACGCATCAGTTTAACCCGCTTTTCTATATTGATTTAAAAGCAGAGAGCGGGGCTAAAGACCTGCTGAAGCTGATTGAGATCCTGTTCCCGTCTTACGGTCTGACCGGAGCGGAAGCTCACTTTAATAACCTCGCGGGGCAGTACTGGACGGGGCTGGCAAAACTGCTTCATTTCTTTATTAACTACGACCCTTCCTGGCTTGGTGAGTTCGGGCTTAAACCTGTTTTCTCAATTGGTTCTGTAGTCGATTTGTACAGCAACATTGACCGGGAACTGATACTCAGTAAGCGAGAAGACCTGGAGGGAACGAAAGGACTTGATGAAAACGCACTGTATCATCTGCGCGATGCACTGACCAAAATCAGGGAGTATCACGAAACAGAGGATGAACAACGTTCGAGTATTGATGGTTCGTTTCGTAAGAAAATGAGTCTGTTTTATCTTCCGACTGTCCGTAAATGCACAGACGGAAATGATTTTGACCTTCGCCAGTTGCGCCGGGAAGATATCACTGTTTATGTTGGCGTTAATGCTGAAGATATGTCACTGGCCTATGACTTCCTCAACCTGTTCTTTAATTTCGTTGTGGAAGTCACGTTACGTGAAAACCCTGACTTTGACCCGACCCTGAAACATGACTGTCTGATGTTCCTGGATGAGTTTCCGTCTATTGGTTACATGCCAATCATTAAAAAAGGTTCGGGTTATATTGCCGGGTTTAAACTCAAACTTCTGACGATTTATCAGAATATCAGTCAGCTTAATGAAATCTATGGTGTTGAAGGTGCCAAAACGCTGATGAGTGCGCATCCCTGCCGGATTATCTATGCTGTCAGTGAAGAAGATGACGCTAAAAAGATTTCGGAAAAGCTGGGCTATATCACCACTAAATCGACAGGATCAAGTAAGACAAGCGGACGCTCGACGTCGAAAAGTAGTTCAGAAAGTGAGGCGCAGCGCGCCCTTGTGCTCCCGCAGGAGCTGGGAACGCTGGATTTTAAAGAAGAATTTATCATTCTTAAAGGTGAAAACCCGGTTAAAGCAGAGAAAGCTCTCTACTTCCTCGACCCGTATTTTATGGACAGGCTGATGATGGTAAGCCCTAAACTTACCGAGTTAACCGCCTCCCTGAATAAGACTAAAAAAGTATTGGGTGTTAAAGGGCTTAAATATCCTTCTAAAGAAAAAATGCTCTCCGTCGGTGAGCTGGAGTCAGAGGTTTTACTATGAAAAAAATGTTAATGGTCAGTGTCCTTTTTCTCTCTGCCTGTTCCTCTCCACCGGAACCGCCACAGGTTGACTGGAAACAGAATCCCGAAACGGTGAATGCACAATTAATGGACTGGCAACCGACATATTCAGTCATTAAATCAGATAAGGTTAATTCATCGTGGGTTAAGGTTATCCATGATTTCAGACCTGAAAACCGCCTTTATGATGATGCTGTTTTTTATTCTGTTGCACATTCTGATTCAGTGATTGTTGAAACCAGTAATGGAAAAGACTTTTTCACAGCTAAAAACTGGTTGAGGGCGAATGGTGCAAACGGTGTCATACAGTATCGTTATAAAATGAACTGTCTTTCTTGCCGGACTACCAGTGTTTATTTATCCCGATAACGCCGGATTAATAAAATTCCTGCAATTTTATTGAGCCGGGGTTGAACAACCGCAGGGCGTTAGTTGCCCGTTATCCATGAGGTGTATATGAAAAAGACCGTAACAACGGCAGTGCTGCTTTGTGCGTTCGCTGCCGGAACTGCTCATGCTGAGGAAAAGGCCGACCCGAACGATCCATGTGCAATGGTGTTATGCCTTGCCGGAAAACTTGACGGAAGTAGTCCGGCAGAGTGTGACCCGATGTATAAAAGTTTTATGTCAATCAGGAAAAAAAATAAACATGGTTTTTTACCCAATCACACGGCAGATGCCAGGAAGAAAAAACTAAATGAATGTCCTTCGGCTGATGCAGGTACAGTAAACAAAATTATTTCAAGCTTTGGTCGATTGAAAAACTTTTAAGTCTGTTATGGTTTAATTCTGATGTGAATACGCAAGTTTCAGGGGTGAGACTGGAACTTGCGAACATTTTTTACAGGGGGGAAGGATGAAAATTATTAATGCACCTGATGCAAGAAGTGTACGGATCTCCGGAATTGAAATTATCGATAGTGCCAAAGCGGTCGCTTCTGTTTTTACTGAAATCTTGTTGTTTATGGTCTGGTTTCCGGCAATTGTCTATGGGCTTTATCGTGTTGTTATCGCTTTGTGGGATGCTTCCTTAAAGCCGCAATCGCTCATGGAGTTTATTAATTTCATGGTTGAGTTATACAGCTATGTACTTCCTTCACTGGCTGTTATCGCAGTGGCTTTAATTGTCGTTTTATCCATTTTTAAACGACTCTCATCAATATGGGAGGGAAGAAAGCAATGAGACATTTTCTTAATGCTCTTTCCTTTGCTGTTGCCCTGTTGCCAGCTACATTGTGTGCTGCTCAGATTCAGGGGAAGGTTATTCGTGTACTTGATGGTGACACCATTGAAGTATTGCAGGAGCAACAACCTGTCAGGGTTCGTCTCCTGAATATCGATGCCCCGGAAAAAAAACAACCCTTTGGACGCTGGTCAACTAATCAACTTAAAGCCATTCTTGCAGGACAATCCGTTACCGTCTCTTATACACAAACAGATCGCTACGGGCGAATCCTGGGACGAGTGATAACAGCGAACGGCACTGAGGCTAACCGCCAGCAAGTGCTAAAAGGGGCTGCATGGGTTTATGACAGGTACAACACCGATAACTCATTACCGGCTCTGCAACGGGAAGCACAGACACAGAAGCGCGGCCTGTGGGCTGATAATCAACCTGTTCCCCCGTGGGAATGGCGGCATAAAAAATAAGAGGGTTTTCATTATGAAATGTCCAGAGCAATTAGATGGATGGTGTGATTGCGGCAAATGCAAGGCTATGCGTTTTGATAAAGATAAAAATATTCATGTTTGTCTTGTATGTCACAAAAGAGCAGAGCCGTTAGTCCCGATTGAGCTAAATTCGAATGACTGGCTTCCTGATAAAACAGAACAGTTT
The DNA here is from genome assembly GCF_056238685.1 of Enterobacter sp. DVT3837. Classification (NCBI taxonomy): domain Bacteria; kingdom Pseudomonadati; phylum Pseudomonadota; class Gammaproteobacteria; order Enterobacterales; family Enterobacteriaceae; genus Enterobacter; species Enterobacter sp. DVT3837. The sequence continues at coordinate 12,423 of NZ_JBWDLA010000006.1, read as the reverse complement.
AGCGTTAATCTGGGTGACTGGATTAAACAAGAGGAAGCAGAGTTAGGAGAAAATGCCTTTTATCATCCTAATACCGAATACTTAAAAGTCCTCCGTGAAAACAATCTTCACGAAAAGGAATTTATTGCTAACAGTCCCGATCTTTTGAAAATGGCGCGCAAGTATTCAAAGACATACAAACACCTCGCTGAAAAAGATAAATCCGTTATTGATTTTTGGCTGATGGAGGAAATTTTCTCAGTAACTTATGATGATGATTGAGCGAGGGAATGATGAATAAAGAAAAGGCTTTGCGTGAACTGGAAAGATTGCTTTCTAAAATGAAAGATCAGGCAAGGACTCTTGATGAATTAGAAACGGCTCAATGGCATTACATGGATTTAGTGGATATAACATCCAGTGGGTTGTTCGATATAAACACACTGGAAAAAGAAAGAAAGGAAAACCCTCATTTTATTAGAATCTCTGATGGCATGCGAGTTTTTGATGATGAACAATGTGCAGAGTTCATGTCGGTTAAACATAATCTTCCGTTACAGCTCTGTATGGCATATGTACGTAGTCATAAGTGGTGAAAACTATCATGTTTAATGAAATCGAAAAAGAACGTTTTAATAACAGAGTGAGTGTAAGGGAAGTTCGCGTCAGTGCAGATATTTTTGTTTCTTCTCTTATGACAGAAAGCGCGGCAGAAGTTGATATAGTCGTTCCTGATTCTGATTATCGATCCTTACAAAATTTGTATGACCGTCTTTGCCAGTATGCGGTTATGCATGGAGAAGATTTACAGGAGTTGTTCCAGACTGACAGTTATCAGTACATGTCATGTTTTATTCGTGATGTTGAATCATTCGTTGCTGAATTCGGTAGGGAGAATGCTTTAAAACCTCTCTTCAATCATGGTAAAGGAAGAACGGATGAGTTTCTTATTAGTTTCCCAGGAACCCACAACTCTGATGTTGGAGAGTAATCATGTACCTGCACCTTGTTCCAAGATTGTTTCATCTGATGGCAAATAAATGCCATCTTGAATCAATAACCATTCCTGAACTTGATTTCATAATCGAAGGTGATGCACTGTCAACGGGAAGACCCTACCCGAATAAAAATATCTGGGTTGGTATGAGGGAAGGCAGAAAAGCCATAAATGGACTTTTACTAAAGACTGATAAGCATCTTAAGTGGTTTACCACTGATTACCAGTGGAATATAGAAAATATGGGTATGATCAATCATCGTGTGACAACCTACATCGAAGATAACGATTTTGATATGGTCTCACACGATATAATGTTAAATGGCGGTTTTGATTCATGGGATCGTCGGGTTCATTCAGCTTATGAAAATCTTGCTCCGGTGAAAATTCAGCCAAAGATGGAGTCATTTCTCAATAAGCCAGGAGAAAATACCCATGATGTGTGGATTGAGTATGAATGGGGTGATTTTCTTAAGAGCAGAGAGGAAAGTCTGTTACTGCATACTATTCAGTCAGAGCGACTAAATACGCAACATTCTCTTTTTGAGCGACTGCCATCTTTTGAAAGCACTATTGATTTGACTAAGGGCTAATTATGAGACTTTTTATTGCAGAAAAACCCTCTTTAGCAAAAGCGATTTTTGAAGGGCTGGGTGGTAACCCAAATACTGAAAAGAAAAACGGCTACTTTGAACATGGCTCTGATGTCGTTACCTGGTGTTATGGTCATATGCTGGAGCTTTACGACCCGGAGGATTATGACGAAAAATATTCCAGGTGGAGCTTTGGTGATTTACCGATTAAATCGGTTTACCCGCCTCAGTATAAAATCAAGCCAGAATCCGAAGTACAGACCCGCATCATTTTGTCTCTTATCGATAAAGCCGACAGTATCGTTCATTCTGGCGACCCCGATGATGAAGGATGTTTGCTGGTCGATGAGATTTTAGGTTATGCCGGAAACAAGAAACCCGTCCAGCGGCTGCTTGTTGCCGACCTCAACCTTGCGCCAGTGCAAAAATCGCTGGCTAATTTACAGCCTAACGATAAATTTCGCGGTATGACGTTAAGCGCCCTGGCGCGTTCCCTGTGTGATCAGGGTTTTGGCTATAACATGACGCGGGGATGTACATTAAAAGGCCGTGAGAAGGGCTATGACGGCGTTCTGAACGTTGGTCGGGTACAAAGTGCTGTTCTTGGCCTGGTGAACATGCGCACGCTGGCGAACCAGAACCACACAGAAAGCTTTTATTACGATGTATTTGCCAGTCTGTCGATGAACGGGCATCAGATTAAGGCGAAATATCAGACAACAGACGACGATCAGATAGACGAGAAAAAACGCCTGATTTCCGAAGCTCAGGCCGAGCATATTGCCGGGCGGGTTACGGGTAAGGACGCTATTGTTACTATCGCGACGACAAAGCCGGAAAACACGAAACCACCGCTGCCGCTTAACCTTTCCACGCTACAGCAGCTATGCGCAAAGCGATTTGGTTATTCTGCAAAAGATACGCTCGATGTGATGCAGGGGTTGTATGAAACTCACAAGCTTCTGACCTATCCACGTTCTGACAATCGCTATCTTTCAGATGAGCATTACTACCAGGCCGGAGATATTGCTGCCGCGATAGCGGCCACCGTACCCGAACTGGCGTCTGCGATCGCAGATATGGATAAAGGCCAGAAGCACAAAGCCTTTAATGCCAGCAAGATTGAGGCGCACCACGCCATCATCCCGACGACAAAAAGCGGAGCCGGTATTCAGCTTAATGAAAAAGAGCGGAACGTTTATAACCTGGTGTCCGTCTACTTTATCGGGCTGTTCTACCCGGATGCGATCCGCAACAAGACGAAAATCCACTTTGATATTAAGGGGGATACTTTTACGGCCACACAGAGCGTTCTGGTACAAAAGGGCTGGGAGGCGCTAGGTAAGGATAGTGATGATGAGGACGAAACCGAAGATGCCGGAACGGATGGTTTTGATCTTTCATTGCTGAAATTTAATGACAGCGGCCTGTGTGAATCGGCAGACGTGGACAAGAAAAAGACTACACCACCTCGCTATTTCACAGAGTCAACCTTACTGGCCGCCATGACGAGTGCAGCAAAATTCATTGATGATCCGGCTCTCAGAAAGGCGCTGGAAGCGAAAGACGAGGGCAGCAGTGATCGTGGCAGTATCGGAACGGAAGCCACTCGCGCGGGCATTCTTGAGAAACTGGCGGCAAATACCGGGCTTATCTCCATCGAAAAAGAAAAGGGGTATTCGGAGCTGGTATGGAAAACCACAAAACAAGGCCAGGAGTTTTGCGCTGCACTGCCTCCTGAAATCACTAAACCGGATATCTCCGCTCTGTGGGCTGAAAAGCAGTCTCAGATCAAAGCCGGAGAGCTGACGGTTGAGGAGTTTATTAAGGAAAATGATGAGTATGTCCAGGGGTTAATCGACGAGCTGGACAGGAACGGAATTTCGATTTCTTCAAATGCCACGTCCTGCCCGGTCTGTAACAACGGTTTCCTGCGTAAACGTAAGGGGCAAAATGGCTTTTTCTGGGGATGCTCCTGCTATCCTGAATGCAAGACAACATTCCCGGACAAAGACGGCAAGCCGGATATGGAAGCAAAATCCAGATCAGAAGGTTCCATGTCCCGGCTCGAAGCCCCCTGCCCTTCATGTAGTAAAGAAATTATTATCCGGCCTAAAGGCTTTTTCTGTTCCGGGTGCGAGTTTAAAATCTGGTCTGAAGTGTCAGGAAAAAAACTGACACAAAATCAGGTTGAAACATTAATCAAAAAAGGTAAAACCGGAGAGATTAAAGGCTTTACCAGTAATAAAACCGGGAAAAAGTTTGACGCTGCAATTGTTTTGCAGGATAAAGCTACGGGTAAACTTGGGTTTCAGTTCAGTAAAAAATAAGGATTAACGCGATGAGTGAAAATGAAACATTTGATGCAACACGAAAGCTACTCCTGAATATTCGCTCTGTTCGTGTTTTTGCGCGAGAAACCAGCTTTGAACAACTGCTGGAAATGCAGGAAAAGCTTAATGCCGTGATCGAAGAACGCCGTGAAGAAGCAGAGCGTGAGGCAGCAGAACGCGCAGAACGCGAAAGAAAGCGCCAGGAGCTGCTCCAGCTGATCGCCGGAGAAGGTTTTTCACCGGAAGAACTGCTTGGCCTGTCCGAAGATGCGCCAAAAACACGGAAAAAGACGTTGCCAAAAGCGCCGCCTAAATATCAGTTTGACGAAAACGGCGAAACGAAATACTGGTCTGGCCGTGGCCGGACACCAAAACCAATCGACGAAGCATTAAAAGCTGGCCGTTCTCTTGATGAGTTTCTCATCAAAAAAGACGCTTCCAGCTCTGTTGGTGACGAACAGTAATCTAACAAGCCTCTGACACTGCGTCGGAGGCTTTTTTTTTAGCAAAAAGGGCGCGGGGGGTTATGGTGAAGAAATCTTTGGATATCTTCGCGGGGATAAGGGAAGTAGTCTCTGATATCTTTGGTTTCTAACTTACCAGTGCAGTGATACGTCTGAAAATAGATCCACTCAGCTATTGTTTTGTAGATGTGATTTCCCATGTTCGCACTTTGAGAACCATACTGCATGACTTGTGCATCCGGGTCGTTACACATTTCCGGCGGAGTGAGTACATGATATGTCCTGCATAACAGCGGGCGGTAATTGTAGATTGAGCATGTTCCCTTCTCAGACAAAAACGGACATTTTGACTCATGCCCGGTCGTAAGCGGGTTGTCTCTGGCAGTGAGTTTACTTGCTTGTGCAATATGTGTTGCCTCAAGCGCGGTTAAATGAACATCGATTTTACAGCACGAAGAGCACCCCTTTTGACAGGAGGTAAACGTGCTCACAAATTCTTTGTTAAAACGATCCAAAAAGGCGTACATCTGTTTTAACTTGAGGTAAATATTACCTGATTGAGTATTGAGTTTATTTATGAGTGCCTTTAACTCATCGAGATACTTATCAGGTACGGGTTTCAGATTGGTATGGCCGGGTAATGTATCGCCTGGCTCCAGGTGGATCACTGAGTTAGGTTTGATATCCATTGCTTTTGCTTCCTTTATTCTTCTCGCGCTGGTTGTTCTTTTGACACTAAAACAAGCGTCATTCAATGGCAAGGTATCAAGCCCAGCAGTAAATCACGCTTGCCAGCAAACCAGTTTCCTGCAGCCGGTTTGGCCGTTGATTTTTGCCAGCAATCTTACTCACTCGATACCCGCCTTGGGCTTGAAATTGCCAGCAAAAAAGATTGCCGCTAGCAAAGGTGTGGTTTATATTATCTGTATCGTACGATACAGATAATGGAGAAGCTTAATAGATGACTGAAAAAATCACTGACGAGGAACTGGCAGATTTGTTGGAGGCGCTCAAAAGAGCACATGGTATGGGCGTTTGTTCAAAGGCGGTTAAGCTGGCACAGCGTTGCGCTGATGTGTTCCCTGCTATTGTTGCAGAGTTACAGGAATATCGGAACGCCGCTAAGCGAACTTCAGCATGACAAGAGCCACGGAACGCGCTTACAGCGAGCTACAACAGGCGTTTGATTTCTATAACCAGCGCCTTTTTGACGGCGAACTCCCTGACTGTCTGATTACGTTCCAGCGCGGCAAGAACACAATGGGCTATTTCAGTTACAGGCGCTTTGTTGCTGCTGACGGCAGCGGCAGGATGATTGATGAAATCGCCCTCAATCCTGAATACTTCCCGGTGTACCCGCTTATTGAAGTCATGCAAACGCTGGTTCATGAGCAGTGCCATATGTGGCAGTACCACTACGGCAACCCGTCGCGTAAGACGTACCACAATGCGCAGTGGGCGGCAAAAATGGAAAGTATCGGACTTATGCCCTCCTCCACCGGGAGACCTGGTGGTGCGAAAGTCGGCCAGAAGATTAATGACTATCCGATCCCTGGTGGCCGCTTCCAGCGCGTCACACTGGAACTGTTCCAGGGGCAATTTGCTTTGAGCTGGTTTGATCGCTTCCCTGTCCAGGTCGAACAACAAAAAGATATGACCGCCGTAATAGAGCAATGGCGCGAAACGCTTGCTCTGGCGCATCAAAATGCTGAGGCCGGGATTGATATAGAAGCGGTGCTTTCTATGGCTCTGCTGCCGTCAGTGTCACCGCAGAACGGGAGCCATTCAGATGATATGGCCGGGAGCAATGACAATGATTTGTCAGTTGCAGCATTTGAGGACAAGCCAAAACGAAATAAAGTTAAATATCAGTGTCGCGGGTGTGGCGCTGCCGTGTGGGGCAAAGCCGGACTGAATATTGAATGCGGCGATTGCGAGCTGGCTTTCATCGAAAATTAATTGCCAGCAAATTTTCCCGGTCACATCTGTTGGCCAGTGTTTTTTTGCCAGCAAAGTTTCTTCCCGGGTTCGCGCCGGCAGCGCAAAAATGACAGCAAAAGAGGGGTATCATGGGGCATTACACAATCAGAACGAATGACGACGAAGATCAGGCCATTAAAAAGGCGCAGGAAGCGACCGGACAGGCATCAGCCAGCAAAACCTTTATGACGGCTATCCTTGAGCTTCAGCGTAACAGAGACGAGATGGCGCAGCTACGGCGTGAACTAGCGCAGGAAAAAGCGCGGAGTCAGGAGCTGGTATCATCGGTAAAACAATTCCGTTCCAGCCTGAACAATCTGTTTGATCTGGCTGACAACCCTTAAATAACAAGGAGCGAAACGTGCATACCACAAATGCGATTATCCTGTGCCTGGTGTCATATCCCTGCATCGTTGCATGGGTTATCTATAAAAACAGATTTGTCGATTACTTGTTTTTAACTCTGCTTGCTTGTTTGGGGAGCATTTTTTCAGTCGTATTGTATAAACAGCCCGACTACTCATTGACCATATATCAGGCCGTTGCTGTCGGCTATGCTGCCGTGATCATGCCAACGGTGTTAGTTTTGAGTGTCGTTAATATCTTCATGGGAAAAGCAGAGAGAACGTGCAAATGAATACACTGGCTGCACTGGAAAATACGTTTCGTGATATGAGAAAGCATGGCTGCCAAACAGTCATGGTCACGCAGTCTTTAGCTGATTTTGGCCGCTACAGCTATAAACCGCGCCCTGCATTTCAGGACTGGATCGAACGGCTGAAGACTGGCGAACGTCTGCCGCGAGGCCGTTACTTTGTTGGCAAGAAGCCTGGTGGCCGCCTGGTGCTCATTGATGAATTGGGGGGAACATGGACAGAAAAAGTAACAGTGATTCATACCAACGCTGGATGATAGAGAAGGCTGACAAAAGGGAAAGGACGCAAATCAGTATGTCGTTCGTAAAGATGAAGGACGTACTTTTTAACGTGCTGGCTATCGGTACTGTTTTAGCAGCCCTGGTGGTGATCTTTTATGAAGTGCAAAGCAGCTTATAAATTGATGGCCGTTGACAATGAATGTCATACTACCTGACCGGGCAATGCCGGAAGATTTCTTTCACGGGTGATGGTTTGTGATCCCGGCATTGTTCCGGCGCTCTCTCGTAAATTCTCGCGCCCAATCCCCCTCGCAAAACCTCAGAATTCACGTAACGCACCGCGATTTCGGCAACCATCAACCCTAACGTCCTTATGTTGTTGGGTTTGCCGCAGAACAATTTATTCATTTAAAATAGATTTAAACGAAGCGGGAAACCGCAGACGTAAAAAAACCGACTGGTGAGGTCGGCTTTTTTACGGTTCCGGTGCGAGCTGGTAACTCAGCCCGGAAGGGAAACTCTCTACAACTGACAATAGTATGATAATCCGTGAAGCCTGATTATGCAATATGACGGGCAGTGACTGTGCGTTAACGGTTTGCCTGAACGTTAGATAAACGTATAATCAGAGGGTTAGCTCTGTGGTGAGTCTCTCCCTGCATTCCGCTAAATGCGGCATGAACAGGTTCAAAGTCCTGACAGGTAATACAGGTGGTGCTGGTTATCTGTGCTCTGGCAGGAGTGAGACTCTCTACAACTGACAAGACGAAGAGAAGCCGTGGTGACAGGCAGTGTAAGAGCAAGCCACGGTGTCTTTACTCCATTTATGGAGAAAACGGATGATTAACCTGTTAATCATCGTTCTGAGGGCGGTAGCGGCGCTTGCAAACGCGCTGATTGCCATTCTGGAACTGATCCGCCAGTTCATCGACTAATGAACACGGAAACGTAATTAAGGCCGGAGGAGCACCACCTCCGGCCTTTAATAAAAATATAGTTTAGTTACAACATTCACTAGTCTGTACTAACCACCACACACCTGACCTTCTGCGCACAAGTTACCTTTAATCACTCCTAAACAGGCATTTCATGAAACTCCCCTGTTCTTGCATCGGTAACAATGTGCGTAATAGGGTCCGCTTGGAAAACGGAATCTATGGTCACTCCCGTTTTTGCAACACCGATTTTGACGACAAGTTGGCTTGCTTGAATCTATCCGGCGTCTGAATGGGGGGGTAAGCGGGAACCCCAGAAAATTCCGCCATTCCGCATTGTGGAATTTTTTGGGGGGGTGGTCCGCGGCATGACGACCCGCCAAAGGCTACCGCATCTATCTGAGGCGCTGTGGCGCGACGCTGAAACCCCGGGGAATTCCGCTACTCCAGTTCCAGGTCCGCAATAGTTCGTCCAGGTCGGGTGGCGTACGCCGGAAACGCCGATTTTTCCGCAACCGTTTCTGCGTTGTCGGCAAGGTGGTCTCAGAGAGCGCTCAAGAAGCGGTTTTTCTCGTATGTTTAGCTACGGTGGCCTAGGAGCCTGCGCGGCAGAAGCCAAATCGGCGGAAGATCGAGGACGATACGGGGATGGCTGCCAGTTACCTTCCTTACCGACCCGACCAATCCTATCTGCTGCCCCCTTCTCTGGGAGAGTGGCTACCTGAAGGGCATCTTGCCTACTTCATCAGCGAGACTGTCGATACGCTGGACTTGAGCGCATTCCACGCCCGGTATGCCGGCGGTGGTCCGGGCAATCAGCCGTTTCATCCGGCGATGATGGTCAAAGTGCTGATCTATGGTTACGCGAGCGGCGTCTTCTCTTCGCGCAAACTAGCCAGGAAGCTGTACGAGGATGTCGCGTTGCGTGTGCTGGCCGCTGGAAACTTCCCGGCCCACCGCACGCTGAGTGACTTCCGTGCCCTACACCTGACCGAGCTTGAGAATTTGTTCGTTCAGGTGGTGCAACTGGCGCGCGAATGTGGGCTGGTGAAGCTTGGCACGATCGCGGTCGACGGCACCAAGGTAAAAGCCAACGCCAGCCGCCACAAGGCGATGAGCTATAAGCGCATGAAGCCGGCCGAGGACGAATTGCATTGCGAGATCAAGGCGCTGCTTGATCGCGCCAAGGCTACCGACGACCAGGAGCGTAACGAGCCGGAGCTGGACATTCCTGCCGAGATTTCTCGCCGCGAGAAGCGCCTGGAGGCGATCCAGGCGGCAAAGGCGCGCCTGGAAGCGCGCCAGCGTGAAGCGGACCAGGCCCGGGGGCGCAGCGAAGACGATGGCCGCCGGCCTCGCCATCCGGATGGCTCGGACAAGGGCGGTGGCTCGTACAAACGCGAGTTTGGTGTGCCGGATGACCGTGATCAGGAAAGCTTCACCGATCCGGACAGCCGGATCATGAAACACGCCGGTGGTGGCTCCGAGCAGAGCTACAACGGGTACACAGCGGTCGATGCCGAGCACCAGATCATCGTGGCGGCGGAGTTGACCAACTGCGCCGCGGACAGTCAGGCGCTGCTGGGCATGCTGGCAGCAGTTCAGGCCAACACCGGAGAAATGCCGGCCCAGACGCTGGCGGATGCGGGATTCCGTAGTGAGGCTGTTCTGGCAAAGGTCGCCGATCACCACGGCGATGTCATCGTTGCCCTCGGCCGCGAGGGACGTGAAGATGCCAAGGTCAATGCCAAGACCCATCCGCATACGGCGGCGATTGCGGCGAAATTGAAAACGGAGCAAGGCGATGCAGCTTACCGCCGGCGCAAGTCGATCGTGGAGGCTCCGAATGGTTGGATCAAGGCGGTGATGGGATTGCGTCAGTTCAGCATGAGGGGCCTGGACAAGGTGCAAGCCGAGTGGAAGCTCGTCTGCATGGCGCTAAATCTGAGGCGAATGGCGTATCTGTGAGGGCGAAGGTTAAATGGGGCGGCTCAAATGCACCCCAGTCGTCATAACACGCCGCGCGCCGCAAGATTGGTATCCTTGGCGCCGACGCCTTGCCAATTGCAGAGAGCGCCGCCGCCATCGTCAGTGCTCTACAGAAAACCGGTCACACGGCTCTGCCGCGCAGACTCCTAGCCTAAATGTGACAGTGGTTGGTAATCCATGCCGCCCGCAAGGGCGGCGGTGGTGGGCCAATAGATGATTTTCAGAGCCTTACTGCCCGTTGACGCCCAATCCCTCGAGCGCGAGTCTAGCCGCAGCGGCGATGACGGCCTCGCTGTACTTGTCATCCTTGTTAGGCGCCCGGGTGTAGACGGCCAACACAATAGGTGCGCGCCCAGTGGGCCAGACGACGGCATAGTCATTTGCCGTGCCATACACTCCGCAGGTTCCGGTTTTGTCTCCGACTGCCCAGTCTGCCGGCACCGCCGCGCGGATGCGGTGGTTGCCGGTCGTGTTTCCCTTTAGCCAATCAACAAACTGCTGCCGCTGCGGCGCAGCCAGTGCAGAGCCCAGTGTCAGTTTTTGTAAGCTTTCCGTCACGGCGCGCGGCGATGAGGTATCGCGCGCATCGCCTGGGATGGCGGAGTTCAGCTCCAGCTCCCAGCGGTCCAGACGGAACGTGGTATCGCCGATAGAGCGCATGAAGGCCGTCAGCCCGGCCGGGCCGCCCAACTCCTTCAGCAACAAATTGGCGGCGGCGTTATCACTGTATTGCACGGCGGCCGCGGACAGCTCCGCCACCGTCATGCCTGTTGTCAGATATTTTTCCGAGATGGGTGACCACGGAACCAGCGCATTTTTGCCGTAACGGATGGGTGTGTCCAGCAAGCCGGCCTGCTGCTGGCTGCGAGCCAGCACAGCGGCAGCAAGAAAGCCCTTGAATGAGCTGCACAGTGGGAAGCGCTCCTCAGCGCGGTAACTTACAGTTGCGCCTGAGCCGGTATCCATCGCGTACACACCGATGGAGCCGCCAAAGTCCTGTTCGAGTTTAGCGAATGGTTCCGCGACGAGGTTGGTCAGCGCGGTGGCAGAAAAGCCAGCCAGCGGCCATGAGAGACAAGACAGCAGAACTAGACGGCGATACAGTGACATCAACGATATTCCTTGTTTGAAGGTGGAGCTAGGTGTAGCGGCCGGATGTAATCAGGCCGCTACAGCTGGGATTATCACCGAGCGGCAAGCCGCTCCCTCTCCAGAGGCTGTAACGGCTGTAACTGCCCCGGATGGGCACACATCGGGTTGGTAAGTCCCTGGCACCACAACGTCCAGCGCTATTGAAAAACGAATCAGGTCGGCGTTCATGGGTCGGCCACCTCGCCTGACCTCGGCATCCACGTTACGGACGGCCTCAGGAAGTCCTGGCCAAGCCCCGACTATTGGGGCGCGAAGATAGCACCGAGGGTACGCCGGTGTCAACACCAACTGAAAACTGACCCACTTTACCCCTGAATCACCAAAGTAATACTGACCCACCTGGATCATTCGGGTTTGGAATTTTTCCTGACCACTCCCGCCTTCCTCTTGTCCTTCAAGCGGTAGCTTTCGCCGCTCAGGGTCAGGATATGGGCATGGTGCAGCAGCCGATCCAGCATCGCGGCTGTCAGGGTGGTATCGCCGGCAAACGCGTCGGCCCACTGGCTGAACGGCAGGTTCGAGGTCAGGATCATCGCCCCTTTCTCATAGCGCTTCGCCACCACCTGAAAGAACAGGTTCGCTTCCTCGCGTCCGAAAGGCAGGTAGCCGATCTCATCGATCACCAGCAGCCGTGGACCGAGGATGGCGCGGTTGAAGTATTCCTTCAGCCGCCCTTGTCGCTGCGCCGTGCTCAGTTGCAGCATCAGGTCGGCTGCCGTGATGAAGCGTGTCTTGACCCCGGCTTGCGCGGCCTTGTAACCCAAGGCGATGGCGAGGTGGGTCTTGCCGATGCCAGAGGGTCCGATCAGCACCACGTTCTCGGCCCGTTCGACAAACGCCAGACTGCCCAGCTCCTGCACCAGTGCCTTGGGCACGCCGGGGTTGAAGCTGAAGTCATAGTCCTCCAGGGTCTTGATGCCCGGGAAGCAAGCCATCCGCGTCAGCAGTTCGCGGCTGCGCTGCTGGCGACACCCCGCTTCATGCCGCAACAGGTGTTCCAGGAAGTCGGTGAAGCTGAAGTCCTCGCGCACCGCCTGCTGCGCCAGGACGGGGTAATGCGTTGCCACCCGTTCGAGTTTGAGTTGCTGGCACAGGGCGTCGATCCGCTCATGCTGGAGGTTCAT
>NZ_JBWDLA010000005.1:0-102140 GCF_056238685.1 Enterobacter sp. DVT3837 | reverse complement strand
TTATGTTGCACGGAAGGAGCAAATGGCACAGAAACAGGTATTGAACTTTTCTGAGCATAAAACTATACTCCCTGCATAGAGCAACAGCTTCTATACAGTTTAGGTAAGCCCCGTTAGTCTTCTCTGAGTCGCCAAACCTTGTGAAGATTATCGGGGTTTTGTCTTTTCTGGTCCCGGGTAGACACCTCATCAGAACCAGTTCCCTGCCACCTTACGGCGTGGCCAGCCAAAATTCTTCAAACGATCAGTAATCTAGCACTCAAAATCTTAAGTATCAAGAAAGTGAGTCCATCACGATGCTTTTCGACTAAAAGCTTCCCTTTCAATCAACTTTTCTAACACTTCAGCTTGAGTAACACCATCTTCTTCACAAAGGTTAGAAAGATACTCTTTGATTTCGGGCTTAATAAATACTTTCAGTTCTTTATGCGTAGCCCTTTTTTTAGCCGAAGCAATTTTCTGTCGCTCAGCTTCACTAAGGGGATTACCCTTTCTGTAAGCGCGTTTCGATGAGGAAGTTACTGCATTTCCGACCTGCGACATATTTGCCTCCTCAAGGATCAAGCAAGGATCGTTTCGCAGAGGATACTACAGATATCTGAAATCAGCGACTTAACTTTACGCGTAAGTGTGAGCCATGTTGGCGCATGACTCACCTGGATGGATGTAGATTGCGGATCAAATGACGATGCGACTTAGTATGAAGAATGCCACTCAGTTCCTCCGTCCCAGCGCGACTGCCAGTGCTGAAGGTAGGTTTGTGCCACTTCCGGCACCTCATTAATAACCAGCACATTCTCGCTATTCCGCGATGCAGCAGAGCGAGTGTAGTTAAAGCTACCAGCCTCAACTGTATGATTATCAACAATAATGACTTTGTCATGCATGATGGCGTAGCGACCGTTGGTGCGCAGCGGAATTCCCGCGTTCACCACGACGTTCATCGCCGCCTGGCTGGCTTTGCTCCGGTTGCCCTTTTCATCAAGCACTATCTTCACATCCACACCACGACGTTTTGCCCTGACAAGCGCACTAACCACCTCCGGAGACGTAAATGAGTAGCCCATCAGCCGAATTTCCTGCTGTGCTGACTCAATCGTCTTAAGGACCAGCTGCAACGCGCTGCCTTCAGGTGAAAAGCCGACCTGAACGGAGGATGCCGCTGCTGCGGGCTGAATACAGCTCAGCGAAAGACATACCAGACCGGACACGGCCAGCTGGCGAAAGGTGAACTTACGCATTAAATAACCTCAGAAATACTGTTCGGATGTGTTAACCAGAAACGCCGGAGACGGGGAAAACTTGCTTTTACCCTTCTCCGGGGTTGGACAACTGAGCACGGCGAAGGCGTCAGTCTCTTTTAGCGGTATCAGTTGGCGGACGCCTGATTATTTTTTGGTATCACCGGCAGCATGACTGATGGCCTGCTGCAGGGCCTCCGCGCTGGTGTATCCCGGAATAACCGTCACGTTATCAGCACTGGCGCCGGCTGACGGGAGAACCACCAGGGCCGGGGTACCGCTGAAGCCCAGCTGCTGCGCAAGTGTGTTTATGCCATCCAGGGTCCCCTGAACATCTGGGGCTGTTTTCGCATCGAACTTCACGGCTTTTGCGGCCGCGCTGATATCAGCATCGGTCAGCTTACCCTCGTTGTGGGCGGTAGCGTAAATCGCGTTGTGATAGTGAAGGTAAGCATCGGCCCCCTTCTGCTTCCAGATCTGAAGCCCGGTTTTCGCCGCACTGAGCGACGCCGGCCAGCGCTGGCCAAATATCGGGAATTCCTTGAACACAAAGCGCACGTTCGGGTTTGCTTTTATTACCTTCTCCAGCTCCGGCGCCAGGCGGGCACAGTAGATGCACTGGTAATCGAAAAACTCGACGACAGTGACTTTTGCGTCGGCCGGCCCATATGACGGCGTGCCTTTATCGTTCAGCAGCGCTGCCTGATTCTGAACCACGGCGGCCGTCATCGCCTGCTGCTGCTTCTCCTGCTGTTGGGCCTGCAGCTTCTGGCTGACCTCAACCAGCACTTCCGGATGGGCCAGCAGGTAGTCTTTCGCGATTTCACCAATGCGGGCTTCCTGCTCCGGGGTAAAGGCAGCGGCAGGTTTCTCTGCTGACCCCGCCACGCCGGAGACCAGAAGGCCTGCGGCAAGCATGACTGAAAGGGTTTTATTCATGTTCATCCTGTGTTTTTCTCTTCTCGGTTGTTATCAGTTCGTTTCGTGCACGGGTGGCGACGCTTCTGATCGCCCTGCGTTGTCGTTTAGCGTGCTCCTGAGCCCTGCGCTCCACAGCATACGCCGCCTCCTCTGGACTCACCGCTGCGACCGGTTCACCGGCAAGGTTTTTACGCCACGCGCCCACCGTCATGGCGCCCAGATACGCATCCGAGCGGGTGACGGCGGCAAGGCAGCGTTTCAGCGTCTTCACGGAAACCTCCAGCCCGCGCCGGCGAATGTCATTCACCATCGCCTCCCGGATGTTGACCGCCAGGAGCTGCGGCTGGCCGTCCGTCACCAGGGCCGGCCAACATTGCTCCAGGAGCGCGAGCGCGTCCGCAAGCGGCATGACCTTCCGGTACACCGGTTCCGGGGCAGGTTTGCGCCTGGCCGCCCGCATGGCCTCCCGCTCCTGCGCCTGACGTTCTTCCCACAGCCGGGCTTTCTCTGCTTTTCTGGCGGCCTTCTCGTCCGCCTGCGCCTTTTTCGCGCTCTCATCCACCGCCTGCTTCCTGACCTTCCAGGCAGGCGTCGTGTTCACCACCACGGTCTTTTTACGCGTGATCCGACCCGGTGCCGCACCGTCCGGTTCACTGTTGTTTACGGCACGCTGACCTTCTGGCTCCGCTTTGCGACGCAGCGTCAGCGTGGGGCGCCCCTGCTCTGTCATCCTGCCTCCGGATAAATCTGTTTCACGTGTATTCCCCTGACTGACCTTATTCTGACACGGCAGATATCACATCACCATCAGTCCGATGACGGCCAGGTGCACCGCGTAGAACAGCGGGAAAAATTCGCGCGGCCAGAAGCGCGGCACGCGGCAGCAGGTCCGGCTCAGCACCGTCAGGGTTATTCCGGGTATTACCAGACCCGCGATGGCAAAGGTGGGGCTGTCCGCAGCATTCAGCGCGAGTATCGCCAGCGCCAGACACAGAGCCAGTCCCGTACGCGTGGTGCGCCGGCCCGTCATACAAACACCGCAGGCCAGCATCAGCATGACTACCCCCGCCAGCCCGTAGCTTCCCTCTGAAAACGGCAGCCAGGCCAGAACCAGCATCAGGGAGAGCGGCCACGCGCACGGCCCGTACCGCTGCATCAGCGCCAGCGCCTGTCCGCTGACCGCAAAGGCAAACAGAATATTGCCCAGGTCCGGGCGCAGCCCGGCCAGTATCCAGCCGCCCTGCGCCACCCCGGCCCATATCCAGAGCCGGTTCAGGGCGCGCTGCTGAATCTGCGGATGGCGGGCGAGGTTCATGGCCCAGACCAGGCCAAAGAGCGGAAACGCTCCCCGACCGGCAAGACGCAGCCAGTCATTATCCAGTCCGCACAGCATGCTGATGTGGTCGGCCACCATCAGGAGGAGCGCCACGGTTTTGATAAGGTCGGTCTGGCCCGGCGTCCACACAAGCAGACGCTGCAGCCAGCAGTCGGCCACCACCACAAGGGGGAAGAGCGGATGGTTTTCAGCGCGCATATCAGTCGCCTCCCAGGGTCTTTTCACGCTCAAGGTCTCGCACCGTTTCGCGCTCCATCTGCTGCAGGCGATCCCGCTGCACGTTCTCACGCACCACCTGAGACACCGCCTCATCCCGGCGGCGTTCTTCCGGCGTATCCGGCAGCGTGAGGGGAGATGCCGGCGTTTCTTTTGTCCGATCCATATCCCGTACCACATCCCGGACGGCGACGTCAGATCCTCCGGCCGGCCTGTCGCCACTGCGGGCCATCTCGCGGACCGCCTCTTCAGCACGCTTATCCAGCTCCCGCTGCACCTCAGCCTCCCGGGCCTGCTGTGCCAGCACCTCCGGCGGCACCGTTTCTGCGGGCTGCGTACCGGTGCCATCGGGCAGGCCGTCGGCCCAGACCCGACCGCCGGTAATGGCGCCGGGGTTCCACGGTCGCACCTCGCCTTCGAGCCGCACCACCACGCCGCTCTGCGGATTCTCCCTCGCGAGCCGCACGCCCTCTTCCATATCCCGCGCCAGCAGCGACTCGCCGTTACGGCTGGCCTGCAGACCCGCAAACGCCGCGTCCCCGCTGCCCATCACCCGGCCTTCACCAGCGAGCCCCTTAAGCTGCCCGTCTCCGGACGTCAGGGCGCTCAGCCAGACGCCCGCCTGCCTGCCGTTGCGGTCGAAGGCCGGGAGCGCCACGTGCGGCTGCGGATATTTACGCCCCGGCGAGATAAATTTCGCCATTGAGCCCTCAGGCTGCAGCCCGGCCTGGCGCAGCGCGGCGCGACCGGCAGGCACCTCACCCAGCGCTTTTGCCGTCGCCGTCAGGCGGACGGCATTCGCGACGGCGCGGTCGCCGCGCGGCTCCAGAATGTCATGCGCCGTACTTTTCGCCTGCGATTTTTCCATCGCGGCCACCCACTTGTCCCGGTTGTCGGTATAGACCTGCGCGTGCTGCTTCATGCGGCTCAGCGCCACGTAGGCAGACTCGAAGCTCACCATCCGCTTACGTCCGCCGTCCGTGCCCTGCAGGGAGATGGAGAAGGGTTCGCTCGCTCCCTGTGAGCCTTCAACGGTGACGGCATAGGCCAGGTCGATGTGCTGCTCTGCCTGCTCGGCTGACGGCGTGAGCGTACGGGTCTGTTTCCCGTCCGACAGCGTGACACTGTCACCTTTTATCTCACTGACCGACCAGACGCTGTTGGCCACGAAGCCCCGCTCGTTGTCGCTTTTCGAAAAGCGCATCCGGTCGCCTTCCGACACGGTAATGGTGTCCTGACGGTAGAGCGTGACGCCCTCTGTCGCCGCCTGCGCGGGCGACAGGCTGCGGGTGTTGCCCTGCGCATCCTTCAGCATCACCAGGTGCGCCTCCCCGTCCAGCGCCTCAATGCTGTAATAGGTGCTGTCCAGCAGAACCAGGCTGTCGCGGGATGCCTCCCACGTTGCCATGCGCCGCAGCTCCCCGTCGCGGATATTGGCAGGCGTGAGAACCGGCAGCGTGACCTCTTTTTCGCCCACCTCGCCGGCACCCTGGCGGGCGTCATGAATCATGGCGTTCACCTGGCGGCGGTCGGCGTTCAGGGCGGTGATAACGATGGTCTGCGCCTGCGCCTCTGACGTGCGCCCCGTGTAGTCCTTCACGATGGCCTCCAGCAGCGTCGCGGGCTGCCCGCCGGGCATCAGGTCGCCGGCCGCCACGGCTTTCGCAATGGCCTCCTCCCGTTCGCGGCTGAACTCCATGACGGAGCTGTCCGGCTGCCAGGCATCCGCCCTGCGCGGCACCTGTGCCGGCGCCACGCTCTCAATGGTCGTCAGGGCGCTGCCTATATCGCGGCTAATCAGGCTGTAGACGGCAGGTTTTAGTTCCGGCGTCTGGCGGACAATCTCCTGCATCACCGCCACGTCAATGGCGCTGCGCTTCTGCAGCAGGCGGAAGGGCTGGCCCGGGGCAATGGACTGCAGCTGGTCGGTATCCCCGCTGGAGACCGCGCGCCCCCCGCCCCCGGCAATCAGGCTGTACGCCTTCGCCATGTCGGCGTTACCGACCATCGAGCTTTCATCCACGAGAAACAGGACGTTGCTGAAGTCCGGTCGTTCGCCGCCGCGCAGCTGCTGCTGCGTGTCGTGAATAAAGGCCGCCAGCGTCTGCGTTTCGGGCACGCCCGCATCGCGCATCTCGCTCACCGCCCGGTGGGTGGGGGCCACGCCGATAACCCGCGGCTGCTCCCGTTCCGGCAGCGTGCCGATGGCCGACATGACCGCCCGGAACTGAGTGGTCTTACCCACGCCCGCGTAGCCCTGCACCAGGGTAAAGCGGTCGGGGGATTCAAGTATCATGCGCGTGGCGTTCCGCTGCCCGTCGGTCAGGCCCGCCAGCTGCGCGTCCGGAACCTTATCCATCAGCGGGGTGACGGCCTCCTTTCCCTCAAGGACGTGACGGATAATGCTTTTTTCAGCGTTGTACGACTGGCGTGAGACCAGCAGCAGCAGGCCGTTTCCCGGCGATACCGGCACCGACAGCAGGGCGCCGCTGCGCACCTGCCGGTCCGCCTCCTTTTCGATAGCCTGCAGGCTGAGGCTGTCCTGCTCAAATTCTTTCGCGGCGGCCATCAGCTGCGGCTTCGTGAACGCCAGGCCGTTCCCCTCCAGCACCGGAATGGCCAGATGGATAGCCTGCTGCTCCGGCGTGTGCAGCCCGGCCTTCTGGTGCGCCAGGGCATCATCGAGCCTGTCATGCCCCGCCGCATCCTTAATCTGTTCAGACACGACGCTCCAGGCAGACTGACGCGACAGCTTCTCCGTCGTTTTCTGCGCCGTCTGCGCGGAATAGAGCTGCACCGCCCTGCCGCTGAGCGCCAGTTTGTTCAGCGTGGTGTTATCCAGCTCGCGCTGCGACAGCGAGGCAAAGACCGTGGCGCTGTCGCTCACCGATCGGCCCGGCGACTCCACCCAGCCCTGACCCACCTTCGCGGCGGTAAACGGGCTGTCGCCGGCGGGCAGGACCACGTCCGCCTTACGCCCCGGCAGGCTGACGACGAGCCCCGCCTCCCCGAGCGCCTTAACGGTCACCGTATCGCCTCCCTTGAGCCGCGTCCCCTGCGCCTGACCCAGCACCGCCAGACGGTCGCCTTCGGCCACCTGCAGCGTGCCGGTGCGGTACAGCGACCAGCTGCTGTTGAGTTCAGACAGGCGGGTCACCCGCGTCTCACCCTGGGCGTTGCGCAGCGTCAGGCTGTTGTTGCGGCCCGTCACGCGGTCAATGACAAAGCGTTCCCGGCTGCGTGCTTCGGCATTCCAGCGCTCCATGACCATCCCCTCCCGGTAGTGGTCGCGCACCTGCTGATGGCGGCTGTCGAGCCAGACCGGCTCCAGCGTGGTGATACTGACCTCCCGCTCGCCCAGCACCTTTTCCGCCTTAAGCGCCTCGCGGACTACGCCTGCGAGCACCGCCTGCTCGCGCGGACCGGTGACCTGCGCCACGCTGTGTTCACCTGCGCGGACGCTTCGGGCAAAGTCAGCGGCCAGGCGGTCATACCGCTGCCGCCGGTCAGGCTCGCTGATAACCGAGACCCGCGTCTTCTCACCGCCCTGCCACGCGAGCGTGCTCACTCCCGCTTCCTTCATGACGGTGAGGGCGCTGCCGGTCCCGGTGCGCTGGCCGCTGTCGGCTATCAGCAGCTGGACGTTATGGCGCAGCGCACCGTCGAGCAGCGTGAGCGTTTCTTTCAGGGTCAGCTTCTCCCCCTGGTCCACAATCAGCGTGCTGCCGGGCGTAAAGGCCATGCCCTCCGTCAGCCCCCGCCTGTCGGTGATATGCTCGCCGCTGAGGCGCTCATCCTGCATAAGGGCGCTGCGCGAACGCCTGTCGGCGGCGATAATCTGCACGTCACGCCCCTGCTCGCGCGCCATCATCGTCAGTTCCGCCACGCGCTCACGCTGACCGGCCGCCCCGCCCTGACCCGAAATGATCGCCACGGGCGGACGGTCCTGGGCCAGAACGCTCACGGCATCGCTGTATGACCGGCTGCGGGGCACGCTTTTATCCGGAAAAATATCAGCCTGCCCCGTCCGCTGTAAATCGCGGGTCATCGCCGACACCGACAGCTCGTCCAGCACGTGGATGTTCGAGGTAAACAGCCCCTTCTCTTTATCCAGCGGGATGAGCTGCTCATTTTTTATCGCCGCATCGATGCCGTCACGCGCCATCTCCACCATGCCCGACCGCGCGGGCAGCTGCCCGAGGGTGGTGGCCAGCAGTTCGGAATACGTGAACCGCGCCCGCCGGTCGCTCAGCATCGCGATGGCCTGCCCGACGCTGCTGTTAATATCAATGGCTTCAGGCGTCGTTGCGGGAATATTCCCCTGCACAACCCGCAGGTCTGCCGCCTCACGGTAGGCTTTAATGTCAAACCCCGTCTCTTTCAGGGTCTGCATCCACTCGGCCATGCGCTGTTCGGGGTCAACCTTCTGCTTCGACTGGCGGGTATCGAGCGCCGCCACGTCGCGGGACTTCAGGGACGCGTCATCCCCGACCGCCTCGCTGATGGTCCTGCTGCGGCTGGAATACGGCTCCGTCGGTACGCCCTTCAGCTCCCACATGCCGTGTTTGCCAACCGTCTCAGTCTCATAGCCCATCGCCGCGACGTCATCCTTCAGCGCGGCACGATACAGGCGGCCAAAGGCAATCTGGTTGGCGTAGATATTCTCAATAAACCCGGTTTTACCCACTTTGTCGCTGCTGAGCGTTCGCCACTCATCGCCATGCTGAGTGGCATTGGCCACCACCGCGTGGGTGTGCAGCTGCGGCTCCTGGTCGCGGCTGGTATCGTGGTTAAACAGCGCCATCACCAGGTTGCCGGTCAGCTGCGTCTCGCTCCTGCCCTCCGTCATAACCCGCGTGGAGGCCATTGCCTCTATCTGCTTAATGGCGGTCTCCACCGCGCGGTTGTGTGCCTCAATAAGACGCTTGTCGCCTCCCAGCATGGCCATCACGGAGACACTTTTGGGCGCAGAGAAGGTGAAGTCGTAGCCCGGACGGTGTTTGTTCGCCCCGTCCTGAGTCCGGCTGAGGTCGCTGCCGTCCGGCAGGCGTCCCTCCAGAACCTTCGTAAAGACCTTCTGGTCCACCCCGCCGCTGAGCCCCAGCGCTTCAGCCCCTTTTCCGGCCCAGCGCTCGCCCATACTGCCGATAACGTAGTAGTTGTCCTTGTCGGTGTAATAATTGCCCGCACTGCCGGCGGATTTTACCGATCCGATGCTCATCATCAGATGTATCCTCCCGGCTCAAGATCTTTTTCAGGCGCCCGGTGAACGTTGATGTTCACTTCTTCACGACGCTGCCTCTCCTGAGGAGACAGTTCGTCCTGCTCCGCCTGCCACGCCTCCCATGCCGCCATATCCACTACTTCACCGCTTTCATCGATGCCGGGCGGCAGCTGCTCTGCCTCTTCCGCCTTTGTCTTCAGCTCAGGCTCCACACCGCCGGCGCCTGCCGCACCTGCTACGGATGCCGCGTCTGCAGCGCGGGGCGCGGGCGTCAGTTGCTGTGGCTGCTGTGGCTGCTGTGGCTGCTGTGGCTGACCAGCATTCTCCGCACCGCCCTCTGGCGCGACAACATCGGCATCCGGTTCAAAGAGCATGGCGATGCTGCGGGATTCATGTTCACGTGCAGCCAGCGCGGCATTCAGGCGTTCCTCCGCTTTCCCGTCGATGGTGCGCGGAATGAATTCCGGTGCCACCTTTGGACGCTGCTGATACTTCAGCGCCATTTTCACGGCAGGATAAGGTCCGGGAAGCGTGACGTAGCAGGAGAGATCCGGCAACGTCTGGACGTCGGAGTAACTCACCAGGGTGACGCGCTCCATGTCCTTGCCGACCGAGGTACCGTCGCGTACCGGGTCCACACCGTAGGAATACTGCTCGGACGCCTTGAGGATTTCTTTTTCACCGATTTCGCCAGCGGCGAACTCGGCGATATTGCGCGACGGAGAGCGGAAGAAGGCACGGGTGTTCAGCACGTCGAACAGCGTTTCCGCCGGCTTCTGCCCGTAAATATCTTCCAGCTGGGCGTAGGACTGAATGCCAATGACGTAGCAGCCGCCAAACTTACGCGCCTCCGGCAGGATCTCAACCAGGTCCGGCAGCTTGTGCAGGGTCGGCAGCTCGTCGGCGAAGATCCACACGCGGCGGTTACGGTTTTCACCCATCGCCAGCAGCCCGCGAATGGCGATGGACAACCACATGGAGATAACCGGCTTGAGGGAAGCGTGGGTGTCAGCATTGGAGGAGATAAAGAGCCAGCCGTTTTTACCATCCTCACGAACGCCGCGCATCCAGTCGCGTATGGTGAATGACTCGCCGTTATTTTCGATGCCCTGCAGGTAGCGGATGGCCTTGACGTAGTTGGTCAGCACGGCGCGGATGGAGATGGCCGTTTTCTCGATTTTCTCTTCCACCAGGTTCGCCGCCGGGGAGTTTTTCAGGTACGAGCGCAGCTTCTCAATCTTGATGGAAAGCAGCGTGTCGACCAGCTTGCTGTAGCTGCGGTCCTTGTCGTTGCGCATCAGATAAGCGGCTTCGGCAAAGATGGTACGTCCCGACCCCTGCCAGAAGGGGTCTTCCTTCGTGCCCATAGGAATAAGCGTGTTGGAAACGTTGTCGAAGTCAGGCTGCGTCAGGCACTCCCGCCACAGGTCCCATGCAGCGCAGCGCGCATCCAGCGGGTTAAGGATTTTATCTGTGGCCGGATCATAGTAGCTTTTGACGAACTCACAGGAGCGGTCATACACGATGACCATATCGCCACGCTGGCGGGCGTAGTTCATCAGACGGCGGATAACTTCTGATTTACCGGCCCCGACGGTACCGTGCAGACAGAAGTTCTGGATCTCCGAGTCCTTAATAAGCGGCAGCTCACCGATTTTGATGTCGGATGCGAGACCGTCGCGCCTGAGCATTTTCGCCACCGCTCTCGGGTCATCAGTCAGCTGGCGCCCTCCCGTTATCTCGTCCTCACTCTGATGCTTACCCTGATGGCCCAGAATCCAGGTGGTGACAAAGAAGGTAATAACGCACACCACGGCCGCGATGATGGCGGCAAGAATAAAGGCCGTCCAGACCTGGTCGGCGCACCACTGGATATA
Source organism: Enterobacter sp. DVT3837 (assembly GCF_056238685.1). Classification (NCBI taxonomy): domain Bacteria; kingdom Pseudomonadati; phylum Pseudomonadota; class Gammaproteobacteria; order Enterobacterales; family Enterobacteriaceae; genus Enterobacter; species Enterobacter sp. DVT3837. Next base: position 91,325 of record NZ_JBWDLA010000005.1, on the reverse strand, counting down.
TTTGTCCTGCAGTATTTGCTGCGCGTTGTACTTCAGCTCATGGCCGTAATAACGGATGGTATAGACAGGCTGGGATTTGAAAATATCGCGCATGGGGGCCAGCGTCTGACACCAGTAATAAACCATGCCGTTCACGAACGTCTGCCAGGTCAGTTTAACCGACAGCGTAATCGCGACAATTATGCCGAAGAGAATGACGAGACAGTACACGATGATATTGGCGATCTGACTGAACATACGGATGCGCATGCTCGCGATCTGACCGCCCTGGGTCATATCCTTTGCATTAAAACTCATGATGTATGGGTCCGGTATAAATGGGGTTTAGACGGTTATGATAAGGCTACATTCAGGAACGGCTACTTACTGGCCTGGCAAATAAGATGTCACTTACGAAAAAATATCCACAGCAGTATTAACAGAACTGAAAATGGAACAGCAAATAAAGCATTCGGATAATCACTTTCGATACTCACTACTAATGCAAATACTGACATATTAATTTCTTTATTCACCAGCCCTGCCGGCAACCCTTCCCGGCAGCACAAAGGATTTGCGCCACCGCTCAGCGTTTTTCTTATATCAACAGAGAATGAGGAGAACAGATGCTATTCGGACTGAGTGATCCAGAGAAAAGGGCGGAAGAAACCGCCCCTGGTATTAATTAAAGAATGTTCGCGATAGATTTAGCCAGCTGATCTTCAAGCACAGGCTGGGCTTCGGGGAATTTCAGATTAACCTTGTTCGCATTTGATACCACACGGGTCTGATATTTATGCTGGTTCCCCTGCTCGGTGCTGGTCTGAATTTTGGCGCCGGAGGTTCCCTGGCGAAGGGCGGCGATGTTGTCCGTGGTCACGGTCGCTTTGGTACGCTCGGCAATCTGCACATCCGTGATCATGGTGTAGTTGATGTCTTCGACCATCGCATCAGCGGCCATGCCAACAAGGCCGGCAGCAAGTCCTACGCCCAGAGTGGCTCCGGCAGAGCTGGAATTATAGGCGGTAATACCGGCACCCAGCGCGGCCCCTGCCGCTGCACCTTCGTAGCCACGGCTGAGCCAGCTTTGTGACTCACGAAGGTCCATTTTGTCGGCCTTAAGTACGTTCGCCTGAATCCAGTAGTAGGCTTTATCCGGCGAGGTCACGACCTGGTAGCCTTTGGCTTTAACAGCTTCGGTAATTTTAGACTGGAGACCGCTCATGTCTTTATCAGACGTGTTTTTGATCTGCAGGAAAACGGTACGCTCGCTTGATGGTTCAAGCCAGACCGTTTCGCTCATCTGCGTTTTGACCTCGAGGTTACGTTTCTTAATTGCTGTGCTCATCGCACCACACCCTGAAAGGGCCAGCGTGGAACTGACCAGAGCCACCATCATCATCTTTTTCATTAACGTTATTTCCTTTGTTTATTATATCCATTCATAGCTTGGCGATTGCCCATAATCTAAAATAATTAAGGGTATCTAACTGTCCGAGCGTCTGTATGATTCAGATGAACACCCATAAAAATTACCAGAAGTATCAACTAGCCCGCACATTGGCAATCCTGTAGCTGGATTCAATCCAGCTCCCGCAGAATCGTGTAGTCCTGATTCATAAGGAAATGGATCACTTTGAAACGCACGGTCAAAATAAAACTGATCTTTTAGAGATTCATCTCCAACAGTTACACCACTTATTACACAGACCCTGTAGATCGAGAGCCCGAAAAATATAAATAGGGCCAACACAGGGAAGCTGATCGCGGGGACAGAAAGAACCATGTACATTACTGGCGATACATCTTTCTGACTATACAAACACTTCTGCTTGCGAACTCGATAATTAATATATGCAAATATACCCTGCCACATAATCAACAACGCAAGTATCAGGAGCATGACGGATGTTGCCCACCCTGCAAGCGAGCAGGCGATATACTGTATAAGCAGAACCCACATAATTCGCATCAGCTCTTTCATATCCGATAATCTCCCTGATCATTTCTTGTGATTATTCTCCAGTTTCTTTGCTTTTTCCAGAAGTTCTTCAGGACTGTCAGCTCCCGGAATAGCGTTTTGTGATGCTTTCTCGTGATTGTACTTAGCACCCTGATTATTCGCTTCGGACTGGTGATGGCGCTCCAGTGCTGAATACTGATTATCGACGGACGCTGAAGCTCCCTTTATTTCACTTTGTGTTCCTGAGATATTATTTCGCGTCTCAGTCATCATACCGTCTACCGAGCCTTTCACATTCCCTTTAATACCTGCGTCTGACGTTGCACTTTCAATGGAAGCCTTATGCGCCGCATGGTCAGATAACACCTCCTGACGCCCGCCTCCCGCAGACACATTGTCCATACTTTGACCAAGCCCATCTTTCGCATCCGAATACGCATTATCCACCGAAGGCTGAACCTGACTTTGTACAAATGACCAGGCCAGTTCTCTTCGTTTCGCTGCAACCTCTGGTGAACCGGTATCCGTTAGCAAAGAATCGGCATCATGCGGTGCCTGTTTACGAACGTATTGGGCAAACTGCTGGTTGAGATCTTCGTTAACCTGCCCGCTCATGGTTTCGGTTCGGGATGCCATTTCAGCATATTCCTTGCTGCGTGCCTGACTGGTCGAGTACTGTTCAAGGCTTTGTTTTGCAGAACTCAGTGATGCAGACAACTGGTCCGCACGTGATGCGGCGTTGTTATCCGTATGACTGCCTGATTCATTTATCTTGCGGCTGGTAAAGTAATCGCTGGCCTCCTTGAAGTCTTTGGTGGATTTTGCATCAATATCATGACGCGCATCCTGGCTCGCTCGCGTGCTGCTGCTTGCCTGATGAGAGTCTAAATCATCAAAGTCGACGCCGGCTTTAGCACCTGCCCTGAAACTAACACCACCGCCTGTACCGAAAGCTTTAATCCCTATACCACCATGTGCACTTGCATCGCCATAAAGACCAGCGGAAGCACGAGAACTTCGTGAAGCCAGTTCCTGAGTCGCCTGATCATTACTGATATTATGCGCCTTCGCGTAGCTCTCCACCGCAGTGCGCATCTTGCTGGCCATCATGGAGTCCTGCGCACTCATCGTGCTGTCGGCACCTTGCGTCATCGAATCGCTGCTCCCCCGGTTGGTGCCAAACTGGCTGAGGGTCTGCCACGTGCTTGACATACTGCTACTAAAGCTCTGCATCGCGCTCTGGGACTGCGTCTGGGCCTCGCGCGCCATCTCCTGCTGCGCTGAGGCCAGTTGACGGGCAAAATTAATACTCACGGGCAGCTTACTCGCGGCCTGAGTGGAGTCTGTCACCGTACTGCCGTCACGCATCTGTGTGGACGTCGCACCATTGCCCAGTTGCTGACTCATCTGTCCGAACATGGTCGAACTGTTGGTGTTCCAGCTGTTGCCGCTCACGTTCTCGGTCTGCATGTTGGCGTAGGAGTAGTTACCATCAACAGCACCAGAGGCAGCAGTGGCTGCAGGGCTGATAGCGGAAGAGGCCAGATGGCTGTAGAGATTTGAGAACCCCGCCCCCAGTCCCTTCAGCATTCCCCATGCAAGCGGGGGGATTAGCATGGACAGATAGCCAGCCGTGGTAGCGAGGTCTGAGTATTTTATCTGCACCTGCGACAACTCCGAGAGAACCACTGGTGAACCGTTAGCCTTCGCATAGAAGGTCATGCAGCTGTTGAGGATGGCGTAAAGCAGCGGCCAGCTCTGCACCCACATGATAGCCAGCACGTACCCCTTCAGCACATTAAGGGTAACGGCGTTAAACATCCCGCCCAGCACCATCAGGGGAAATATTCCGATGGTCAGACCGACAATCAACGTCTGAGACATAGGTAGTGAGCGTAATGCCACCTGACCGACCGTCGCATGCGCCAGCCGCTGCTTCTCCATCGATGACGTAGTGGCGATATTCAGCAGGCTTGAGGTGTCACCGTTGCGGGCTGCATAGCTCATGATGCCATTTCGCAAAGCGTTCATCGTCACATTCTGACGGACAATCGACGCGGCGCTCTGACCGGCACCATAGAAATAGTTATAGCTGTCCCCGATCATCTGGCTGAACAAGATGTCAGGATTCGGACGTCCGCCAAAAAGCTGACGCACGTAGTAACTCCATGTTTTTCCTCCGGTCTGAGTATCCAGGGCAAGCTTTGGCTTAATTACCGCAGCGGCTTCTTCACAGGTTAAAAACTGATTATTGTTGTTGAATACCCCCCTCAGCGGACTCGGCTTTGAGAAAATCAGCGTATACGGGTCTGCGCTGTTCATTAGATCTTCCATGGTATATTTTCCGTTCAGGAAAATATCGCCCATCACGCAGTTCTGCACATAGTCCGTGAATATCGTCGTTATCTCTGGGTTCTGTGATAAAAAGTCCGTACTGCGTGAAACCAGATTCGCCCCAAATATCATGCCGGTTTTGCTGTAGGTGATGCTGTCGGGCTGTGAAAAGACCATTTCATACCCCTGAACAAGGGCATATCCAATTTTGGTGGTCAGCGATGCAGGCAGTGCCAGCCCGACGGGCACGTTATCGACTTTATAGACCTTTGTCTGATTACTGATATCGATTATTTGTACGGAGGTGCGAACACTGACCAGCAGCGACATCAGCACAATGACGCCTGCCCAGCCCAGCATATCCATGATGTTGTGCCGTCGTATCCACGAAATGGCTACAACCAGCACAGAGAAAGCCGTCGCAATACGCCGAATAACAACCCAGTTCTCCGTCGACATGAACGTGACGATGGCATTCAGCGTCTGCGTCAGCCAGTCGCCGCCCGCGATGACATAGATTTCCTGCATCAGCGCGCCCCCCCGAAGTGATAGTTGTTCTGGTAGCGCTGCAGCATGCGTGCCGAGACCTGCTGGCGCATATAGCTCATCTGGCGGTCAACAACCAAAAGCGCATCCTGCTGTACCTGCACCTGTGCCTGGAAGGAGGCTATCTGCCGCGTGGCTTCGTTGAGGTTATTATTGATGCTGTCGATAACCGCCTGGTCATAGTTTCCCGTTGCCACCATTGCACGGGCCTGCTGGACCAGCTCCTGGATGTACTGGAGAAGAATGTCGTAGCCGATGTAATCGGTTAGCTGATAAACGAGGCTGTTAGAAACCCCCAGCATCTGGGGATCAACCAGGTACTTGAAGACCGGGATGGTAGTACTTGTGATAAATCCCTTCTCTTTCTCGGTTAACTTTAGATCGGCAACGGCTTTATTCTGAATGCTGGAAAGGATGTCTTTTATCTGATTTTTCAGTGCATTTTTCTGGCTGATCGTGACATTAGCATCGGCAACCACCTTCAGACATTTATCGCTGTCATTACAGTGATACACCCGTGCAGTCCCCCCCTCCATCATGGCCCGAATAAGGTCGCGATCGGTCGTTCTTGCCGGAAGCGGGGTTATATTACCCTTCTCATCAAAGACCATTGTTCCGGTCAGGGTCATGATGAACTCCTTAAGCTCTTTATTCCCGTCAAACATGCGGTTCTTTCCGAGCGCATTCCAGATGACATTGATATTCTTCGTTATGCGCTCTTTATCCTTATCACTGGCCTTATCACGGACCTTATCCATGCTTCCCCCCACCGTGCAGCCCTGACGGGATGCCGCCCAGTCGGCAAACATGTTGCTCTCACCGGCAATGTCCTGGCAGACCTTCTGCTGGGAGACCTGAGTGCGCGGAAACAGACCGCCGACAATCCCCTGCGCCGCCTGGCAGGAGCTGAGGTTCATGCTGTTAATGTCGCTGGCCATCTTCTGCAGGAAGTCTTTAGCAGTCTTGATTTCCGGTACCGTAGTCTGCAGCGCCAGATCGAAGAAGTATCCGGCCGCATTGGACATAATCTGCTTGGCGAAACGCTGCAGCTGATCGCTGTTAATAAAGCTGAAGGAGCCCAGATAGGCATCGATACCGCCGCAGCCGGCGTTGATGTCGGGCAGCGTCATGGAGATAAGCTGGACGGTTTTCACCTGCGTACGGGCATATAGTGAGCCACCCGTGGCGTAGCCAGCGGCCTGCCCCTGCCAGACCTGTGGCTGGCTGGTATTGGAGTCAAAGCCCAGCTTATTAAAGAAGGTGTTCATGTCGCTGTTCACGTCCGCACTAACGGTTGTTGAACAGACGAGAAGCATGCAGCCCAGAAGACTGCGGTGTCTGAACAGGTTTATCATCATTTCACTCCGCGCATCTGAAGGACCGTATCCATTCGGGCCATAAAGCCCTGTTCGTCGGTCGCGCCCTGCAGCAGGGGCAGGGCTTCAAGGGTGTTTACGTTGACGAGAAAGGTGGTTGGCGTGGCCACGGGCAGGTTAGGGAAAAAGGTTTTCATTACCTCCGGCGGCGCGGGCAGCGCATCGGGAAAGGACGCATCCCCCTGACCGTCGATGGTGTAGGCCATCACCCCAAACCCCACCCGTGCCGACAGCGACTTCAGGACCGGATCAAACTGGTGGCAGTACGGGCAGTGTCCCTGCATAAACAGCACGACCTTCCAGTCGGCCAGATTGACCTGGCGCCCGTTGCTTAGGCGGTACCAGACCGGCTGCTTCGCCGGAAGTGGCTTAGCTTCAGGGTCTTCCGGGGATGTAGGCAGAGATCCCGACGCTCGCGCCCCCTGTGGATGCCATAACGATTTGATCTCGTCCATCGTGGAAGCCTGTGTGGCCAGACTGAGGGTCATGAGCGCCACGGTAAACACGGTATGTCTAAGGTTCATGTCGGCATCCTCCGGCATCACGGGCCTTTTCGGCCTCACGGGCGGCATCTATCCAGCGGTTGATGATGCGGTATCCCCCCCAGAGCGCCATCGAGACGCCGATTATCTGCGCCAGAAGAATGGCCATCTCCGGCTCGCGCCGGACCAGGCGGGAAACAATGTGAAACCATATCCCGAGGCTCAGCACCCATAATCCGGGCACGTCGAACTCAGGCAGGCGAAAACGGAATTTGCGCATGCGAACTCTCCCTGTATTAAAAGTTGGGGGCAAAATCTGTGGAAACGTTGAGGAACTGCTTCGCCAGGTCATCCTGGCTGATAAAGCCATACGAGACGGGTTTGACCGTCCCGCTTTTAGGATCGGCCAGCATCAGCGCCGGGAAGTAACGAATACCCAGCCGGCTGGCCTGTCCACCGTCCATTCGGGTATCCGGCAGGAGTGGATTCACGATACCGTCCACGGAGACCGGAATGACGCTGAGGTGATACGTCTCGCGGAAGTTTTTAATGACCTGAACCAGCTGGCCGTCGATCGGGTCCTGTCCGCGGTAGAAGAACATCACGCCATAGTGCTGAGCCAGCGTTTCAATGGCGCGGCGCTGGTCGGCAAAGTCCGCCGCCAGCTGGTTGCGCACGGTACCGTTGTAGTGGCTGTGCTGCAGGTTGTAGTCCAGTTCGGGGTGCTCGAGCATGGCTTTTTTGGCGCTCATCGAGAACAGCCCGGCCTGCTGCGTCCAGTAGTTCTGCAGGCGGAAGTAGCGGGTAAAGTTCTCCACGCCCGGATACAGAATGGCCTCGTACATGGCGCGCTTCGTGGCCTGCTGAAGCGTGGCAAGCTTCTCCATGATGTCCGGCGAGGCCTGCTGAGGCTGTGCTGAAGAGGATTTGTCGTCCTCCGGCATTCTGTGCGATTCGTTGTACCACTGCCAGCCGGCATCTTTTCCTGTGGCGGAAAAAACGCTGCCAAGAAGCAGCAGCGCTAACGCTGTCTTTCTCATTTTCACTGGAACCTTCCTTATCCCGAAGCAGGTCGGTTATCGTTTGAAAAGCGGGTTTAACAGCCACGCCAGCAGAACTCCCGCCACGAAAAGCGCAACCATCAGCGCCATAAAAAACACATCGATGCGCGATGTTTCATCAACGATATTCCCGCACCAGTAAAGCACCGGTGAGGCGACAATCAGGCTGATGATAAGGCGTCCAGTAAATCCTTTAATTTTCATGATGGAGAGTCCTGAGTGAGTAATGAGTGGCTTACTGTTTGTTCTTCAGCTGCGCGGCGATTTCCTCGCGGACGCGCTTCGTCAGGGTGTCGTTATCCGGGATTTTCTTGTTCTTTTGCAGATCGTCGAAAAAGTTCGAGAAGTCGAGCGCTTCAAAATTAATTTGCTGCAGCTCGGTCTGGGTGATGCCGCGACAGTCCGGGCTGCTGGCCTTGCCAAAGCCGATGTGAAGCTGACCGTTACGTCCCTGCTGCTGCACTATCTGAGCCAGCTTAGAGTCAAACTGACAGTAGCTGCGCTTTTTCTCGAGACAGACGCCGAGCACTTTTTTTGAACAGAACTCACCGATACTGACCGTGAGCTTATTCTCTTTGGCCTTGCCCAGCGCTTTCTCCTCGCTGCTGCACCTGGCAAGCCCGACGTCCTGGCCCCAGCCGCCGTCTTTACAGCAGTTGCTGAATCCTGCCGCAAACTTCTTGCAGAACTTCGCGCTGCCGGTAAAGGCGCGCACGTTAACGCTGTTAATGGCGGCCACGTCCTTGCCCGCAGCGGCCAGCGCGGCGAGTGCCGAAACGACAGGTGCAAAATCGTTGTTTTTACCGTTCTGCGCCCGCTCACAGTCACCATCAAGACAGAAGGTGTCGCCGCCGCATATCATCACCTGACCGGAAGTACGCGTTTCACAGGAGTACGTCGCGTATTCATGCAGGCAGCCGCTGCCGTCTTCTGCCGTGAAGGCGCAGGTGCGTGAGGCAAGCGTACAGGCCGGATTGTCCATGTAGGTTTTGCAGGTGCCATTGTCAGCAGCCTGGGTCATATACGTGTCTTTGTACTTCCAGCAAGCCTGCGTGACCGGGTATGACACCCCGTCAACCACCACCGTTTTTGTGCTCCCCGGCTCAATACATTCGGTCTTTTTGAGCGTACCTTCGCTCTTGCTGAACGGGCAGGATTCGTTCCAGACCACGTCCGGCACCCATTTTTTGTCCGTCACCTGCATGGTCAGGGTGGCGGTCATCCAGGCCTGCGTACCGCCCTGCATCCAGGACAGCGTCTTCTGAGCATATTCCCGACAGCGGGATTGTTTACCGCTCAGGCAGTTTTTGTTGAGCATTGCCCCCTGTGGAGAGTACTGTCCTGCGGTCAGCGCAGCCCCCGCGGCACCGGGCAGCGCCCATCCGTTATCCCTTTTAGCCACAGAATCCGCATTTACGCCCCACCACGAGAAGCCGTAGTACATATTTTTGTCATTAAAATGGACGGCAACCGACGCGCTCAGCACGGTACCGGTTGCAGGCGCACGGAAGCTGAAGTTCACCGTCTTGTTGCCGTCGTATGTATAGGTAAAGTCGCTGTTGGGCACCGTGTAGGTGCGCGTCACCGTGGTGTTTTCGTAGTGGCCGGTAATGCTGGCCGTGCGCGTACAGGCCTGCTCAACCAGCAGGTCGCGCTCACAGGTATAGTTGGTGAACTCGCTGCGGCTGATGTTCTGCGCTTCGCACTGCGTCTGCCCCGTTTTGCCGATGATGGTATCGGCGCGGGACTGGACATCCTGGCTGGCCTTAATAAACGGCGCGTCGGGTGAAATGGGCTCCTTCGGGTTGTTAACAAACGAGTCGGTGACGGCCTTTGTGGCCTCATTAGTAGTCCAGCCCGTGGTACCGTCCGCTTTCAGCGCACCATCACCGGTCGCCGTCACGCCGCCATAGTACTTCTTCTCACCGGGCGAGGCGGTATAGTTGGGGATAGACGCTGAGGGGTTAAAGTTTTTCAGGCTGCTCTCCCCCTGCCCCTGTACCTGACGGGCAAAATCAGCCCCCGCTCTGTACTGCGCGTCAGCATCGGCAAATGCATTTACGCCCGCCATCGTGGTGGCAATGGCCAGCACCGGCATCAGTATTGCTCTTTTCATCGGGCCTCTCCTTTACTAAGCAGCTGTTGCGCCTCATCCCTGCACTCGCCCTTCTCCACCACCTTTTCCAGCGCCTGCTTCAGATGAAGATTGCCGCGAATCACGTCGTGGCCCGCCTCGCAGTACACCACCAGGGACGGCACGCTGGTGATCCCGTACTCACGAAAGCGGGTGGGATCGATGGCAACACCGCTGGCTGAACCGTCCTGAACAAGCGCCATCACGGCGGTTGCCGTCGTTTTCATGTCGTTGTTGACCATGCCCCGCAGGGTGGCGGGAATGTCGTAGCGGCGCGCCTCGCCCAGCATGCGCTTAAGCCCCGCCTGCGGGATGGCAAAGGAGACGAAATAGAGAGCGCCGTGCGTCGGTTTATCCTGCAGGTTCTCGCGCTGGCGCTGTTTCAGCTCCCCAATAAATCGCGCGTCGTCTGCTGAAAGAGGGTTCTGGCGCACCTGCTGCTCCAGAATCTGGCGCAGCGGCGCGTTGTCCTGCCCCCTCAGCTGCTGGCTGAAAGACTCCTGCTGACGAATAAACTCGCGGTTCGCCTCATCAGCCCCTGACGCCAGCGCAGTGCAACAGTATGCTGACAGCAGCAGCGCCGCCGTCAGACCGGACAGAGTTTTCATGGAAGTTTCCTTTTTCTCAGAGGAAGACGCAGTTGCGCTTGCGCCAGAGCAGATAGCCGTAGTTTTTCTTCGTATTCGGCGGGTTACGCCCCGTTTCCCAGCGCATGACCGTTCGGCCGAAGGGATGGCACTGCGCCACGTCCGGATACATATTCACCATCTGATAGCGCCAGCGCGTTTTGGGAATAATGGGTGACGGATACTCGAAGCAGACCTTTTTATCCTCCCCGATGCTCTCCATTATCTGCCCCTGACGGTGCAGCTTGAACGCCATGCGCTCGCTGACCAGAACGGAAGACTGCAGGGGGCTGGACTCATTGCTCACCCAGCCGTTAAAGGGATACATTGACCCCTGCGATCCGGCGCACCAGAACAGCGCGTCAACCGACGTTTTTGCTGCACTGGCCACCGCGTCGGCCGCACATGCGCCCTGCGCGATGGGGTTGGCAAAAATGACCGCCTCCGGATTCAGAATGGAGGTCAGGGCGCTGTCCCCCCATGTCGGGTCGATTTCAGACAGGTATCCGATATCCAGATCGCCGCCCTGCAGGCACCCGAGGGAGGTGATGATGTTGAGCCAGTACGTCAGCGGATATTTGTACCAGTGGACGTGGTAGAACGCGCCGTTCACCTGTTTTTCATCCTTTTTTGCGGTGCCCATCCCCATTTTCCCCAGGTTAATGGTGAATCCACCGAGGTTCACCATGCAGCCTGGAGAACGCGCCACATCGGTCATGGCCATGGGCTCCCAGTACCCTATTGCCAGGCCGATGCGCTGAAATACCGGGGGCGGCATTGGACAAAACTGTATCGGGCTCCCGGGATTGGACGTGTCCGGTAAATCTCCGCCCGTGACTTTTGTGCTGCCGAGCGACAGAGGAAACATGCAGCGCCAGCAGATATCGGTGATCGGATTGACGAAACGCCCTTCGCAGGCGGCGTCCGCCGAAGCCACGGGGCTGTTGCCCAACAGAAGCAGCCCGAACAGACACGCAGTCAGCATTTTCACCGGGCACCTCCTGCGTCATACTGCTCCATATCGGGCGGAATAATTTCCACCTGAAGGCGCTTCCCGCTGGGTGCCGCCGTTACCCGCGCCGGCACCTGGCTTATGCCGAACCGGGCGGTCAGCACCCCGTTCTGGTCGAAGAAAATGCGGCTGTCGAGCTTCTCCGACGTCTGCGGAATGTTGCCCTGAACCAGAATGATGCGGGTGATCAGGGTGTCAGGCTTCTGTCGCTGTACCCACGCGAGCTGCTCCGCATCGTCGCCGTTGATAAACAGCAGGGTTTCGTTAAACGGCACCACATCAAGCGGATTAAAGACCTGCCCGGCCTGAGCAAACACGTTGCCCCTGTCGTCGGCAAGCGCCTTGTCCACCCGCACGCTCGGGTCAAACCAGCGCCGCTCGTAGCGCACCGCGCGGGTTATTCCCTCAACGGCAGGCGGGCGCTGGCTGTTGCGCACCACGCGTGCCTTAAACTCCGCCATCTTTTTGTCCATCTCGCCGGACTGCGCCAGCGTCTGCAGCCGGCTTTCGATAACGGTCAGCATATCCGGCTCCGCCACCGGCCAGAGGTCGCCCCACGTCCCGAGGTCAGCGGCCGTCACGCTGCCGGTCAGCAGCGTCAGGCCCAGGGCAAGGGCGCGCATCACGCCCCCTCCTTCATCCGGCGGGCCACGTCAGACTGGATTTCACGCGTGATATCCGGCGCCCCCTGCACCACGGCAGGTGCGACAAGGATGAGGGCACGATGGCGGATCTGCCAGTCCCGGAGGCTGGCCTCCAGTGACGCGTTAAAGCGGTCTGAGAGTGCTTTTGTCTGCGCCTCGTCCAGCGAACGGCGACCGGCGCTGTCAAAGAAGGCATCCACCGTGGATTTCATGTTGAAGGCCACAACCACAGGACGGTTAAGCTGGCAGACCAGCCAGCTGACGCCTGCGCTCGCAGCCAGCATGCCGGCAATCAGCGCGGCGTTAATGAGTACGTGTTTTTTCATGAGATGGTCTTCCCTTCATGCTCGTGAAGCCAGCGCTCCAGCGCGGCCATTTCCGGCCCGGATTTTTTCCACGCCAGCTCCCAGACGGCTTCGTGAATACTCAGCCCCTCCCGGCGTCGCTGCTGCAGAAACTCAAAGTCCGGACCGTCCGAGGAGTACATTGCCCGGCTGAGCGGATCGACGAACAGGCGGTGCCAGGACGTCAGGTGCTCAACCGACAGCATAAAGCTGCTGAACCAGTTGTCCTTCGCGCTGCCAAAACCCTTAATCATGTCGCGCTGCAGCTGCGAATACTGGTCCGGGTACAGCTGGTTGTACTTGGCGAACTCTTTAGCCGACTGCTTGAGGATAATTTTGTAGGACGAGTTACCCCATGCCGCGCGGGCGGCGCTGGAGGCCGTTTCCGAGTCAAAATCGACGATGTTCTGCGTAATGGTGATGTACGAACCTGTATGGCGGCGGGCGGTACGGTAGCCCTTCTCGATAAACGCCCCGACCTTGTTGTTCTTGAAGTCCAGCAGGCGCCAGCCTTCGTCTATCACGTTGAGCTTCTTCAGGCTGCGCGGCGTGCGGTACATGCGGTTCTCAATGTAGAGAATGAGCGAGAACATCACCGCCACCAGGAGGGACGGCCTGTCCTCCAGTCCGCCAAGCTCAAGCACCACCATCCGGGCTTCGTCCTTCAGGGACGGTTCGTCGGAGTTGAAGTAGCTGCCGTACACCCCGTCGCGGGTGTACTGGGTCAGCAGCACCACCATCTCATCGAGGCGGCTGCGGATGGTCGGGGAGCCTGCATACTCCTCGCTGTCGCGGGCCATGACCAGGTAGTCGACCACGTCGTCGATGCGCGCCTGGTTTTTCTTCGTAAGCCACGTGGCCTTGACCGCCTTGAGCAGCAGGCCCTCGTGCACCTCATCCAGATTGCCGTTGGGGCTGGCCATCACCGACAGCTGGTCGCGCAGGCGCTCGGCCATCTCGTCGATGTTGTCGTCCGTAATGTTGGCAAACGGGTTGAACTTCAGCGTTTCGCCGTCGAGGTAGACACCGCCCATGTTCTCGCACAGGGACTTGTAGCCGTCGCCCATGTCGAACACCACGGCGAAGCCGCCGGAGTCGATAACGCTGCGTATCAGGGGCTGGATAAGCCCGGTTTTCCCCGCGCCGGAGGTGCCACACACCGCCATATTGAAGTTGGTGTTACCCATGCCGCGGCTGAACAGGTCGATAAACGCCAGCTGGTTGCGGTAGGTCGGTGCCAGCAGGCCGGAAGTGGCCAGCGGGCTGTCCGCCACCACCGGCATCAGATTGGCGACATTAAAGCTTTCGGCGCGCTGCAGCACGCCGGACTCGCGCAGCTGCTTAAAGAGGCCGCCGCCCGCCATAAACGGCAGGTTCACGAGAAAATTGCGCATATGGTTAAAGCGCGGGGAAATCAGCTCGAAGCCATTTTTACGGAAGCTGTTCAGTACGTCCTGCTCGACCTTCAGCGCAGTTTCCTGGTCATCGCGGCAGAAGAGGGTCACGTTCAGAAAATAGCTCACCAGCGAGGACTGCCCGGACGACAGGCGCTGGCGCAGATCGCCCCACTCTTTTGCCTCCTGCGCCACGCCCGGGAAGAACTTGGCGTAGCTGGTCTTGGACTTCTTCTCAAGATCCATGAACTTCAGGTTGGCCTCGTTCTGCGCCTTTACCTGGTCTTCCACGCTAAGGACCAGCGTCAGGATAAACGGGCACGAAACGGACAGTTCCGGGTTGAGAAGGTTGCTGTAGTTGTCGGCCATATTCCAGAGGAAGGCCAGCTCCGGATTTTTGGTCAGCTGGAAGTTCATGATGCGCGCGGTGCTGTTGCGACCGTTACCGCGCAGCCCCAGCGTCATGTAGTCGGCCTTCACCTTCAGGTCAAAGGTATCGTCCACGCACTGGTAGTTCAGATCCTTGAGCGGGTCCAGTTCCCGTTCGGTGGGATACAGCGCATCCGGGTTGTGGTTAATCATTTCGCCCGCAATGCGGATGAAGGCATCCGCGTCCACGCTGCGGGTGGCTATCTGCGCCCCCTGCAGCGAGGCGCGGATGATTTTCACCTGATTCTCCATCTCCATCACGCTGGCCTTACTTCCGCGCTTGCGGGGGACGCAGCAGGAGATGTACACCCGGTAGTTACGCAGGGTCAGCGGCAGGTTGAGGTGATCGGGCAGCGGGAACCCTTCTTCTGCGGCCCTGAGATAGTAGGCGCGGGTGATGGCGTTGAACGTATCGGCCTTTTCCCCCGTCCATGAGAGCTCGCGCAGGCCATACTCGATATCCTGCCCCACCAGATGGCTGGACACCAGGTGAACGGCCACCGGCACCTCGCGGGGCAGCTTGGTGCGCATCAGGTTTTCCAGCGACGACACGATAGTTTCGTTGGCGCCGTTGATGGGCTGCGCCTCGAGCATAAAGCCCATCGTCTTCTCGTTCATGAAGAGGCCGGTTTCCGCATCGTAGTCGCGGTACGGCAGCACACGGCTGAACTGCGGGAAGCGCATCTGCCCGAGGACATCGTTCGCCTCAGAGGACGCATCGGGCATCTTCAGCGCCGTCAGCAGCGAGTTGACCGTGCGGGTGACGGTATCCAGTGGATTACTCACGGTCATCCTCCTTTTTATTGTCGGCCGTTTTTACCGTTTCCGTCGCAGGGGCCGGGCGGCTGGCAGGGATACCGTAGCGAAAACGAGCTGAGCGCATCTGACCGTACAGGCAGAAATACGGACGGCATCCCATAAGCAGCGCCGCCCCTGAAAACACAATGGCCATCACAATCCACAGCAACTTAAGCGGACTCAGCGCCCCGTCAACATGAGCGGCATATCCTTTAGCATCGATGATGTCGCTGCCTCTGTCCTGGCAAACGGCAGAAGGACCACCTGCAAAAATCTGCACAGGCTTGTCCGGCGGGGTAGCCGGTATAACGGGTTGTAAAGGTTCATCGCGGCAGGCTGCAATACGGAACTCACCACTGCTGACGTTATGCGTGACGGACATAATCTCCTGCGCCATCGCCTCTCCGGGTGTGGTGTTCTCCATCCACAAAAGCATGGCAACCAGCAGCATCAGCGTGGCGGCAGGCCAGATAATCAGATAATGAAAAGCCCAGGCAAGCCATCGAAGGCAATACAGCAGGACGGACAGAAGCTTAAGCATCATTCCCGTTACCCCCGGGATTCAGCGGAAACCAGACGCTGCAGTTGTCTCTGATAGCCGCCGCCAGCCTCTCCCCGTCCTCTCCGCTGTACAGCGCCTTAATCCGGCTGACGTCAGATTTCGCCAGGAAAATCCGGGCCATATGCTGTTTTGTTACGCTCATACCTGAGCCGGCTTTACCCAGGAACAGACAGTGCCCACGCTGCCGTTGCATTATGTGTTGAGAAATCCCAGCCTTCCCGTCAAGGACGGGAGCGCTCTGCTGAGACGCTGAAAGCCAGAAGTCGCGCTCTGCAGCATTAACACAGATGACACGCATCCCCATCGCCTCGCAGCAGGCCGCTATATCGTTAAGGTGACGGGTTTTTCCCGGACCACCGTTATCCCTGGTTGTCATGATGTTCGTCTCCTGGTTTTTTGCCATCGTTCTGAATGTCTTTGCGCAATTCACGCCAGTCGCGGAGTTGTCGTTCTGATAAAAAGGTCCGCATAACATCAACGCTGATGGCTGTCTTACCGCTACCGGTTTTCCCCACGACCATCACATTGGTTTTTCTTCCTTCCATCGGTCACCTCAGATACTGTTTTTGTCGTATTTCCAGAACCCGCTGGCATTCCGTACAGGTACGTACGCCCGGGATGGCCTGCTGCCGCCTGAGGGGGATGCGATTGCCACAGCATTCGCACCGGTTGCAGCTTTTGCCCTCCAGGCAGGACCGCTGCCTCGCGGCCTGTATATGAAGCTGGTTCAGCAATTCGTCCTGCTCCTGCAGGAGATCGAGTTCGTCTGCCATCAACGCTCCCTGCTCACACTGTCCGGACACGCTACCGCCCATCCCTTTTCACGTTTCAGGGCACGCGTGATAACGTCGGATTGTTAAAATGGGTGCCACACGCGGTGGCGGTTCAGGATTCAGTTAACGCGCGGGGTTCCCCACGCTGAGGGGTTCACAACAAAAAACACCCGCGTCGGCTGGTGATAAACGTCCTGCGTATCGATATAGGGCGCGATCCACAGCCCGGCCGTCTTTTCACCGACGCGAAGCGGCCTCGGGTCCACGATGGACTCGCGCCCTGGCGGCGGCGCAATAACCGGCGTGACCGTGGAGAGCGGCGCCCGTGAGGCTGAGTGCGGCTGCGGGCGGGGGAGAGTTGGCGCGCCCGTCAGCGGTGTATTTCTGGATGCGATGGCATGCACCGGTTCAGCCGCCAGCGTGAGGGGCTGCACGGACCGGGTCCGGAAATTACCCTCAGCCAGGCGTGGCAGCGATGTCGCACCCGGCTTTACCGTGCTGGCCTCCTCCAGTCGTTTGGCTTTCTCATTGGCCTGCTCGATGGTCATGCAGGTGTCGGATGTCGTCGCGTTACACTCAAAATCGCTCGTTGTACCGGCACATCCCGACAGCGTCAGGAAACTGGCCAGCGTGAGCGCAACAGGCACTGTCTTGTTCATTTGCGGTTCCTTTACGTGGGGTTATTGTGAGTCGGCCTTCGGCATAAACTGGCTCTGGTTAAGCCTGCCCAGCTGGTTGAGCATCTGGTCGGTACTGAACCCGTTCATGCCGCCCTGCGGGACTGACGGCGGCGGAACCGGACTGCGGTCGCTGCCCTCCGCTTTGCTTCTGTCATTCTCGTGCGCCAGCTCTTCAATGGTTTTCAGCTGAAAACCGTCCTGAAAGACAACGGTCACTTCGTTACCCGCCCCAATAGGGATGACGGGGTGATACTGCTCTGCGCGTTTGATGTAGTAGTCGCTGAGGGTCTGGGCGGCTTTGGAGGCGCCTCCGCCAATCCCCATCTTCATCACGTCACCCGCGCCGAGGGATGCAGTGGCGCCAAGTCCGACCGAAGGCTGGGACGCGGTCTGCACGCCCTGACCGATGCCGTCAACAAAACCCGCACCCCATGCCCAGCCGAGGATTTTGCCGTTTCGCATCACCACTTCGCCCTTGATGCCGTTTTTACCCCGGAAGCTCACGTGTCCGGCAATGGGCTGGTCGATGGTGACGCCGTGCTTCAGGCAACTGATGTTGCGGGTGCGTACGATGGCGCGTTCGCTGGACACGTCGCCCCAGGCCTCAAGCCCGATGAAGCAGCCGGTCAGGTCGTAGCTTTTGCTGTTGGGCATTTCCACCCTACCCGTAATGCGCAGCTGCATCGGCACCGTGGACTCGTTACCGGTTACGGAGGCGTTGGCATCAGCCCCCTCAATCAGCATCGATTTGGCGAAGCTGCCCGACGGGATGTACGGCAGGGACGGACCTTTGCTCTCGTCGCTGCGGGCAAAAGACTGACGGCGCAGCTGATTGGGTACGGGGATGGGCTGGTACTGAACCTGCGCCGGCGGCGTGACGCCGTTACCCGGATAGAACGCGGTCGGCGGCGGGACGGCCCCCGTCTGCGGCGGGAAACCGGTTGGCTGCGGCTCACCTTCAGGCCCCGGCGCAGGCGCTGGCGGCTGCGGGGCCGGCTCGCCCGATGCGGTGACGGGTTTCGCCCCCAGCGCGCTGACCTGAGCGGAAAGCGCCGCATTATCCTGGCTGAGTTTGTCAATCTGGTGCTGGTAGCCTGCCTGTCCCTTGCTGAGCAGCTCAAGCTCGCGGCGCATTTCGGCATACTGCTTCTGCATTTCGGAGGCGGTAGCCTGCATCTCGGTCGTGGCATGCTGCTGTACCTTCTGGTCAAAGGTGCTGTCCACCACGCCGGTCATATCGGGCGCAGGCTCACCGGCGGCTGCCGCATCGCTGCTGCCTTCGTAGCGAGCATCCGCCAGATACCAGCCGCCGCCGCCCACCACGCCCACGGTCGCCAGCACGATACCCAGCCAGATAAACTGCTTGCGCTTCACCACTGAATTAATGCTGGCCATCAGCCGCACCTCCGCTGCTGATAATGAAGACCTGCAGGGCGCCGCCCGCCATCAGCTGACGCGAGGCTTCACCAAACAGCACGCCGCGAATGCCGCTCTGCCAGAAGTCGCTTTCCGCGATGTTGCGGGCCATCCCGGTATTGTTGGTGACGCGATAGCGCACCACCTTAAGGTGATTACCCACCCAGACGCGCTCGGGGACTGCAGAAAGTCCGGCGGGAGCGTTGAGGGCTTCATGCGTAACGGGGATAGCCTGCCAGCCGGACGGAAGCTGCCCGCCCAGCAGATGCTGGCTCAGGGAAACCAGCGTGGCCTCGTAGGGGGAAGACTCTTCCCAGGTGCGCGCCGCTTCGCCCGTGCCGGACAGCTCGCTGACCAGCTGGATGCTTCGCCCCGCGCCCGCTCGCGGCACGGCCTGTACCGAGAAGTTGAGGCCGCGTTCGGTTTCCAGAATGAACGTGAAGGGCTTTTTGTTGAGGGTGCTGACAATCACACCGCCGCTTGCCGTCTGCTCCTGTCGCGTCAGCTCACCGTCGAGGCTGGTCAGGGCCGTCACGCGGTCACCTGCGACCGTAAAAAGGTTCGGGTCGGTGTTGCTGACCGCGATACTGGCCTGTCCGCCGTTCGTCAACGGGACAATCGTGGCAGAAAGCGCAGCGGGTGCGGCGACCGTCTGACCGGACGCGAGCATCAGCAACGCCAGCAGCGCACAGCGACTATTTTTGTTCATCGGTGATTTCTCCGAAGTGACTGAGCCAGCTGATGCCGTCCTCACGCTCGAACTTGAGAACGTACTGTTTCAGCTCGGGATACGGTTTCGAGTCGCCTATCCAGGTCTTCAGCTGGCCCCGCACGTCCACGCGGCTGCTTGCCGGATAAACCTTCACGCTGGTCATATAGAAAGACGAGTTAACGTTGTTGTCCTTAATGCGCTTCGCATCCTCAGCAAGCCGGATTTTCAGCTCGTTCTGCGCTGCGGGTTTGACATAGGCCAGCAGCTGCTCATGAGAGGCATCAACGGTCTCCGGGGTGACATTCAGGCGAAGGGCGATAAGCGACAGGGCCATCTGCTGCAGGTAGGAGGCATCTGCCTGGTTCTGCGACACGGCAAACGGCGCGTTGAAAAGCATTGGCGTGACGATAGACTTCTGCTCATTCTGAAGGCGGTAGTTGTTGACGGCCTGAATAACATTGGTGGTGATGCTTCCCAGAATAACCACTCCCATGGCAATAAAGCCGATGGCAATAACCCGCTGTGTACTTAATCGTGCTCCGTGTTCCATCTGATTATTCCTGTCTATTTAATCCACTGGCGGTAGCATGAGTCGGGAACATCGTGAAATATTCCCCTGAGAAGAACGGTCGGCATATACCAGTAGACCAGGTCCCGCAGCCATGAACTGCCCCGCCCTTTCTTGAGCTTTTTGATTCCGAGATAGGCCAGTACGGCAGCGATAATTCCGGGAATATAATGCTGGGTCCAGAATCCCCACCCCAGGCAGATAATGGCCGGAATAAGTTCATCCACAGGAAGGCCAAACCAGCGGCTCTGATTCGTCAGGGTTTCGGGAAAGCGATATTTTTTGAGAGATTCATCTGCCATATATGTTCCGTCTCCGGTACAGCTGGCAGTATGGAAATACCTGCCAGCCGGATTACAGGCAAAGCCCTCCCGTGAATGCTCGTGAAGGGCATTCAGAATTAAACCGGAATTTAATAGTCGGAAGTGGCTCTGAACGGCTGTCGCTGGATATCAGTATCCTGCGACAGACATACCTACGGCGATGAATACGGACAGGATCGCAAAGCCCGCCAGGAACTTGAGGTTCTTGGTCGTCATATACATCACCGCCCCCACCAGAACTTCGGCAAGAATAACCCACTTAACCACACTGGAATCTTTACCAAATGTTCCTTTAACGGTTGCATCGCCGCTGGACATCAGATCTTTACCCGCAGTCGAGGCAAGAACCGTATCAGGGAAAAACGCAGCAAGGGCTGCGACAGGCAGGGCAAACTTCAGCGCTTTGAGTAACGCGACTTTGCTGAATTTTTTCTTTGCAGGGGTCGCGGGTACAGCGTTAATAACAGACACATCAGTCATATTCATTAATCCTTTAATTACACCGGATAGATTTGTTGAAATAAAAATCCTAAGAAACTAATTTTGTGACTTGGGTTCAAGATTGTTTGGGATCACCTCCGCCATTTCAGAGTTATAGAAATCAGGGAATTTTTCCAGGTGGTCACGTAACCGAATCAGCGCTTCAGCTGATTTAGAACGACCACTTCTGTCCTTCGCCTTCAAAATAAGAAGATCGGTTTGTGGGTCAAGGTAGATCGACATAGTTACCGTTGGGCCACGAAGCCTGTGACGTCTAATCATGTTTTCCCTCTCAACATATTCCTGCGTCAGGATAGTGACACATTGAATACAATTTATTCAATACGCGAAAAATTCCACTATATTTTTTACATAAATTTAACATTCAAAACCTTAAGAACAACCATTCTCACCTTTCTGTATACGTCCATTCTCATGCAGTAGAATCTGAAGTCATCGTAATCAATAAAATATTTCGCAAGCTCACTCTTCACACTAGAAAGTCTGCTTGAAATTGCTTTTTCAGAGACACCTAAATATTGCGCCATCGTATGAAGTTGAAAACCAAGAATTGAAAAACATAACGTAATCATCTTTTTATTCGTCAACCCTGATATAAAAATATCAAAATCAAACTCATCATTTTTTATCCTATTCGAGGTATTGAATAAAGCTTGATAATCCGGGAAGTAATTAATAAACCATAAAGCATATAATTCTTTATTTACCATACGAATTTCAACACGTAACTGATAAAACTCACCATTCAAATTAAAAGTTCTACAAATAGCTGTATCAGGCCCCATAACAAAGGCCTCCAACTCAATTGTCGACAAATCAAGCTCAACTTCATCAGGATCAAAACTGACACCTGAAAAACACTTTGATAATGGGTGAAAGAAATCTAAATATGCATCATTTTTATATATGGGGTTTCTGGATTGATTCCGAATGCAAAAAGGCAAAGGTGAGTACTTATAGAGCGCATCAAAACGCTTCACAATATCATCTAATGATTGACTTGATTGGGAGAGATCTCTAGGATCGCGCGGGTGCATTGAAGCCTCCTCTGAAGGTTTCTGTGTATAGTCGGTACACCCGGGGGTCTAGCCCGGTGTACCGGCGACCCGCCAAACTGAATGGCGAGCATCAAATTTTACTTATGTCTGCATAAAATATATCAATTACTGACGCCAAAGTCACTCAAAAACAGCAGATCTAAATCCTATTTATCAAACATTTTCAGCTAATTATCTTGAGACTCTTCCTCCTGGGGGAAGAATTTTTCAACAATCTGTTGCACATCTTCACGTATACACGTAACCATATCCCTGAAATCAAATTTTTCATTTCCTGCGAGATGCGGACTCAGCGACTCCATCGCCAGGAGCTTGCTGACTATAAATTGAGTTTTCATTACATTTTCAAGAATAGTTTTATTATAGAGCGCCTGATTAAAGGAAGACTCTTTTCTTTCCATTTGCGCTTCATAGACCCGAAGACCAAGTTCGACCAGCATTGATGCAATGCTCGAAAAACTTACATCTTTATCTCTCGCTCCTTCAGCGCGACGTTTTTCAGCGATTACTCTTATTTTCTCTGACACTTCATCGCTTACATAGACCTGAACTCTGGCCATAATTTTCTCCTTATTTATAGTTCCAAAACTTCTGTACCTCAGAATATTTTGAAAAGCTAAAAATGCACGACTCGGCACAAACTCCCTGCCAGAAAACAGACGACTTGCATGCCGACACACACTGTAAAAATTCACGACTCGAATATAGACTCGCCGTAGTCATAACTCAATGGATTTATTAAAAATAGTCACAAATGACTCTGAGTAGAGTTTTTAACGAGTCGAATAAAACTCACTACCGAGTTGTTTACACACATTAAAATAAATTATTTCACATTACTTTTTCTCTAACTGCATGATTTAAAGAGCCAATCAGCAAAATTTTAATTTTGCGTGGGGTGTGGTGCTTTTGGTGGTGAGGAGTGCATATTAGTTGAGTCTGGGCATGGGATGGGTTAACGTATTTCCGGCATGGTGCCCGGAGGGAAGAAATGAAACGGATTGCTCTTACGTTTTTAATGTTGGCTTTTTCTGGAATGTTGAACGCTGCTGATTGTTTTGATCTGGCAGGAAGGGATTATCATATAGATCCGGATCTGCTTCGGGCAATCTCCTGGAATGAATCGAACTTCCGCACATACGTAAAAGGCTACAATCCTGTTTCGGGTTTTGGCTCCGGACTTATGCAGGTGGACTCCCAGCACTTTAACGAACTGGCTCGTTATGGAATAAAACCGGAGCACCTTCTTTCCGATCCGTGTATGAATATCTACACCGGGGCTTACTATCTTGCAATTGCATTCAAAAAGTGGGGAGTCAGCTGGCAGGCCGTGGGCGCTTATAATGCAGGTTTCAGGAAAACAGAAGAACAGGCGCAGAGAAGATATGTCTATGCCAGAAAAATTGAGGCAACATATCGGGCTATAAAGAATAATAAAAATGCAGCGCAGACTCTTGCAAAACAGTAAAAAGACCTCAACAGGAGGTCTTTTTATTCATCCAGTATTTATGTCGTCAATCAATAGCCCGATAAATTAAATCTGCTTCAGGGTGTTTTATGATACTGATGTAGTCTTTCAGTGCATCCTGACGAGCGACGAGGTGTTTACAGACTTTCGAATATTCAGGCCCCATATCTGCAACCTGCCAGGACAACCAGTTCATGATCATCAGGGTCGCAATAATTCCGGCAGCATCGGCACTGACCTCTGCTTCAAAGTAATTACCGGGAATAACCATGTTATAGCGCTGTTCACCTTCCGGTGCGATATATCCGGTTTGCGTCGTGGTGAATCTGACACAGTTCGGAGCAATGTTTCCTCCGGTGCCCTGCGGAATAATCCAGTAATTCCAGAAACCGCCATCATAATCTGAATGCTGACGTAACCAGCTGGCAATCATGTTATCAGCAGAAGGCGTAAAAAAGAGCGCAGGAATAAAATCCAGACGTTCATCACCATCTGTAACAGAGTAGCGCTGGCGTTCATCGATCTTAAATTGTTCGGCTGATTCACGAGTGGCGGTTTTGACGTTTAATGTGTGCATTCTGGTTTTCTCCTCATTGGGTTATTACATCGTTCGACTTCATCACTGAGCGGCGAAGGGCAATGAGCAGCTGACAGTAAGGAAATAAAGGGGCGCGCAGCGTTTATATACCCCTTTATTTCCTTACTGGCTGATGCTAAAAGCAGCCCTCCGCGAACTGATGAAATCGGGCGATAGTCACACCAGGAGAATGCACACATCCCGTAACGGAAAATCGGCGTAAGACGAATTACCGTTACGGGCTTCAGAGTGGGGGTAATTTATTACCGCCACGGTGAAAGCGGCGCATCCATTCGGGATGCAGCAAGCGTGAATTTGAATTTACGTCAGGATGGACGCCCGAAGGGCGGAGACGGTTTACCGGCTCCGTTCACGACAGCCGTGTCCCTTCAGGGACGACGCCCGGAAAAGAAAGGATAATATCCATATCCGCGGCAGAATAATAAAGACCATCGCCAGCAGGAGAATGAGGAATATTAACCACCTGACCAAAAGACAGGAACTTCAGACTACCACGCGCCGGAATAATGCAGGCAGCGCGTCAGCGCAGCCTGCTTATTCTGCGCCGCAGGCGCGCGGCCTTTGATGCCACGAAAGGCAGGACACTCCCCTGCCCTTCTGGATAGCTATGCAGCGTCATTTATACAGCGCAAAAATTCGCGCATGGCACTGATACGGCGCTGATCGTCCAGCCGCTTACCAAAGTTGTTGATGTAGTACACAGGCGTATACCGCACCCTGTTTAACTTCATCGTCAGCGTATTGCCCGTGACCACCTCGGCAGGAATACCCAGCAGGGAAAGCTGAATAAACGCCATATCGGCCGCAACAGAATCAATATCGATGCAGCTTCCGAACATATGTTCAGACGGGTTATAGCCCGCCTCCAGCAGATATTCCGCATACGCCACAATCATTCCCGCCGCACCCATCCACCCGTAACATTCATCACTGGTGACAATGGCTTTAGGCCTGAATTTCTCTGCATTGTAGGCGATTTCCACTTTGTCCATAGATTACCAATATAAGTGGTGACATTTCTGTAATTTTGTCACCACCTTGTTATCCAGCACGTCATCACTATTGTTGACTCCAGAATGAGACGTTGCCATTAGTTTCCAAGCTGCTTCACCTCATTGTACAAGGTATAAAGACGATGAGCAGACATATCAAGGATTGGCTCATACATAAATGAGTTCAAATGTATGTTTTCTGGTGTCATCAGATTTACTTGGTCCAGTAAGCGTATGATGTCTGTGTGACCTGGAAGCATTTCAACGTACTTATCAAACAGCTCTCTGGTTTGATTTGACTCAATACCATCGACAAATGCCTGATCATTAATTTGTGCAATCATGAACTGCTCCGCTTTTAAACGGATGGCCATTGCAATGATAACTTTGGACTCAAGCTCTGGCGACTCATGTGCAGCGGTTGATAATTCGTCAGCTTTGATAAAAAGCCTATCAATCACACGTGATGCGCTGTGAGGTAAATTCAGGGCTGGCTTATCTACAAATACGGTACGGTATATCCCCTGTAAATCAAGCACAGTGATATTTTGGCTATCTTGTTTTAGATGAAGCAATGATGTCAAAGTGGAATAATGTGCTTCATGTCCGCAATATTCAGCAAGATTTCTCACGAATGGAATGCAGGCAAGCATGTAAGACTCAGTCTGATGCATTCCGGCTTTCCATGCAGTGAAAACATCATTCTGGTACTTTTCAGGGTTAAGTTTGATATCCGTCGATGTTTTAGTAGCCAGCATTCGCCTATTGCGCGCAACGCGATTTCTGCTTCCAATTATTCGACCACCTACAATTCTATGAAAATCGAAGTTATGCGTAAGAATCAAAAGGTAGAAATGTGTAACCTGAGCAATATCACGAAGGTACTCAACGATTGCATACTTATTTTTGTAATCAAAGGAGTCGGCAATATCGTCTATGACGATCAATATCGGTGCGCCTGCGTTCTTTTTAGCTTCAATTTCAAAAAGAACATTCAGGATGTAAAGTGCACGTTTCTCGCCTTGGCTTAGAGTATCAAGCAAGGTTTCATGTTTAACCTGCTGCTGACCACCGCGACCATCATCAAAGTCAAACTCGATAGATGGGGCAGCGTTATTAAGAATGACATCATCCTGATTGTCCACCCTAAGCTTGAACGGAACGGAAAATCGCTTGTTGAATATATCGACAACGCCCTTCCAAATCGTTTCCTGCCGCTTCGCTTGATCAATAATGTATTTAACTTTTTCCTGATTCGACTTGTAGGTTGAGACAAGGTCATCCCAAACTGATTGGTGTGATTGAAGATAACCTACAATCAGCTTCTTCTTGAAGCCCTTTACGTCCTTATATTCCGGCAATAGCTCTTGGTGTTCTGAAATAAAATCTCGAAAGGCATGAGTCTCTTTTGTGGTTAGCTTTTTATCGACCTTGCTAAATTTTTCTTTCAGTTCGGGATTCTGAAAAACCTTATTCTGCTCTTCCTGCAGAATTTCATTTAAACGGTCTTTGGAAGTTACTTCTTGCTTTTGGCCATTGATTGAAAGATTGACGCTATGAGATGCATCAAAGAAGCCTGTATCAGAGAGGCTTTTTGAAACAGTCCCCGCTTTCTGGTGATTGAAATTCCTCGACAGAACCGCTGATTCGCTTATGAGTTTTTCATAGGTTACCACATAATCAGTCAACTCTTGATCGAAACTTTCTGTAGCAGCGAGATCCAGAACCTTTGGATTAAAAAGATCTCCATACTTAAAATCGGCAAGACTAGAATAATCTTGCGCAGTCTGAAGCTTCAATTCAGCCAACAGATCAAGAAACTCCTTTTCCGGCCGATCAAATGCTTCACAGATCAACTCCGGAATCGCTTTGTTCTGCTTTCCTGATGACTTTGCCAACTCTTTTATTAGCAGGGCTCTTTTATCATCGACTTCTTTTAAGGCTTCGTCATAGTCACGCTTTAGGGCCTCATTAACCAATAGCGTGGAAACTTGCTTGGAGCTATAACTTTCGTCGTAGGAATTAATGACCATTATCTGGCCAGCATCAATAGGCTGGCCATCTAAAGTAACAAGTCGTTTCGTTGCTCGCTCAGGAAAGATAATGTCCTTTGACTGCCTATCTTCTTCAATGTCCTTTAGTGTCTTGGCCAGAGAGGTTTTCAATGTCCCATTGGGCGCATACAAAGAGCACACGCCGTCAACGTCATCAATTCTGGTAAAGTCTAACTCCTGCACCAGTTTGTTGATGCCATAACAGTTCTCCAGATCCAACCCAAGTCTCATTCTGACTTCCTTTTCAAGCCATTCATTTCAAAAAACTGTGAATTAACACTGCTCACGCATACCTGCTTGAAAACTCATCCATCGAATTAGATACCGTAAATTTCACGTCATCACCCAGTGCTTCAAAGTGTGCATAACCACATTTGATTTTGGCATTTTCCTCCGGTCGACGTTCCACCGAGAAAAGCGTGCTCTTTGTCTCGACAACGAAATAGAGCCTGTCTTTGCCATCTTGTTCAATTAGCACTGCCCAGTCAGGGTTGTAGCCACCTAACGGAGTATCTATTTTGAACCAACCCGGCAGTTTGGCGTAGAGCTTGATATCCTCGTTTCGCTCGAACGCCGAGGCGAATTCCAGTTCGATATCGGAGTCATAAACCACGTGGTCGAAGACGGACTTCTCGGCCTTAACCATGTTGTCTTTCAGATAACCAAACAATTCGTTCTGTTGAAATAATTCCTGAGCATAGAACTGATCATCACCGATTTTGTGGTACTTGATACCGTCAACGATGAACAGGCGCATCTGGCTTTTGATGATGCTGGCGGCCTGCTCGATAAATTTCTGCGGATTGTTCTTGAATGATTCCAGGCGACCGCTTTTGTTGATAATGGTAACAATGGTGCGGCGTGTCAGGTTGGTTTCGTTCTGTAAATAAGTAATCAAATCGGGCAAATCGAACGCGCGCGATTCGTACAGGCTGCTTGTTTCCTGAACTTGTTGTGTATGCACCCCACCACGGTCTATTTCAGTCTTAGCCTTACGATAGGTGAAGCGAGCCTTGCCGACCTGAAGGTTAATTTTGATCTCTTCAGCGCACTTTTCAATCAATGCGTTGGTATCAAAGTCCACGCGGAACGTGGTTTTGTATTTAATACGATCCCACAGCGCCTGAAACTCGGGGCTCAGATACACCGCTTTGTTCAGGGAAACCTTGGCTTTGTCATCGCGGTTCTTGATGTTCAGGTTGCCGGATACTTTTTTCAGTACCGTGGCAATCTGCACTGCATGAGGCTGGAATACCTCAGGCAGCGCCAGATTCCCGTTCTTTAACGATACCTTGAGGCTGTCCTGAACTTTACCTTTACTATCAATGTGGCCTTCGCTCTGCAAGTGTTCCCACAACTGCTTCGACGCCTCGGTACCTAAGTATTCGTGATTGTGATCGTCAACCGGCACCACGATATTGGCAAACAGGTGTTTTTCGACCACACCAAACTTGATGCCTTCTTCGTTTTCGATTTCCTTCTGCAATTGCTCGGCAAATTGCTCGTAGGATTCATTGGCCATCACGGTGAGTGTATTCACCGCAAAACCGTGTACCCGCTCACCATCCTGATTGACACAGATACGCAAGCCCCGGCCAATTTCCTGACGTTTTTTAATGACAGATGTGGTTTCGTTCAGGGTACAGATCTGGAATACGTTCGGGTTATCCCAGCCTTCCTTGAGAGCTGAATGGGAAAAAATAAATTTAAGTTTGCAACCAAAACTCAACAACCATTCTTTGTCTTTCATAATGGTGTTGTAAGCGCTGCCATCAGATTCGCTGCTTGCCGCCTTGCCATCTTTTCCAATTTTAGATTCTTTGAGCATTTCCTTGCCTGACGAATCTTTTTTCTTATCGATAGCAAAATAACCATCATGCACGCCTTTCGCAGCCGTATCCAGATCGGCACCTTCGAATAGCTGGCTGTACTTGGGTTTGCGAATGGCCCGATCGTATTCTTCTTCAAACATCAGGGCGAACTTACCCTTTTGCGGGTTGCCGTCTTCGTCGTACCAGCGGTAGTTGGCGACCTTGTCGATAAAAAACAGGCTCAGCACCTTAATGCCCTGTGGGCGCAGGCGCATTTCTTTATCGAGATGTTCTTCAATGGTTTTGCGGATCTGCAGGCGTTTAAATTCATCGGGATCAACTTCGCCCAGCGCCTGACCCAGCTTCAGAATATCGGACTTACTGGTAAAGCTGATGTATTCATTGCCCTGTTCGCAGTAGATATCCTCAATGATGTAGCCGTCATATACATCGCGGCCACCGCTGTACTTGGTATCCAGCAAATCCGCTCCGCTGGTTACCGTGACTTCCTTGCGCTTAATGCTGCCATTCTTCAAGCGAGCATCAATCTCGATCTTGGCACTGATTGGGCTTTTTTTATTGTTCACACTGAGCAGCTTGATATAAGCCTTGTTGTGGCCATCCTTAACCTCAATGCCTGCTACTTCAATCTGCTTAACCAGTTTTTGCTCGTAGGCATCGACTGAATCAAGCTTGTAGAGCATATGGTGCTTTTCGACGTGCGTTGCCGAATAACGCAGAGTGCACATGGGGTTAAGCGATGCTATGGCCTCTTTACTCTTATCGGTGGTGTCAACGCTCTGGGGCTCGTCGACAATCACAATCGGGTTGGTTTGCTGGATAAATTCGATCGGTTTGGCCCCGGTCATGCGGTCGTGTGCCCGGTGAATGATGTTGGCTTTGTTCTCCTGCTCCGGATCGGTAAAGCTTCTCCGGAACGCATCGATATTGATCACCATGATCTGAATGTCAGGACTGGTCGCAAAATTGCGCACATCGGACAGCTTACTGGAATCGTAAGTGAAATAGTCAAAGGCAACGTTTTCGTACAGCTCTTTAAAATGAGTCGCCGTAATTTCCAGTGACTTCTGCACACCTTCTTTAATGGCAATGGACGGCACCACGATAATGAACTTGGTAAAGCCATAGAGCCGGTTCATTTCGAAAACTGTACGCAAGTAAACGTAAGTTTTACCCGTACCGGTTTCCATTTCCACCGTCAGATGAATTCCGTCCTTAGAGTCAAACGACTCCGAAGGTGCGAGGCCATTTTTCAACTGAATTTTGCGAATATTGGCATGAATATCCTCATCCAGAAGGCGCAGGCGGTTACCGATACCCAGGCTGTCTTCCTGAGTACCATAAAACAGCGTCCCTTCCTCCCAGGATTGCAAAGGCGCCACAGTAAAGTTGGTCTGGCAGATTTCCTGGCCGGCGAATACGCCCGTTACCGACTCAATGGCATCACGCTGATAATCCAGATTGGCATCGAACTGAATCTTCATGCTCATCTTACAGGCTCCTTACGTCTTCAATACCGGCCTGCTTGAGAATCTGTACCGCGTTAGTTTTTACCACGTCATCGGCAAAGCCAGCGTCTTTGAAGACCACGCGCATAATTTCCGGCTTCAGTTCGTCTTTGAGCGTGGCGATACCTTCGACCACGTCGAGAGTAATGTCGTCCGACAGACAGATCATCAGAGCCCCCATGCCGATATCAAATACTTTTTTGCCAGCCACGCTATGCTCAGTAATCGGTAAGGTCAGATCCAGGCCATATTTGAGCAGCACTTCGTAAAGCACATCCACATCTTCACGGCCATGTTTGATGTTGGAAATCTGATCTTCCAGATCCTGCTCCGACAGATCAAAGTCCAGCTCCCAGGGCTTGATATTGGTGGAATCGAGTTTGAATACCTTAAAACCTAGATCTCCTTTGTATTCCCTGTCGGCGTCCTTGATTTGTGCTGCGGACCTACGGATACGTTCCTTAGTTATTTCCGAAATTGAACTTGGCTTTCCGTTTTCAGCGCAAAATTCCAAAGCCTGCCTGTTCTCTTTGTCTGAAGTAATTTTTTCAGGCAACTGCACTCCAATAAACGAACGGCATACACCCTCTTCAAAATTCAGATCATAAATAGCTTGAGCAATCCCGCCTGATCCCATAAAAAAATCAAGTACGATGTCGCCGTCATTAATTGCCGCTATTTTGATCAATGATTTCAAAAGTTTTAAGGGTTTAGGATTGTCAAAAACACCTTCTTTTTTGAGCAATGTCTGCAGCTCAGATGAACCGTCCTGATTACTTCCAAACCTATCATGGGTGAAAAAATTAATAGCTGCCTGACCATTTCGAATCGCCTCGTCTACATAAATCTTAATGCGTGGATATCCATCGCCACCATCTGTCCAATGAACACGATTATCTCTTATGTGCGCTTCGAAAGTTTCTTTGTTTCCGTACCAAGTTTCTTGGTAGGTTTTTCCTGTAGGAGTTGTAAGAGTATATTCACTACCTCCTCTACCCACCGCAGCCTTCCAGGGATTAGAAGTCCAAGGTCCTTTGGGATCATTGTCCGTATTTGTGTATTCTGCGATCCTCTCAGGAGTCAAGGGCAAGCCACCATAGTTGGCTGTCTTCTTGAGTTGAACGGAGCTCCTTGTATAAACCAATATGTACTCTGCTACCTTAGCAATCATTTTCGACTTGTCATTTGGCTGATTGTGCCGGCGGCGCCAAGTAACAAGAGCCTCAAAGTTCTCTTCACCGAAAACTTCATCACACATCTTTCGAAGATTGGAAACTTCGTTATCATCAATACTGATAAAAATAACCCCGTCATCCTTAAGAAGATTCCTAGCAAGCTTTAAGCGGGGATACATCATGTTTAACCAGTCTGTATGATAGCGCCCACTGGTTTCAGGATTACTAGAAAGATTTCGCCCCTCCGCATCTACCTGCCCAGTAATCTCTTTGTAGTTTTTGATATTGTCTTTAAAGTTATCTCTGTAAACGAAGTCCTTGCCCGTGTTATAGGGAGGATCGATATAGATCATTTTGATTTTTTTGTGATAGCTCTTTTGCAAAAGCTTGAGGACTTCAAGGTTATCGCCTTCAATAAACAGGTTCTGGGTGTTATCCCAATCGACCGACTCTTCTTTGCAGGGGCGTAAGGTGCCGGTGCTGGGGGTTTGTGCCAGCATGCGGGCTTTGCTTTTTCCATTCCAGGTGAAGCTGTAGCGCTCTTCACGACCATCAATATAATTACCCAGCACTTCTTTCAGTACGTCGAAATCGACTTTTCCTTCGGTAAAGGCTTCGGGGAACAACTCTTTCAATTTACTGATGTTGTCGGCGACTATGTCCATGCTTTTTGAGTCCACTTCTGGAATAACGTTTTTCACTGGGTTTCCTCTCAATTCTTTTGTTTTCGGCTTATTTCAGCTTTTACTATTTCAATTCGATTACAGGGTTTCAGCGATCTGCTTGAGCCGCTGTTCCTGCTGTTTAATCTGGGTATTCAACACAACCTGCTGGCTGAACTCAGCCTGCTTGATCTGGGCACGTAGTTTTTTAATATCGTTCTCGATACTGCGGTAACGGTTAAGCTGGTCAGCTTGTTGTTGTGTGACTTCACTGCTAACCAGATGAAAGCGCCCGCTGATTTCAGCACAGTGAAGGGCTTGTACACGGGCCATGATGGCTTGATAAAACAGCCAGAAGTTGCTGTGTGGCAAGCCGGTAAAGGTCAAGCTGTTTACAAATTCCTGCTCGCTTTCAGTCTTGCTGCTCAACCCCAGCCAAGGCGATAACTGCAACGCTGCAATGACCCACTTTTCTTTATCGGCCTTGTTTATGCGTTTATCGGCGACACAGATAGCTAGTTGTTCGTTGGTGTGTTCTTTTTGGCGCTCTTCTATATCAGGTTCGTCATTTGGTTCTGTGTCTTCTCCTATGATTTTGCTTTCAGAGAGCACGAAGAAAATGACCGTCGGGTAAGGTATCGCCCGGTTAATCAGTTGGCCGAGTCGTTCCGCATTTTTAGCGCTACTGAGTTCCACGACTAGAAAAGCCAACTCGCCATAATCGCGCAGGTCATCACTGTAGGACGCGATATTGATGGTCCTGGGCTTTAAAGTGTATAGCCAGCGAATCTTATCAACATCGTCTTTCAGAGCCTTTTTGTCTTTAGCATCTAGGTTGGCGTGCTGCTGAAACATCTTTTTAAACAGGGGCTTATTGAGCACGCAGCTACTGGGCACGTTCAAGCCTTCCAGAAAGGCTTCGAATTCTGGCAAGCCTAAACCCATATCAGACATCACGCTCTCCTTGTGCTCTGTTCCTTTTAGACTCATCAGCCTCGTTAGGGGCTGTCAATATCAGGTAGGACACCACCATAAAGTCTTCAATGCCCTGACTGGAGGTGGCGGTCAGTACGGTACCGCCTTTGGCAAACAGGCTTTCAATGCCTTTTTCTTCGCTCTTCCCGGCAATGCTATCTACGGCGTCAGCTAATAGGTGCTGAAAGTAGCTCATATCACGCCCGTGGCGTGTCATGCGGTTAACTTCTGTGATGGCGGGCTGATCGGGCGCTTTGTGCTTAAAGGCTTCACGCTTGAGCAGATCGAGTATCTTTTTACTTTGGGTGAAGTTCAGCTCAACCACCGTGCTGCCTTCGGCATCAGCGGTCACGTAGATCAGGAAGTACGGGGCCAGCGGGTAGTTGTCATCTACCTGAACCGCTTCTTTACCACTGCGGATATTCTTCAGGCAGAAGATAACGCCCGGTTTGATGCCATCGGCGGCCAGATCTTGGTCAATAGTGACGGCAGCGTAAAGCCCTAGCGGTGCTTGCTCCAGCGTTGCGAGTTGGGCCTTGTCGTTCATATAGCCTGACAGATCCATGCGGAAGTCATTGAGGGTAAGGTCGGTAATGGATACACCGCCACTCATGTCCTCCAGATCGACTACCGCGTCTTTGAGTTGCTGTAGTTGTCTGCGCCGGTATTCAAGGTCATTCATGTCTTTGGCGCTTTCATCAATGACGTTTTCTTCGCCCGTCGCGGATATATCCAATAACACCATGCGCCCGGAGACACGCGCTTCAAGGTTGATGTATTCATCCAGTTCCATATTGGGCCAGAAGTTAATCAGCTGGATTTGCGTGTTTTTACTGCCAAGACGGTCGATACGGCCAAAACGCTGAATGATGCGTACCGGGTTCCAGTGAATGTCGTAGTTGATGAGCGTATCGCAATCCTGCAGGTTCTGACCCTCACTGATGCAGTCGGTGGCGATCAGTAAATCCAGTTCCGTCGTGGCGGTTGGGTCTACTTTGTTGCGTTCTTTGGATACCGGCGAGAAGGCGGTCAGAATATTATTGAGGTCAGAACCTAAGCCCGTCATGGTGGTTTTATTCGTACCGCCGCCCATCACCAATGCACTGTGAATGCCTAATTCGGAATGCGCCCATTGCGCCAGATGGGCATACAGGTATTGAGCCGTGTCGGCGAACGCAGTAAACACGATCACCTTCTTATTGCCAGGATTTAGCGGGTTAGCCACCTTGCTGGCAATGGTCTGTTTAAGCTGCTCCAGCTTTGCATCACGACCTGCGTTCACACTTTGTGCGGTGTTAGCAATGTAAGTGAGGAATTCGCGATCGGCTTCCAGCTCCTGCCTAAAGCGGATGAGATCCATATCCTGGAGCAACACTTTGGTTTTGTTGCCCACCATGTAAGTTTCCAGCTCGGTGGACTCCAGTTCAAAGTCGTGAATATTCTCGATATTCAGCTCGGTCAGTTCTTCTGATTTGTGGGCATCAATTTTGGTCAGCAGCCGGTCGACCTGCTGAGCGAGCTTGGTGGCCGTCAGCGTGAACGAGTGAATTGAGCTTTCCATGCGCTTGAGCAAATTGACGCGCATAAGGTGAATCAGGCTTTCTTCACGGTCAACCTGTTTGAATACCCCTTTGCCTGCGCCCACGGCTTTATCGTAACGACGGGCGTATTCGGCTTTTTTGGCTTCGCGCACGAATTTCAGCGGAGAATAACCAGCCAGGGATAGCCGCCGGATGGTTTTGTTGACGTCTTTTAAGGGAGGAAACTCGCCGGAGGCGTCGATGTCGGCATAGATGTTTTTAGGTGCCAAGCGAGTCGGGAAGCGGCCAATATCTTCGGTGCCGTAGTACTTTTCTATGTGTTTGCGAGAGCGGGCAATGGTAACGATATCGAGCAGTTTGAAGTAGTCAAAGCTCATAATGTCGAGTAAGGCTGCGGTGGTGCGCTTTTCGACCGGCTCACTGACCCACTGGTTAAATTGCTTCTGGGCAAGCCGCAGAGTGGTTTCAATATTTTTGATACCCTGTTCGGCAAAGGCATCATCCCGACCTTCGGTAATAAAGGCGACCTGATTTTTCAGATCGTTCATGCGGTTGTTGACCGGCGTTGCCGACAACATCAGCACCTTGGTTTTCACTCCTGAGCGGATAATGTCGTTCATCAGGCGCTCATAGCGGCTTTTACCTTCCGCCTTGCTCGGTGTGTTACGGAAGTTGTGGGATTCGTCGATGACCACCAGATCGTAATTAGCCCAGTTCAGTGTCTCCAGATTGATTTCGCCCGAGTAGCCTTTCGGTCGAGTCAGATCGGTATGGTTCAGTACGTCGTAATTAAAGCGGTCAGCTGCGAGCAGGTTGCGCTTGTCGTTGACCGTGTACATGGTCCAGTTGTCACGAAGCTTTTTCGGGCATAGAACAAGCACCCGATCGTTACGCAGTTCGTAGTATTTGATCACAGCCAGGGCTTCAAAGGTTTTACCCAAACCCACGCTGTCGGCAATGATGCAGCCGTTGTGCTTTTCAAGCTTGTCTATTGCACCCAGCACACCGTCTTTCTGGAATTTGTAGAGTTTGTTCCAGACCAGGGTATCTTTAAAGCCGGTTTTACTACGGATGATGTTGTCTTCGTCGATGTCTTCGAGGAAGTCTTTGAACAAATGAAATAGCGTGAGGAAATAGATAAAGCTGGCCGGTTGATCGGCGGCGATGGTATCCAATCTGGCGATGAGGTCATTCTTAATATCACGAAGACTCTGTGCATCAGCCCAGACATTATCAAACCACGTCAGAAGCTGCCGGGTGCTCTCTGGATCAGACAAGCCCATGTTCATCTGCAGGGAGTCGGAGCGCACGTCGCCGAGCCCGGTTGGGCTGAGCGTGGCACTGCCGCTGATGGCAAAACTTTGCTCGGGTGAGCCTGTTTGTTCGGGTACGCCCAGGTGAATAATGTTCTGCCCCGGCTGAGGCCGCACACTGGCTTTCACTTCAGCCTTGTTTGCCAGCCATTGCGAGAACTCGCTGGCAATGCGTTTTTGTTGTAGTTGGTTCAGTAAGCGAACGTCAGACTCAGACCCGACCAGGTTCTGTAGATTGAGTGATTCCCATTCACTGAAGATGATCCTTGCTGACTCCAGCTGCTTCAGCTCGTGCTTCAGCGAGGCAAAACCGTATAGGGTAAACAGGCTCGACAGAACAGAGAGCCTGGAGCCAGAAAAGGTGTGTTTTTTCAGTTCGATACCAACGTGGCCGCTGGTTTTGTTATCCAGTAACACCCCGAAATTCCCTATTATTGTCTGTCATTCTTTTGTTCTTCTATCCACTTTTCGATGTCTTCACGTTTGAAGCGCCAGGATGTGCCCACTTTGAAGGCGGGTATTTTCGCTGACGTTGCCATACGGTAAACAGTTCGCTCGTTGAGCTTGAGGTACGACGCGACATCCTTGACGGTCATTATTTGCTCACTCATTTGCGTTATCCGCACTCTGTTGAGGGTAATGTTTTAGTGTCGAAATAGTACAAGGTTGTTATCAGGTGATCAACATTATTACCCGTTGTCAAGCAAATAGAAGGCGTCCTGAGCAGGGGTCAATGAATAGGAATTACTATTCAGGGGTAGCGTAGGTCTACACCCATCGAATTAGCTCCCGGACAGGGACATCGTAAAAACCTTGAGTAATACGATTCTGGATACTGTCATCGTCCAGGTACTTCGCCAGCTTGTTAACGACGCTCACCGGGTGCCGTTTCAGTTCAGCGGCGATCTGCCGGACAGTGCAGGCATGGTCGATCATATCGTAAAGAACTTCTTCGTCTGCCTTGCTCCAGGTTTTCCCGAAGTTCTCCGGGAATTGAAGCTCACCAGTCAGGTATCGGTGATAGAAGTCTGACAGCTCCCCCATAAACACCTCTGAGACGCCACCATCCTGGGTCAGGTGCTGATATCGCCCAGATCGGGGCCACAAGTACCATCGCCGCCCTTTGAATTGCAGTAGATATTTGTATTTGCTTAGTTTTTTGCAGCTTACTCCGGGGTGATTTCGTATCGCCTCCCAGTATTTTTGCTTCTTGTCGTTCCACATATGCTTGTCCATAGCCCGGTCGATTGGGTTAAGACTACCGCAGAACAGCAAAAAATGAGCGATATATCCCGTGGTGATATATCCAACATTTGGTGATGGTTCTGTCTTTTGGGCAGAGCAAATATGAAAGATCCAAGACTGATCGCTTTTGGCGATAAGGTACGCCAGATACGGAAGGAAAAAGGCCTCTCGCAGGAAGCGCTAGCGGATCTTGCTGGGATAGACCGGAGCTATATGGGACATATCGAGCGCGGCGACCAGAACATCACCCTGACGAAGATCTATCAAATCGCTGACGCCCTG
Source organism: Enterobacter sp. DVT3837 (assembly GCF_056238685.1). NCBI lineage: Bacteria > Pseudomonadati > Pseudomonadota > Gammaproteobacteria > Enterobacterales > Enterobacteriaceae > Enterobacter > Enterobacter sp. DVT3837. The sequence goes on along the minus strand of NZ_JBWDLA010000005.1, from coordinate 53,965 downwards.
GAGGTTCCGGTCATAAATCTCATTTCTTAGCAGATTTAGGCCCACGCCCTGTGCCAGCTGTTCACGAGGGCTTCTTCGAATTCGAAATGAAGTGAACATTACTGGCCGGTAGCTGAGCTTGTAGTCGCTGGTTCTCAAGTGTCAGTTCGAGTATCCGGGATTGGGCATCCAGTAACTGCCCCAGGGCTTTATCCCGCTGTTCTTCCAACGCCTTAACCTTTTCCTGGAGATCCCGGTTCCTCGATCTTTGCGCAAGCATCATTTGTCTGGGAGATTTTTGCGGTGCTTCATCCTTATGGCTTTCTATCCAGGCTTGAATATCCGCAACCAGCTCGGGGAACCGTGCTCTGCGAAGGGCGGAAGGATCTACCCCTGCTTCTTTGGCAACATTGTTCTGACTGAGTGGCGTCCCTTTCGGCAGAATATCTGGTTTGCCCACCTTGAGGCGTTCGAAAGCCTCCCTGAATTTCAGTTCGGCCTTGCTGACTTTTCTTGGTTCAATTGCTTTCGATGACATGGATTGCTCGCTCTGCGGATTCTAATTGCGCTTGCAATGACTCATACAAAGGGGAGTCCGGCGCTGCGTCACTGATCTGAATGGCAATAACGTTTTTAAGCTGTTTGATCATGGGTAGTTTGGCTTTATCCAACAATGCCGATGCGCACGGGGTGTTACCACCAAATCCCATGCAGGAACTGATATTGCTGATCCCTCCAAGCGGGCAAGGCGGGCCTGAATTGGCGCAACCACCAAGGAATGTTTGACGGTAACTGACCCGTCCTGCTTTTGCGGCCTTGAGCAACTGCTCATGGTCTTTCTCCGATATTTCAGAGAGGATCTGCTGTTTGCGCTTCTCGCCATGTGGAGAAACATACTGATCAGATTGAAGCGCTTTAAACTCCCGCACCATTGATTGATACATCTCACGCAAGTAATAGGCACGTGCTTCGTCATTCAATGGTTCTTTGAGTCGGTAGTAGTTTTTTCCGTAGTATTGGCTCATGGCGCGTGAGGCGTGTTTCAGCTGGTACTGAAGAGACGCTTCGGTCACCAATCCACTGGCAAGCATATTGACAGCACCGGTGCGTCGTAATTGATGCCAGGCAAGGGGCCAGACTTTGCCTACGGCAAACTTCTCTGGATCAAGGCCAAATGTCATTCTGTTGGCCATTTCCAGGTCGGCTTCGGTAATCGTCAGTTCCTTATCATCAAAGAGTTTTGGCCACAGGTTTTTTGAGATGTCACCGTATGACCGAATCTTTTTGTACTTTTTGGTTGATTGAGATTTAGGCGCTTTGGTGATGTAGCCCCCTGAAACACCGGACAGTAGCTGTATCTCCAGATAAGAGATAGGCTTGAATATATGTCTAACACTAACGCCAATTTTGAGATGACCGGGATCCTGTTAGGGCAAGAAGTCCGTAAACGTAAAACTCCTCAGGAGAAGATCGCCATTATCCAGCAGACGATGGAGCCGGGTATGAATGTCTCCCATGTCGCCCGCCTGCATGGTATCCAGCCCAGCCTGCTGTTTAAGTGGAAGAAGCAATATCAGGAAGGCAGCCTCACCGCCGTTGCGGCTGGAGAGGAAGTCGTTCCTGCTTCTGAGCTTACTGCTGCTCTGAAGCAGGTCCGGGAGCTTCAGCGCCTTCTGGGCAAGAAAACGATGGAAGTTGAGATCCTGAAAGAAGCCGTGGAGTACGGTCAGTCGCGAAAATGGATAGCGCACGCGCCCTTGTTGCCAAAGGACGGGGAATAGCCATGGTCAGCCGGACCATGGGCGTGTCGCGTGCGCAACTGTCACTGCGGATTAACCGTTCTGCCGACTGGCAGGACAGGCGCTGTAACCGGCGTAATGAAGAAGCAGACGCAGAAATACTGTCGGCTATCCTCAACATTATCAGCGATATGCCGAGTTATGGTTATCGACGCGTGTGGGGCATCCTGCGCAAGCAACGTCGCACAGAGGGACAGCCACCTGTGAATGCCAAACGGCTTTACAGGATAATGAGCGAGCATAACCTGTTGTTGTTGCATCACAAACCAGAGCGACCGAAGCGTGAACATAAGGGCAAGATAGCGGTGGCAGAAAGCGATATGCGCTGGTGTTCAGATGGCTTCGAGTTCGGCTGCGACAACGGCGAAAAACTGCGGGTAACGTTCGCGCTGGACTGCTGCGACCGTGAGGCCATAGACTGGGCAGCAAGCACGGGAGGCTATGACAGTTCGACCGTGCAGGATGTGATGCTGAGGTCGGTGGAAAAGCGCTTCGGCGACAGGTTGCCCGACACAGCGGTGCAGTGGCTGACGGATAACGGTTCAGCGTATACCGCGTATGAAACGCGGAGGTTCGCGAGAGAGCTGAATCTGGAGCCCTGCACAACAGCGGTGAGCAGCCCGCAGAGTAATGGCATGGCCGAACGGTTCGTGAAAACGATGAAAGAAGACTATATCGCGTTCATGCCAAAACCGGATGTGAGAACAGCACTGCGAAACCTTGCAGTAGCGTTCACGCATTACAATGAAAACCACCCGCACAGCGCGCTGGGATATCACTCCCCGAGGGAATACCGGCGGCAGCGGACATCGTTAACTTAAGATACAAAAGCTGTTCGGAGATGGAGGGTCAAGATCAGATTTAGGCGCTTTGGAGCTCCATGGTTCATGCTGAAGAGATTGAAGAATTGGGTTCTCGACATCTTCCTTTGATAATTCTAAATAGGGATTCTCTCTTGCTGCCTTTGACCGCATGAAAGCAACGATTCTCATTGCTTTCAGAGCTATTTCAACGGAAGGTGAAACAATCCAGCGAGCATCAGAATCCTCAATGGTTTTTGTTGTTACACCTTTTAGCATGTGAATATCTTCACCGAGCTGATCACGTTCAACCTCATAACAATCAGCACGAAGTTTGGAGCCCTCTTCAATTCGCATCAAAGAAAAGTTCAAAAGATAAGCCAATCCAGCACTGCTAATTAAAGAGAGGTAAGTAGTAAGTGATCTGATTCCACTAACTTTATTAAACAACACCCAACGATCAAGCAATTCAGATATACCAAATTTTTCAGCTGTCTCTGTAAATGACCCATGAAAGATTTTTCCAGTTCTGCTTTCTCCTATAACTCGCGAGTCTCTAAATGGCCCATCACAGCCCAAGCCGTTGAATGCTTTTGATAAATGTCCTCCAGCATTTCTGGCATAAGCTGACAAACAAAAATCGTAACAGGCCTCAACTTGTTCTTGATGCGACAGAAAGTCTTCCAAGCATTCCCGAAGACGTGAAACCTGATAACTCCATATCCTCGCTGGTATATAAGCTGTCTGAGTCGAATCATTCGTTGTTAATACGCTGCTAAGTAGTTTAATTCCGCTTTCGTCAAGCAAGACAAACCCCAAAGTCTCTCGTGCGATGAATAATGAATGGAGACATTCAATCAAGCGATTTCCGCGTTGCTTGTAATATTCGGAGAGCTTCTCGATGACCTTGGGATATCTATAGAGCTCAGTAGCCAGAATACCTGAATCTGTGCAGGCCACAAACAGGGGTTTGATCGTCTCAAACCTAAACACCAATGCCTTGGCAGAACGTATAGCCGCTTCGCCCCAAAGCCACCACGCTACAACTTTACGCAATAACTCCGCGTTCTGAGGACTAACTCTTTTTCCCTGACCAGGACCATCCCCAAAGTAAATGGTGAGGGTGTGCCCAGACCAAGGAGAAAGATCCCATCTTACGTCACCATATCGAGACACAACATGGCCATAGGCGTCTATCACAGCAGGAAAATCCGGCTCTGGGGGCCAGCTTTTAGGTTTAAAATTCAGCGCATCTTCTTTTGATAAGGCTGATTCAATCTGCAATCCCGGGAAGTAAGCCAAGTTCATGCAATTACCTCCATCAGCTCTATATGACCACTCCAATAGGGGTGATATTTACCAGCACGAATCAAATCCCGGGATTCACTTACCCACATTGCTCGTATTTCGCTGCCTGACGCTATTGCTTCAAGTTTTTTGTTTATTCTTTCAATAACTCGATATGCAGGATGAAGGTCTTGCTTTTCCGATGGTTTATACAGGTTTGCTTCCAGGCTCTTGATCTTGGCGTGCGAGGCAAGCTTCCAGCAATAATCTGAACTCATAACATCTCGATGCTTAGTACAAAAAAGACAGCCTTCTGGGCTGATACAGTCCGGTTTCGGCGCTTCTTTAGCTATACCATTGATTGACTCGGGGGCACTACCTTTGTCGATACATACACCTGGTCCTGGTGGTGTATAGGCGGGATCTGTTGATGCATGGAACCGGACTATTTCAGATGCCGCTGATTGATGATGCGGCCTTTCATAATCACGCAGAAGGACTTCCTTGTCATGGGCCATTTGCTCAGCCGTAAGTTCGAGATCGTTACTTCGCCTTAGTAGCCAGTTTACTCTGGTTTTACGCAACTCCTGTGGCCCTATAATCCGAGCATCAATTTTCTTGAAGGATTCTTTCAATGTGTAGAATCCAATCTTTGAATCTTTTGCACGAATCATACCTCGACTTTGCAAAGGGAAAAGCCGGGTATCGTGTTCAGCAAACCCTGTGTCATTCAGCCACCGCAAGTATCGCTCGAGATGTTCCTTATAAGCACGATAGCAACGAAAAACAGCTTCGCCGCTGCGTCGCCCCTTGTATACGCGGAAAACCTCCAGATTGTCACCGTTAGACTTCCAACGATAAGTTTCTCTTTCAAGCGCTGATGCCTGAGTTAGATTCATCCCTGTTTGTGCGATGAATATCAAAAGTTCAGATTCTATTCTCAGATTCAGTATTCCCGATCTTTTATGCCGATCGAAAAGGCTTTCATTCTCCGCTAGTGGCGCTCTGGCTTTCTCGGCATTTTTTCTGACCGTGTTGCATTCTATAGATTCGACATCCATTTCCGGATTAAGCAGGCTTCCTGCAACCACCAAGGTCTTGCCATTTTGCAGCGTGATGCGGATTGGTAGCCGTCCTCTGACCGTCGAACAATCCAAGGCGTCACAGATCGACCTCAGGTAATGACCAAACTCAAATGTACTGCTGAGATTTTGCTTATCTGTGCTGCTGGTCATTACGCTCTTTTTTGAGCTAGGTTTTCTGATCCTTGTTTGCATCAAAAGTGCGCCACCAGGCTTAGCTCCAGGAAGCTTTAAGGCTCTTGCGATGAGGTTGGCTAACTTTGAAGTCTGTCTGTAAGCGTAATTTTCAGACACTTCCTTTTTTATTTTTGATCTATATAACTGGTGTTCCGACCACTTCTTGAAGTTGGTTACCACTTTATCTCGAGACATAGTCAATGAGTTGGTATCTGACCATGCAAAGAACCGCCAAAGCACTTCCAGACTGCCTTCGATAAGTGCACGAGAGCGCCCCTGACTTATCATGCTGGAAATAGCTTCATGAAATGCGAGTACAATTGGAATTCGAAGAACGTCAACATCCTCAGCAGAGGAATGATGTATCGCTTCCATCGCATTTTTTCTCGGTAAACATGCAGCACCATGGTGAAGCAATATGTTCAGGTTCCAGGGGATTTGATGCGTACCAAGACTCATGCCCGGGAAAGTAAGATTTAACTCATGCATTGGCACGCCCTCTTGCCAATCCCATAAAGGCTTCCGAAAAAGCATCAGCAGCATCTGCCATTGCTTTGTTTGTTTCAATAAACTTGATGTATTTCATCGTTATGCTTTCATCGCGGTGCAAACATGCCTCCCTTACAAACTGGATGGCATCACCGACTGGCATGAACTTTAGCGCCACGCGCATTAACTCTGTGGCAAAAGTGGCTCTTGTGCGATGGAAATGAAAACCGCGCATCACTTGCAGCCCAGCCCTTTTACCGGATGTCCGGAGACGAGACATTTCCACGTTAACCGCTCGGCTATCATCACCGCTGTACGAGTTGCCATAGCGAGTGAGGAATAGCAGATCCCTATCTTCGGGGCTCGCTAACATTTGGCGTTTCAGCCGTCTCGTACTCATGGAATAGGCAATAAGTGTTTCGAGAAGCTCATCTGGTATTGGCACTGAACCGGAAACGCCAAACTTGGTTGAGACCATTGGCCTCGCACCAGGGCCAACAGCTAATCGCTTCCAACCGACTTCTGGAACGATGGTTGCGTTGTGAAGAGTTTGAACTTTCAGGTCGGTAATTGAGCCAATGCGCAATCCTGTGAAGAAACCAATACGTAGCATTAACGAGAGCTCTTCGGTTGCGCTGCGATCTGCCAGCGCGAGAATTTCTTTCATTGCAGAAACAGTTACTGGGAGAAGGCCATCCTCAAGCTGTATGGCCCCAGCAACCTTTCGATTGGGAATGGCAAGGTCTGTACTGGCAACTCGCATGGTATGTTCAAGACCAAACGGATTGGTTAGTTTGATTCCAACAAATCGCTGCTCCCACATTGGCCATTCTGGTGAAATTAGTCGACGCGACTGTGTCCATTTATAGAAGCGGATTACAGCCGCCATTCGTTGAGATGCAGTACTTGGAGCAATATCACCATTATTTCTGGCGGCAACAAGGGCTCCGCGAAAGCGAACAAGGCAGCGCTCACTTTCTCGTTCTGGAAAATGCCACCATTGGATTGACTCTGCTTCCAGCCATTTTGCGTAGGCAAGCAGGTGGGACATATTGGATCGAACGGTTTTCAGATCCCGTTTTGAAGATGTTGCCTGATCTAGGGCCCAAAGATTAGCTTCTGCCCAGGTTGAATTATCTTCCCAGACTATTTGGGGAAGATTTCTGATGGGTTTTCTTTTTAATGGAGTCCACTGTAACGAGCTGTCCGATATTTCTGCTCGATGTGGCTGGTAGTTGATTTGCTCAAGGCTGGCCATTCATTTCCCCCTTCGACAACTCAATGCCGTTCAGGAAGGAATCACTTCTGAGCATGGAGTGGTCTAATTTGTCACCATTGAACCATGTATGGTGTGCGATTAAAACTTCGTATGTAACGTTTGCCGCTTGCCGGATCGCTGACGGTAACGAATCCCTCACGGCGTATCGTTTCGTCGACGTCCGGCATCAGCAGCCTCGCCAGCAGTGACTGGACGTGATACGGCGTGAAATACTGTCCGTTGCGGTCGTCGCCAAGCTCAAGCTCCATGAAGATCGCGCCGAGGAAGTCGTGGAATTTGGCCTCCAGTGCGCAGACCATCAGGCAGAAAAGCGTATGCAGGTTGCTGATATCACTCTCGCTGTACTTCGCGCAGATTTTGCGGCTCTGCTCAATATTCTCTGGCGTTCTTATCCGCGCCATATCCAGCTCGCTGGCGGCCAGCGTGATAAAGTCGCTGAACACCTCCCAGCGGCGCAGGCTGCGGGCGGTATCCCTGAACACGCTGATAAACTGGCGGCGGGCCTGGTCGATTGTCATCATCCGGTGCAGTATCGGCTGCGCATTCACGGTGGGCAATACGGGTTTAGCGGGTGTTAAGGGTGCGGCTTCTCTCGCCTGATCAAAGAAGCTGGCAAAACTGAGTTGAGACATATTTCCTCCTTAAATGCCGCCCCGTAAGGAGCGGCTCAGTTATCAGTTAAATGCCCGCTTCAGTTCGAGCGTGCGTAACACCTGCCCCCACTCACTCCCGCGCATGGCAGGAATACGAACGGCGCGCCCCTTCTTCCGGCAGTGCGCTATGTGACGGCCCAGCGCCCGCATTTCGGCGCTGATGTCGTCACGGTCGATATCACTGCGTTTAATACGCACCTGTTTTTTTACGGGTGCGTTTTCCGCCTCAAGCATCTGGACATACAGGGCGGTCGGTGTAACAATCGAAACTTCACTGAATTGCATTGGTTTGTTCCTTTTGGTGAAGGCCGGATTAATCGTTGCAAGCGGGTAAATCCGGCGGGATATGGCAGACGAAAGTCTGCCTTTTTCATTTCTGGCGCTGCACTCCCTCCTTAACGCGTGCCAGAATCTCCGCGTGGTCAAGGTTGCTGTAGTCGCGCATCCGGTAATAACGGATACCGATCCGCGCGTAGATTTCGGTCACATTGCCGCAGACCATTTCCGCCAGCATGAAGGTTTCACACTCGCCGTTCTGACTGCTGCGCCAGTTCATCGGGTACATCAGCCCCAGCGCATCATGGAAGGCGTGTACGTCGATTTCGACGGACGCGGTCAGATATGACTTTTCGCGGCTCAGCCAGTACGCGCGTTCGGCCTCACTGGTCGCATAAATACCCGCTTCAGCGCAGGATTCGGTCAGATTTAAGTGCATGGTTTATCTCCTTCTGGTTAATGGCGTTGATATTTCGCCGTGGTGGTTATTCGTCGAACGTGATGCCGGAAAAATGCGCCATCAGGTGCAGCATGTCGGCAATCCCGTCGACTTTCTGCTGAATGGCTGGCGTGGCTTTCAGGATGCGCGTGACAGCGGTTCTGAGTTCGCCCATATAGCGGTTTGCAGACTCGCCCAGCGCCGTTTTGTCCGTATTGCTCTGGTACTTCATCAGGGCTTTACTGACGTGGTTTTGCAGGGTATCAAGTTCGCTGAGCGCGCTTTTCTCCCATGCGTCAAAGCTGAACGTACTGTTCGTGTTGCTGTTGCTCATAATGTTTCTCCGGTGTGACTGGCGGCATCCCCTGCCGCCAGCCGGTTAAGTAATCAGTAATCCGCCGCCAGCTCGATCATCAGGTCAGCACATTCACCATCGGCACGTTCTTCTTCCGCAGTCGTCAGCATGTAACCCCGTTTCGCTGCCGCCCCCATAAACGCCGGACGGTCTTTCAGTGGCAGTTCTGCCAGGTAGTGCATAGCCATACCCAGCAGACGGGACTCATAAATCTCGTAGTGCAGGCCACACCCCCGGTTAGCCTGTATTTCCATACGGACCAGCACCACGTCCGCGCGAATAACATCGAACGGGTTACGGGAATGGATATTGCGCACAAAGCCATCAGTACGCAGGGACGAGGTTTTCACCCATCTTTCGGTAGATTCTTTGGTGGCGGTTTTGACGTTGACGTTTTGTGTGTTCATCCTGCTTTTCCTCCTGTCTGGTGGTTAATCCATCTCTCGGTGAGTTCCCTGGCGGCAAAGGGCAAAGGAGCAACGGCGGGGCGGCAGGAGAAGGGCGGAGGCAAAAGTTTTTGCGGTCCTTCGCAAAAAGTTTTGGCGGAGTGCATTTCACCCTTCGGATGACGACACGACGGTGCTACGACCAGCCCTCCGCCCGGGGACTTAACGGGAGAGGGCTCGCCAGAGGTACGGGGAGAGGATGAACACACCCGACACGGCGGAACGACGGGGCGTCAGAGGACTGTCGGCAGTTTTACCGCCGACAGGGTGAAGCGGCGCGTCCGTTTACGGACGCAGCAAGCGCAGGGGTTGACGTTGCGTCAGGATGGACGCCCGCAGGGCAGAGACAGCTCGCTGGCTCTGTTCACGACAGCCGTGTCCCGTCAGGGACGACGCCCGGATATTGCCGTAACGGTGATGCCAGCCAGTTCATTAGCCAGCCCCGCCAGCGTGTACCGTTTTTTATCCAGCACATCAGCCCGCAGCAGCAGGCTGTTTATCAGAAAGGTATCCAGTACCGGCATTCTGAGCAGACATTTAATCTGCTGTCCGCTGGCTGACTGAAGCAACAGCATCCAGTGGTCACAGACTTCGCCGGGGCTGGTCAGCATGAACCAGTGTCTGCCATGCGGTGGAACATACCGCAGGCTAACGGGCCATACGCCACCGTATTCAGTGTGATTCTCGGGTGAAACCACCCAGCCCTCCGGCAAAACCAACTCCCGCAGCACGGCCTGCGTCAGCACCTTACGAGAAGACCAGCCATCAGAGCGAAACTGCTCATAATCCTCCGGCGTCATGGCAACCAGCGCCGATAATGTCAGTCCTTTATTCAGAATCAGCCTCCTTTTATGGCTGCAGACTACGACTGCTCTCCGGCTCCTGCAGCCCTGAAGATTTCCAGGGGATAATAACAAAACTCACCGGTGAGACTTCCCTCGATAATAGTCCGGTCGCGCCGCAAGTTCCCGCCCGATGAGTTCATCAGCAAACAGCGGCGCAATTCTGTTAACACGACGCGCCAGATTCCGTCGGCGGGTGGCAGCCTTACGCTCGTCGGTCCAGCGTCTGATCTGTCTGTCACACAGAAAATCAACGCAGACAGCATATCCGGCTCCGGCCACCCACAGTGACATCACGGACTCAGGGGCGGGCTTCCCTGCCTCCACCACTTCTGACGCCAGTTCAGGTTCACCGGGACAGGGACCGGGACGCTTCCAGCGCAGCGAGTAACGCCACTTCATACCTGACTCCGCGCGGTCAGCTTGTTGGGGACCATCCAGCGCTCCAGCTGCCTGACAGACTCAGTGCTTTCCCGCGCCAGCGCATCCGTTTCAGCCATCACCGTCCAGAAAGGCTGGCTCTCCGTCATCCAGCGCTCCACTGGCGCCAGTGACGGGAAACGCTCGCTCCAGCGCCAGAACATCTCCTCCAGGTCGTACTGGCGCAGTTCAGTCCCCGACCAGCGCGCGCTCCAGCTGCTGACCGTTTCCGGCGTATGGAATGCCAGCTCAATCTCCGCCTGCCCCGCCAGCGCCTGGTACGCCCGCTCACGCTGACACTGTTCCTTACGGCGCTGGCGGGTGTATTTTTCATCCCGCAGGGCGTCCTGACAGCGAACCCGCTCGGTCTGCTGAAAGGCCACCTCCGGAAAGAGGCGCTGACCCGCACCGACAGGAAGCGGCAGCCAGCAACGCGTCCCGCGACTTTCAATCAGCGCATCGATGGCAATGAGCCAGCTGTCCCTGCTGCCCCGCAGCTCCCGCGCCGTCAGCACCGGCGAAAAATAATGGATTTCCCTGATGGTGATGCGCGTGCTGCCCGTGAGCCGGCGAAAAAAGGCGCTGGCATATGGGTACGCCGCAGACAGCGAGCCGCGAGACCGCCTGCGCTCAACCTCGGCGATGGCTTCCATCGCGGCGCGTCGCTCAGGACTGAAGGGAACCAGAGAGAGATGTGAAGGGATCATACCGCGCCCTCCGCTGCCAGAATGCTGATGATGCTGGCCTGACTGTATCCGTCCGCATCGAGACGCGCGGTCAGGCTGACGGTGTGGCTGACAAGCTCCGGATGGTAGCCGCTCAGGGTACGAATGACGGAGAACGGGCGACCGCTGGCGGGAACGAACACCACCATCCACGCCGGACTGATAGCACCTGGACTGCACACGGCAATATGGTAGTTGCCGTGCGGGGGCGTAAAGCGCACCTGCACGGGGAAGAAGCCACCGAACTCGCTGCGGTACTCGCCGTTTACATCCCAGTTCTCAGGGCAGGACAGGTCACGCATAACGGCGTGGGTCAGTTCGCGGCGAAAGTCTTCGCCGCTGTCCCGCCAGTCCTCAAACTCATCACAGGACATCGTTTTCAGTACATCGGGGGTAAGAATAGTGCGCATGGATATCTCCTTATTGCCGCCCTGTTCACACAAGGGCGGCTCTCCGTTATCAGGCGGCGTGTGCCGTGTTGGTGGTGTCGTTGTCAGTGCTGTCGGTATCGGAAACCGCGTCGTCAGCACCGGATTCAGCCGCTGGCTCTGGTCCTTTCAGCCATGCCGGAACCCAGCGGGTGTGCTGCATAAAGTGCTCCGCATGCGCTGCTGCATCGCCCTTCTTCATCTTCTCCGCATCACCCGCCGCGCCCGTCAGCCCCGCCTCTTTCAGGGAGGCCACAATCTGCGGATGTTTCAGGCTGCCGAAGTAGTTGTCCTTCGTCGGCTGCCACCAGTCGCGCAGATGGAACCCGATTGCCGCCTCGACCGCATCGAGTGGACTTCGGGAGGTATGCCCCATATCGCGGGTCTGTACCCCGTCAACGGAACAGGCCGTGCAGAAGGCCATCAGCGACATCAACACCCCGCCGTCAAGGGCAAAGAAGGTGGTGAAGTCCTTCTCCCACCCTTCCGGCAGCAGGGCTTTCAGCCTTGCCTGTTCGGTCATGAGCATCTCAAACGCTGCGCCATCCTTACCGGACGGGGCGTTCTCCGTCAGGCTGCCGTGAGACACGGTGAGGCTGATACGGAACGGGTGCGCCGTGGTCAGACAGCCCGAGAAGACGCAGGTACACATGCGCCAGACCATCAGCGCCACCGCCTTTTCGGGCTGCTGCATCAGCGCCGCCTGGACTGCCAGCGTACGCTCGGAGGTCATTTTCGTGAGCAGCGGAACACTGATCCCCTCTGCGGCGTCGGGCTGGCGTGAGGTGAACGGCACCGTTACGCTGCTGGTTTCGGTTTCTTCCGGCATATCTGCTTTCAGGCGAACTCCGCGCTGCACGTACACCTGTCCTTCGTACAGGCTGACCATCACCCCCGCGCCTGACTTCATGTCGTCAGTCCACGCGCTGACTTCTGCCGCCACCTGAATGGCGAGGATGTCCGCTTCGATCGCATCCGACTCGTCGCAAACGCTGTCATATGTGTCGTACTGCTCCCGCAGCGCATCAAGACGCTGCTGTTGTTCAGGGGTATACACCGGATCGGGTTCAACAGGCTGAACGAACTCCTTACCGTCTTCGCCGTGGTACCAGATGCGGGCTGCGCGTCCGCGACTCCATGCCCAGCCCTCACGCTGCTGAATGTCCAGGGCGATACGCTCCAGCTTCTCCTGCACCAGACGCTCAACCAGTACGCTGTCTGCCGTGCCGTCGCCCTCGTCCTGGCTGAACAGATCTTCACGAACGTAACCCCCTGCCGCCTCATACGCTTCGCGCCCGATAAACCGGAATTTGGTGTTGTCGGTGCGCATCTCGGTTTCGGTAATGGCGCGTTTAATCAGGTGTGCGGGCGCGTTCGACCAGCTGGCCTTCACGCTTTCAAATACCTCAACCTGACGGGCAGGATCGTCCTCGAGACAGAGCGCCTGACACTGCTCAACGGTCAGTTCGTCCTGCGCGAGCTTATCCATCAGGGACGGGGCGAGGTTTGCCAGCTTCAGCATGCGCTGCACGTGGCGGGAGCCGAAGCCGAGGGCGTCGCCAATCTGTGCGGGAGTTTTGCCCTGCCCTGCCAGCGTACGGAAACCTGCGATTTGCTCGGCGGGATGCATGGCGGCGCGCTGCTCGTTCTCGGCAACCGAGGCGAGGGCCGCAATGTCGTCTGAGACGCGCTTCACCATGACGGTATGATCGGCCGCAAGACGATCTTCCTGCGCCAGCAGATTCAGGGCAGTCAGTCGGCGGCCACCTGCGGCCACGCCGGATTGTCCGTCCGCGAGGGTGTGAACAATAAGGTTCTGCAGCAGTCCGAGCGCCTCGATGGAGTCAGCCAGACCGCGAACGCTGTCCACGGAATACGGGATGGTGCGCACGTTCAGCGGGGATTTAGCGAGACTGGACAGCGGAACATACTCGATGACAGCGGCCTCAAGGGCGGCTTTCAGGGCTTCTTCCTGCGCCTTCGTGATTTTTTTGCTGCTCGCTTTTTTGGGTGCTTTTGCTTTAACATCGGTTACTGACATAGTTGATACCTCACTGGATATTGATGATTGTCTGGCCCTGCGGAGTTCGCGCTCCGGCAGGGCACCTCTTTCTTACTGCGGCTTGCGGATACCGTAGTCCGCGATATAACGGTTGAGCCAGTACGTGCCGCCCGGCTCAAAGTTCCACGTGCGCCAGACCATTTCACCGTCCTTACGGACAACCAGGCGAAAATGCGCCCCCTGATCGTCCTCTATCGCCACGTTGGTGTACTGTGACGCAACGGCCTCAGCCTGTTCGCGGGTAAAGGTGTCGTCGGGTAAAACCGCCAGCGCCTCGCTCATGTTGCTCCTCCTTCTGAACCTGTTTTGCTTTTAAAAAACCATCACCCGTTGAGTTGCCGGGGCCGCGGTTTTGACGTTTTGCGGGGACCTGCTGAACGCCCCGATGGTTGTTACCTTCACCCGTTTGAGAGCCGTTCGCCGCAGGGGCGTAAACCAGCGCGGGCGATGGCGGATGTCCGGGGCGCGGTTTACCGCGTGCCATTTACCCTGGACAGCTGACAGCGGCTGTGCTTGTCTCAGCCCCGGCGAAAGGACTCAAAAGGGTGAAAAAACCAGGCAAGGAATGAGCAGGAACCCGCCGCAACGACGGAACGCGCGGGCGCGAAACGGCGTTGCCCCGAAGAGGCCCGGCAGCATTACCGCCGGGCTGGTGAGAGCGGCGCATCCGTAGACGGATGCCGCAAGCGTGATGTTAAACCTGCGACAGTGCGATGGAAGCCCGACAGGGCGGAGACGGTTTACCGGCTCCGTTTACGACAGCGCCGGTTCCCGTCAGGGAAGTCGCCCACAGGCAGACACAACAGGAAGAAAAACCGACAGGACAGAGATATCAGCCAGTACGCCATCGGTATGGCCACTATTGCTAACGGCAACGGCAACGGCAACGGCAACGGCAACGGCAACGGCAACGGCAACGGCAACGGCAACGGCAACGGCAACGGCAACGCAGGCATTATCGCCAGAACAGAAATATCGCCGTCCAGCTGCAGCACACCAATATTCATCCCCTGACACCACAGGAGCATCAGGCACTGGCGGAGATGCGCGGCGCCGCAGGCGCGGCGAACTTCGCCGGCAGGCAGAGCCTGCCTGGTTTTCCGCGCGGGCTGACAGGCGGCTGAACCGCCTGCCGGGGAAAATCAGTTGCTGAAGACGTAGCCGTCATGGAATACATAACCGCTGCTGAACAGGTCACGCGCCCAGGCTTCAAAATCGAAATAGCTGCGCAGCGGCTCCGGCACCTCATTCAGCAGGCCGTTGTCTTCAGCCATTTCACGCGCATAGTCCTCCTCGCTCTCCGCCTCGCCGCGATACGCATCGTCAAACGCGTCATAGTCACACTCGCCCGTATACTCTGCCCAGGCGATAAACGCGGTCTCCCTGCCCTCTTCTTCGGCACGTTTGTAAGCGGCGATAAAATCCCAGTCAATGGAGCTTTCAGAGACGAACTGCGAAGGGATGCCTTCCCAGTCCTGGAACATAAACTCGGCATCCCATTCATCGGCATGCAGCGCCTGACAGGCCTCGTAAAAATCCTCCCTGCCGTCAAACTCCGTCAGATCAAACCATTTGCCGAAAATGCTGCCGCAGTTGTATTTATGGTAGGTGCCAACGTAAACCGCAGGTGTGGTGATCGTAGTGCTCATAAAAAATCCTCCATAGTCGATGTTGTCTGAGTTCCGGCTTACGCCGTGCCGACACGACAGCCGGGCGAAAAGCGGAGGATGCAAGGGCGTCACCGAGGCCGCAGCGCAGTAAAAAAGCAGGAGCAGGCTGGACGGTTTGACGGCGAAAAATGAGCCGGAAAACGACGGGAAGACGGCGGATAATGCCGTTGAAATACACTGCGACCGGGTGAAGGTGACGGCGTTTACGCTTCCCTTGCATCAGCCGCGGCCCGGCTACAGTAGAGGCACGGCGTAAGCCGCAGTCCGCACGGGGCGTTACTCACCGCGAAGCCGGAACAACGTGGAGGAAGAGCCATAAAAGTGGAGCCGGCGACATCCTTATCCTTCGATGTTGATTCAGGGGGCCGCCGCCCCCTGCTGTTCGCTATACTGGCCGGATTGCTGACAGGGCATTGCGGACAAGACTGATTTCTGCACGCGCTTCTGCCATGACCTCATGTAACAGGGTTAAATCCATCCACCGGCGCGGGGGCTCGCCAGGAATACGCAGCACATCGCACATCTGGCCACATGCCAGGATTTGATCCACTTTGTCGCTGATAACAAAGAACTCGACGCTGCTGTAGCGTGCCTCTTTGTTCAGGATGGCATCGAGCACCACCGGTAAATTGTCATCATCGTCGTCCAGCCAGCAGGGCATATCGTTTTCCTTCACAACCAGACGGAAGTTTCGGGTCTGGCGATAAAACAGCGTTTCCCCGCGCGTGGTCAGCGCCGCTTTTATCCGGCGCGCATCCTCCCATACCTGCCGGGAGACATCCCGCACGGCGCGGGACAGGCAATCCGTTACAGCCTGAATCTCCGGCTCCGTCAGCCATTCCCCGGCCCAGGGGAACGCTATCTGTGTTCCGTTCTCCGGAAGCTGCGGCGCGTCGGCATAACGGCTGCCGGATAAAATAATCTGCGCTGGCGTCCCGGCTATTTTTGTCATGGCACTTTGCAGCTCTGCGGGTACGTCACCGGTACAAAGCAAAGGAAGCAGATGAGCAATATTTGCCGCATCCAGACGGACATAAATACTTATCCATCCCGGTTTATTGACCGGATCACGCTGATCAACATCGGTATGGTCAGGCCATCCATAATCAGCAATCAAATCGCGCGCACGGCGCATGATAAGGGCGGTTAACGTGGTGATTTCCTGCATAGTGGGTTCCTCTGAACGGGTTCAGTACACGCCGCCCGGGCGGCGTGCAGATTTCAGTTTTTCATTAAGGCGCGAACTTTCGCCGCATCAGCCAGGCGACGGGTCACGCTTTCCGGCACCGGATGGTTCTCATCCCGGGCGGACCATTCTCTGTGCCACAACGCCTGTTCAGCGGTTATCAGCAGGGTTTCTAGCAGGTCAGCCGGCACCATTACCGCCGGAACGGCCTGTTTCACCTGTTCAATCAGATCCATCACCGCACTGGCAGACACGCCCGACTCAAGCCGTTGTTCTTCCGGTATGGCGTCCATACGCGCCAGTACCGCCCTTGTGTCCTGTTTCGAAACGGCATATTCCATTCCGTCGGCCAGCGCTTCGATATCCGCCGGGGACCAGACAATGAGGTTCAAAGGGGTTTCTGCGGGATACTGCTCACGCAACAAGCGGCAGAGGGTTTTACAGGTTCCGTACATGTTTTTCTCCTTAGTCCTTAAAGCAGGCATCCAGCTCAAGAATTTCGTTGTACGCCGCCATAAACAGGGCATTGATGCGAAAAAGGGTCTGACGGGTCAGGCGTTCGGCCAGCACATCGGAGTCAAAGCGATAGCGGTGCTCCATCCCGTTCAGCGTCGCCCGCAGGTCACACATGTTGTTGGCGATTTCCGCCACTTCTGCGCGGAGTTTTTCGTGTCCTGCATAGTTCATTACGCGGCCTCCGGGAACTCGTCGTTAGCGGCCGGGTACTGCATGGCGCGCCGGACGGCGGCCAGACGCTGCTGCCCGGCCCGGTGGTACTGCTCAAGCAGTTCGATACCGATGTAGCGACGGCCAGACTGGAGCGCCGCTACGCAGGTGGAACCGCTGCCGGCAAACGGGTCCATGACTATCGCGCCGGGATGTGTGAAAGACTCAATCAGCGGTTGCAGGCTGGTCACGGGTTTTTCGGTCGGGTGGTGGCGGTTGCCGGAATACTTCCAGCCCAGCACGTCCGGCAGCGGATTCTGCGGCAGGGGCGGACGGCCTTTCGCCAGGATATAGGCGCATTCGTGGCGGTAGCCGACATACGCGGATTTGGACGAGTAGGTTTTGGTAAACACCAGGTGGCCGACGACGCTGAACCCGGCCTTTTTCCACGCGGCCATAAAGCGATCGACGCGGTTCCAGCCGTAGAAGCTCACCATCAGCGCGTCTTTTTTGAGGACGCGATACATCTCATGGCAGGCGGGTTGCAGCCATTCATCGGTTTTATCGCCGGCGATGGTACGCCCCTGACGGTCACGAAAACCGACGAGATATGGCGGGTCAGTCAGTATGAAATCGACAGCATTATCCGGAAAGCCGGACATGATATGGACGCAATTACCCTGGATAAATCGGGACATGGTAGTTCTCCTTTCTCAAATGCGGCGCCAGTTACGCCGTGCCGATACGACAGCCGGGCGAAAAGCGGAGAATGCAGGGGCGGTGCCGCAAGCCGCAGCGCAGTGAAAAAGCCCACGCTGGCTGGACGGTTTGACGGCGAAAATTGAGACGGAAAACGACGGGAAGACAGCGGGTAATGCCTTTGAAATTAACTGCGACCGGGTGAGGACACCGGCGTAGCGAACCCTTGCATTCGAAGCGGCCCGGCTACAGTAGCGGCACGGCGTTCACAGCAGAGCGGTATTAATGAGGAGCGCAGCGACATCGTATTTTCATCGTTGCTGTCCACAATTTCGGTGGGCAATCCTGTGTATAAAGTGAGGGTATTCTGCGCAGGTCGCTACCAGCACGGATGACAGCACGCCTGACAAAACGGTTATCTTTTAACCACACCACGCAGACTTCACTTTTCCTGGTGTGGTATGTTGATGCTGACTGTAAAAAACCGGAGCGGAGAAAGATGGACAGAGAAATGCTGGCAGAGTGGCTGCGGGATATTGCCCAACATATAGAAGAGGAAAGTCCACTGATTCGTGATGTCAGTGTGGATGATGCCCTTTCCGATGAGGGGCTGGCCAGAAAAATCATCACCATCACATTCAATGCACCAGGTCGCGCCTCACCGCCTGAAGAGAACGTCAGCGATATTTCCCGGCATTGAAAACAGCGCTGCTGATACACCCCGTGCTGCCCTCAGTCGTCAAGGATCTGACGCATGAAATGGAATACTTGCGTAATTCAGTAAAAATACTTGTGTATTACATTTGTAATGCTATAGTAATCACACACGGCGATACTCTATTGTCGCAAACGTAATACACCTGTATTTCATTGAGAGAGGAGTTCTCATGTCTGAAATTCCAGTGCAATCTCAGCTGACACCGCTGGTTAACACCGTGGCCCGCATCATTGCCATCATGAATAACAAGGGTGGTGCCGGTAAAACCTCCACGATCACCAACCTCGCCATGAGCCTCGCACATGCCGGGCGTCGGGTATTGCTTATCGACGGAGACCAGCAGGCCAACTCGACTGAGGTGATGGCTAACGGGAAAAAATACTACGCGCAGTATGGCCACACCATCTGCGATTTATATAACAACCCGCGGTTCAGTATTTTTGATGCAATTATCCCGGCCGTCAGTGGTGAAGAGGTGATCGATAACCTTTATATCATTCCGTCAGATCCGTCGTTTGAACGCGTCATGGAAAACTGCCTGACCCGGCACCATCGGGAAAAAATACTGTCCCGCCATCTGCAGTCGGTGATGGATAAATTCGATTATATCCTCATCGACTGTTCTCCAGGTCTGAACCTGTCCACCACGAACGCTGCCTATACCGCGGACCATGTGCTTATTCCCGTTGATGGCGGCAGCTTTGCTCTGACCGGGCTGGATGTTGTACTGGACTATCTCGATGAGATACGTGAAACCCGCTTTACCCGGTTCAGCGTATTCCGCAATGAGTACAATGGTGCCAAGAAGAAGATGAACACCTATCTTCATGAGCAACTGGCTTCCAACGAGCGAACCCGTGATAACTACCTGGAAACCCGTATCCGGGCTGATGAGAACATCTCCCAGGCACAGGTTGCCTGCGTCCCGCTCTGGTATTACAACAAAGGGTCCCTCGCCCTGAACGATTACCGTGCGCTGATGCGTGAACTTGAAACTCTCTTATCAAACGAGGCTGCATAAATGGCTAAAGGCCCTCTCGCGCGTCCCGCAATGGTCAAACCTGAAACCACACAGGGAGAGGCGAAAACCCGCCTTTCTAACGTCAAGGTCAACCGCAACAGAACGACCAGCGAAAACCCCAAAACCATCCGTATGACACCAGCGGAAAAAGTGATGTGCAGCGAACTGGTTGATGAAATTCAGGATCTCACGACAAAAACTATCACCGACTCAACCGTGCTGCGTGCAGCTCTGTACCTGGCCCGGGAAGCCGGACCGGAAAAAATGCTGGAGATGATTAAGGAATACTTGTAATACACAAGAATTACATAAGTAATCTTTCTGGCTTACAAAAAGGAGTGCAACTAATGCCCACTGTTACCGTGACCACTGAGTTAACTGACAGCCAGGCAATGGCGCTGGCACAATTTGTTAAGCGCTTAACCTGGTCAGAAATGCGGGCCTGTGCCGTCGACGATGATGAAACATGGGTGATGAAAGATGCCATCCAGGCACTGCAGAAATCACTCGCTGACGTCGGTTTCAGTCCTCGCTGATTACGGTGGCCTACATGTAGTTCTTATGTATTACATAAGAACTACATGACTTGCTTATTTTGTTCTCTTTGCAGCAAACCAGGCATCAAACTGCTTATGCCGGCTTTTAGGGATAGCGTCCCTCATATTGAAATACTGCCAGGGTTCCAGAAGCCGTATTTGATCTACAACGTTAGCCTTGCGGGTGTTGATTTTAAAATCCCCGGAATTAAAGGTGATCCGGTGGCTTTTACAAAGCACCGCAATCATCTTTAACTGACTGGCGGAGTACCCGACATCAAGATTAGCCACCCATTTCGGATCGCTGAACCTGTCAGGTGCTTTGATTTTTAGCTGTGCCAGAACCGATTTTGCGCGTTCCTGCCTTGAGGTTGCCCTGGCGGCCGCCATAATTTTACGGGCACTGTTGCAAATAGTCGGTGGTGATAAACTTATCATCCCCTTTTGCTGATGGAGCTGCACATGAACCCATTCAAAGGCCGGCATTTTCAGCGTGACATCATTCTGTGGGCCGTACGCTGGTACTGCAAATACGGCATCAGTTACCGTGAGCTGCAGGAGATGCTGGCTGAACGCGGAGTGAATGTCGATCACTCCACGATTTACCGCTGGGTTCAGCGTTATGCGCCTGAAATGGAAAAACGGCTGCGCTGGTACTGGCGTAACCCTTCCGATCTTTGCCCGTGGCACATGGATGAAACCTACGTGAAGGTCAATGGCCGCTGGGCGTATCTGTACCGGGCCGTCGACAGCCGGGGCCGCACTGTCGATTTTTATCTCTCCTCCCGTCGTAACAGCAAAGCTGCATACCGGTTTCTGGGTAAAATCCTCAACAACGTGAAGAAGTGGCAGATCCCGCGATTCATCAACACGGATAAAGCGCCCGCCTATGGTCGCGCGCTTGCTCTGCTCAAACGCGAAGGCCGGTGCCCGTCTGACGTTGAACACCGACAGATTAAGTACCGGAACAACGTGATTGAATGCGATCATGGCAAACTGAAACGGATAATCGGCGCCACGCTGGGATTTAAATCCATGAAGACGGCTTACGCCACCATCAAAGGTATTGAGGTGATGCGTGCACTACGCAAAGGCCAGGCCTCAGCATTTTATTATGGTGATCCCCTGGGCGAAATGCGCCTGGTAAGCAGAGTTTTTGAAATGTAAGGCCTTTGAATAAGACAAAAGGCTGCCTCATCGCTAACTTTGCAACAGTGCCCGGCAGAGTCGGGTTGTCGTTGTCACTGGAAGAAATTATAGCGGCCGTCGGCGCCCGCGCCGATGGGAGCGGGATCAACGCGATATCCGGCCGGTAGATCACGCTGGTGATGGTCAAGCCGAAGCCCTGTTCGACCATCGTCAGCAGGGTTTCTCGGCTGACTTGTTGGATCGAGAGTTGAACCGCTCCGTCTCCGGCGCCCACCATGCGCCGGAGTATGCCAGCGAGCTCACGCCCAGCGCCATCCGAGCGAACGAGGAAGACTTCGTCACAAACGTCCTCCCACGACAGCTGTGGCCGTGCTGCCAACTCGTGAAGCGGGGACAATGCCACGAACAGATCTGGTTCGCAGAGACGTCGAACTTGGAACTGAGGGCTCTTGCTCGCACTCAGGCTGATTGCTGCGTCCAGTAATCCGCGCTTCACCCCCAAAGTGTTTTCTTCTGAAGTGCCTTCCTCAAGCTTTACCTCGATCGTCGGATGTCTATTTCTGAATGCCGAGAGAATGTTGATGATCGGGCACGCCGGGAACGCTTCAAGCATTCCAAACCTCACGAGCCCGGTCTTGAGTTTCCGCGCGGAGCGGATCTCCGTTGCGGCGTTACGAAGGTAGCGCGCTCCCACCACCGCTTGTTGAAGGAAGCGCTCACCTTCTGGAGTCAGCCCTGCCCCCGCTCGCGTACGCTTGAAGAGAGAAAAGCCAAGTTGGCGCTCAAACAGCTGCACACGTCGGCTGACGGTGGATTGCGATATCGATAGGCGCTCCGCCGCTCGGCGGAAGCTGCCGGCCTCGGCGACCTGAACGGCGTACTTCAGGTATCGGAGATCAAGAGTCAGGTCGGGCATGAGACCCGTCCGATCATACCGGCGGTCTCATCGGCGAACCGCCTGCGCCCGGTGAGCGGCACCCATGCACGTCCACTTTCATCGAGCCCACCCCCGCTAGCGCCTGGGGAACGAGCACGTCCGTTGATCTCAGATGTGGAATCCGAGCTGAGCCCCTCAATGAGCATGACCATGTCCGAATCTGTCATAGATGCATGCGGCGGTCATACATTTTCACACGCTTGAAGTCTATGCGCGAAGCATATATTCTTGCGGTATGGAGCCTGAGGTCGCCAAGTACCATTTAGGTGCACTCGCGTTGGCCGTTGCAGACAGCATCGCCAGTGTCTCGGCCTCGTTTTCACCAAGCGGCCCGGGGACCGCCGTGATGGTGTTACTCAGCATGGAGCCCGGACTGCCGATCAGCGTTTTGGCTACCTCGATCGGGCTTTCTCATGCCGGGACGGTGCGATTGATCGATAGGCTCGAGCGCGAACAGTTGGTGGAACGACGAAGACAAATCACCGACAGGCGGGCGCGCTTCATTCACCTCACCAATTCGGGGAAGAAGATAACGGACGCCTTGCTCAAGGCACGGGAGCAGGTGATCTCCGAATGTATTTCGCCCCTGTCGCCCAATGACCTCGACATTCTAGGCATGCTGTCGGAGCGGCTCCTTGTGGCAAACGGCTTCGACAAAGATGGCTCGGTCAGCCTTTGCCATCTGTGCGGCTACAGCAGGATCGCGCCTTCCCGTGGTAAAGCTAAGCCGGGGCGCTCGCCACGCTGGAACGTCGCATCAGAAGGCTGACGATATGATCAGGCAGGCTTGAAATAATGGGATCGTTTGCGCTCGAACTTCTTCTATGCGTACTTGCCTTCGGGTTCGGATATGCGGCGAACCAAGGCGGAACCTGTTTAGTGGTGGCCGCTCATGAGTTACACAGAAGACAGCCGCCGAAAATGTTCGTCGGATTTCTCGCAGCGTCGGCAGCGGCAGGCCTGGTTGCGGTCCCGATAGTCTGGACGGGAACACTGGGCGCAACACTCGCACCCTCGACCAGCATCAATTTCCTCCTGCTCATCGGCGCCATCGCCTTCGGCCTCGGCGCACTCATTAATGACACATGCCTGCTCGGATCGCTGGCGCGGCTTGGGGATGGGGAGATGCGACTTCTAGCTCTACCCTTGGGATTAACGATTGGTATCTTGGCTGCCGACCATGGCAGGTTCGGCTACGATTCAACATGGCCAAGCTTAATCTCCAAACCGAGCGCAACAGGCCTCGTTACTCTCCTAGCCTTCCTAGTTGTGCTCGTGCTGGCACTCGTTTTCGTTTCCACGAAGAGCGTTCTGCGAACAAAGCCGGGTTGGTCGTTCGGCGCTTCGATGATTGGACTCGGTATCACTGGCGGACTTCTATATGCACTCTCGCCGGCCTGGACCTTCGCAGACGTGATTCAACGCGCCCTTCCTCTCAGAATGTCCCCGGCCGGCGAGGTCGCGCTCACTGCGGTGATCTCTTCGATCGCAGGCGCCCTAACCGCCTCCTTTCGCCAAGGCAATCTGCGTCTCCAACTGCCGACAGCCAATGGCATTCTGCGATCTGTCGTCGGCGGCACATTGATGGGTATCGGCATCGCGCTCATACCCGGCGGGAATGATGGGTTGATCCTCGCAGCGGTTCCGACTCTTTCACCTGGTGGGATAGTCGCCTACCTTCTGATGACGACGACAATCGTCTTCGGATTTGCAGCGCGTGGTAAGTTATTCCGGCGCTGCCTTTCACGGCCATGATAAGGGCAACAGAGGACTTGCCCTCCTGACATGAGCATTTATCCCGACCGGGAATATCGGCTGACTAGCTCGTATGCCTTTGCAGGCCCTTGGACCATGATGACCACTTCAAAGGCCGCCGGCCCCAGAATCCTGTAGGTTGCATGGTAGGTGTCGTCTCCGCAGGCATAGACGCCACTCGCTTCCAACCCGGTATCCGTCCGCGAGAAACTCAAGCTGAGGAACTGCGTCCCGATATGAGGTCCGTCTGCGAACTCGACGACAACACTGTCCTCGCTCAAGCGATAGCGATACTGCCGGCACGCGGAGAATACTCTGCCATCTGCCAGTGAGAGAATGCCGCTCTCTCGATAAGCGAGCGCGCCTTCGCCGATCGCTGCTACGATTTCGGTGGGCATGGTTATCTCGTCCAGGGCCGCGTCCATCCGTACAGGCTGGACGTTTGCCAACGGGCTATAGGCCCACCCGGAGCGCCAGCCCCATCAAGTCAAAATCCCGCAAAGGTCGCGCGTTTGCTGGGTAAAGGCATCGCCGATGAGGATGGCTTCGTGAGGCAGCGAAGCGCGAGCCAGCCGCTCGACATATCTCGCTTATTAGTATATGGTATATGCGTCGCGCATATACTGCAACGCCTGCCCGAAGCACGTAGACGACGTTCGTGACGTTCCCACGGGACCACTGTTGAGGAATTTTAGATGAGCATTTTCGACCGTTATGAATTTCTTGTCCCCGAGCACGGTCGGAGGGATCTTGGCCTGCTTAGATGGGCTCTCGTGATCGTATTTCTGTGGTTCGGCGCGATGAAGTTCACAGCGTACGAGGCCTATGGTATCGCCCCGTTTATCGAACACAGCCCGATCATGAATTGGCTCGGCATGTTCGGGACGCAGGGGCAAAGCTATTTCATCGGCGTTATCGAGTTATCGACCGGTCTCGTTCTGATCCTTGGTGCATTTCGTCCACTCTTCTCTGCGCTAGGCGCACTAATGTCAGCAGCGACCTATCTGATCACGCTGACCTTTTTCATCACCACTCCAGGTGTCGCGGAGCAGACTGCCGGCGGCTTTCCTGCGATTTCGGCTGCACCAGGGCAGTTTCTACTGAAGGACGCAGTTCTGCTAGCGGCGTCCCTCGTGCTGCTGCGTGCTTCGGTCCGCCACAGAGGGGCGCTTGTGCTCTCGTGACTGTGGTCCTCTCGTGACGGCGGGCGTGCAAATCCTGCAGAACCTCCGCGGGGCATGGATGCTCCGTCGCGATATCGAGCCCGGAGGCGCTCAGCTGCATGGCGACGCGGTCTTCGCCCGTTTCGCCGCAATCCCCGACGTCGTGGAGCACGGACTGTTCCTCAATGGGATTGATACAATCGTGATCGCGCGCGGTGACACGATGGAAGTGCGACGCCGGGGGCAAGCTAGGTCTCGCTGATCTGCACCTGCGCGGCCTGGATGACAGCGCTGACGCGGAGTGATTCTCGGGCGCGACCTACGGCGATTCCGAGCGAAAAGGCTTGCCCTATAGCCGCCAGGTATCAACGGTTCCGCGGCCTTAACGAGCCGGACCCGTTTTTTTCGGCGCGCTCGATCAGTCGAAATCCTCCGAAACCCTTCTAAAACAGGACATTTTCCACAAGCCGCGCGGAGGAAGAGGACCACGGTATGGCTTGCTGTCTATGCTCCGCGCACATATAGATGTGGCAATGGATGGACCTCGAGATCGAAACATTTTCGGGGCGTTCGCACTCATGATCAGCGACGACATCGTTCGCGCTAGTTCATCGCGGGCGCCGGAAGCTGGACCCGCCGCCTCAGCGCTGGCGTTGCTCGCGCACAAGCCCGGGCTCTCGATCCGTATGCTTGCGATCGGGGTGGGCTTTTCACATGCTGGAACTGTTCGCCTGGTGGATAGATTGGTAAGCGAGGGATTGATCGAGCGTAGGGAGCATTCGACAGACGGGCGCGCGCGATCCCTCTATCTTACTCCAACTGGCAAGGTCGCGAGCGACGAGGTCCTGGCCTCGCGCGATCAAGTGATTGCCGAAGGGCTATCGATCCTTAATCCAGACGAACTGAAAACCTTATCGGACATCGCTGAACGCGTTCTCCGAAATCGCTTGGAAAACCTCGAGCAGTCATACCGCATCTGCCGCTTGTGCTGCTACGAGGGCTGCACGAACTGCCCCGTCGATGCCGAATTGCATGAGCGAGGTGTGGACCGCGAGAAGAACGACGACGCGTAGGAGACTCGCAATTGCGGCAGCTCAACGCTGCTCAGATGGCGGGGCTTCATAATGTCAGCGAGCCTACCATCAGCCGCATTCTTTTGGCTACGCGTCAAGCCGGCCGATCGGGCATGGCGGTCTCATTCTAATATGTCGGTGATCGCCCCACTTTTAGCCGCTCAATTGATCGGAACGCGGTTTCGGAAGCGGCCGTTCAAACCACTCGCTGCATTCCCATTTCTCTATGTCCGATAGGTAGTTTCGGGGAAAAGCAGTCGGGAACAGGTTTCGGGAACGCATGCTCCGGCAGGAGCGCAGCGCGCGTCCCAAACGCGTTTTCCCGGTAGAGCTTCCCAATCGGCAAAGTGCGGGCCACCTCAGACTGCGAACGCGAAAAACCGCCTGGCTGGTCACTCAAGGCAGGGTAACGACGATTTTCGCTGCGGATACACCCGCCTTCAGGGCTTCCAAGGCAGCCTGGAGCATTTCAAGGCCCTGGCCCACGATCTTCGCCGGAGGGGCGGGGACGAACGTGCGCGCCGCGAGAGCCTGCGGCAGGAATTCGCGGTAGATCATTGGACCAACCTCGTCATCCTTGAGGCTCGTCCCGGAGATGTGCGTCGCCTCGACTCCAAATGAACGCTCGTCGGGCGGGGCCAGCGTCGCTGCCACCCGGCGCGAGCCCTCGCATCTCGCAACTACGGCAAAACAGTCTTTCATGTGACCGGTCGCGTGAAGCGTTCCAGCGAGACTGCGCCCGCGCATTGCCTCAATCACGTCTTCCACGATGGCTGGACTCGAGTGGTCAAGAACCTCGCTTGCACCCAGCTCCTTCAACAGGCCGACGTTGCGCGCCGAAGCGGTGGCGACGCACCTGTAGCCCGACGCCACCGCGAGCTGGATGGCGTTGCAGCCAACGCTCGACGATCCACCCCAGACCAGAACGACCTCTGGACGCGCGGTCGGCGAGTGTAACGGTGGCGCGAGAGCCAACTGTGTCCGTCCGTAGAGCCCGCTTGCGGCGGTGCCAAGGCCAAGCGGGAGGACTGCCGCATCAGCGAAGGCAATGTTGTTGGGGATCGGCGCCGCCATGTGGTCCAGCACGATCGTGTGGTGCTGGAACGCACCCTGCGCAGGTTGATTTACGGTTGTCCCGACCGCCTGTCCGATGACTCGATCGCCGACCTTGAACCGCTCGACCGCGCCACCGACCGCCGCGACCTCACCGGAGACGTCGCTGCCGAGAATCGCGGGATAGTCGAGCCATGGCAAAAGCGCGACGTCCTGCAGAATCCAGTCGAGTGGGTTGATCGCGATGGCCGCGTTGCGGATCAATATCTCGTTCGCCGCCAGATGCGGCAGAGCGGTGACACCGATCCTCAGTGGCTGCCCCGGCGCTTTCTGCCAGGCGGCCTGATTAGTCACGGTTTCGGTCATCATCAACTCTTTCTGTCAAGTATTACAGCTGGGCGTTCGTCTGAGCGGTCCAACCGCTAGGTCGGGCGCACGAAGTGGCAGCTATAGCCCCCAGGATAGCGCACCAGGTATTCTTGGTGCTCTGGCTCCGCCTCCCAAAAGGGTTCTTCTGGGTTGATCTCCGACACGACCGGGCCTGGCCAGCTTCCTGATGCCTCGATTTCCGCGATGGTTGTGAGGGCGACTTCCTTCTGCACTTCGGTGGTGTAGAAAATCGCCGATCGATAGCTCGGACCGACATCGCTGCCTTGTTGCTCGTAGGTCGTGGGGTCATGTATCTGGAAGAAGAGTTCCAAGAGCGAGCGATAGGCGAGAACGGAAGGGTCGAAGGTCACTTCCACTGCTTCCGCATGGCCGTAATGTCTCGCGTAGGTCGGATCAGGCATTTCTCCGCCTGTGTAACCGACACGCGTCGAAATGACTCCCCTGGCTCGGCGCAGCAAATCCTCCATGCCCCAGAAGCAGCCGCCTGCGAGAATTGCTCGCTCTGTCGCGGCCGCCCTATTGCCGGTAGGCGATTGGCTCACAGTCCGTTCGCCCTCCTCCGTGTGCGCCACGGTCAAGCCAGCCTCGCGGGATCCGCAGCCTGACTGGCGCTCAAGAGCTCGGTCTGCACGTCCGAACCCCGGATGAGACTCAGATCGACGGGACACCGATCAGCGATCGCGAGGATCCGAGCGCGCTGATCATCACTCAGCGGCCCATCGAGGACAATGGTGCGGGTGAACCGGTCGGGTGGCATCATGTCCGGCACCTTCTCGTGCTGCACGGTCGTGCTCGCCCGTTCGAGCGGAAAGCCCTTGCGGTTCGCATAGAGACGCATCGTCATCACCGTGCAGGCTGCGAGGCCGGCAGATACGAGTTCGTAGGGAGATAGTCCGGTCCCGAGGCCACCGACCGATGCTGGCTCGTCGGCGAACAGAGTGTGCTCGCCGCTGCGGACCTTGAGCTGGAACGTCCCTGCAAGAGTTTCGGTGGAGACGACGCCCTCCGCAACCTCGACCTGCGGAAGATCCGCGCTGAGTGGTGGGAGAAAGCGGCTCGCCCAAACCGCCACCATGGCCGCGGCGTAGTTCGCGTCCGCGACGTCGGTGAGAAGGTGATCCGCGTTGTCGAGCGAGATGAAGCTTTTAGGGTGCCTGGACGCGACGAAGATGCGCGACGCGTGGTCGATGCCGACCACCTGATCCAGCGGAGAGTGCATGACCAGCACCGGCCGTCGCAGGGAGGCAATGGCCTTCTCGACGTCGATCCCCTCAACCGCCTCAAGGAACCCTCGGCGAATGAGGAAGGGCCTACCGGCAATCTCCACCGAGGCCTCGCCCTCGCTCGCGATGGTGTCCAGATCATTCGGTCCGAAGAGGCGCAAGATATGCTGAAGGTCGGCCGGCGCACCAATCGTCGCTACCGCCGCAATATCAGGCATGTCGGCGGCGGCTACGATCGCAGCGGTGCCACCCAGGCTGTGCCCGACGAGGAGGGACGGTGACATGCCCGCCGCCGCCATCGCATTTGCGGCGGCCCGAAGGTCCTCGACGTCCGACGCGAAGTTCACAGGTTCTCCCGTCCCACCGCCGATCCCGGTCCCGGCGAAATCGAACCTCAAGACCCCGATGCCCGCACGCGACAGCGCGCGCGAGATGTGAACAGCGGCGCGACTGTCTTTCCCGCACGTGAAGCAGTGGGCGAAGATCGCCCAGCCCCGCGGCGTCCCTTCCGGCGGTTCGAGGTGCCCGGACAGCGGAGAGCCAGCCCCACTGACAAACGTAAATGATCTTCCTGCCATGTCCATCAAACCTCCAGCACGCGGCTTGGCGGTTGCGCTCTCAGAACCTTCGACGGAGCTGAGCGGAGCGCACCGCCAACCGGTAATCGTCATCTCAGGCTATCATTTATATGTCTGGCGCATATAGACAAGCCCCTATATCATGATTATATGCGCCAAGCATACTTCTGCGACCTGCGTTCCAAAGGCGGTCTCACGGAAGAGGTATCAGTCAGGCGCGTGGGCCAAAGGACTATGGAACTCAATCAAGTCAGCTATTTCATCAACTTGGCCGAGACGCTGAATTTCACAGCGGCCGCTCGCTTGAGCGGTGTGTCACAGCCAAGTCTGACCCGCGCGATCCGCCGCTTGGAAGATGAGCTTGGCGGGCCGCTGATCTATCGCGACGGGAAGAACAGCCGCCTGACTGGCCTTGGCCATGACGTCGAGGCAGAATTCCGGCGCATGGTGGTCGCGATGAAGAGCGTTCGCAATCACTCGGAGCACTGGGCGATGGGGGGGCACCGCGTGCTGGATGTCGCCGTCGCGCCCACCGTCGGACCAAAGGAATTTACGGCATTCTTCGAGAGCGCATTGGCGGAGATGCCATCCATCGAAATCAAGCTGCACTCGCTCCAGTCGAACGAGGACACATCGGAGGTGCTTTCAGGAAAATACCACGCGTGCATCATGCCGCGTGAAACAAGACCGGAACGCAAGCTGGATGTGCATCCTCTATTTCGGGAGCGCTTCGTGCTCGGCTGTTCTGCAAACCATCCCTTGGCTGCCAACGAGATCGTGCGCGGCGAAGACCTGCTCGAGTTTCCTTTCGTCGATCGCCTGAAATGCGAGTTTCGCGATCGGATCCTCGATCACTTCGCGCGACGGGACTTGCTCATGCGACCTCGCTTTCGATCAGATCGCGAGGACTGGGTGCAACGGGTCGTCGCTGACGGCCACGCCATATGCATTCTTCCGGAACGATCGCCGACCGTGCAAGGCCTCGTCACTCGGCCGATCGACGGATTTGTCTTGGAGCGCGAAGTCGTGATCGCGACAGTATCCGGCTCCACGGCAACGGTCGAGATACGGAACATCGCGCAGCTGGCAGCCCGGTATGAGTGGAACTGAATCACGACGTGAAGAGCTTCGGCGCTATGGAAACTATACGCGCAGCGTATTGGATAAATCTGGGGCGCATGCTATAGTCGGCGCAATGACTGCAAAGATAAATGACAGTGTGTCGAGCTCTCTAGATTAATTATTGGAGACTATCATGAAGTTTGAGAAGTCACAGGCAGCAGTTGACCGCCTGACCCCCGAGCAACGCCGGATTACCCAGGATTCGGGGACCGAAAGGCCCTTCACGGGTGAGCACAACGACAACAAGGAGCCTGGCATCTACGTCGACATAGTGTCGGGAGAGCCGCTGTTCGCTTCAACGGACAAGTTCGATTCGGGTACTGGCTGGCCCAGCTTCACCAAGCCGATCGTTCCGGCAAACGTGAACGAGGTGCGGGACAGTGCACACGGCATGGTCCGGACGGAGGTCAGGTCGGTACACGCCGACAGCCATCTGGGCCACGTTTTCCCGGACGGTCCTTCCGACCGCGGCGGTCTGCGCTACTGCATCAACTCTGCGTCCCTTCGCTTCATCCCGCGCGACGAGATGGAGTCCGAGGGATACGGTGAATATCTCGATCAAGTAGAGGAGGCTTAACATGCATCAGCGCGCTGTTCTCGCAGGAGGATGTTTCTGGGGCATGCAGGATCTGATCCGCAAGCGGCCCGGCATCATCTCGACCCGTGTGGGTTACACGGGCGGCGATATTCCGAACGCCACGTATCGTAATCACGGCACGCATGCCGAGGGGATCGAGATTGTCTTCGACCCGACAGTGACGAGCTACCGGCACATCCTGGAATTCTTCTTCCAGATCCACGATCCGACGACGCTGAACCGCCAGGGCAATGATCGTGGGCTCTCCTACCGGTCGGGCATCTATTATGTCGACGAGGAGCAGAAGCGCGTCGCCGAGGATACGATCGCCGATGTGGATGCCTCGGGGCTGTGGGATGGCAAAGTGGTGACCGAGGTCCAGCCGGTCGGCGAGTTCTGGGAGGCCGAGCCCGATCACCAGGATTATCTGGAGAAGCGGCCGGGCGGCTACACCTGCCACTTCGTCCGTCCCGACTGGGTTCTTCCAAAGCGGCATGAGGCCGGCGATGTGAGCCCTGCGGCCGGGGCTGCAGCGGAATAGGCTTCGCTGCCGTTAGTGCCGCGCCGATCCGGTTCGCAACCTCCGACGACCGCGTCAATCGACGCGGTCGTCGAACCCGGCCTTGAAGCAGATCATTCCATTCAGCCGCCGTCGCAGTGCCAGGATCCAGATATGACAGACCTCTCCTCCTTTCCCATCACGCAGCGCTGGCCAGCATCTTATCCGGATCGCTTGCAACTATACGCGGCCCCCACGCCCAACGGCGTCAAGGTCTCGATGATGCTGGAGGAGACTGGCCTGCCGTATGAGCCCCACTTCGTCGACATCTCGAACAACGAGTCGAAGGATCCAGCGTTCGTGTCGTTGAATCCCAACGGCCGCATACCCGCGATCATCGATCCGGCTGGCCCTGACGGCCAGCCCATTGGCATATGGGAAACCGGTGCGATCCTCATCTATCTGGCCGACAAGACGGGGCAGCTCATCTCAACAACACCCGCCCAGCGGTACGAGACTCTGGCCTGGGTGTTCTTTCAGGTGTCGGGCGTTGGGCCGACCTTCGGACAGCTAGGCTTTTTCCTGCGATTTGCCGGCAAGGACTATGAGGACAAGCGACCTCGGCAGCGCTTTGTTGATGAATCCAGGCGTCTTCTCGGGGTCCTGGATCACCGGCTGGAGGGCCGCGAATGGATTGTCGATGATTACTCGATCGCGGACATTGCGACGTTTGGCTGGGTGAATGCGCTGGTCGAATTCTACGCAGCGGGCGACATCCTCGGCCTAAGCAGCTATTCGAACGTGCAGGCATGGCTCGAACGCGGGCTGGCGCGACCGGCTGTACAGCGTGGCCTGCGAATTCCTGCGAGGCCTGCATGACCATTATCGCCGCATATTATTACAACGAAGGTAAGCGAGTCCGTGAAATCAGGCTCGATGAGCACGTCGAACTAAACGAGAATCGCTCGGGCTTCTGCTGGATCGCGCTTAGCGAGCCCACCGCAGACGAACTCAGCGCGATCCAGACGACGTATAACCTCCATCCTTTGGCGATCGACAACGCCATGCACCCGCTGTGCCCGCCCAAGCTCGAGGTCTACAACGATGAGTTGTACGTCGTCGCCCAGACCGCCGAGCTGGTCGGCGACCGGATCAGCTACGGCAAGATGGCGATCTTCACCGGTCACAATCACCTTATCACCGTGCGGCACGGCAATGCCGGAGCGCTGGGCAAACTTCGGGAGCAACTCGAGGCATCGCCGACGCAGTTCGGCAAGGGTGTCGACTATGTGCTGCACGCGATCTTGCACCGAGTGGTCGACCAGTATCTGCCCATCTTCGAAATGATCGAGGACGACGTCCTGGCGATGGAGCGACGGTCGCTGCACGATTTCCTCGGGCCAGAAGAGGTGGCGCGAATCTTCGAACTAAGGTCCGAACTCACGCGGTTCCAGCGCACGCTCGGGGCTATGGCCGAGCTGGTGCGAAAGCTCGTTCGCGGCCACTTTCCCTGCATCAGCGCCGAAATGACACCATATTTCCACGACGTCGCGGACCATGTCCACCGCGTGCAGTCCATGGTCGACGGCCTCCTGCTTGTCCTGTCCACGGTCTTCGAGGCCAGCAGCCTTCTGGAAGCGCAAAGGATCGGTGTGGTCACTCGCCAGCTCGCGGCCTGGGCGGCGATCTTGACGGTCCCGACGGCGATCGCCGGAATATATGGCATGAACTTCAAGCACATGCCGGAACTGGACACGCCATATGGCTACTTCGTCGTGCTCGGAGTGATAGCGGTGTTCTGCCTTCTCCTGTTCATGCGCTTCAAGAAGGCCAAGTGGCTATGAGTAACGCACTTCGCGAGCTTCTCCGTCCGCCGAGTCACAGCGCGCTTTGTGCGCGAGCGTGTCCAATCCAGTTCAAGATGAAGGTGCTTCCATGACCTCCCAGGTGACCGACGTTCTAGAAGCAGTCCAGTCATTCATCGCCAAAGGCTATGACCGCGAATACCGCGTCAAGGACGGCAATCTCGTCGATCTCGAACTAGGGTCAACCCTCGATGCATGCAGCATTCGCGTCGATGCGGCGTTGCGCCTCGAGAGCGGGGACGACGGCGAAGATGCCTCCAACATCTACGCGATCACCGATCCGGCGACAGAGCATAAAGGCCTGTTGATCGACGCCTTCGACGTGTTCCACGAAATCTGCCCCCGCGACTTGTCCGAGCGCCTTGTGGCGCATCGGGAAACAGCACCGGCAGGTGACCAGGACGCGCCGAGCAAGCACGGACTACGGAAAGTCTACAAGAGCGAGTTTCACAGCGATCCCGAGCGTTACGTTCTGCGCGAGGGCTTTCCAGACTTCCCGCCATGCCCTTTCGGCCAATCCTTCAGCATCCTCGGCTTCGATACCGCCGAGCAGGAATATGTCTGGCTCGTCACGAGCATCATTCGAGATCCTCGGCTGATCAGGGTTCCATACCAGGGCGAAGACGTCATCAGCGACGAATAGCGGTGTCGCTTAGCCGGAAAGGCTGGCCTTCCTGGCCCACACATCTGCAGGCTGAACTTTAAGAACATCGAAAATTAGGAGGTGATTATGGACTGGAACAAGGACCACATACGAGAAACTATGCTCTTGCTGGAGACAGCAGCGTTGCACAGCGCTCGCGAAAACTACCTGGACTATGTCTCTACCGCTCGGCTCGATCGGAGCGAACCGATCGAAAACGACGAACTAGCTCAGGCCGAGGTCGCGAGCGACTTCGCTGAAGCGCTCGATGACACGCTCCATGACTACGCCAATAAACTCGAAAAGCTCAGGACGATCGATTTCGGCCCCAAGTTGGCCGTCAACGAAGGCGCTGTCGTCAAGCTGTCCGGCCGCCACTTTGTGATCGCGGTGTCAACGAGCAAGTTTACCTGTCAGGGGCGTGAGCTCATGGGCATTTCCACGATGGCGCCGATCTTCGAAGCGATCGAGGGTGCCCGAGCCGGGGAGACCGTGCAGTTCAACGGCCGGGACCTCACCGTAGAAGACGTGGAATAAAGCCCTCCACCGCAGCCGGCGCGCTAGTGCCGAACGCCCTGCATCTCTTTCTGCATGCATACGGTCACTTGCAGCCGCGTTGACCTGGCTCATCAAAGGCAAACTCATGACAACACCTTCATTCTTCATCACCCCCGGATACGGGACGCGCCTGCATGACGCGCTTCATTATTCTCAGGCAATGCGCATTGGTGACCGCGTGGAGATCTCCGGACAGGGCGGATGGAACGACGATCTCGTCATTCCGGAGTCGATTGAGGAAGAGATCGAGCAGGCGTTCAAGAACGTGGAACGGACGCTCGCGACCGCCGGAGCACGCTGGCCGCATGTGGTCCACGTCAATTCCTATCACGTCGGTGGATTCCCTCCCGTGATCAACGAAACAATGGCCAAGCTGTATCGCCACTACATGCCCGACCGCGCTCCAATCTGGACGCAGTTGGGAATCGAAGCGCTGGGGCTTCCAACCATGCGTATCGAAATTCGCGTAACAGCTATCATCGCCTGACCCCGCGGTTCGTGCAGGCGCCGTGCCGCGCTAATCCCGCACGCCCTGCGCCCGCTTCTCCATGCATATCATCGTATCGAGAGATCCGGTTATCATCGGCGTGCTCGGAGAACGGGGGGCCGCCTTGGCCTGGTTGGCGCGCCTCGGCTGCCTGCGGGCGATGGCCAGCACTGCCAGGAGCGTGAGCAACGCCGCCGGGCACTGTTGCAAAGTTAGCGATGAGGCAGCCTTTTGTCTTATTCAAAGGCCTTACATTTCAAAAACTCTGCTTACCAGGCGCATTTCGCCCAGGGGATCACCATAATAAAATGCTGAGGCCTGGCCTTTGCGTAGTGCACGCATCACCTCAATACCTTTGATGGTGGCGTAAGCCGTCTTCATGGATTTAAATCCCAGCGTGGCGCCGATTATCCGTTTCAGTTTGCCATGATCGCATTCAATCACGTTGTTCCGGTACTTAATCTGTCGGTGTTCAACGTCAGACGGGCACCGGCCTTCGCGTTTGAGCAGAGCAAGCGCGCGACCATAGGCGGGCGCTTTATCCGTGTTGATGAATCGCGGGATCTGCCACTTCTTCACGTTGTTGAGGATTTTACCCAGAAACCGGTATGCAGCTTTGCTGTTACGACGGGAGGAGAGATAAAAATCGACAGTGCGGCCCCGGCTGTCGACGGCCCGGTACAGATACGCCCAGCGGCCATTGACCTTCACGTAGGTTTCATCCATGTGCCACGGGCAAAGATCGGAAGGGTTACGCCAGTACCAGCGCAGCCGTTTTTCCATTTCAGGCGCATAACGCTGAACCCAGCGGTAAATCGTGGAGTGATCGACATTCACTCCGCGTTCAGCCAGCATCTCCTGCAGCTCACGGTAACTGATGCCGTATTTGCAGTACCAGCGTACGGCCCACAGAATGATGTCACGCTGAAAATGCCGGCCTTTGAATGGGTTCATGTGCAGCTCCATCAGCAAAAGGGGATGATAAGTTTATCACCACCGACTATTTGCAACAGTGCCACAGAAAATTACCTGAACTGCGTCAACTCGGAGTCTGGCCGCGTGCGCGTGGAAGCAAAGCGGGCGAGCGAAGAATACGGGCGAGTGCTGCGGCGCTATCCGCTGAAACCCGGCGAGACGGTCGAGCGTCCGCAACGCGGGGAAGTCGTCAGCAGCTCCGGGGTTCTCCCCCCACTGGACCCAGGCGAATACTAAGCGCGGCGGTGTGTAATAGACGGAGCGCGAGGCGACTACTGGTCAGGGTTTGCGCAAGGCGGGTGTGTAATAGACGGGAGGGGATCGATCCGGCGATCCAGCCTGTGGATAGTCCGTCTATTACCCACCCGGTTCCGTCGTTTACCCACCCAACCCCGTCTATTACCCACCGGAAACCGTCTATTACCCACCGAGGGGTTCTATAAGCAACTGATAATGAAGGTAAATTTTGCCTTCTGATTCCCTAAAACTCTTTAAAACAAAAAAAACATATATAAAACGTGTAGCCCTGGGGAAAACAGCCCGTGGAATTATGGACAATCCGGCAAGCCGGATACCTGCCTAACCGCTTCGCGGTTCCCCATTGACAGGCCAGGGACAACCGCGAGCGGTTGCCCCCACCCTGCCAACAGGTCGGCAGTTGCCCACAATACCACCGGCTCAAGCAACAGGATTTTTTTATATTTTTGTTTTTAAAAGAAAAAAGCGGCCGTGCTCTAGTGGCATGGCCGCGTTACGTGGTCCTATCAGGGGCTTGTGGCTCTTGCGCCTCCTCGGATCGACACAAGTGCCGATCACTGCGGCGGGGCGCTCCTGGCTCAAGCTGAAAAGCGATCAGTATCCGCACCAGTGGCGACGGCGTTCCCTCCACGCATTCGGGCCGGGCCTCCACTCAACGGCTAACCCCTCGGCCATGAGGGTTTGCCCCACGTCCCGCCCGTCGATCAGCAGGTGAACAAGGCGGCGGTCGTACTTGTCGGCTTGGCCGGAATCGACAACCTCGATGCGCTGAGCGTTGGCAACCAGTTCGCGGAGGCGTGCGGTTGCCTCGCGGCCCTTCGTCAGCTCGGCGTCGCACCTGGGCTTGTAGGTTTCCGGGGTGTCAATCGACAGCAGGCGCAAGCGTTGACCGTTGTATCGTAACCGTCCGGTGATTCCACCTTGAGCCAAATCGCCTGCCGACCAAAAGGCTCGAAGCTTACCACCCGGTCGATTCCGGTCAGATCCAGAAACGCCTCGTCGATGGAGTAGACATCCACTCTCGATGCCAGAGCTTCCAGGGTCGTCATCACCCGCCGGCTTATATCGCCATTTGTGTGGAATAGAGAATCAATTGGAACGGGGGCTTTGCTCGCCCCCCCTTGAACTTCTCATACCCAACCTGTTTGGCTATAGCTACTGAGGAGATCGCGGTGGCCCACCAAATCTTCCGGTCATCCTGTTCAATTACACCGCTAGCCGTACCCAGGAGGTGCCGCAGCGCCTCCTGGAGGCAGAAAGGCGTCGAGCGTATAGGTTGCTGGGCATGCGCGGCGCAAGTTCATCAGAAAACTCAATCCAAGGGCAAGATCGGCCGAGCGGAGATGGCACTGACTCTTATCAACAAGCTCTACGGCATCGAGCGCGACATGGAAGAGGCGGGCGATGCCCAGCGATACCAGACGCGCCAGTCGCAAAGCCAGGCTTTCCTGGAGCAACTGAAAGCTAGGCTGGACAAAACCCCTCCCCAGGTCACGTCGTCAAAGTGCCTTGGGCAAGCAATCAATTGCCTTGCGAGCAACTGGTTAAAGCTGATCCGCTACATCGAAAGGGGGACACCTGCCCATCGACAACAACCCTGCCGAGCGGGCGAGCCACCTTCTCATGTACATATGACCAAAGCGTCGCCCGTCTCCTCCCGTTATGTCATGCCTACCCACGACGGAGTATTGACGGTCTCTGTGCGCCAGAGCATAGTTTTCCCGAAGGGCGCTTAGGTACATATCTTCATGTGCTGTCCAGGCGCAGTTGCGTTTAGAGTACGTGTCCAATCAGTTTT
Organism: Enterobacter sp. DVT3837; assembly: GCF_056238685.1. Classification (NCBI taxonomy): domain Bacteria; kingdom Pseudomonadati; phylum Pseudomonadota; class Gammaproteobacteria; order Enterobacterales; family Enterobacteriaceae; genus Enterobacter; species Enterobacter sp. DVT3837. Next base: position 15,828 of record NZ_JBWDLA010000005.1, on the reverse strand, counting down.
AAATGGGTGTGAACATGAGAGCAGAAACTGAATCGCGGATTTTTTCGGTGGATGAATATGTTCGTCCGTCTAACGGCGAACCGATTCGTTCGGTTGTTCTGGAAACCAATGACTCTGTCGTCGTTGTTTGGCACGCCCACCCTGGGCAGGAAATAGCTTCCCATGTACATCCTCACGGCCAAGATACTTGGACGGTTATCTCAGGTGAAGCCGAATATCATCAAGGTAACGGCATAGTCACTCATCTTAAAGCTGGAGATATTGCGATCGCAAAACCTGGGCAGGTACATGGTGCAATGAACTCTGGCCCCGAACCTTTTATATTTGTTTCAGTGGTTGCGCCGGGCAATGCCGGTTTTGCGTTGGCTGAGAAATAGGCGAAAGGCCTGAGAGGAAACTGATGAATACACGATTATTTACGTTCGCTGGTGGAGAAACGGGTGTTTGGCGCGTTGTTCGGATGGATGCCGTGGCGGGAGCCCCTCTCCCTGGAATCCCCCGGCTCGACGTAGCCGCTGGCTCTGTTTCGCCGCAGCCTTTGGGCACCAAATGGCTTCTTCGCGGGATAACGAGTAACGAGCGTTATGTCGTGCGTGAAGAGAAGGATCGTCTCGTGGCGAAGCAGCCAAGTTTGGGTCGAGCAGAGGCCACCTGTGCCGCCCTGATCCCTATCCGGAAAAACCCCTCATGGTGGGGACTGGCTCAAGACGAACGCCGGAAGATTTTTGAGGAGCAGTCCCGTCACATTCACATTGGGCTCCAATATCTCCCTGCTGTGGCCCGTCGTCTCCACCATTGTCGGGACCTGGGCGAGAGCGAACCCTTCGACTTCTTGACGTGGTTCGAATATTCCCCGTCTGATGAGCCGGGCTTTAACAGGCTTTTGGCCGAACTCCGGGCCTCGGTGGAGTGGAAGTATGTCGACAGAGAAATCGACATCCGGCTAGTGCATGAGCCGGCCTAGTATCAGGTTTAACTGCGATCTCCGTGCGGCATACACCTGCGACACCCGCAGCCCAGCAAAGCCCGGAAAATCTAGTGTGTCTAATAACTTAGGAGTAACACGACACGTATGCCTAGCGAGCCACCAGTCGCTTGGGAAATTTTCTACTTATGGCCTCCTCTTTCTCTCATCGATCTCCCAGGGCATATCCTGCCGTCTAGAGTTGGCACCTTGTCCAGCTTTCGAAGAAGGCTCTCCATACACGTCCGGCCTACACCTTGTTAGGTATGGCCGGTTTCCAGTTGTGGGGCAATAGCTCGTCGATGGCGTTGTTCTTCTGTGTCGGCAGGCGAGTCAGCACATCCTTCAGGTAGGCATAGGGATCATGCCGATTCAGCTTCGCTGACTGTATTAGGGTCATGACCGCAGCCGCACGTTGACCACTGCGCAGTGAACCCGCAAACAGCCAATTGCTGCGCCCCAGCGCCCAGGGTCGGATCTGGTTTTCCACCCAGTTGTTGTCGATGGGCACAGCGCCATCGTCCAGGTAGCGCGTCAGCGCTTCCCAACGTTTGAGGCTGTAATCCAGGGCTTTGGCCGTGCCGGAGCCATCCGGCACTTTCTGGCGATGGGCCAGCATCCACTGATGCAGCGCATCGGCAAGGGGTTTGGCTTTGGTTTGCCGGATTTCCCGCCGCATATCCGGTGGCAGATCTTTGGTTTCCCGCTCGATCTCGTAGAGTCCACCGATGTATTCCAAGGCCTTGGCCGCCAATTCGCTCTTGTTGGCCTCGTGCAGGTCATAGAACTTGCGCCGGGCGTGGGCCATACAGCCGATTTCGGTAATGCCGTTGCCGAACCCGGCCTTGTAGCCAGCGTAATCATCACAGACCAGCTTGCCCCGCCAGTCACCCAGGAAGGTTCGGGCGTGTTCGCCTGCACGGCTGGGTGCGAAGTCGTAAATAGCTGCCTTCAGGTCGGCAAACGGTGTGGTGCAGTAGGCCCAGACGTAGGCCTTGTGGGTTTTCTTCTTGCCCGGGGCCAGCATGCTGACCGGGGTTTCATCGGCATGCAGAACACTGTGTTCCAGCAGAGTATTTCTCAACGCATCCACCAGCGGCTGCAACTGCACACCACAGGCACCCACCCATTCGGCCAGGGTGGAGCGCGGGATTTCCAGGCCGGCACGGCCGAACATGCGTTCCTGACGGTACAGCGGCAGATGGTCGGCATACTTGGCCACCAGCACCTGGGCCAGCAGGCCAGCGGTGGGGATGCCTTTGTCGATCACCTGCGGTGGCACCGGTGCCTGGATCAACGTCTCGCAGCTGTCGCAGGCCCATTTGCCCCGGATGTGACGTTCAACGGTGGGCACTGTTGCAAAGTTAGCGATGAGGCAGCCTTTTGTCTTATTCAAAGGCCTTACATTTCAAAAACTCTGCTTACCAGGCGCATTTCGCCCAGGGGATCACCATAATAAAATGCTGAGGCCTGGCCTTTGCGTAGTGCACGCATCACCTCAATACCTTTGATGGTGGCGTAAGCCGTCTTCATGGATTTAAATCCCAGCGTGGCGCCGATTATCCGTTTCAGTTTGCCATGATCGCATTCAATCACGTTGTTCCGGTACTTAATCTGTCGGTGTTCAACGTCAGACGGGCACCGGCCTTCGCGTTTGAGCAGAGCAAGCGCGCGACCATAGGCGGGCGCTTTATCCGTGTTGATGAATCGCGGGATCTGCCACTTCTTCACGTTGTTGAGGATTTTACCCAGAAACCGGTATGCAGCTTTGCTGTTACGACGGGAGGAGAGATAAAAATCGACAGTGCGGCCCCGGCTGTCGACGGCCCGGTACAGATACGCCCAGCGGCCATTGACCTTCACGTAGGTTTCATCCATGTGCCACGGGCAAAGATCGGAAGGGTTACGCCAGTACCAGCGCAGCCGTTTTTCCATTTCAGGCGCATAACGCTGAACCCAGCGGTAAATCGTGGAGTGATCGACATTCACTCCGCGTTCAGCCAGCATCTCCTGCAGCTCACGGTAACTGATGCCGTATTTGCAGTACCAGCGTACGGCCCACAGAATGATGTCACGCTGAAAATGCCGGCCTTTGAATGGGTTCATGTGCAGCTCCATCAGCAAAAGGGGATGATAAGTTTATCACCACCGACTATTTGCAACAGTGCCTTCTAATATCGGTGATGAACCCGCAGGTTTACTCGGCACCGATACCGGCATGAGCCCGACTGAATACATCATGCAGGCGCTGGCTGGCTGTTATACCGCCACCCTTACCATGATGGCTGCTGAAAAAGGGATCGACCTGGACGGTATCGAGCTGGATCTTAATTTCGATATCAACCTCAACGGCTTCCTTGGGCTGGACAGCAACGTGCGTAAAGGTGCGAAATCTATTCGCGTCGATGTTCACCTTACGAGCAAGACCGCCAGTCGCGAGGAGTTAGAAGCGCTGGTCAGCGAAATGCAAAAGAATTCGCCAATCCACGATACTCTGGCTAATCCGGTTGAAATGATTACACGCCTGGCGTGATGTCAGAGATGTAATGCTGCCATTCAGAATGCAGGATGGCAGTGACGTTCAGCTCTGCACGATACTGAGTCAGTGATACAACTTGCTACGGAAAAATAGCAACAATATAATCTATCAACTAGTAGATTATATGGAGTAATTATGACAACCATGACACGGGAACGGCTGCTCAGCGAAGCAGAACACCTGATGCGCGAAAAAGGGTATTCAGTATTCAGCTATGCTGATTTATCAAAAATAGTGGGTATCACCAAGGCCAGTATTCATCACCATTTCCCGACCAAAGATATTCTGGGTGAGCAGGTGGTAATACAGGCGTTCTCTGATACACAACGCGTATTTGAGCAGATAGAGGCGACTGAGAAAAGCGCGGAGAGAAGAATTGCGGCTTACATCGATATCTTCGCGCAAAGCCATAAAGCTTCGCTACTGCCACTGTGTTGTGCGTTGTCAGCAGAGACCGCCAATCTGCCTCAGGCAATTACTGTACAGACATCACTTTATTTCGATATGCAAATCGAGTGGCTCACAAAAGTCGTCAGGGCGGGCATGGAGTCAGGTGAGTTTTCATCCCATGCCGAACCATCAGATATTGCTTTGATGATCATTAATGTCTGTGAAGGCTCAAGCGTAGTGGCGCATGCAACGGCCAGACCCGAAGTCTTCGCCAACAGCCTTAAGTATATAAAACTGCTTCTTAATACCCCTCATTCAGGAGAATGACACTATGCTGGACTGGAACAACTATCGCTCAGAGTTAATGCAACGTTTAGGCGAGTTGGGCAAACTGACCCCCGAGACCATGAAAGGCGTGGTTGCCCTGGGCAACGCAGGTAACAAAACTGACCTTTTGGGCGCAAAAGTGCGTGAACTCATTGCCCTGGCGTGCGCAGTCACAACCCGCTGCGACGGCTGTATTGCTTTTCACGCCGACGCCGCTGTGAAAGCCGGTGCAACCGACGCTGAAATTGCTGAAGCGCTGGGCGTGGCGATTAACCTCAACGCTGGCGCGGCGGTCATTCATTCAGCCCGCACTCTGGATGCCGTCGGTCAGGCACGCGGTTAAGCATTAATAAATTCCACGTTAAAAGGGCATTACTGCCCTTTTTTTATGTCCGCAATAGCCTGAGCATATACCGATGCAGGTTTCACACCCGGTATGCGTTTAACTAATTGCCCTTCATGAAATATCAGCACAGACGGCAGCCCCCAGATCTCGTATTTGGTTGTCAGCACCGGCGCCTGATCTACATTGACTTTCCCCACCTGAATATCTCTATCGAGCCGGTCTGCAAACTGACTGAACATTTCTTCGCTGGCCTGACAGGGCGGACACCAGGGTGCAGAGAAACGTACCACCGATATTCCTTTGTACTGCTCTATCTGGCGGAAATTATCTTCGTTATAAGCTGTTAATGTACGCATGGTGATGACCTCGCAAAATGAGTGACAATTCAGGAATGGCTGCGTTATGACAAAAAAATACGACACACCCATTGACCTACCTACTAGATGGTTGGCATATTGCCACCCATCAGATGTTTATGCAACTCCAGTGCGCGACGTCCAGTCGATGATACTGCCGGGCTGTGCAAATCCCTGCCGGGATACTCCTTTTTGTTTTTTGTGAGGTATACGATGAGTAAGCTTTTCACCCCCTACAATCTGTCTGGCCTGGCGTTAAAAAACCGTGTAGTCATGGCACCGATGACCCGCACCCGCACCATGAATGACGTGCCGGATGAGGTCGTGGCTTTGTACTATGCACAGCGTGCTTCTGCTGGCCTGCTCATCACCGAAGGGATGCCGGTTTCAGAAGAAGGCCGGGGTTACCTTTATACCCCTGGTATCTACAACGACGAACACGTCCAGGGCTGGCGTAAAGTGACACAAGCGGTTCACGCCAAAGGTGGCCGTATTTTCGCGCAGCTCTGGCACGTCGGCCGTATGTCTCACGTCTCTCTTCAGCCAGGCCACATAGCGCCGGTTTCAGCGGGCACCGTTCAGGCGGTCAATACCACCGTTTTTGCGCTGACCGAATCCGGAGAACCGGGCCCGGTTGTACCAAGCCAGCCACGCGCGCTGGAAACGCATGAAGTTAAACGCATCACTGCAGACTTCGTGCACTCCGCACGCCTGGCGATGGAAGCCGGCTTTGACGGCGTGGAAATCATGGCGGCAAACGGATTCATCTTTGACCAGTTCCTCAGTAGCGAACTGAACACCCGCACCGACGAATACGGCGGCTCGGTGGAAAATCGTCAGCGTTTCCTGCTGGAGACCATTGACGCCGTGGCGGAAGCCGTGGGTAACAGCCACGTTGCCGTGCGCCTGTCACCGTTCGGCCGCATTTATGACCTCGCGCCGTATGAAGGTGAAGAGCAAACCTGGTCAGCCATCACCGACGCGCTCGGTCAGCGGGAACTGGCCTACGTACACCTTTACTATCAGCCGGTGTACACCAAAGCGCCACTTCCGGAAGGCTTCCGCCGCCGTTTTCGCAACACGTTTAAAGGCACCATCATCGCTGCCGGCGGTTTTACCCGTGATATCGCAGAGCAGGCTCTGGAAGATGATGAGCTGGATCTGGTGGCATTTGGTGTGCCCTACATCGCTAACCCGGATCTGGTTGAAAGAATGCAAAACGGCTGGCCACTGGCAGAAAGTGACCGCGCCACCTACTACGGCGTCAGTGGTTCCCCGGAAAAAGGCTATACCGATTACCCGGTCTGGCAGGCGCAATAAATCCCATACGGTCGCGGTTCTCTGATAAGTGAGAACCGACCGCCCAACGTCTTTGAGGAATCATTATGCAAACGCTGAAACCCACCCTTACCATCGATATCTGGTCAGATTTGGTCTGCCCGTGGTGCTGGATTGCTAAAAAAAGATTTGAACAGGGTCTGAATCGCTTTGAATTTCGCGACCAGGTGGTGATCCGCCATCACAGCTACCGTCTGGCCGGTGGTACTCCCGCGATGCCTTTTAAGGATGCCATCGTTAAAAAGCTGGGCAGTCAGCATTCAGCGGAGCTGATGATGAATCAGGTGGGCACCGCCGGTAAATCTGAAGGTCTGATCTACAACTTCGACGGCATGATGTTTGGTGATACAGAAGATGCACACACCCTGCTGGTTGCCGCGCGTAAGGCCGGAATTGCGGACACGGTGGAAGAACGTTTTTATCATGGCAGTATCACCGAAGGTCGCTCTCTCTTTGACCGTCAGCAGCTCGTTGCCATGGCCGTAGAAGCCGGTATGCCGAAAGCTGACGCTGAAGCCGCCCTGGAAAATGACGATTTTCGCGCCACCGTTTCCGACGATGAAGCCCACGCACAGTCTATTGGCCTCAGCGGCGTTCCGGTTTTTGTGATGAACGAAAAATATGCCATCAGCGGGGCTCAGGCAGCAGATAACTTTTTGAATGCCCTGCGTCAGGTCTGGGATGAACAGCAAACCGAATTTTCAGCCACTGCGGGTCAGACCTGCGGAACGGATGGCTGCAGTATTTAATCCGTCAACCGCCGGCAGTTTCACGCTGCCGGCAACGTCTTACCCACCAGTAATGGAGTCAGAAAATGAACACTTTTTTCAAAGGTAAAAAACTGCTCGTCGTCGGCGGTACCAGCGGCATGGGCCTGGCCGTGGCACGCATGGTACTGGAAGCGGGCGGCAGTGTCGTGCTGACCGGGAATAAAAAAGACAAAGCCGAAGCGGTGCAAAAAGAACTGAGCCCTCTGGGACCGGTTGCGGTCATCGCGGCGAACCTGATGACCGAAGAAGGTATGGAAACTATCCGTCAGGAAATTAATGCTCACCATCACGATATCAGCCTGATGGTGAATGCCGCCGGTATCTTCATGCCCAAAGGATTTACCGAGCACAGCTTTGCCGATTATGACATGTATCTTTCGCTGAACCGAGCCACGTTCTTTATTACACAGGATGTCGTGAAGAACATGCTCGCCGCGAAGCTCGAAGGGTCTATCGTCAACGTCGGTTCGATTGGTGCTCAGGCTGCACTGGGTGACTCGCCGGCCTCGGCCTATTCAATGGCAAAAGCGGGTCTGCATGCCCTGACGCGTAATCTGGCGATTGAGCTGGCCAGCGCGGGTATTCGTGTCAACGCGGTGTCTCCCGGGATTGTTCATACGCCGATATACGAAGGCTTCATGGACAAAGCGGATATCGCAGATGCTATGAAGTCGCTGAACGATTTCCACCCGCTGGGACGCGTCGGAACTGCCGAAGATGTGGCAAACACTATTCTCTTCCTGTTGTCTGACAAAACCTCATGGGTGACGGGCGCTATCTGGGATGTCGATGCGGGCATCATGGCGGTCAGACGATAACCCCGTGACGCTGGCATAAGCCGCCCCTTAAGGGCGGCATTTTTTTGTCGCCAGACATGTCATCAGCAGGCTTCACTAAGAATATTCACGACCTGTTCATCCGTGCCTTTTGTGTTCCCGGCACAGGGTGTTATGCCGGGTTCTGACGACATCCTGACAGGACAAAACGGCCAGAGAGAAAGGGGTTATACACGATGAGGAGCCGGTATCCGCAGTACCTGTGAAATTCTTTTCATCCCTGCTGTCAGCATACTCCGTGGGCAGGCCAGATTTAACCGGATATATCCGTCCCCATTGTCGACAAACAGCAAGCCCCCTTCAAGAAGGACCCCTGACTCCCGGGCAAAATACAGCGATAAATCCTCACCTGCGGTGTCGGGCAGGTAGCGGCTAATATCTATCCAGGCCAGATATGTCCCTTCGGGGATCGAGAACCTGGTTTCGGGTAAATAGCTTTTGAGATAGTCGTGCAGGTACTGGAAATTGCCGTCAATATATTCCCTCAGATGGACAAGCCAGTCATCACATTCACTCCACGCCGCTTTGTTTGCTGCCAGGCTCAGTGGAGAGATGAACTCGTCGTGTCTGAGACGCCACTCGCTTCTGACACCGGGATCCGGAATAATGATATTTGGCACTGTTGCAAATAGTCGGTGGTGATAAACTTATCATCCCCTTTTGCTGATGGAGCTGCACATGAACCCATTCAAAGGCCGGCATTTTCAGCGTGACATCATTCTGTGGGCCGTACGCTGGTACTGCAAATACGGCATCAGTTACCGTGAGCTGCAGGAGATGCTGGCTGAACGCGGAGTGAATGTCGATCACTCCACGATTTACCGCTGGGTTCAGCGTTATGCGCCTGAAATGGAAAAACGGCTGCGCTGGTACTGGCGTAACCCTTCCGATCTTTGCCCGTGGCACATGGATGAAACCTACGTGAAGGTCAATGGCCGCTGGGCGTATCTGTACCGGGCCGTCGACAGCCGGGGCCGCACTGTCGATTTTTATCTCTCCTCCCGTCGTAACAGCAAAGCTGCATACCGGTTTCTGGGTAAAATCCTCAACAACGTGAAGAAGTGGCAGATCCCGCGATTCATCAACACGGATAAAGCGCCCGCCTATGGTCGCGCGCTTGCTCTGCTCAAACGCGAAGGCCGGTGCCCGTCTGACGTTGAACACCGACAGATTAAGTACCGGAACAACGTGATTGAATGCGATCATGGCAAACTGAAACGGATAATCGGCGCCACGCTGGGATTTAAATCCATGAAGACGGCTTACGCCACCATCAAAGGTATTGAGGTGATGCGTGCACTACGCAAAGGCCAGGCCTCAGCATTTTATTATGGTGATCCCCTGGGCGAAATGCGCCTGGTAAGCAGAGTTTTTGAAATGTAAGGCCTTTGAATAAGACAAAAGGCTGCCTCATCGCTAACTTTGCAACAGTGCCGATAAAACAACATCTTCTTTCAGCAGTTCAAGCAGCTCCTGTGCTGCTCTTTTGCGTTTATCCTGCCCTTTAAATTTATTACCCTGCGGAAACAGTGAAAGGAGCTCATTAATCGCATTGAGGATGTTATTGAATCCGACCCTGTCAGTATCCGTGCTTTCTTTATGCGCAAGACTTCCCCAGCATTCAATGAAAAATAACTGACGTGGGGAAAGGCCGTTACGTCTCAGGCGAACATCAATCCTCATGCTGTTGCGTCCTTTCTGTGTAGTGTTATAATTACCGTATATTAGCGCATTTGAATACGTTGCAGAACCTGCAGCGTATTGTACCGAAAAAAACGGCTCTCTCCTGCTTGACTGTGGTTTTGTCCCGGACTGGTTAGGGCCATACCTTTAAAAAACCGCCTCTGAAGGCGGTTTTTTTTCGCCTGAACGCATTCATTCCCGTCGATGTAACGAAACAGGCAGAGTGTTTCACTGCCCAGCCTCTGGCAACTTTTCGCTTCCGGCCCGCATCCTGTCCGGTTCCACGGCAGAACAGAGCATTTTTTCTCCGACTCTCCCGGCACCTGGCTGAAAATACCCAGGTATCAGAACACGAATATTTCGATTTTTGTTACCTCACGGAAACGGCTGCGGCGAATTATTCCCGTGGCATAAGGGCTACGGAGGTGTCAGAATAAGTACGAAAGCCGGGATTACGCTACGCGAATAATTTATAACTGGCAGGGGTATTACCCGACAGAATTTGCACAGCGCACCTGTGTAATACAAATGAATTACACAAAAAATGATACCTCCCCACCCCGGGATACCCATGTTGTTGTTCCTGCCGGGCCGTGGTTTTGTTTTTATTCAGCAACAGGAGTGCAGCATGGAGGTTAACATCAGCCTTGAAGACCTGTTCGGCGACAGCATCAGAGAGATGCGGGAGCGGGATAAAGCGTTTTTACCTGAACCAGAATGGTTCTCCAGGATTGAGACAGACCTGGACACCTTTATGCAGACCTATATGACGAAGTATCCCTTTACGTCCTTTGAGGCCATCCCCCGGGACGAGTCGGGCCTCACGTTCCCGGCTTTTGAGGACCTGCAGTTTTATCTGCCGCAGCCGCTTCGCCATCAGCCGACGAAGATTGTTGAAGTAGACGGACTGGCCTTTCTCAGCGTTCTTGGTGACGGTGCATTCTGCATTGACCCGCGCCGGTGGCACAGGATCAAAACCTACATCGCGAAAGGCACAGTTGAATACCCGCAGGTTTCAGTCACACACTCTGGCGTATCGGACGGCCGCCATCGCACATTGTTGCTGATGCAACTGTACAACCGCAGAACAATCCCGGTCGTCGTCCCAGAAAGCCATTACGGGACGTTTATGGCTGAGGCGAAAAACATGGGTGCGATTTAACTGGTCTGAGTGAGTGTTTATGTAATTCATTGGAATTACATTTGTATTTTAAATGTATTACATCAAATAAAAGGGGGGAGGGAAGAATGCTGATGACAGCGGGCGACAGCCCTGTCCCTGCGACAAACTATGAAACAGCCATCGCGCTGCGTGGTATGGCGCTGCTGCAGCCATATCTCCCTAAATATCTGCTGGCGCCCGAAGTTGCCGTATTACTGCATTATCTGCCGGATGAGCGCCAGCGTATGCTCTTTGCCACACTGTGGAATACCGGAGCCCGTATTACTGAAGCCCTGACCATCACACCCGAGGATTTGCAACTTGATGGTCCACGCCCCTGCATCCGGTTACGCACACTGAAACAACGCCAGCGGGGAAGGGGACGACCGTCAGCGGATGAGAAGATAGCCCGGATAGTGCCGCTGCTCGATGCCGCATATGTCGATCAGCTTCGCCGCTATCTGGCCACGTTCAGAACCGGCCGACGACGCCCCTTGTTTGCCGTCAGCAGGAAAACAGCCTGGCTGTGGATGCAACAGGCGATCGACAGAGCCCGGGAGGAGGGGATTGAATTTGCACTCCCGGCCATCAATCCAAAGACGCTGCGGCACAGTTTTGCCATGCATCTGTTTTTCAACCACGTGCCGCCGAAAGTCGTCCAGGCCTATATGGGGCATGAACGTTATGAAAGCACGGAGGTGTATCTGAAGGTTTTTGCACTGGACGTTGCACCACAGCTGGGTGTCACATTTTCGCTGGATCACCGCGATTACAGCCATCTTCTGACACGAAAATAGACTACTTATGTATTACATAAGTCATTCATTTAGTGTTCTGCCGTCAAAAAAGGGTGGTGGCCATTACTTGCTGGTTAGAAAAAAATGCACCACACTTGTAATTACACTTGTAGTACACGTATAATAACTGTACACGATATAACCGGAGTACGAGCAATGAGCACAATTCAAATCCGCGTTGATGACGAACTGAAAAAAGACGCCTATCAGGCCTTTGAAAAACTGAATCTGTCGCCTTCGGACGCACTTCGTCTGTTCCTGCGGTATGTTGCAGAGAACGAAAAACTCCCCTTTGCTGAAGTCTCAGTGATGGTGAGCGAAGATGATGAAGACGCTGATATTCTGGCAGTTGTTCGGGAAAGACTGAAAAATCCGGCAAGACGGATCAGGGTTAACGTTGATGACCTTTAATGTTGAATTTGACGAAAGGGCGTTTAAGGAATGGAATAAGCTCGAAAAGACGATCCGTGAGCAATTCAAAAAGAAGCTAAAAAAGCTTCAGCAAAACCCTTATGTGGAATCAGCCCGACTGCATGGTGATCTGGCTGGCTGCTTTAAAATAAAGCTGAGAGCATCTGGTTTTCGTTTGATTTACAAGGTTATCGATGACGAGATTGTTATATGGGTGGTCGCAGTAGGTAAACGGGAAGACGAAAAAGCCTATGAAACGGCCCGAAAGCGTCTTTTATAAAAGAAATACAAACGTATTGCATTTGTATTCAAGATATCAATAAAAATAACTATCAAGCTCATACATAACAAAACCCACCTTGAGGTGGGTTTCGCCAGAAATATATCTGGTATTCAGAAGCGCCTTTACCGGACCAGGCCTGACCAGCGAACGCTGGTAGCGGGATGTCTGGATTAACCAGTCTGCTGCATCCTTAACTACATTATCGTGGCCTCATGTGTATATTACAACCAATATACCTTCACCTTGTGTTGCGGCTTTGGTGATTAATGATTGATTACAAATGTATTACATATGTAATCAGGATAACCTATCCGGCATCCCGGCAGGCTACCAACATAAACTGGTGTGGCATGGAGGTATCCTGTGCTGACTCTGCCTGCCAGCCACACCGGTTAAACAGCTTTACCACGCCCCCGACATTACCGGTCAGGCGCGTCAGCAGCGGATTTATCTGTCGCCCATCGTCGTCAAACGCCGCGTCGAGGTTAGTCCGCGAGAGATAAATGCCGTTCACGCCGGCGTTCAGCGCAACGGCATACCGACCTGACCATTCCCGATCGCTCAACAGGCGGTAATTCCAGCTCATGTCTTTCGCGGTTTCCAGGGCATACGTCAGCCGGAACAGGTCGTTTTGCTCAGACAGTTCGCCGGTGCAGGAGCGCCAGAGATAATTCAGCTTGCTGGCCAGCTTCGCGCTGACGCCCAGCTGGCGTCCCTGTTTCAGAAGCCACTCGATATCGGGGGCAACATCACGCGAAAAACGCCGTTGCTTCAGCGCAGTCGCCAGCCAGCGGGTAAGAAAGAGATTTTCCTGTGCCGGTGACAGCACATCTCCGTTCTGTCTGGCCAGCGCAAGCGCCACCAGGGCGCACCATGCCAGATGACCCGATTTTATAGTTAATGTCACAAAGATACTCTCAGCCTGATTAAGACTTCAGCCGCACATAGGGCAGATTATGAGACATGCCTATATTATTGCCTCTGACCAATTCGAATGTATCTTGTTTGCTTTGTAACATCGCTGACAAGTTACGATATCCATAATTCCTGGCATCAAAATCAGGATTTCGTTTATTCATGATATCTCCGAGTTGTCCGAGATGAACCCATTCTTGTTCAGCAAAACTTTCAATAATTTCAGTCAGCATGCTGTAACTTTCTTCTTCTGTTCGAATCCCGGCCTGTTCAGGTTGAGCAGCACTATCTCTTTCTTCACGATAAACTTCAGTGGTAATAAATTTATTACATGCGCTCCTGAATGCCTGAGGTGTTTTCTTTTCACCAAAACCGATAACCTCAAGACCTGCTTCTCTGATTCGAATGGCCAAACCAGTAAAGTCACTGTCACTGGAAACGAGACAAAAGCCATCAAATGCCTGAGTATACAACAGATCCATTGCATCAATAATAAGCATACTGTCAGTGGCATTTTTACCAGTTGTATATGCGAACTGCTGTATCGGTTTTATAGCATTTTTCTGAAGAAGATGTTTCCAGCATGAGCTCTGTGGGTTGGTAAAATCGCCGTAAATCCTTTTGACGGTTGCATCTCCCATGAGGGAAATTTCATTAAGGATGGACTCAAGGACTGATGCCTGAGCATTATCCGCATCAATCAGTACGGCAAATTGTTTACTTTCCTTTTCCATGGGCTACGAACCTTTTGCATTGTACAAAGAGATAAACTAAGCAATTTATAAAATCCATATATTATTCAGTATGTTTGATTATTTCTACTGAATATTGTTCGTTTAATCCTCACATGGTGTACATCAACGTCACGAGTCATCGTCCTCCCCTATAGCAGGTGTTGGATTCAGAATAGAGAATGCCGAGCAGCGCGCAGGCATTCCTGGATGCGCCAGCGGCGCATGAAGGCGCCAGCTGGAGCTGAATGTGGCTCTTCTGGTTAGTGGCGCCGTAGCCCGGCGCAGCCGGCTGATTTATAGAGGATCGCTATCAACCCCCCCTTCCCTGCAAAGCCTTAACCCGCTAATCGCGATGTAGAAGCATCTGTGCGCCGTCGGAGTGGTCACGACAAGGCGTAGCCGCAGTCGGGGCGTATCTCCGCGTTAGCGGGCCGTGAGGGCCGCTTACGGGCGTGTACGAGAAAATCCCAGCTGTACTACTTAAAGCGGCTCAAAAGCTAGTTACAACATCCATCATTAAAAGCGACGTTGTTCCGGGCCTTCGGCCCGGGGCGGCCTCGCTTTTCAGTGGTGGGGAGGGGCTGTGAGGGTTCAGACAGGCACTGATCCTGCTTTTGGGGAATTGTTTCGTATGTTGTAACTATGAATGTACCTGGGGCCCGTCGCGTAGCGATGGGAGCTACTTTAGGCAGTTGCCGAACCGGCGCGGACGTGAGTCCGCTGCAAGGGCGGGCATTATCAGGAGCCTGTCCACAGGTCAGGCGACGAACAGGTTATTTATTTATAAGAGAGAAAGATTATTTATTTAAAAGAAGTACAGAGCTGGTTTTTAAAGGAAACCACGCACTTTGAAATCAGGCCGCTTGGCGCTCTGCAAGCATAACGGTTGTAACTTTATGGAAAGTTCCCTTGCAGTTATTTGTGGGTAACTGAATTTAGCGACCGGACATGATGCTGGCGAGGCAATTTCTGGCCATTCTGATGGCGGAATAGAGTGAATGTCAGGAAGGACGGCCGTCCTTTCGTGCAGAAAACCGTCAGCCGGGAGTAGCAGACGTGCGAAACCCTCCGGCGCCAGCCGGATTTTTCACACAGGAAGGGTTATATGGGGACTGTGGCCAGCCGCGTGTAGTTGTTGCCGCGCGACATCAGCATGCGCTCTTTCACGCGGCGCTCCAGCTCCCGCTTCATGGCATCAAGACCGCCGGTGAATCGCCCGCTGGCGTATTCCCGCGTCAGCTGTTGCTTCACCAGGGTCACAATGTCCTTACGGGTTCTGTCCGAGTCACGACGTGCACGGGCGCGTTTCAGGCCATGCTGTTTACGTTCGGACTGATAGCTGCGGAACCGTTCGCGCACAAACCGCCAGGCTTTAGCTATCAGCTCGTCCATCTCCAGCGGCTTCAGGTTCTGCTTCTTACGCTGCTGATTTTCCCATTCAACGCGGCTGCGCCTCGCGGCCACAACAGCAACGTCAGAGACGTCAAGCGCGGAGAACAGTGCCGGCGTGAAGGTGATATCGGTCGGGATGTTGCAGCCAATCTGCGGGTCATACTCGGTCTGGTAGGTAATCAGCCCCAGCTCCGCTATGAACTTCAGCGCCCGCGTGGCACGGGTGATGGACAGATTGCCACTTTTTGACTCGGTGGCCAGACCGCACTCGATGGCCAGATTGGTGATGGAGCGCTGTACACGATTGGCCAGCGGGTCATAGTGGAAGCATATCCCCTGGAGCAGTGCATCAATGGCACGACGACGCAGCAGAGGCGGCATCCGGTGACGTTTACCCAGCGAGCGTACAAACGCCACATGGACGGAAAAGTCAAAACGGGACGTGAAGCCCTCAGCTTTCGCCATCAGCTTACGACAGAACGGCAGGGTCTTTTTCCCTTCTCGCGGCGTGAATATCGGATTCGGGTTTTTGACCTGACGATAATGGGAGAACAGGGTCTGAGCGTCAGTCACACCTTCCCGCAC
>NZ_JBWDLA010000004.1:0-147319 GCF_056238685.1 Enterobacter sp. DVT3837 | reverse complement strand
GGCGGCCTGTTCTTATGGCGGCCGGGTGTTGTGTTATGTGGTGCATGCGTTATAATCCTTCACAGGCCACGCGCCTGCTTTTGGACCCCCTGATATCTGTGTCTTCCGCCAAGATGATGACAGATGTCGGGGGGTTTGTGCATTCAGGCTCCGGGAAATCCCGTTACCTGCTCCTGAACGTTTTACTGGACACGTCCTGTCCCTGTCTGTTTCCGGAAGTCCGCATTTCTTCCGTAAAACCATCTTTTGCCACCCGCCTGCCTCACCACAAAGCAGTCAAACCGTCAGTTTGAGTTAGGACACAAAAGTAATCTGAATCAACAATCTGTCCCACCACAAGACGATCGCTGACGATCCGAATACTACCTTCTCATCAGTAACTTTTCCAGATGTTAGACCAGATAACAATCCATAGTTTTCATGCTAATTGTCCGGATGAGACTGCTAGCAAGCATCGCACGCAGTAAATTCAGGGCGTTGGGTTTGATTTGGTAGGCCAGAGCAAGGAAAATAATTTAGAGGAAGAGCTTTACCTAATAGTTGCAAGTTGACTCTTTCGTATGTTCACTGCACTTAAAAAACCGTATAGCTTTTGCTATACAGAATCCATATGATATGCTTGTAAAGCAATCGCTATACAAGGAGCGCACTCATGAAATCAGATGTTCAGCTCAACCTTAGAGCTAAAGAATCTCAAAGAGCACTTATTGATGCTGCAGCAGAGATTCTCCATAAATCACGCACGGACTTCATCCTGGAAATGGCATGTCAGGCTGCGGAGAATGTGATCCTCGATCGTCGCGTATTTAATTTTAACGATGAGCAGTATGCAGAGTTTATCGATATGCTCGATGCACCGGTTTCGGATGAGGCGGCTATTGATAAACTTCTGGCAAGGAAACCTCAGTGGGACGTGTAACAGCACCAGAACCATTATCCAGCTCCCATCAACTAGCAGAGTTCGTCAGTGGTGAGGCAGTACTTGATGACTGGCTTAAACAGAGGGGATTAAAAAACCAAGCTCTTGGTGCAGCACGAACGTTCGTCGTTTGTAAAAGAGACACTAAACAGGTTGTCGGTTTTTACTCTCTGGCCACCGGCAGCGTTAACCACGTGGAAGCAATGGGAAGCCTCAGGCGCAATATGCCAGATCCAATTCCCGTAATCATACTTGCTCGCCTGGCAGTTGATGTTTCATACCGTGGCCAAGGGCTCGGGGCCGATTTACTGCATGATGCAGTTCTGCGCTGTTACCGTGTAGCTGAGAATATTGGAGTCCGTGCGATTATGGTTCATGCACTGACTGAAGAAGCCAAAAACTTTTATCTTCACCATGGCTTTAAGGCATCACAAACTCAGGAACGGACATTGTTTTTAAAGTTACCACAGTGAGGTTTGAGGAAGAAAGGGGCTTGTTCGATATTTAAGATATTGATTTATAATGATTTTACCATTGAATTTAACATAATCTTTGTTATGCGAACCGGCTTTGTAACTGCAATATTCTGATGTCACTTTTAACCCATTTAGTGATGTCACTTTTTCTGGCATAAAGGATCCAATCCTCAGGCCATGGAGACATCAGGATGCTTGTGACCATGTCAGATAAAGAACTCAGCCGGATCAACGTCATTCAGTCAGTTGTTGATAAACGCATGCGCCGTCGTGATGCTGCTCATCAGCTTGCTCTGACCGAACGTCAGACACAGCGGTTAATGAACCGTTTTCGTGAGTCTGGTGCCGCAGGTCGGGCAAACCTTCGGCGTGGACACCCCGGTAATCACAGGCTTCCTGAGTCACTGAAGCTGCGTGTACTTTCTTTACTTCACGATAACTACAGCGACTTTGGACCAACGCTTGCCGCAGGAAAATTGCGCGAACGCCATAACATCACGGTGTCTGTTGAAACGCTCAGAAAATGGATGACGGCTGAGGACTCTGGGTCCCATACTCACGTCGCAGGCCACGTGTTCATCAACCCAGATACCGGCGTGACTGCCTCGGAGAACTTGTTCTGATCGATGGTTCCCCGCATGACTGGTTTGAAGGACGTGCCCCCAAATGCTGCCTGCTCGTCTTTATTGATGACGCGACTGGTCGCCTGATGCACCTTCGCTTTGGTGAGACTGAATCAGCCTTTGATTACATGATGGCCACCCGCGAGTATCTCGAGCAACACGGCAAGCCCCTTGCGTTCTACAGCGACAAGCACGGCATTTTCAGGGTCAATAATGGTGGTTCAACCACAACCGGTGTTACCCAGTTTGGCCGCGTGCTTTCTGAACTGGGGATCGAACTGATTTGTGCCAACAGTCCGCAGGCTAAAGGCCGCGTAGAGCGAGCAAATCAGACACTTCAGGATCGGCTTATCAAGGATATGTGTCTCGAGGGAATCAGCAGTATTGAAGCAGCCAACGCCTGGCTGGATACCTTCATTGCCGACTTCAATCGTCGCTTCGCTAGACCAGCAAAATACCCCAAAGATCTGCACCGAACCGTGGCTGAAAGCAACGAAGAGCTGGATGATATCTTTGCCTGGCAGGAACTGCGTAAGCTGTCTAAAACGCTGACATTCCGCTATGACAAAATGATATATCTGGTTGAACCTAGTGAAGAAAATACTCGCATCGCTGGCGAAAAAATAACAGTCTTCGACTATCCGGACGGCACGCTGGCATTCAAATACGGTTACCGTTCACTCAAATATCAGGTGTTCGACAAACTGGAATGTGTCGACCAGGGGCAAATCGTTGATAACAAGCGTCTTGGGGCTGTTCTGAAACTCGCTCAGGACAAGATGGACGAACTGGAGCGGGACGGGAAACGGGACCGTAGCAAGAAGATGCCTAAAAGGCGGGCACAGGCCCGGGTGCAGGAACAAGTAAGAGCTATCAATCCGGTGCTGGCAAACCCAGCGGAATTCAGGGCCAGCCTGAAACGTTAGTCCCCTGCTCTTTTTGGGCTTATGTAGCGAATTTAACCACCGCTATGTGATGAAGTGCAAACTTCTGAAAAGACGCCGGTTGGTTTTATGACTGGTAACGAAGCAAACCGGAACCATAGGTACCTGTGCACTCAACACCAATTCGCTTTAATGTCCCAAACGAGGTCATCCATGCCAGCATCTGCCGGTAACCTTGTCGTGTTGTGGAGAAATACTGAGTCCCAAGGACTTTATTGTTCTGATCTACGACAGCGGCAACGTGCAAATCTTTATGTGTATCCACGCCACCCACAACGGCAGCTTCGGTAACTTTATCAACCATGACAGAGCTCCTGTGAGGAAACAGAGTTGAATCTCCAGACAGATAACCCGGACAGGACAGTAACGAGACAAGCCGTCAGGCCCTTCTTGAGTCACGCGCATCGGTGAGGAGATGCCTCGCATGAAGGCGCTTCCGGCAACCGACGGGTCCAGGGCAGGACACAAAAGGTCGATCGCTGTGTGAGTCAGGATGCGGGAAGGTCTTCACTGCATCAGTAATCACACCAATCTGGTTAAACGGCAAACTAAGTGGTGGTAAAGACTGACATCGGCATTATTACTATCGCTGTGGAACATCACCCCGACGGGCTTACCACGGGTTTCCCATGCCATTTCCAGTGCTTTCATGGTGAGCCTGCTGTCCGGCGAGAACGACATGGCCCAGCCCACTGGTTTTCTTGCGAACAGGTCGAGAACAACGGCGAGGTACGCCCAGCGCTTACCCGTCCAGATATAGGTCACATCACCGCACCACACCTGATTTGGTTCCGTTACGGCGAACTGTCGCTCAAGATGATTCGGGATAGCAACGTGCTCATGACCGCCACGCTTATACCGGTGAGTCGGCTGCTGGCAACTGACCAGCCCCAGCTCTTTCATGAGTCTGCCAGCAAGCCAGCGCCCCATCTGGTAGCCTCTCTGGGTTGCCATTGTGGCGATGCTTGTTGCTCCGGCAGAGCCGTGGCTGATGCCATGCAGTTCAAGTACCTGACTGCGTAATACAGCCCGTCTGCCGTCTGGCTTTTCAGGACGGTTTTTCCAGTATTTGTAGCTGCTGCGATGAACCCCGAACACATGGCAGAGAGTGGCCACAGGATAACGCGCCCTGAGTTTCCCGATTCACCCAACAGTTGATGATGGATCACAACGGCGTGTTTGGTGATTTCCTCAAAGAGATCCGCGACAACGGCGGCGTGCAGGTGCCGTTGATGAATCAGGCAGGCTTGCCGCCGGTTCTGTTGTCGTTTGATGGCTCCCCGGTCTATGACGATACCGCCGTGTTGAACCGCTGGATGGAGAACGAGGCGAACAATAATGGTCAGCGTACCGCGACCTTCTATAACCTGCTGCCACTGCACGACGGTAACCATTTCCCCGGCGTGCGCCAGACGGCGGATTATAAAATTCGCGCCCAGAAATTGTTTGATGAGCTGGATGCCTTCTTCACGCAACTGGAGAAATCCGGGCGTAAGGTGATGGTGGTGATGGTGCCGGAACATGGCGCGGCGCTGCAGGGCGACAAGATGCAGGTTTCCGGCCTGCGTGATATTCCAAGCCCATCAATTACCCACGTCCCAACGGCAATCAAGTTCTTTGGTATGAAGGCGCCGCATGAAGGGCCTGCGATTGAGATCAATCAACCGAGCAGCTTCCTGGCGATATCAGAACTGGTAACACGCGTGCTGGATGGCAAGATATTCACCGAAGATCGTGTGAACTGGGATCAGTTGACCAGCGGCCTGCCGCAGACAGCACCGGTTTCAGAAAATGCTAACGCCGTGGTGATTCAGTACCAGAATAAGCCGTATGTTCGGCTGAACGGCGGCGACTGGGTGCCCTATCCGCAGTAGGTTATTTCCCCTCGCCCTGGCCCTCTCCCCAAAGAGGAGAGGGGACCGTTCGTGCTCGCATTTTTGTGGGGATTCCTCACCCCTCAAGGGAGAGGGTGAGGAGACATCACCAGGAAAAGCGGAAAATTACTGTTGCTGCTGTGCCAGCCAGACCAACATTTTCAGACTGGCAGAATAATAATCATCCTGTGCGTTGATTTGCGGCTCGCCAGACGTTTGACCCATCGTCAAATCACGTACCGCCAGCAAACCGCCATTCATATTGTACGGGGCGGTATCGTTGGTTGTAACGTTCACCCAGGCCGGGGTGCGGCTACGATCATAACCCTGCCACCAGTTGCGCCACGGCGTCAGCAGCGAACTTTGCGGGTTCCACCATGAGAGATACAACGGAATACGAATGGCGTCGAAACTCATGCGCGGCGGCCACTCTTTAGCAGGGCTCAGTTTGCCATCCGCCGACAGTGATACCCAGTCGGTAGGCAAATGCGATTGACCCCAGCCCATTTTGCCAAGCAGTGTAGTGCTATCACGGATCAGATCATTCCAGACCACCAGATGGCTACGGTTGGCGAACGCTTTCCATGCCGGGAAGATAAAATAGGACGGGTTCAGGTTCACATAACTGTTGAGATTGAACCCCTTCGCCCCCGGCAGCATCACCCGATAACCCGCATAATTGATCACCGTATGTTTAATCATCGCCTGGGTAATGGCATCCGATGCGGTGGCATAGCTGTTATCATTCCAGCGCTGACTGGCTTTTAACAACGCCCATGCAATTAACGCATCGCCATCCGTTGCGTCATTCTTATCGGCAATCGGATCCGGCTCGACGGGATTAAAACGCCAGTAGAACAGACCATTGTCCTTGTTCCTGAGCGTCTTATCTGTCCATCCCCAGATGCGGTCAAACGCCGCTTTATCATTGCTGGCCACCGCCATCAGCATGGCGAAACCCTGGCCTTCCGTGTGAGAGACGTTTTTATTGCCGGTATCAACAATACGGCCATCCGTCATCAGAAAGCGCGCTTTGTACGCTTCCCAGGCCTGTCCCGCCTGTGAAAACGAGGAAAAAAGCACACTAACCATCATCACCATCATGGCGAAAACGCGTTTAAACATACTCAGACTCATTGTGGGTTAGCGTAGCGGAACACAACGTCCGATACGGAGTAAAGCCGTTCGCGGCTAAAAGCGAGATGCGATTGCCCGCCCTGTCCCTGCAGCCAACGGGAATAAAGCCCTTCCAGTATGGCGCAAAATGCGTAACACCAACGCGTCTGGCTGTTCTCATCCCGGGAGACCGGTAACCCCTGATGGCGGAACGATAATCCCTCTTCGCTGGCATCAATATCAATATAGCCCCAATTAAACTCCGCAAGCAGCGCGTTGATGTTGGTTTCGAGTTCGCCGATGGTTTGTGAGGCAGGCAGAGGAAAACGTTCCGCCAGCGATGCCCCCATCTGGCGCAAGAAGGGTTGGCTTTCCGCTTCCCCCACGTTTCTCACCATGCCATCAACCATTACCGACAGCAGGTCAAACCAACCGGCCGGCGTTTGCTGCCGTTGAAAATAAGACAGCAGTAAAGGATTAGCCGTACTCGACGTCATTATTTATCTCCCAACATATAGCGGAACCAGATCCCGGCAGTACTTTCGTTATAGTCGCCAAAGGTGTCGTAACCGACCCTACCGCCGACGGTCATGTTCTTGTTCAGGTTGTAATCAATCCCTGCCCGGAAGGTATAGCCAATCCCGTTTTGCGATTTGCTGCCGTACTGCGCTTCTTTTGCAAAACCAGTTTTCACGTAATCTGTTAAAGCGCTTTGCATTGCGGAGTCTGTCGGGAAGTAATTGCTAGCATCCTGGGTGTAGGATTGATACCCCACAGAGCCTCCAAGGCTAAGCTTCCAGTTGTCAATTTTCTGTGAAAAATCAACTGGCAATGACACGCTGACATAATTTTGGGGGCTAAAATAGCCGCCCTGCCCGAAAGTGAAGTAACTGAGGTTTTTCGAGAAATCCATCCAACTGACGCTTAAACCTGTTTGCAGTTGACGGAAATCATCATGCCATGGGCGCAGATAGACTCCGGCGTCTGCGTTCATACTGGTGTTGCTCGCCACATTTTCACCAATGTAACTGTAACCACCACCGCCAACGAAGAAGCCTGCGTCACCGTCGTCATAGCTTAATTGCACGGTACCGCCGTTTTTAGTCACCTGGCCCCAGGTTTTGCCTGAGTAAGCGTCTTTCAAACCAACATACGAGAGCAAACTATCAGTCACGGCGCGGCGCTCGCCGGTGAAGATCAATGAGAGGTAGTTAGATAACTTAGGTGACCATTTCACCCCACCGACCAGTGTATTCAGATCCTGGCCCAGCGGCGTGCTGCCAATATCCAGGCGATAGCTGTCACCGCTAAGCGCCATATTAAGCTCTACACCGTTCCCATTTTGCGAGTCTGTTGAAACATCGCCTGGCTGCGAGACGTCAGCCTTTAGTGAGGAACGGTTCAGATAGTTTCGTAGCGCCCCCCCCTCTGCGGCATTTAGCGCGGCAAGGTTCGTCAAACCTCTCGATGTGAATTGACCAAAATCGGCCGAAGAGACCTCGCTAAGCCCATCCAATGCAGCGGCAGCCGGATGCAACACCAAATATTGCGCTTTCTGATCTGCTGTCATGCTCGCCAGCGAATTGATCTCATTATTGATTGTCGATGCTAAATTTGATGCCGCATTCGCCAGCGGGTTCGAGCCATAGCGTCGCCAGGCATCGCCAGAAGCACTCCCGGCACTCAGGGTGATCGGCGTGGCGGTAAACTCGAAGCGCGACTCACCAAACGGCGAACTTGACCAGGTCAGCGGCGTTTTGGCTTCGGTCAGTTTACTGGTGCCCGACTCACCGTCACGGCCACGGATATCGACCTCGCCCTGCAACCACATCCCTTTCTTCTCATCAAGCTCCTGCATCATGTTATCAACCTGACGCAGCGTGCGGCTTTGCGCGGTCTCGACCGGCAAATCGGTACGGGTTGTGCCCGGTAAACTGCTCCCCGGCTCACGAGCCACTTGCGCGACCTGCCACGGCAGAATAGTGCCGTACAACGCCTGTGGAGAACTCGACTGCGGCGGCGTTTTACTGGTGGTAGTAAACGGATTATCTGCCAACAGTATGCCGCCAATCGTCGGCGTAGCGGCGCTATTAGACGACTCCAGCCCCACCAGCTTGCCGCGTGCGCTACGTAAGTAGGTCATCGCCTGCTGGTGGTTGCCTTTTGCCTCTTCCAGACGCGCCAGCAACAGCATGCGTTCCGGTGAGCTGTCGCTACGCAGACCGCTGGCAAGGGTAGTAGCTTTCTGCACGTTATTCTCGGACAGCGCAACGTCGATAGCCCCCACACGTGCCGCCTGATCCTCGGTATCACGGGTCATCAGGTAGTCATAGAGCACGCCCGCTTCTTTGTTCATTTTGCCTGTCTGGTACAGACGGCCCATGGCGAACATCAAATCGGTGTTTTGCGGGTCGCTTTGCAGCGCACGGATCAGCTTGTCATACGCCGCGGCGTAGTTGCCCTCTTCACGCAGTTTGTCGGCTTCATTAATCACGTAGCCATTGCGGATCCCCGCAAGCTGAGCAGGCGTACTGCGCGCCTGTAGCTCCGGGTTCGACATCAGGGTTTGCGCTTCCTGAGTAAGCCCCGCCTGGTTCAGTACCGCTATCTGATCGGCATAATCCCCGGCGTTGCCTTCTACGCCATCTTTAATACTGTTGCGCACCAGCGATACGGCGGTGGTGATGTCACCCGAACGGGCAAGCATCCGCGCCAGTTTCCCTGCATCGACCGGGCTTTTCGGCGGCTGACTGGCCAGCGCTTTCAGCGTATTGGACGCCGCGGTCATGTTCCCTTGTGAAAGGTAACGTTCTGCCGTCGCCATTTGCAGGTTGTAATTCACACTTTCCGCCAGATCGCGCATCTGGCTATTACGGCTGGACGGCGGAATACGCGCCAGCAGAGAGTTGGCCTGCTGCCAGGCCCCGCTTTCGCTGGCATAGAGCGCAGCGGCGTACAGTGAATTGCTGTTAGCACCATCGCGACCCGCCGGGATCATCACCGTGGCCGCTTCACCTTCCTGCCCGGATTTTTGCAGCAGGCGGGCAAGGTCAAGACGCAACCACGGATCATCCGGCACGCGGGCAACGCCCTGGCGCAGTACCGAAATCGCCTGGTCAGTATTACCGGCCTGGACCAGTTGCTGTGCCTGACGGCGAATCGGATCGCCAGGCGCCCCCGCGACCACACGCGGCTGCAGTTTTTCCTGCAGGCTGGCGGGTAAAGTGCGCAGCATCGCCTGCGCTTCTTCCGTTTTATTCTGGTCGCGCAGGACGTAATAGAGGTTTTCCCTTGCCGGGGCGTTCTGCGGCTGCTCGTTGAGAAGACCTCGCAGGGTCTGTTCGGCCTGCGAAAAGTCTTTGTTCTGCCGCAGTACAGAAGCACGGAACAGTTTTCCTGCCGTGCCACGCTCCCCGCTCTCTTGTGCCAGCGGGGCCGAAAGCGCCAGCGCCTGGCTAATATTACCCTCTTTCAATGCCTGCTGAGCCTGGGCGAGCTGACCGTAAAACGCCGCGTCTGCGGCCTGATTTTTACGCTCATCAGAAGCATCCCCGCCCTGACTGGCTGCCCGATTCAGATACTGTGCCGCCGCTTTGTAATCACCGCTACGCTGGGCGATGTAGCCCATCCCGGCAAGGGCGTCAGCATCGTTAGGGTTGGTTTGCAGCACCTGCTCAAATTTGTTTTTTGCCGCACTGTTATCACCGCTGTTCAGCGCGGTATAGCCCGCGCCTTTCGCCGCGCCGCCGACATTTTTACGGTAATAGTTTTGGACATCAGTATCCTGCGGATGCCGCTGTAGCCAGGTGTCGTAGAAGCGCTCATCGCCTGCCTGCGGCCCCAGCCATAACAGCGCCTGACGCAACCCGTCATCGGCCTCTTTACTGCCGCTGGCCATCGGTTCGAGCAACAAAATGCCGTCGCGGCGTGTCTCTTCACGCCAGGTCAGGATTTTGCCGAGTGCAATGCGCGCCGAGGTATCCTGCGGGTTATGCATCACGAAATTTTTCAGTTGCGACACGGCCTGCGGATAAAGAGTTTTATCTCCCGCCATCGTCTGGTAGTACTCAGGGGCGAGGCTGGGTGGCGGCGTATCGCCGTTAAACATGCTGCGCCAGGTCGCCAGCGCCGCCGGTACGTTACCGCTGCGCGCCTGCTGGCGGGCAAGGCTCAATTGCCCCTGCGGAACCTGCGTCAGTTGTTTGGCATTATCCAGCGCCTGCAACCCCGGATCGTCAGGAGAAACCTGCGCCAGCCGCGAACGCCACTGGGACGAGACTTGCAGATCGCCATTTTGCTGCGCCCATAACGCCATCAGGTACATCGCCTGGGTGTTATTGGCATCCACCATCAACACTTTACGCAGCGACTCCATCGCCAGGTCATCGTGGGATTTCTCATGCCAGTAATTCGCCTGGTCAAATAAGGCTTTGAGCGCGGCATCATTCGCGGCGGCATGGGCCAGCCCTGGTATACCGAAAGTGAGCACGCTGGACAGGCACAGCGTCGTCAAACGGCGGGCGGTTTTTATCATCATTCTTGTCACCCTCTTATTTGCGGTTGTCCAAATCCAGACGTCGTTTCGCGCGGTTTCTCAGCCAGACAAAGAGCACCGAGCCAACGATACAACCAAATAGCAGCCCTAAAATCGCCAGCAGCGCCGAGTGCTGATTTGCATACCAAATCACCCGCATTTGCGTTGGCATCTCGCCACTCGGGAACTGCTCACCCACGCGGAAGCTGCGCACGCCGTTCTCATTGGTGATCACCGCTGCGTCGCCACGGATCCCGGCGTTAATTTTCGCTGAGGCGAGGTCACCGTGCAGACGTGAGAGCTGCTCGTCATTGCTGCCGATAGCCAGTACCACCAGACGATCGTTATTCCACGGTGAACGGAAGCTGACAAACCCGCGCCAAGCTTCGTTGGAGGAGAAGTAGCGGTCGGCTTCCAGCCCGTCTGATGCCCAGTCCCCTGCTATCCAGCGTTTGATACGCTCCCAGGTCGTTGGCTCACGTACGCCCAACGTCGAGTCGTGCATCACAAACGGCGAGGTATTGAGGATCGCGCGGTTAAAGTCATGCTGATCCAGGCCCGTGACCGCCAGCACATCGCGGTCGTTTAGCAGTTCAACACCCGCCCTGCCAGTGGGTACGCCGAGCAACACGCGGTTGCGGCCCAGCGCCGTTCCCGTCGCGTTACCGGAACGTGCCGCCATATCTAAAAGCGTGGCAATCTGCGTTTCAGTCGGTTTTTCCGGCAGCATCAGCACCGTTTCCGAATAATCCGCAAGCCGGGTGAACGGGAAGGACGCGCCCACAAAATAAGAGAGGTTCGGCAACAGCGCGAAGTGACGCGTATGGCTGAGATCAATCCACGAGTCGTCTTCGATACGGCTCTTAATGTTATTGTTCAGCAGCACGCTACACGGGGCGCTCGCCTTGGGTTGAATGTTGAAGTACAGCGAGAGCTGGTTGTCGCCATAGATCATGTACGGCTCCAGCGGCATATCAAACTTCTCCTGGCGCGCATCACCGCCAAGCTTATGCCACAACGTTTCCAGCGCCCCCTGCTTATTCACCGGCAGGTTATGCAGGAAAGTATCGTTCATGGTCATGCTGAGCCACGAACGGTCTTCATCAATCCAGCTTTCCGTCGGGAAACGGTAACCAATGTGCAGAGGAATCGTTTCGCCATCCCACAGGAACAGATCCGGTGCCGCACGGAATGCTACGCGCAACGCATCGTGCCACAGCCCCGTGGTGGTCAGGCTCTGATCTTTACGGATCAGTTCTGACAGTTTTACCGGACGATCGGTAGGGATCCAGCGCGGCGCATCGTAAGGTTTACTCGCCGGGATCGTTTGGGTGGTGACATCCACCGACGGCGTCTGCATGGCGAAATTGCCACGGGTTAAACGCCATGCCGCCGCACGCAGGCTGGCATCATCTTTACCCACCACCAGCAGCAGCTTATAAACCGGGTTTGCCGGGTTATCGACCACTTTGAGTAGCGGCTGCTCGGTAGCCGGCAGCGTCAGGCCACCAATTTGCTCGCCCGGATGACCAATCAGGATGCCGTTCTTTTCCGGCAAGCGGTCATGATAGGCGGCAAACGACACGCCACGGTAGTCTGCCTGGATCCCCATCCACGATGAGATCAGCGCACTGGCGCTTAAGGTATCGCCACTGAGCTTCGCCGGGAAAGCCATGGCGATCGCCGCCGGGGTCATTTGCATGCTGTCAAAGAACGGGCGCGGGAAGTGGCTTAAATCAGCGCCAATGTCCAGTTGCTGCCCTTCCAGCTCGAAACGGGAATCCGCCATGATGGTGACGCGATATTTATCGCTCAGGTCGCGCTGGCACTGCATGGCATCGCCATCGTTGATTTTAAAGCTCAGGTTGTTGCTCGACACCATCAGTGCGGAGGGAATATCCAACTGATAACGCGCGGTGTCGCTGTCGGTCACGGTCAGCGGTACCGTCCCCAGCGGCTGACCATTTAGCATCAACTGCATGGTGGCATTGCGCGCCACCATCGCGGGCGACACTTTCAGGTTCAGTTCAAGGCGCGCCGTGGTAATCACCTGGTCCACGGGCAGGGTAAAGGAGGCGCCCCCCTGGAACTGACCACCCGTCAGGGAAATCCCTTCCGGGAAACCCATCTGCGCGAGACTGATGCTGTTAACCACCGAAGGAATAAATACCGGTGCGCCCGGCGGCGGCACGGGTGGCGTCTCCGCCGGCTCGTTTAATTTCAGTAGCGACTCGATGGAGGTGTCTTCGGCATGCAGCGGCATCATAAAAAGTGCGCCGACCAGCACAGCCAGTGTTGTCAGACGTTTCATGCGTTGCCCTCCTCCTGGGAAGCGGCCTGGTCCTGGCTGGCGCGCAAACGGCGATTTTCTCGACGGTCTTTCCAGGTCAGCCAGAAGAGGTCAAACACACAACGCATAATGGTTCCCAACGAACGGAACGGGTTGTCCTGAGGTTTCGGTGGGTGAATCCATGCATCCGCACGGGAGAGCACCACGCGCACCAGTTCACGACGGCGGGCGAGCGGGATGTCTTCAAACATCAGACGAATCGATTCTTCATCCGTGGCGATGGTTTTTACCGGAATGAGGATCGCGCCGGATTGCAGCAGCAGCTCAATCTCTTCAATCTCATCATCGAGATGGCGATCATCCGGTGCCACAATACGGCAGCCGCCCATCGACAGGTCAGCGGTATGGCTGCGCGACACCACGCCGCTGGCATGGTGGAGCAGTACCGGGATTTCCGCATCAATACGAATGGTTTTGCGCGTCTGTCGGGTTTCGCGCGCAACGGCAATCGCGGCCAACAGAAAGATCAGACTGTACAACCCCCAACCGACGTTTAGGGCGATAACGCGCGGATCCACGCCAAAGTAGTCATGAGCACAGGCGCGAACGATACCGGCAATCACTCCGGCCGCCAGCAGCAGGGCGATAATCAAATGCGGGCGCACCACGCTAAAATCAAAGTACCCCACGTCCAGCAGCGCACCCTTGTCGGTCACGTTGAATTTGCCGCGTTTCGGGAAAAACATCGTCACCACAGTCGGCAATGCAATGTGGAAGGCCAGCACCAGGTCGTAGATCTCCCCCCAGAAGCTATAGCGATGCCGCCCGTTCATGCGCGAGTTGACGTAAATCGCGAGGAACAGATGCGGGAGCGCATAGGCGAAAACCAGGCTCGCTGAGGAGTGAATGATGTTCAGGTTAAACAACAGATAGGCCAGCGGCGCGGTCAAAAACGCAATACGCGGCAGCGCGAACTGGTAGTAAAGCATGGCGCTCAGATAGCACAGGCGCTGTTGGATAGTCAGGCCGCGACCAAACAGCGGGTTATCCAGACGGAAAATCTGCGTCATCCCACGCGCCCAGCGGGTACGCTGGATAACGTGCAGCACCAGACGTTCAGTCGCCAGACCGGCAGCCAGTGGGATATCCAGGAATGCCGAGCCCCAACCACGGCGCTGCAACTTGAGTGCGGTGTGAGCATCTTCGGTAACGGTTTCTACGGCAAAACCGCCAATCTCTTCCAGCGCGCTACGGCGAATCACCGCACAGGAGCCGCAAAAAAAGGTGGCGTTCCAGTTGTCGTTGCCCTGCTGAATCGGTCCGTAGAACAGCGACCCTTCGTTAGGGATGTTACGTCCAACGGAGAGGTTACGCTCGAACGGGTCCGGCGAGTAGAAATAGTGCGGTGTCTGCACCAGCGCCAGTTTCGGATCTTTCAGGAAACCACCCACCGTCGCCTGCAGGAAGATGCGTGTCGCAACGTGGTCGCAGTCGAACACGGTAATCAACTCACCCTGCGTCAGCTTCATGGCGTGGTTGAGGTTACCGGCTTTGGCGTGATTGTTGTCGTTACGCGTGATGTACCCGACGCCAACGTCTGCGGCAAAAACAGCAAACTCGCGGCGTTTGCCGTCATCCAGCAGGTAGATATTCATCTTATCGCTAGGATAATCAATGCATTGCGCCGCCAGCACCGTATCACGCACCACATCCAGTGGTTCGTTATAGGTAGGAATATAGACATCCACCGTCGGCCACTGGGTCATATCATCCGGCAGCGGCACAATTTCGCGTTTTAACGGCCAGACCGTCTGCAGATAGCTCAGCAGCAACATGACCCAGACGTAGACCTCCGCCAGAAACAGCCCCATCCCAAGAATGGTTTCAATTTCGGAATTAAAATGCAGGGTTTGCGTCAGGCGGAAATACATATAGCGCGTCGATAATAAAATCGACATGACCACCATAATGACAGACACACTGCGTTTTTTGCTAAACCCCATTAAAAACAGCACACCGATACTGAGCAGACCAAAAATATACTGTTTCTGGCTGTCCATAGGCGTAATGATGACCAGCAGCGCAACAGGTAGCATTGCCAGTACCAGCAAAACATAAAGGAACTTTTTCATAGGTTGCCCTGCGCGAATTAGAAGCCAGACATTTTCGGTTTACTGTGAACCGTGCCGTCTCCGATTTTTACGCCTAAGATTCCGGCGACTCTTTTTGCAATGAGTTCGATATCGAATGCAGCGGCGGATGCAGGACTAAAGTCGAAAACCGACTGCTGCGAGGCATTCGCTTCTATGACGCTTTCATCACGATGAATAACGCCTAAAAGTTGATTACCTAATTTCTGTTCCATAAATGCGGTGACATCCCGGCTGACCTGACGACGGTTGTCGCTCTGGTTGAGCACGAAGTAATGGCCCGCTTTTCGATTGAGGACATCCCCGGTCAGACGGTGATTTTCAACGTGAGGCAACAGGGAAAGAGAGGCGGTATCTGCCTGCATGATGACCAGATGCAGATCGGCCAGGCGCGACATGGCTTTCAATGCAGCAGAGGGACCGGGAGGAAAATCGGCCACAATGATCAGGCCCGGATAATTCAGCAACGTGTTGAGGCCACGAATTAGAAAATGTTCGTCATTCGTCAGACGTTCTTCAAATACCAGGCGTTGATCTTCGCTGGCTTCGCCATAAGGCAACACAAAGATATTCCCGCCTGCGGTCAATACGAACTGACTCCAGTCCGAGGACTCGGCTGATTTGGCGACATAACCGCGCTCGTCAGACAGCGGCACGCCAAAGTGCAGACGCAGTGCGTTCTGCACGTCAAAATCCAGCGCCAGGACCTTACTGCCAGAACGCGCAAGGGCGTAAGCCAGATTAGCCGTGAGCGTCGTTTTCCCAACACCACCCTTCGGTGAACAAACACAAATCAACGGCATGAAGCGATCCTTTCTAGCAAAGATTGTAAAGGTTGGTTTTTTTCTACGGTGGGTTTTGCTTCTGGCGCTTTCGTTGCAAACAGCCGGGAATAATCAGCAGGCGCTGTCGCAGACGGAGCAGGTGCGGTGGTGGTCGTTGGTACAACCGGGTTAGCCGCCGGTTGGGCAGAAGGCGCAACGGGTGCCGCCGATTGCGATGCAAGTTGTCCGGCAACTTCACGGAAAATAGACGGGGCGGTCACCGCCGGTAAGTCTGTGTCGACAGGAGGAAGAACGCTTTCGGTGCTGGTTTCGGTGCTGGTTTCGGCGCTTTCAATACTGTCGATAGTATCGATACTTTCGACGCGCTCATGACGTTCGTCGCTCGCGAAGACATCCGGGGCGACAGCCTGCGGTTGCGGCAGCGAAACGTGACCACCCATCGCCAGTTTAGACTCCTCTGTTGCAGGAGCTAGCTGATTCATGATCGCCCAACTTCCATGGTCAGGAGAGAGGTTCTGCGCCGACAGATCCTTGAATTCGTATTTTTGGTTGCGGGTCTTATCCTTAAACCTCTGCAAATCATCATAATGGTTCATAGCTATACTCATGATTTACAAAATAAACTATATACCCACCACCTACATAACCTGAGCGATCAGTTATTGGTAGATTCGTTTTATAATTAGGCTGCTCGCCTGTTGTGTGGGTACGTAGATGCTTTGGACACCAGTGCTAACACGCTGTTTATTTCTAGCAAATATATAAATTTCACCTGTACACATGCTATCTTTTTTTTCCCTAAAAATCATTAAAGTAGTTAATGGCTTTGTTGAATAAATAAGATTTCGTGCGAACGACCCTGTAGCTGGCTGGATTTTCAGGCAATACGCACGCTTTCTGGCATCCCAGCCTTTGTCATCCTGTTCAACGCACGCACCATGGCCATAGCTTCCGCTACCTGACCATCGTAGTCACGCAGCGTCAGTGAATCTCCCAACAACTGCTTCATTCTGTACATTGCCGTTTCCGCTATCGAGCGACGGTTATATTCCGTTGTCCATTTCCACCGTGCATTGCTTCCGCTCAGCCGCTGATTAGCAACGGCACGGTTGCGGTCTGCGTACTCACCGGGCCAGTAACCTGCTCCTTTTCGGGGAGGAATAAGCGCGCTGATTTTTTTGCGGCGCAGTTCATCGTGACAGAGCCGGGTATCGTAAGCCCCGTCTGCCGCGGCTGCCCTGATTTTTCTGTGAGTCTGCCGGATAAGGCCCGGGAAGGCTTCTGAGTCCGTGACGTTATTCAGCGACAGGTCTGCACAGACAACTTCATGTGTGTTGCTGTCAACAGCAAGATGCAACTTTCGCCAGATACGACGGCGCTCTTTGCCGTGCTTTCTGACTTTCCATTCGCCTTCACCAAAGACCTTCAGCCCGGTGGAATCAATCACCAGGTGTGCGATTTCACCCCGGGTGGACGTTTTGAAACTGACATTAACCGACTTTGCCCGCTTACTGACACTGGTGTAATCCGGGCAGCGCAACGGAACGTTCATCAGGGCAAAAATGGAATCAATAAAACCCTGCGCAGCCCGCAGGGTCAGCCGGAATACGCGTTTAATCACCAGAACGGTGGTGATGGCGAGATCAGAATAGCGCTGGGGCCTTCCTCGTGATGAAGGCGTTGCCGACTCATACCAGGCCTGAATCGCCTCATCATCCAGCCAGAAAGTGAGGGAGCCACGGTTGGGTAATGACTCCAACTTACTGATAGTGTTTTATGTTCAGATAATGCCCGATGACCTTGTCATGCAGCTCCACCGATTTTGAGAACGACAGTGACTTCCGTCCCAGCCTTGCCAGATGTTGTCTCAGATTCAGGTTATGCCGCTCAATTCGCTGAGTGTAACGCTTGCTGATTACGTGCAGCTTTCCCTTCAGGCGGGATTCATACAGCGGCCAGCCATCCGTCATCCATACCACGACCTCAAAGGCCGACAGCAGGCTCAGAAGACGCTCCAGTGTGGCCAGAGTGCGTTCACCGAAGACGTGCGCCACAACCGTCCTCCGTATCCTGTCATACGCGTAAAACAGCCAGCGCTGACGTGATTTAGCACCGACGTAGCCCCACTGTTCGTCCATTTCCGCGCAGACGATGACGTCACTGCCCGGCTGTATGCGCGAGGTTACCGACTGCGGCCTGAGTTTTTTAAGTGACGTAAAATCGTGTTGAGGCCAACGCCCATAATGCGGGCGGTTGCCCGGCATCCAACACCATTCATGGCCATATCAATGATTTTCTGGTGCGTACCGGGTTGAGAAGCGGTGTAAGTGAACTGCAGTTGCCATGTTTTACGGCAGTGAGAGCAGAGATAGCGCTGATGTCCGGCAGTACTTTTACCGTTACGCACCACGCCTTCAGTAGCTGAGCAGGAGGGACAACTGATGGAGATGGAAGCCACGGGAGCACCTCAAAAACACCATCGTACACTAAATCAGTAAGTTGGCACCATTACCGGATAATCTTAATAATAAAGCAGACGCGCGCAGCAGTTTACTTTTGCAAAAAGCCCTCACTAACCGGCAGGAAAAGATACGCACAAATTTAATGGATAATGCCGACTGGGGCGAAGCGTATAATAATTTGCACAAGCAGGTGAATGTTAAATGGGCATGGGACAGCCAGAACCTTGGTGAATCGCTTTACACGAATTACCAGTATGAAGGCGTATTTGTTTTGTCTCCCGCCGGGGAGACGCGTTATAGCGTCATTGAAGGAAATCTTGTCAGCCAGCCTTTCGAGAAATGGCTTAACCGGAACATCACCAAAGAACTTTTTAACGACCTCTCACAAAGCCAGGGTAAAGCCGTCTCACGCCTTATGATGACCAACGGGCAACTCACCTTACTGGCGGCGGCCCGGATCACGTCGGGAGACGATGAAAGCATCACGCCGGTGGCGGAAGATGCCTCGGTACTGATTTTCGCCGACGTGTTAACGCCCGTTAAACTGGAGAAAATGGGCAACGAATACGGCATTCATAATGCGCATACGTTCGGCAGAATGGAGCCACACCTGAAAGCCGACTACCGGGAAGCTCAGCTTATTTTACCCATTGATAATGGCGATGTTCTGATTGAGTGGCGAAGCGACGATCCGGGCAGAGCGCTGATGAACCGGGAGCTGCCGTTAATCATCATTCTGATGTTATCGACCATTGCATTTACCTGGTTGATGCGGCGTGGTGCGTTAATCAAAGCGCAAATTAATGACGAAAATGTTTTCCTGCTTGAGCAAAGCCGACAAGCGCTTACGGCAAGTGAACGACGCTTTCGCGACGTCATTGAAGCCACCACCGACTGGATTTGGGAAGCGGACAGCGAGGCACGGCTAACGTGGTTATCCGACCGTTTTTCCGGCGTTACCGGTCATCATTCTGACGACTGGCTTGGGCGGAACATGTTGGATTTCATCCACAGCGACAAAATCCTTTTTCATCACTGGCTGCTGAATCCGCAGACGAGCAGTAATTACACGCTCAAAAAGGCCCGCTATTTCTCAGCTCAGGGCCATCAGCGTTACTGCAATGTGGTGGCGAAGCGCGCCATTATGGATGATGGTTCTATGGGCTTTCGCGGTACGATGACCGATGTCACTCTGGAAGTGGAGGCGCAGGAGCGTGCCGAGTATTTATCGCGGCATGATGAATTAACCGGCCTACCAAACTGGGTCAGAATGAAAGAGTTTCTGGAAAGTGAGCTGCGTTCTTTACCCGATCCGGATCATCCCCTGGCCATGATCAGCCTCGACCTGGATAAATTCAAACCGGTAAATGATTTATTCGGCCACAATGCGGGCGATGCGTTACTCAATGAAGTCGCCAGCCGGTTGCGGTCCTGTACCCGTAAAATCGATCTGGTTGCCCGGCAGGGCGGAGATGAGTTTATCCTTATTCTGCCGGATATTTATGTGCGTAAAGACATAGAGACGCTCTGCCAGCGCATTGCCAGTGAAATAAGCCGGCCTTTTATCGTTAACGGCAATGAAGTGTATATCAGCGTGAGTATGGGGATTGCACTGGCGCCTCAGGATGCAATGAACGCCAGCGATCTGATTCGGTTATCCGATATCGCATTGTATAAAGCGAAAAATACCGGTCGCAATAACTGGGTGTTTTACGAACCCAACATGGGCGAGTACTTAATTCAGCGCCGGGAAATGGAAAAAGAGTTTCGTGAAGCGTTATGCACAGACCAGTTTCAGCTGGTTTATCAGCCCCGTTACGACATTAAAACCTCGCGTATCGCTGCTGTCGAAGCACTGGTTCGCTGGCAGCATCCGCGTCTCGGTTTACTGATGCCGGATCAGTTCATCCCGCTTGCGGAAGAGACGGGCCTGATCGTTGCCATGAGTGATGTGGTGCTGGAGAAAGCCTGTAAAGATATGGTGCATCTCTCGCCCGATTTGGTTATTTCGGTCAATATTTCGGCGGTGGAGTTTAATACCCGTGGCCTGGCGAAACGGGTAAAGGCTGCGCTGCAAAAATCGGGGCTTAAACCGTCCCGGCTGGAGTTAGAAATTACCGAAAACGTGACGATTTCCAATCCGGATATCACGCTGGAAACCATGAAGCAGCTGAAGGATATCGGCGTACGCTTTTTGATTGATGACTTTGGAACCGGCTACTCGGCATTAAGCTATCTGAAACGCTTCCCGTTCGACGGAATAAAGCTGGATAAATCTTTTGTGTTCGCCATGGAGGAATCGGAAAACGCCAAAATCATCGTTGAGAATATTATCGGCCTTGGCAAAGCCTATTCGCTGGCTGTCACCGCTGAAGGCGTGGAAACGGCGGAGCAGTTGAAAAGGCTTAAACATTATCACTGTGACGAGGCGCAAGGGTATTTCATCGGGAAGCCTGTCGCGCTTGATGTGTTAAATTTAGAGGCACTGTTGCAAAGTTAGCGATGAGGCAGCCTTTTGTCTTATTCAAAGGCCTTACATTTCAAAAACTCTGCTTACCAGGCGCATTTCGCCCAGGGGATCACCATAATAAAATGCTGAGGCCTGGCCTTTGCGTAGTGCACGCATCACCTCAATACCTTTGATGGTGGCGTAAGCCGTCTTCATGGATTTAAATCCCAGCGTGGCGCCGATTATCCGTTTCAGTTTGCCATGATCGCATTCAATCACGTTGTTCCGGTACTTAATCTGTCGGTGTTCAACGTCAGACGGGCACCGGCCTTCGCGTTTGAGCAGAGCAAGCGCGCGACCATAGGCGGGCGCTTTATCCGTGTTGATGAATCGCGGGATCTGCCACTTCTTCACGTTGTTGAGGATTTTACCCAGAAACCGGTATGCAGCTTTGCTGTTACGACGGGAGGAGAGATAAAAATCGACAGTGCGGCCCCGGCTGTCGACGGCCCGGTACAGATACGCCCAGCGGCCATTGACCTTCACGTAGGTTTCATCCATGTGCCACGGGCAAAGATCGGAAGGGTTACGCCAGTACCAGCGCAGCCGTTTTTCCATTTCAGGCGCATAACGCTGAACCCAGCGGTAAATCGTGGAGTGATCGACATTCACTCCGCGTTCAGCCAGCATCTCCTGCAGCTCACGGTAACTGATGGGCTTTGTTGAATAAATCAGATTTCGGGTAAGTCTCCCCCGTAGCGGGTTGTGTTTTCAGGCAATACGCACGCTTTCAGGTATACCTGCTTTCGTCATTTTGTTCAGCGCTCGTACCAGGGCCATAGCCTCCGCAACCTGACCATCGTAGTCACGCAGCGTCAGTGAACCCCCGAACAGCTGTTTTACCCGGTACATCGCCGTTTCCGCTATCGAGCGACGGTTGTAATCTGTTGTCCATTTCCACCGCGCATTACTCCCGGTCATTCGCTGATTAGCCACTGCACGGTTACGGTCTGCATATTCACCGGGCCAGTAACCCGCACCTTTTCGGGGAGGGATAAGCGCGCTGATTTTCTTACGCCGCAGTTCATCGTGACATAGCCGGGTATCGTAAGCGCCATCGGCGGCGGCTGACCTGATTTTCCGGTGGGTTTGCCGGATTAACCCGGGGAAGGCCTCTGAGTCCGTAACGTTGTTCAGCGACAGGTCAGCGCAGATGATTTCATGTGTTTTACTGTCAACGGCGAGATGCAGCTTACGCCAGATACGGCGGCGTTCCTGGCCATGCTTTTTGACTTTCCACTCGCCTTCACCGAAGACCTTCAGCCCGGTGGAATCAATTACCAGGTGTGCGATTTCACCCCGGGTGGGCGTTTTGAAACTGACATTAACCGACTTTGCCCGCCTGCTGACACAGCTGTAATCCGGGCAGCGTAGCGGAACGTTCATCAGAGAAAAAATGGAATCAATAAAGCCCTGCGCAGCCCGCAGGGTCAGCCTGAATACGCGTTTAATGACCAGCACAGTAGTGATGGCAAGGTCAGAATAGCGCTGAGGTCTGCCTCGTGAAGAAGGTGTTGCTGACTCATACCAGGCCTGAATAGCTTCATCATCCAGCCAGAAAGTTATGGAGCCACGGTTGATGAGGGCTTTATTGTAGGTGGGCCAGTTGGTGATTTTGAACTTTTGCTTTGCCACGGAACGGTCTGCATTGTCGGGAAGATACGTGATCTGATCCTTCAACTCAGCAAAAGTTCGATTTATTCAACAAAGCCCAGGTATACCTAAAAGAGATATTGTTCGGATGGTATTCAGATCTTGCTTGGGGTATACGATTTGGTCAGTTTCTGTAGCTGAAGCACTCCGGTTTCATTTCAGCAGGTCTTAATCAAATTCAGTGTGCCATACATGCGGCACGAAAAAGTCTGGCATCAATGTGACCAGTTCTATCACCCACCACAGTCACTACAGTGGCCACACAGTTGGGGACCCAAAGGATGTTGTTTACCATTTTGCAATGGTTGACAGCTACCCGAAAGCAACTCCTCTTCGAGAGCGCTCAATTCCTCAGTTAATCGGGTTTGCAATTTTAGTTTGTTGAACCCATCCACACTGGGCGTAAGTGTATAGTTGTGATAACTGTCAACTTTTCTTCTCTCTTCTGTTCAGAATAAATTAATGTTCAGGCGTTATGATAAATAGATGTTATCGCCACCATGGCGCGGTCTTTACAGGAATAAATCTCACCATTTTTATATTTTCACCACAGTACCTCAAAATTTCATATACCAAAACTGAACTTGGCCGGGTAGTATTGGCTGCTTAGTATTAACTGTAGATGCTGTTATTAGGAGTTTCAGGTGCAGGTAAACAAACTTACGGATGATATTGATATTAGTTCTCATGAGCGTTTCCTCGCGGCCCGTAAAAGCACATGGGTTAGTGTGCTTGTTAATTGTTTTCTGACATCCGGGCAAGTGATTACTGGCGTATTTTCCGGATCTCAGGGGCTTATTGCGGATGGTATCCATTCTCTGTCTGATTTAGTTTCAGACTTTGTGGTGCTTATTGCTAATCATAAAAGTAAAAAAAATCCCGATGATGACCATCACTACGGGCATCATCGTTATGAAAATGGTGCATCATTAATTCTGGGGACAATTTTATTCATTGTTGGCATCGGGATGTTATGGTCAGCAGCAAATAAAATGCAACAACCAGATGATATTCCTCAGGTACATATTGTTGCTCTGTGGGTGGCCTTAGCCGCACTGGTTATCAAAGAGCTTCTTTTTCGCTATATGCTGGCAGTAGCAACCCGAGTAAAATCCACTATGCTGGTTGCCAATGCCTGGCATGCCCGCTCTGATGCCGCCTCATCTTTGGTGGTGGCTA
Source organism: Enterobacter sp. DVT3837 (assembly GCF_056238685.1). Lineage (NCBI taxonomy): Bacteria > Pseudomonadati > Pseudomonadota > Gammaproteobacteria > Enterobacterales > Enterobacteriaceae > Enterobacter > Enterobacter sp. DVT3837. The sequence continues at coordinate 123,805 of NZ_JBWDLA010000004.1, read as the reverse complement.
TTGGTATTATTGGTAGTTTATCAGGGTTTAAATTGCTTGATCCGGTAGCTGCACTGGTTGTGGGACTGATTGTGACCAGAATGGGATATTCATTTATGTCAGATTCGCTTCATGACTTGATGGACAGGGCCGTGGATATTGAAACTGAAAATAGTATAAAAACAACATTATTGTCCACGCCTGGGGTCGAAGGCATCCATGACCTCAAGACCAGAAAAATGGGGGACCTTGTTGTGGTTGATGTTCATCTGGAAATTGATGGTGATTTATCAGTGAAAGTAGGACATGACATTGCTGTTTTGGCCAGGAAATCAGTTTTAGATAATCATCATGTTTTAAATGTTATGACACATGTTGACCCTTATTTTAAAGGTGATAATAGTCCTGGTTGCGGGGGCAAATAATCCTGAAAAATAATATGAATGCTGCTGTTTTTTGAGAAGATTGGGAAGGGATTATTTTTTTGCGCAATATTACCCCTTCTGACTGTGAAAACGAGAGTAAACAATATGGAGGCTATTATGAGAAAAATTATGCGTACTGTTGTGATAGGAGCCACCCTTCTTTTATCCCCCTGTGTAATGGCTGGTTCTGACGGTGTTGAACATGCCATGAAGATGATGAATAAAAGCTACCGCGCAGCACTTAAGGAGGAGGACGTTACATCCTTCAGGAAAGATATGCGGGAACTGAAAGCAACAGCAGAGTCCATCCTGAACAGCCCTGTAGAAGGGTATGACAGGGAAACGTATGTTGCAGGCATGTCACTTCTAATTGATGAGGTAACTGCCGTTGAAAGTACCGCTGAGAAGGAAGGTCTTGACGCCGGGAAAATTGCAGCACAGAAACTAGGCAGTCTGATGAGAAAATACCACAATAAACTAGGTGTTGACTGAGACCGGGAATTATTCGGTGAAGGTAGATATGCTGGAAAGATATCCCTGAACTGACATGATACACGTGCCTGTAATCAAGCAGATAGCTATGCACTGGTGAGGAAATTTCACAACGTTATCTTATCTGCAAAATACATATAAAAATGTTGGGGTAACTGAATCGCCACGGATAATCTAGACACTTCCGAGCCGTTGATAATACTGGTTTTCATATTCTGTCGGTGACATCTGATCGCTAGAACCATGCCGACGCTTACTGTTATAAAACATTTCGATGTAATCAAAAATATCACTGCGGGCTTCTTCCCGCGTTCCGTAGATCTTTTTCTTTATCCGTTCGCGTTTCAACAACTGGAAAAAGCTTTCTGCGACCGCATTATCATGGCAGTTACCGCGACGGCTCATGCTGCCCTCCAGGCCGTGTGATTTCAGGAACGACTGCCACTCATGGCTTGTGTACTGACTGCCCTGATCCGAATGAACCAGCACCTGTTTTTGGGGATTACGCCGCCATACAGCCATCAGCAGTGCGTTCAGGACAATGTCCTTTGTCATCCGGGATTGCATGGACCAGCCGATAATTTTGCGTGAGAACAGATCAACAACCACAGCAAGATACAGCCAGCCTTCGTGGGTCCTGATATAGGTTATGTCGGTTACCCAACGCTCATCCGGAGCATCCGGATTGAACTGTCGCTGGAGCCTGTTGGGCGACACGATACTGGCCTCGCCTTTACGTGCCCGCGGGCTCTGGTATCCGACCTGAGCCTTTATCCCGACACGTTTCATCAGTCGCCAGACTCTGTTGACTCCGCACTGTTGCCCGCTGTCCCGCAGATCCAGATGGATCTTGCGATAACCATAGACGCATCCCGATTCCAGCCAGAACTGTTTAATCTGTCCTGTCAGTCTCAGGTCTGCCCGATGGCGTTGTGAATGCGGCTGCTGAAGCCAGGCGTAAAAGCCACTGGGATGAACATCCAGCACCCGACAGAGCAGGCGAACAGGCCAGCAACGGGCGTTGTCACGGATAAAGGCGTACCTCAGTCGGACAGTTTTGCGAAGTACGCCGCGGCTTTTTTTAATATGTCCCGTTCGTCAGTAACCCGCTTCAGCTCTTTCTGGAGACGGCGGATCTCGGTCTGAGCATCTGACTGTTCTTTATGAGTGGAGGAATCCGGACCGTACTTCTTTATCCAGGCGTAAAGGCTGTGGGTGGTGATATCGAGACGTGTTGCCACGCTGGAAACAGAATAACCACGATCAACAACCTGTTTGACTGCTTCAGTTTTAAACTCTTCGGGATAACGCTTACCGCTCATGGGCACCTCTCTTTAAGCCATCTTAAATGACTCTGAGGTGTCTGTTAAACCCGTGGCGATTCAAACGGTGGTAACATACCAAGGGCTGCAATAACCATAGCTATGCAACATAACCCCATTCCGAGCAAGACACTTTGTGTGGCGATACGCATGGAAAGTCTGGCTATTTGTCTGGCATCAACCAATCGGTCTAACTGATCTGTCAGCAGTACGATATCAGCACTTTCTGCTGCCGCAGCGGTTCCCCTTGCCCCCATTGCGACTCCGACCCCAGCTGCTGCAAGTGCCGGGGCATCATTTACCCCGTCACCAACCATCATCGTGCAAAAAGAGTCTGAGGCATCTAATATATGCGCCAGTTTCATCTCCGGAGTCAGTTCAGCCAGAACACGATCGACACCAAGGCCTGTACCAATACTGTCCGCCACTTCCTGCCTGTCCCCTGTCAGCATAACTATCTCGCGCACACCGGCTTTTCGCAACATGCGCAAAGCTCTTGGTGTTTCCAGCCGTAACTGATCAGAGAGCAATAGCCAGCCGACCAACTCCGCATCAATTGCGATCGCAACTACCGTCACATTTTCAATGAACAAGCGCTGACGTGCGGACTCAAACCAGCTACCACTTCTGGCGTGGCTCAGAACAAAATCCAATGTACCAATACATACTTGCTGATCGTTGATTTTTTGTCATTTTTAGAAGGCGACTGCACGAAATATCAGGAGTCGCTTTCACTACCCTTGAACACTCTGGAGCGGGCAGCGCCAGTCCCTGTCAGCCTTTGGCGTGGCTCGGTGCCCTGTCCACCGAGCCGGCAGCAACGCAAGTGCTGCGGGTAGCGTTGGGAGCATTACTCCAGCAAGGCAACCGACTTCACCTGCACCCACACATCGCGGCCTTTGCTGATATCCAGTGCAGCCATTGCCCGCTTGGTAAGCCGCGCCAACATTACAGAATTACCAACTCGGACACGCACGAGCGCCAAACCAGGGTGCTCATCGTCGCCGACGGCATCGATCTGCCCGCGCAGTAGGTTCTGGATGCTGCTGGTGCCTGGTTCGCTGGCCAGGCTCACATCGCGTGCCAGCACACGAACTCGAACGCGGCGGCCCACAGACAATCCCTGGTCGCGTGCCCACAGGCTGCCGCCGTCAAAGTCCACCCGCGCCAAATGCCACTCGCTATCGACCTCACCGACGGTGCCGTCGAGGATCGCACCAGCGTCCTCACCTAGCCAGATCGGCAAGTCGAGGCGGGCCAGAGTCTCAGCCAGCAGCCCGCTGGCCAGCACCCGGCCGCCCTCCATCGCCACCAGGTAATCGGCCAGCCTGGCGACCTCATCAGGCGAGTGGCTGACGTAGAGCACCGGAATATCCAGCTCGTCGTGCAGCCGTTCCAGGTAGGGCAAGATTTCCTGTTTGCGCTTCAAGTCGAGCGCGGCCAGCGGCTCATCCATCAGCAACAGGCGCGGGCTGACCGCCAGGGCGCGGGCGATACTCACTCGCTGACGTTCGCCACCGGAGAGGCGATCCGGCTTGCGGTCGAGCAGATGCCCGATGCCCAGCAGCGCGATGGCGTGGTCGAGGCTAACCCGCTGTGCCTCGCCGTTGCGCTTCATGCCGTAGCGCAGATTGCCCATCACTGTGAGATGCGCGAACAGGCTGGCCTCCTGGAACACGTAGCCGATGGGCCGCTGGTGGGTTGGCACCCAGCGCCCGGCGTCCTGCCACAACTCGCCATCGACGGCGAGCCGCCCGTGCGGTGCGCGTTCCAGACCGGCAATGCAGCGCAGCAGTGTGGTCTTGCCGGAACCGGAATGGCCGAACAGGGCGGTGACGCCCCGGCCGGGCAGCTTGAGATCCACGTCAAGGGAGAAACCCGGCCAGTCGAGCCGGAAGCAAGCATCGATGCCCGCCATCTCAGCCTCCCTTCTTCGGGTTGGGCCGCCAGGCATACAGGGCCAGCAGCACCAAGAAGGAGAAGATCAGCATGACCGCCGCGAGGCGGTGCGCCTGCATGTATTCCAGCGCTTCCACATGGTCGTAAATCTGTACCGAGGCAACCCGTGTGACGCCCGGCAGGTTGCCACCGATCATCAGCACGACGCCGAACTCACCGACCGTGTGGGCGAAGGTCAGGATCGAGGCCGTCAGGAAACCCGGCGCGGCCAGCGGCACCGCCACGGTGAAGAAAGCATCCAGTGGCGAAGCACGCAGCGTGGCGGCCACTTCCAGCGGTCGGTCGCCCACGGCCTCGAAGGCTGTTTGCAGCGGTTGCACCATGAAGGGCAACGAGTAGAAGACGGAGGCGATGACCAGACCCCAGAAGGTGAAAGGCAACGGCCCCAGGCCCAGCGCCTGCGTGAGCTGGCCGACCGGGCCGTTCGGCCCCATCGCCAGCAGCAGGTAAAAGCCCAGCACCGAGGGAGGCAACACGAGCGGCAGCGCGACCACCGCGCCAATTGGCCCCTTCCACCACGCCTTGGTGCGGGCGAGCCACCAGGCGATGGGGGTGCCGACCAGCAGCAGGATCAGGGTGACGATTCCTGCCAAGCGCACGGTCAGCCAGAGGGCTTGCAGATCACTATCGGTCAGCATGTTCCCTCCCGTTCAATGTGCGTGCTGGAAGGTCTTGATGGCCGAGACCATCAGGACAACACCGAGCAACCCCATCAGCCAGCCGGTCGGCACCAGGCCAAGCAGCAGCCCGCCGATGGCCGCGCCAAGGATTGAGCCACCCACCATCCAGCCCATCAGCGGCCTTTCCTCGCGCAGCACCTGGAAAGCGTCGGCGCGGGTGTAACGGGCGAAGCCGACGATCATGGTCGGCAGGCTGACCATCAGCGACAGGCTGCCGGCGAGCTTGATGTCCAGACCGTAGAGCAGCACGATGGCGGGAATCAGCAATTCGCCACCGGCCACACCCAGCAGCGCGGCGACCATGCCGATACCCAGGCCAGCAATCAATCCGGCCACAAAGCGCAGCGGCCCGGCTTCGATGAGCGGCGTGCTGCCCTCATGCACACCGGCCCAGGCTTCCGAGAGCATGACCAGGGACAAGGCGACCAGCAGAACCAGGATGATGCGGTTGAGCCACTGGCGTGACAGGGTGATGGCATGGCCTGCCGCCCACCAGGCCCCGACAAGACTGCCCGCAAGTAGGTTCAGCACCACGTCGAGGTGATCGGCCAGCGTGCCCGGCGCAATCGTGCCGCCCCGGAACAGCAGCGCGGCGGCGACCACGACCAGGCTCATGGCCTTGTTGAGGATGACGGCCTCCAAGGTGCCAAGGCGGAATACGCCGACCAGCACCGGCAGGCGGAATTCAGCCCCGCCGAGGCCGATCAGGCCGCCGAGCGTGCCGATCATGGAACCGGCGACGAAGCCTTGCCCGTTGCGGGCAGGTACGCTCATGGCCGCATCCTACTTGCTGACGGCTTCGCCCGGCAGGACGAAACCGTATTTGGTCATCACGGCACGAGCCGGTTTGCTGCCCATGTAATCAGCGAACCGTTTGGCCAAGGCACTGCCTTCGGCACGCTTGGTGATGATGAAACCCTGTTCCAGCGGCTCATGCAGGTTGTCGGGGATGAGCCAGTAGCCGCCGCGCTTGGCCAGCTCGGGATTGACCGCCAGGGCCAGGGCGATGATGCCGACCTGAGCATTGCCGGTCTGCACGAATTGCGCGGTGTGGGCGATGTTCTCGCCATAGACCAGTTTGGGTTCTACCTTCTCCCACAGTCCTGCGGCGCGCAAGGATTCCTCGGCCCGTTTGCCGTAGGGGGCGTGCTTGGGGTTAGCGATGGCGATGCGGGCGATCTTGGGGTCGGTCAGGCTGGCCAGCGTCATCTTGCTGGCGTCCATGCCCGCGCTCCACAGCACGATGCGGCCGAAGGCATAGGGCTTGACATCGGAGGCAGCGAAGCCCGCCTTGGCCAGCTCACGCGGGAAACCGATGTCGGCCGAGAAATACAGGTCATAGGGCGCACCCTGCTGAATCTGCGTGTGGAACTTGCCAGACGAGCCGTAGATGACCTCCACTTCGTCGGCCGGGTTGGCCTTCTTGAAGGTGGCGACGATCTCGTCCATCGCGAACTTGAGGTCGGCCGCCGCCGCGACGGTGACTTTCTCGGCGTGGGCCGTCGCCGCGAACAGCAGTGAGCAAGCGAGCAATAAGGGGCGCAGGAGTTTCATGGGCGGGTTCCTTTTCATCGGGTCATGGCACAAGAACCCGCTGAACGGCATTTGTCGGGTTCACCACATCGTTAGGTCAAAAAAGACATAACGATAAGCATACAGCAGCATCCATGCCAAGCCATAACCGAAATCAAGAATGGATCAGTTCGCCAGGTCGCGCAGGGCTTGCAGTTCCTTGCCTGCACTGGCGTTGAGACTGGTTTCCAGGGCGTCGTAACGCTCGATGAGCTGTTGCCCGAGTGGTGTCAGGGATGCGCCACCACCGCCTTTGCCGCCAGTCGCGGTTTCGACAACCGGGCGGCCAAACCCTTCATTGAGGGAGTCGATCAGCAACCAGGCACGCTTGTAGGGCAAGCCGAGCGAACGGGCCGCTGCCGCAATGGAGCGGGTTTCGCCAACGGCCCGCAGCAGGTCGATCTTGCCGGGACCGATGGCGATCCCGTCGCCGATGTAGATGCGTGGTCGCACGAGGACAGCGCACGGCTTGTTTTTCTTGGAAGTCATATATCAGAGGCGATTCAAATTTTGGCCAGCAGTCTCTGCCCATCTGGGCGCAACTCACCCTTTGGAGAGATATGTCGGTACAAAGTCTGTCGCGTGATGCCGAGTTCCTGGCACAGGTCACCGACCTTGGTTTCCGGCTGCCCCATCGCTGCCATCGCCAGCCGCAGCTTGGCCGCCGTCATCTTGAAAGGGCGTCCGCCTTTGCGGCCCCGTGCCCGCGCCGAGGCCAGCCCCGCTACCGTGCGCTCGGCGATCAGCTCGCGCTCGAACTCGGCCAGCGCCGCGAAGATGCCGAAGACCAGCTTGCCGGCGGCGGTCGTGGTGTCGATAGCCGCGCCGTGGCCAGTCAGCACCTTGAGGCCGACGCCGCGCCCGGTCAGGTCGTGCACGGTGTTGATGAGATGCCGCAGGTCGCGCCCTAGCCGGTCGAGCTTCCACACCATCAGCGTATCCCCCGACCGCAGCGCCTTCAGACAGCTCGCCAAGCCGGGGCGATCCTCGCGCTTGCCCGATGCCTGATCCTCATACAGATGCGCCGCATCGACGCCGGCCGCGATCAGCGCGTCACGCTGCAAGTCGGTCGCCTGGGAGCCGTCCGCCTTCGATACCCGCATGTAGCCGATCAACATCTCGCACCTGTCACATATACGTTCGATTATGTGACAGTTTGCATCGGGAAGCTCTGCACGTCAAAATTTGTCACTTAACCCGTCATTCTGTCTAAGGCATGCAAAGGGTAGGCTAGGCTCATAATGTGACAGAAATTCCGGGGGGATGCCTTCCTTCGCGAAGGTGGCGCGCAACTGTTCCAAGGAAGCGGGGTCGCGCCGACCATAGGAAGCCAACGCGAACAGCGAGCGTGCCGTCTCGGGGTTGTGTCGTGCTTCAATGATGGCCTCATCAATGGCCTGGATTGCACGCTGCCAGTGATCGACGGGTTCGGGCTTCGGCGCTTTCGCCGGCAGGCCACTGGTGAACCCGGTTTGGGGCTCGGACCAGAATAGCTTTGCGTGCTCGTCTGGCGGGCTTATATCCCTCACCTCAATCAAGCTGATTGCCGTTGCCGCCGCCTCCAGCATCTGCAACCGTACTGCCGGGTTCAGGGTTTCATACGGTCGCCACAGACTTTGCCCAGCACGCAGCGGATGCCCGCAGCATTCCCAGATTTGGCGGAGATACCCCGCGTAGGTGCCGCACGTCGAAAGCGGGGTGTTCAGCTCATCGAGCAGCGTGCGTAGCAGCCTAAACCACAATCCGGCGTGGATGCGTCGGCGCGGCAACTCCACGTGGCCGGTCGTCAGTGCCTGCCAGGTACGCTGGTCCATCGCCGCAATCGCGTCGCTGGCAGTGCGCGGTTCGGCGTCGGCGTTCTCCCAGCCGAGAAACCGCCCTGGCACGCCCCAATAGGATTCCAGCCAGCAGCCATGCAGTGGGCAGCTCAGCATCAGGGGCAGCTTCCACGCGAGCAGTACGGCTTGGTTCTCCGGATCGTTCAGGCAGAGCGGACAGGCGCGGTGTATCGGTTGGGTGGGCAGCCAGGCACGCCAGCTCGTGATGGATCGCGTCTTACGGCGGAGTCTCGGCAGCAGTACCGAGAGCTGGAACGCATAGGTTTCCAATGCGGCTGGAATCTGATCATCAAGGCTGTCCAGTAGCCAAGGCACCCAGCCGGCGAAACTCATGCAGCGCAGCCGATCCAGCTCGATACCGCTCCGCTGGGAGAGCATCGCCAGCAGCGCCAGTGGTGGCGCGGTGTCCAGGTCATCAACCTGGCCGTGACCAAGATCGTGCTCCAGCAGCTCGGACACTTCCATGTGATAGCAAAGGGCCACGCGGTTGAGCCACGAAGACAGGGCTTCGGCTTCCCTGGGTGCCGGATGCAGTGGCCAGCGTGGCGCTGGCTTCACATCAGTTCCCGCTCGAATTGCCGCCGCCGCTCGCTGGGACCGGTGTAATCGGCCATGCTGAGCGTGCGGTGGTTGATCGCTTCCTCACCACTCTCCACGGCGGCCACGGCCGCCGCCATCAATAGGTGCGCCAGCTCGCCAATTTTGCCCTCGCTGCGCGTGAGCAGGTAGCGAGCCATGTCCAGCGTGGCAATCGACGAAGGTCGCCGCAGCGGGAGCGAAGCCGCGAAGCTGGCCAGCAGTGAACAGCAATCGTCGTTGGCCTCCCACACCGGCAGCATCATCGGCTCGAAGCGATTTTCCAACTGGTCATCCGAGCGGATGGCCAGGTAGGCGTCGTGTGTGCCCACACCGACCAGCGGGATGCGCAATTCGTTGCCGAGGAAGCGCAGCAGGTTGAGGAATTCCCGGCGGTTGACGCTGTTGCCGGCCAGGACGTTGTGCAGCTCGTCGATCACCAGCAAACGCACACCGAGCTTGCGCAGCAGTGTCAGCGCCAGTTGCTCTATTTCCGGCAGCCGTGGGCGCGGTCGCAATGGTGCTCCCATCGCCGCGAGCAGCGCGACGTAGAAGCGGATCACCGATGGCTCGGACGGCATCTGCACGACCAATACCGGGATGTGCTCCTGGTCGGCGTCGGAGCTGGCCGGGTGGGCGCGGCGGAACTTCTCGACGATCATCGACTTGCCGTTGTTGGTTGGACCGACCAACAGCAGGTTGGGCATGCGTTGTTTGTTTGGCCACGTATACAGGGCTTCCAGCCGGTTCAACGCCTCGACTGCTCGCGGATAGCCGATCCAGCGGTCGGCGCGAAGGCGATGGATGCGCTCGTCCGCCGGGAGACGGGCCAAGCCCTGGGCCGCCGGCAGCAGGTGGCTGGTTGTCCGCCTGCGGGTCTGCCATGTCCGTGTCCGCTGGTGGCGTGGTTTTGACAGGTTGTTCCGTTGACTTGAGATGCTGGCGTCGATCCGCGTCGCGCCGCGCCTTGCGCGTGGCTTTCTGCGCAGTGGTCACGATTTCGCGCATCTGCCCGATCATGCGGAACAGCGCCGACTCATCCACCTGTTCGCGCCCTTGCTGCCGCAATTTCGCCAGCGCCTGCCGTTGTTCCCAGAGGGTGACAGCCGGGTGCGACAAGGTACGGTATGGAATTTCCAGATAGTGCTGCCCCTCCGGCTCCAGCACCCAAATGCGGCTGATGTCGCGTGGGTCGCGCCGGATCAGGAACGCAGGCAGGCGGTCGCGCCGAGCTATCCACGGCTTGAGCGCATCGGCGTAGTAGTGGATGTGGTCGATGACGAAGCCAGTGCGGGTCAGGGTGCGGCGGAGGACGGGCAGGAAATCGACCAGAAAAGCCGTGGTGCGAGTGATGACGGTTGGAACGCCGGTACGCGCGACAGCTTCGGCCCAGCGTGCGGCCGGCGGTTGGAGCAGGCCGTTGTGCACGGAGCCGTGATAGGTGCCAACCGCCAATGCGAGCCAGCGTTCCAGCTCGCGCAGTGTCAGGGCGGCCATCTTCTCGGAGGCGTATTCCCCGCGCTGGTCAGGGTTGGAGAAGGTCGTCCCCGGCAATTCGTCGTGGATCATTTGCATCGCCGTGCCGATGATCCGTTCCACGATGCCGCCATAGTGCGGCTGCCCGAGAGGCCGATAGTCCAACCGGATGCCATGCTGCTCGCAGCCACGGCGTAGCGCCTCGCTCTTGAATTCGGCCGCGTTGTCCAGGTAGAGCAGCGCGGGCTTGCCGCTCATCGGCCAGTCCATTTCCACGTCCAACCTTTCCAACCAAGGGCGCTTGTCGCAACCGGCGTGTGCGAGGCACAGGCCGACCGAGACGGCAGATGGCGCTTCTAACGTGACCACCATGCCAACCACGCAGCGGGTGAACACGTCGATGGCGAGGGTCAGGTACGGACGGCCAATCGGTTGCCGGTCGCGCTCGTCCACCACGATCAGGTCGATGACTGTGTGGTCGATCTGTACCTGCTCCAGCGGTGCGGAGACTGGCGGAGGAACACCGCCAACACCTTGCAGGATGCGGGACGCATCCTGGCCTTCCCGAAGTCGAGTGGTCTTGAGTGGATCAAGGCTGGCGATCCGCAACGCGACCGTGTTGCGCGCCGGCATCCGCAGCTTTTGCAGCTTGCACACCCGCGCAACTTCACGGTGGAACGCCGCCAAGCTGCGCTTCTGCTTGGTCAGGAAGCGCTTTTGCAGTAGCTCGCGGATGATTCGTTCGACCGACTCCGGCAAGCGGCCTTTACCTTTGCCACCGCTCGACTGTCCAAGAGCCAAATCAGTGACCAGCCCCGAACCTTGCCGGGCACGGCGGATCAGGACGTAGACCTGCCGCCGGGACAGACCCAGCGCCTGGGCTGCTGCGTCGGCCGCTTCATGCCCGACCGTCTCCGACTGCGCCAACGGCCCAATGATCTCCGCGCGGCAGCGAGCACGCTCCCATGCCTGTTCTGACAGGGTGGCTACGCCGCGCTCGGCAATCGGTACGGTATCGGTCGCCATGCTCGCCTCGCTTTGGTGCACACGAGTATTGAGCATAGACGAGTTTCGTGCAGAGGAGTCCTGATATCGGGCTGTCAGGAGCCGTATGCACAGCAGGCTTCATGTCTCGTTGATTGGTGCAGTCGTCTTCTGAAAATGACAGCCAGGGACAGGCGCAATGTCAGATTCTGTCGCGGCCTTGGCGCGTGCCTGGAAGCGTTCATAGCAATCCAGCCCGCAGAAATGTTCGACGTATTCCGCGCCTTCCGGGGTGAAGGCGGCATCGAGCGGAATTTCTTTGCAGCATACGCAGCAGGTGGTGCAACTGGCAGTGTTCGGGGCGTTTGCGTTCATGGTGGTACTCCTCCAGATTGGTAGCGAAGCTCAAAGCTGCCCACTCTCGGCTGGCTGGGAAGCGGTCATGATCTTCCCTTGAAGGCCCGCAGCAGCCGCGTCACAGACAGGACAAACAAGCCGGTCAGCGTGAGGGCTGCAATACCCCAGTGCTCCCCGATGAACGCGCCGGCCGTCGTGCCGGCTAGCACAATGGCGAGAATCGGCAAATGGCAGGGACAGGTGAGCACGGCCAGCGCGCCCCACAAGTAGCCGGTGATCGGTTTGTGCGTCTCAGACGGCAAGTGCTCTGGGCTGTTCATGGCAGACTCTCCGCGTGCTGTGCCGGTTCGGTTGGCATGGCGGCCAGTTGCATTTCGAGGCTGGCCAGGGCCTCGCGCCGACGCTCGACGAGTTGCCGCAACACGGCAAGCTGCGCAGACGCACCGTCACCGTCCGCAGCATCCAGCGCCCGGCACAGCCGCGCCAGTGCGTCCAGGCCGATACCCGCTTCGAAGGCAGCCCGTACAAAGCGCAGCCGTTGCAACGCGGTGTCATCGAACAAGCCGTAGCCGCCCGTGGTGTACGCGACCGGCCGTAGCAATCCGCGCAGCAGGTAGTCGCGCACGATATGCACGCTCACCCCGGCATCAAGGGCCAGCCGGGACACTGTGTAGGCGCTCATTGAACACCTCCTTTTCCTCATCCGGCGCAGCACGAAAGCTGCTTCACGTCCTTGCTGAAGGTCTGCGCCGCGAGCTTCAGCCCTTCGACCATGGTCAGGTAGGGGAACAATTGGTCGGCCAGTTCCTGCACGGTCATACGGTTGCGAATGGCGAGCACCGCCGTCTGGATCAGTTCACCCGCTTCCGGGGCCACCGCTTGCACGCCGATGAGCCGTCCGCTACCTTCCTCGATGACCAGCTTGATGAAGCCGCGTGTGTCGAAGTTGGCAAGCGCACGCGGCACGTTGTCCAAGGTCAAGGTGCGACTGTCGGTCTCGATCCCGTCGTGATGTGCTTCCGCCTCGCTGTAGCCCACGGTGGCGACCTGCGGGTCGGTGAACACCACGGCCGGCATTGCGGTCAGGTCCAGGGCCGCATCGCCGCCAGTCATGTTGATCGCCGCACGAGTGCCGGCCGCTGCCGCCACATAGACGAACTGCGGCTGGTCGGTGCAGTCGCCGGCCGCGTAGATGTTCGGGCTACTGGTGCGCATGCCCTTGTCGATGACGATGGCCCCCTGCGCATTGACGGCTACCCCCGCCGCTTCCAATGCCAGGCTGCGCGTGTTCGGTGTCCGGCCGGTGGCGACCAGCAGCTTGTCGGCGCGCACTTCGCCCTGTCCAGTGGTCAGCACGAATTCGCCGTCCACATGGGCGACTTGGCTGGCTTGCGTATGTTCCAGTACCTTGATTCCTTCGGCACGGAAGGCGGCTGTGACGGCCTCGCCGATGGCAGGGTCTTCGCGGAAGAACAGCGTGCTGCGCGCAAGGATCGTGACCTGGCTACCCAGCCGGGCGAAGGCTTGCGCCAGTTCCAGCGCCACCACCGACGAGCCGATGACGGCCAGGCGTTCGGGAATGGTGTCGCTGACCAAGGCCTCGGTCGAAGTCCAGTAGGGTGACTCTTTCAGGCCCGGAATCGGCGGCATGGCCGGACTGGCACCCGTGGCGACCAGGCAGCGGTCGAACATCACGACGCGCTCACCACCCTCGTTCAAACTAACGATAAGGCTCTGGTCGTCCTTGAAACGCGCTTCACCGTGCAGAACGGTGATGGCTGAATTGCCGTCCAGGATGCCTTCGTACTTGGCATGACGGAGTTCTTCGACACGGGCCTGCTGCTGGGCCAGCAGCCGCTCGCGCAAGATCGTCGGCGGTGTGGGTGGCATGCCGCCGTCGAATGGGCTTTCCCGGCGCAGATGGGCGATGTGGGCGGCGCGGATCATGATCTTGGACGGCACACAACCGACGTTGACGCAGGTGCCGCCGATGGTGCCGCGCTCAATCAGCGTGACCTGCGCGCCTTGCTCGACGGCCTTCAGTGCTGCCGCCATCGCGGCTCCACCGCTGCCGATCACGGCGACTTGCAACGGGCGCTCGCCGCCGCTGCCCTTGTCGGCGGCACCCATCCAGCCGCGCACCTTGTCGAACAGCCCAGTGCGGTTGTCGGTCGGCGGGGCATCGGCGAGCATCGCTTTGTAGCCCAGGCCAGCCACGGCGGCGGTCAGTGCGTCCGGCGCTGTGCCTGGATCAAGGGCGAGCTGGGCCGCGCCCTTGGCATAGGACACTATGGCAGATTGGACGCCGGGTACTTTTTCCAGCGCTTCCTTGACGTGCGCCGCGCACGAGTCGCAGGTCATGCCGGTGATTTTTAGATGGGTCATGCGACAGATCCTTTTTCGTTTGTGGTAGCAGACAAGGGCGTCAGATGTGCTGCGCTGCCGTTTTCAGTGCCTCACTTCTTGACGCTGGACGGATAGCCTGCGTCTTCGGTGGCCTTGGTCAGCTTCTGCACGCTGGTCTTGGCATCATCGAACGTGACAACCGCTTCGCGTGTCTCGAAGGTCACGTCAATTTTGCTGACGCCTTCGACCTTGGAAATCGCCTTCTTGACGGTGATCGGGCAGGTGGAGCAGGTCATGCCCGGTACGGACAGCGTGACGGTCTGGGTGGCGGCCCACACGGGGGCAACAACGGCAGCGAGGGCGAGGGCGGCAAACAGTTTTTTCATGATGAACTCCTGTGATTAATAGAAAAATGGCATGACGTAGGGAAATCCGAGCGAGACCAGGACCAGCGCGGCCACGATCCAGAAAATGAGCTTGTAAGTAGCTCGCACTTGGGGAATCGCGCAGACCTCACCCGGTTTGCAGGCTTGCGCCGGGCGGTAGATGCGCCGCCAGGCGAAAAACAGCGCGACCAGCGCTGCGCCGATGAAGATCGGGCGATAGGGTTCCAGCACCGTCAGGTTGCCGATCCATGCCCCGCTGAACCCCAAGGCGATCAAAACCAGCGGCCCCAGGCAGCAGGCCGACGCAAGAATGGCGGCCAGCCCACCGGCGAAGAGCGCGCCGCGCCCGTTTTGTGGTTCAGACTTTTGTGGTTCAGACATACGCTTGTCCTTTCAAATTTGGTTTGGATAGCTTAAGCTTACTTCCGTAGTTATGTACGGAGTCAAGCGATATGCAAATTAATTTTGAGAATCTGACCATTGGCGTTTTTGCCAAGGCGGCCGGGGTCAATGTGGAGACCATCCGGTTCTACCAGCGCAAGGGCCTGCTGCCGGAGCCAGACAAGCCCTATGGCAGCATTCGCCGCTATGGCGAGGCGGATGTAACACGAGTGCGGTTCGTGAAATCGGCCCAGCGGCTGGGCTTTAGCCTGGACGAAATCGCCGAGCTACTGCGGCTGGAGGATGGCACCCATTGCGAGGAAGCCAGCGGCCTGGCCGAGCACAAGCTCAAGGATGTGCGCGAGAAGATGGCCGACTTGGCACGCATGGAGGCCGTGCTGTCTGAACTGGTGTGCGCCTGCCATGCGCGGAAAGGGAACGTTTCCTGCCCGCTGATTGCGTCACTGCAAGACGGAACGAAGCTCGCTGCATCGGCGCGGGGGAGTCACGGGGTGACTACGCCTTAGCGTGCTTTATTTTCCGAATTCTGAGACGACCCCTGATCCACTCGTTTTCCGCCTGAATCCGGTCAAGGATCGCTTTCTTTTCTTCGTTAAGCAGCTGGAAGCCTGCCAAACCAGATTCCCAGTGAACGGCCAGCGGATACTGCTCAACAAAGATCACGGGTTTGCCGTCCATCTTTGCCAGGATATTCAGCTGCCTCTGGCGTGCGTTTTCGGACGGGCTAAAGGCCAGCTTAAGGAATAACGGCGCGATCCCCGCATCCTGTTTAAGACGTTCGGCAACCTCCGGCATGTCGAAATACAGACTGTCGATTACCACAATGGCTGGCCGTGTGGCGCTGCGCAGTTCGTTAGCCAAGTCTGCGTATAAAACGTCTTTCACTTTGTGCCGCTCAAGTATTCGGCCCAGCGAACGGCCAGATGCGCTTTGTCCAGGTTGTAAATCAAGGGAATGATCACGCGGCCTTCATACTCTTCAAACTCAATGCCTGGCTTAAAGTGAACAGTCAGTGTTTCAGGGTTAACACCCATCAAATGACGGTCAAACAGCTTGTGCAGTGTCGGCGACAGCAGGATACCGTTGCCGACGCTGTAGCAACCCAGATCTGCACCTTCGATGTGCGCAGCCTCCAGCACGCCGCCCAGATGCTTACCAGACACCGCACAACGGCCGCCAAAGTTCTGGCGAACCAATACCCTAAACTCTGCCTGTATGGCCGTGTCGCGCTGCATGACAACGCGCTCGGAGGAGCCGCCTTTCAGCTCGCGACCGTCGCGCAGCTCGGGCGGTGTGATGTCTTTCATCAGAAGCGCAACGGGCACGGCCATATCAACCACTTCCGGTGCGGAAACCTCAACCGGAGCATTAACTACCTGCGGGACAGTTACCGTCTCGTTGGCTGCAGGCCTGGTCTTCAGGGGCTCGGCCAGCGGTTTACCCAAGAACTGCTTGGCCATTTGCTGTACGGTCATGCCACTGGCGAGGTGCTTATGCACGAACAAGGCAAACTGATGACGCTGCGCGGCGGGGATCCGCTTCATGGCCGCTTCAATGCCGGACAGCTTACCGGTTTGGGTGGCCGCTTTGGGTTTGACTATCGGTAAATCATAGGTCCTGATAGCGACGGCGGGGGTGTCAGTTCCGCCCAGCTTACGCTGATTGAAGCCCTCCACCTGACGAGGTGTCACACGCTCGCCTGTATCCTGGACAGTGCCAAAGGTCAAGGGCTTAGTGGCTTCGGCACCGGAAGCTGTACGCGCAACAACCCACGGATCCAGTTTAGCTGTTAGCGTCTGCTTGCCTTTCGACTTTTTCAGCAGGTGGTGCGGGTTTGAGCGGGCTGTTCTTTCTTTGTTTTCACGGCGAAGAGCGGCCATACGAGCCAATTTTTCGCGGTAAGCAACTTCCCTTCCCCGGGAGGCGATAACGAGTGGATCTGTATTCATAGCCCTGACCACTTCACTTTTTGTCATCCCCACCGCCAGCAAGTGAGTCACGTTCGTCATTACCTTGCTGACATCCTGCTGCGCTATGCGTAATCCCTTAACAATGCTGTCAGCGATTTGGTTGCGCTCGCGGATCATCTGTTTGGCCGTGGTATTCGGATGACGCGCCGCATTAGATGCTGCGCGTGCTCGTTTGCCCTTGCCCATTTATTGCCTCTCTTGCCCGGTAACCGCCGGGGCGGTTATTTGCGTGGTTCAGGATCCGCTGTTTCTTCACTGTAGAACTGCTCTGCCGCCTCAATCAGCCATTCGGTGAGTTTCAGGCCTCTCTTCTCGGCCTGTTCGAATTAACGTCGCTGGCGGTGTGAATGTGGATCTGCGCTTCGCGCTTTACATCGACACACTGGGCATGGGTTTTGCCCGTCATTCTGTCAATATCCCGCATAATCAGGTCATTCATATTTAAAGAACCTTCGACACGATAATGAGAAGGCTCTCTAAGAACACGCCAATAAGATAGATAACAACAATTAGGCCCTGCTTCACTCGACTCGGACCGTTTGGTTAATCGTCTGAAACAGACGTAATGCCTATCCCGCTTGCACCTGCGTCTCCCGTCAGATACATGCGTAATGCATATAAAAGGTCGGGAGTATTAAGAAAAATTTTCGGCTTTTCAATTTGCAGATTGATGCGAGACTGCAAACCAATATTGTTGTCGATCACTAACCTGGAAACGCGATCGATCAGGTCCACAAATTTTTGGGTCCGTTCATTATCTGGCGCGAAAATCATTTTTAGACCTTCATCCTCGGAACCTCTGCTTCTCAGCAATGCCAGCAGAAGCTCCAGATGCTTACCAAGAGTCGCGATTTGGTATCTCGTTCCTTCACTATCCAGCTTTTGAATATCGAACCTGAGGCAACGATATAAGCTTACGGATAAAGCCTCGAGCTTCTCTTTAGTAAATCTGTTTATCACTGTTCTGGAACGCCAAAGCACTATCGACAAAACTTCCAGGGTAATGGATCTGGTCAGGCCCTCATTATCAATGGGATCAATGACATTCTCCAACAGCACTTGTTGGTAAGACAGGTCGGCATTACCGATGGCGAAAGCAATATTCTTGTGGTACTTCCGCAACAGCTTTCTATCCTTCACTGCATCAAGAAGCCGGGAGCCAACCATTTCAGGGGCGTCCTTATGCAGACAGCACAGAAAGAAGAAAAGCTCCTCTTTAAGCGTGTCCGGCATATTTTCAGACTCAATTATCGATATGATCTTTTGTGTTCCGTCGAGTATCGCGTTTCTAAAATGGTCGGGCACATCTGGCTCGGAAAGCGAGTGACCGTGATTCCAGATGGTTAATGCGGGGAAACGGAGGCTGAAGATCCCTTTTTCAGCATATTCAATGATTCTGGACAGCTTCCGATTGAGGGTATCCTGTGCCTTCTCCTGAAGCTGTGAGGGGACGCGCTCCAAAAAGGATATCGTTGCTCCGTAAGGCCCTTTTTCATTCGTAAATACATCCAGATAAACCGGGCAGCCTTTATGCAGGGAGTTTTCATCAACAGCCTCAATAAAGTGAGAACTGTGGCAAAACACACTCTGTCCCTCAACATTGACGCGACAATAGTATTTCCCGTTACTGTCTGTGCTTCCCCATTCCAGATAGCCGACTTTTCTTTTATTCAGGATGGATTGAAATTCCTTTTCATAATCAAAGGAGATCAGATCATTCAAACCTGAAATTTTGGAGCAACACCAGTCCAGGAGGTCAGAGACGCTCTTACCATCGTCTTTCGGGAAGGACTGAAAATCGGACCAGCTTTTTCTGGCCGGGAAATCCGGAATCGGTAAGTTCGCCAGATCGGCAATCCCCCTTTCTGATGCTGAGCGCCACTCAACTCGGACAGATTTAAAACCTGCTTCCGCTGAATCCAGCGGAAGGAATTTCAGTTCGTACGGGTCATCCGCGCCATAGGTATAGGTCATCTTCAGCTTGCACGTTGTGTCCTTCTTTAATGGAAAAGCTGGCGACATCAGGTATGCAACAAACCGCATCTCTTTATTGCCTTCTCCCTGTTGCAGGGGAAAACGATAATGCGTTTGTCCCGCGGGAAGCGTGAACCATTCTTCCACGGGTATATCCACCGTTCTGCCACGTTGCGGCGTTACTGTCGCGTCTTTTACAAGATAAAAATTAACCTTATACCCTTTGTCACTCTGTACCTCTATCGATAGCGCTGGCAGATGATCACGCCAGAGGGTCATATCACCCACTTCCTCCTGCCATCTGTTTAAGGTCTGGCTGCCTTTAATTGGCGACCATGCAGACCCCAGCCACTTATAATCCATTCGCCCATCGGGTTTCCTGAGGGTAACGTCAAGAGGCAGGATAAAGACATTCGCGCCCCGACAATCCAGGTTTGCAGAGTTCAGGCAGTTACTGATGGCGGTGTTTGACAATATGCTGAGATCTAGATCCTGAGTCAGAACCTCCCGAACAGAACCCGGAACGTTATACCAGCGTTCATCGTTGACAAAAGACACGTCTCCGGCATCGCTGGCTAAACCCTCGAATCCAAACAAATGAAGAAGGTCTTCAGATGTCTGGCAGCCATTCCCGTCAAGATTGCGGACCATGGCATTATGAATGCCGCTGTCGGGCTGATTAACCGTAGGATGTCTTTCCCAGCTAATACCTTTTGTCTCAGGCAACAGTCCCTCAAGCTCCGGTTGGTAAATTGCCTGAACCGGGGTTACTGAAATGCCACCGTCAAAGGAATCAATCACCAGCACAACATCATTGCCCTGGACGCTGTCCTGTACAAATTTCTTCGACGATTGCCATGCAAAGATAGCAGCGATACTTTTGGGAAGCGGAGTTGACTCATCAAAATAAAAATTGGCGCTTTTTCGTATCCCCTCCAGATCGAAATCATTCCCCCAATCAGGAATAAGATAGGTCAACTTATCTGCCTTGATATAGTCACTCAACTTTTTAATAAAAAACATCGATGCCCGGCTTTTAGTAGCCTCGGGCAGTGTTGAGTCAGGTGAAAAGAGGCTCCTCATGCTGACCGTCTGAATACCGGAATGCAGGGCGATGCATTTAGCGTAACCGCAGTCAATCTCCACTTCGCCATCAGAATGCAGGGGCCAGTACTGCTGAACCAACCTGAATGGCAGATGCGCCTGGGAGCCTGTACCGTGCGTGAACGCAGGACGGACTGAACACAGATCCACAACGGTGCTCTCCATCCGTATCGGGTCACGTTCAGTATTCGTCGGCGCAGCGTATTCAGGCGGGGCATCCGTGACGAATGACATTATCGTCTTCGGTATCTCGTTGATCGCTGCAGGCTCGATTTTTAATTTTTTATTTACGCCCTGAGCTGACGCAATAACCAGATACCCCGAAACGATATGTAATAAATACTTATCCTCACCGACGTGTAACTCCCATTTATCCCCCGTCAAATTGAACGCCACAGGGATGATCCCCGCCAGACGGTCGATGTCATCAGCACATTCCCCCTTTGGGTTACTGCCAATGACAAAAGACACCTCATCTCCAGCAGTTAGTGAGTTTATGTCTAATTTTTGAGATAGATTTTTTTGGTGGAAAAATAAGTCCACACCCTCTTCAGACGTGATAAATCCGAATAAACTCTCTGGCTTAATGAACTTAACTTTCCCTTTTTTCTTTGCGCCATACCCGGGGAATAGATATCCCCGAATGGGAAATTCAGACACGATAGAAAAGTTGTCGTAATCAAAGCCGACCGGTTGCTGAACTGTCCGAAAGCCACCACTCGCGTAAAGCTGGGAAAGTGTATTCCAGTAGATAACGGTGAGTAGGTCTTTATTAAGCCGTTTGCTGTCCTCGGTTATCTGAACGTCGCTGGCCTGGAGCCAGAGCCAGCCATCCCATATTTTTCGATAACGCTTGTCCTGCAGAAGCGTATTGTTGGGCGGAAGATTTCCCCATGCACCGATTTCAGCGGCATCGTCAGTTCTTAGCCATCGCTGAAGGGAAACAAGTATGTCCTCACAGGTCTCTTCTTTTGCGGCAGATAATGCACCCTGTCTTTCTGTCAGAATGTGTTCCAGCCGGAAGAGAAAAGCTCTCATCAGTCTGTTTTCCGACGTATCCACACTGCTCCTCCGTCTGACGGCCTTCATATAAGGCTTACCGGAAAGCTTTTCTCGGAGTGTCCTGCCCGGCTGACGGCTTAGCCATTGAACACTGTTGCTGTCAACCTCTCTCGCCGCATATATCGGCAGCATGGCATGTTCGCGTATCACCTTATCCCGGGTATGCTCCATTATTGCCAGGACAGCGTCCTTCACATGTGATACCACGCGATAGATACGGTCTTTTGTCTCCTCCTCTGGTGAGGTATCCCGCACCGATTTCGCCACAACATCCAAGAAATCGTCGATACCGGTATGCAGGACAAGTCCGGAAACTGGGTCGAAGTTCGACACTTCCGTCAGCCAGTTGCGAACCACAAGAATTAACTGGGCATGAGCCTTTAACTCATCGGTATTATTTAGACACCTGTAAACAGACTCAACAGAGTCAATTTTGAATGTACCCTCCATGACTTATGATTCCCTGGTCGCATTACACAAAGACTTGATAGCCTTTGCTTCTTTTGCATCACATTTCAGGACGGTCATTATTTCGTTTGTTGTCAGCTGCCAGAGTTCCCTTGCACTATTACTTGCATACACGCTGAGCTCAGCAGGAATAGCGCTTGCGCCTGCAGCAGACCGATAATGAAGTCCGGCGTGTTCAGATGACAGCATACTGGCTTCACTGGCACTGGCGTTGTTACCAGTTTGACCATTCAATGACTCATCGTCTTTTAAGTAATTAGCACTGCTCCAGATGAACTGACCGTAACCAAATTCGCACGCCAGATCGAAATCTTCGATTATCGTATAGTTGTCATTCACCAGTTGAGTACGAATTCGGTCAAGACAGTCCGTTCTGGATTTACCTCGGGTTTCGATGCCGCGCAGCTTAGGCATAACCTTTTGAACAAGCTGATCTTCAAAAGCGACTTTCATGGCTTTGACCAGGCCTGCATCATCATTTTTTCTCTGGGCGTCGAGCACATCAGGATAATTTGCCATGTAGTATTCGATCGATTGCCACACCCTGTGCCCCAGTGCTCTTCCGACTTTAGAAAGAGCATCGTTCATGTCTTCAATAAAACCCTTAAAGGGCAAAATCTGATCATCGCTGAATTTACTTTCTCTGCACCACCAACTCTCCCACAGTCTGCGGGACAGTAATGGCGCCTGGTCGCCTAACGGAATCAGCTGACGGCGTCTTTCCAGCGTAGTCGGTCGGGGAAAGTTGATGACAATTCCCCTGTCGAGGACCTTGTCTGAGAGGGATTTCGTTGTCTCGTCCTGATTCATTGTGCCAGCCCAGAGCACATTACGACCGATTGGCAATTGATAGGGCTGAATTCCGGCCCCCAGCTTAACATCAAGGAAGGGGAGTTCTTTTTTCATTCCTCTGCGCAGCTCAAGCTTGCTCAGGAATTCCGCAAAATAGAGTTCGACATGGGCAAGATTCATTTCATCCATCAATATCAGATTCATGGCATCTTTAAGACCAAAAGGATAGCCTTCAGCCTGCGCCTTCTGACTTTGTGCCAGTAAACGCAGAACCGGTTGGGCATCGAACTTGTTATCGATAGAGTTGAAGAAACCCAGCATGGATTCCTGACTGTCCCAGTTGGGTTGCACGGCCAGACTCAAAAAGTTTATGCCGCCAAAATGTGAATACAGCCTTGGCAGTTCAGACTTTCCGGTTCCACTCACGCCTGCCAGAACAGTCACAGGAGACCACTCTGACGTTTTTAGTGCCGTGTGGAATGCGTGTAAAATTCGCCGCGGGAATCTCAGCCCATAATCGATGCAGGATTGACGGATGCCGTCCAGCCATTGAAGCTCTTCAACGTTTTCAACCGCACGAGGCAGTTCCTTTTGAACGTATGGCGTTTCAATGTCCCGAATCCTTGCCTCACGGTCCTGTTCCCGTTCGTAAGAGGATTGCAAGCGTTTAAGCTCCTCCATCAAGCGGTTGTTGTCGGCATCCACGGATTCAAACCGCCTCAGCAGCGATTTGTTTTTATCGGTCAGTTCCGCTACCTGCATTTCCAGATCTGACTGTGCGCGTGCTGCACTTCTGAGCCCCTCATTTTCTTCAGAGAATCGCTCACAGGCCAGTTTCAGTTCGTTCTGTTCAGACGTCAAACGATCAAAGGCGTCCCGCATCTCCTGCGTTGGGCGTGTGGCAAGATCCTCGCGCAGGGTGTTGATTTCCTCTTCATAGGTTTTCAGCTTAAGTAAAACGGCGGCAGGATCTTCATCACCGAGCTTATGCTTCAGTACTTCGAAGTTTGAAATGAGGGCACTGCTTGTTTTGAGGGATTCCCTCAAACGGGCAATTTCATCGTTAAGCACAGACTTCTCACTCTCGAAAGAGTGTTTCCGCTGAGCAATCCTGGCATCCACCTCAAGGTTCAGACCAGATTCTCTTTCCTCGAGTCGGTCTTTATGAGAGCGAAGGCGCTGTTTCTGGTACTCAAGTTCATCCCTGAGTTCATCAAGCTCCGCCTGGTTCTTAAGGAATGCCTTTCTTTTTTGTTCGAGTTCATCCTTATCCTGTTGAATAGCCGCTTCATGCGCGCTTAGCCGGTCAGCTATCTCTTTCCCCAGGTTTGCTATTCTGGAGACTCTCTCCACTGTAAGCTCTTCTTCAAGGGCCGTCAGGGCGCTGGCGCGTTTTGACTCCAGATCTTTTTCCTGTCCTTTTCTGAGACTGAAGAGTTCATCATCAAGCCTGGCCCTTTCATCGGCATACCCCCTGTCCCTTTGGATTTCCGCCTTTTGAACAGCGACCTCTCTTTGCCGCAATTTTTCCTTTTCAGCTTCGAGAGTTTCCCGCTCACTTACACACTGAGCTTCCCGCTGCGCCAGTTGTTTTTTGAATGCTGCAAACTTTTCCTCAAAGAATTGCGGAAAGCCGTTTTTTGCATGAAGCTCCATCTCCTGAAGATGAACATATTTATCATTCAGCTCTGCTTCTTTTTGGGCCATCGCGTCTTTAGCCGCCTGTAGCGCCTGTTCCTTTTGGGCTAAAACCGTTTCTTTTTGCGTCAGAAAGTCTTCCCGTTCCTTCAGTTCCTGCAGTTTATTCAGGAACTCACTCTCCGTTACGTTGATTGTGTTATTCGTCAGATCTTCCATATCATTATCCGCAGTAAACTGAACGCTATTATTTTTTTTAGAGTCCACTAAAATTCTTCCATAATTATTTTGATGAGTTTGAATACGTTCATTTTTAATGACGCCAGGTATTCCCTTGAATAGTCAAATTTCTGGTGATTACCGTGCCCACGCAGTTTGATTAAACTGGCGATAAGCTCGAAACAATCCGGAAAAGACCTTTTGAGTGCGACCCTTTCGCTTTCTGATGCCAATAAACAAAGCGCAAGAAGTTGAGCCCCAAGAGTTGTGCTTGAACCTTGCACAGCACGAGATAGTCGACTGCTGTTTACCGTACTGATTTGCACTGGTATGGCATCAGGTGCGGGATAAAAACCGGATTGAACGATTTTTTCAATCGCCTCATCCTTCAGGTTTGTTCGGTTTTTGAAGGGGGTTATCCGGTCCTTAGCGGCTTCAAATAACGACAGTTGCATAATGGACGCCAGTAAATTTATGTAGCACTGTTGCTGTTCATTATCCAGAGTCGTCATCTGGTTTAAGATCGTCACTTTGACCAGTTCTTCCCGCAACGACGGGGAAACCGCGTGGACGAAACCCAGCCCCAATGACCTGTCCAGTTCGATCCTGGCCTTCAGTCTGACCTGATCAATATCGGTTTTCTGCCGTGTTTTGGCTGTATCAGCATCCCGCGTGATATCCGGTATCAGTAATTGAATAAGCCGAACGGTTCTCCTGCAATAGCCCTGAAGGGTTTCCCTTGAGAGCTGCACACCCATTGTGTTTCCATGGGAAACAGGATCCCTGACGTCTTTCAGCGCGTGAATAAAAGAGAGACATCCTGCGTCTTCAATGGCCAGACGATTAAGTGGATGGCTGGGATCATTGATCGCCCCGGCGATTGCCATAGCCAGTAGCGGCTGCATCTCGGAAGCACCATGGTCAACGGCTCTGATTTTGCCGGGTTTAACCTGAAGCAGGCCCTTCACACTCTCTGAAACATCAAATCCAATCCGGGTGGCAAACGAGCGAAGTATCTTGTCATTTTCCCTGTAGGACTGTGATGATAATAATCGCTCCCAGTGCGTCACTGGGTTATCCGAAACAATAAACCGCAACGCCCATTCTATTGCTTCATACAGGGCGACGACCGCCAGGCCGGTCAGGCGGGTGAATTCCTGCTCATCATTTGATGAATCAATCCTGATTTTTTCAGCGTCTGACAGATACGCTTGTGCGCGCCGAAGTGGGCGCGCTATCCGCGGATATTGCTTCAACTCATCCGCCGCTGAAGAGTCTTCTTCAGCCTCTTCATTGCGTTGGTCGGGGTTCAGCGTGTCGACAACCCCTTTATTCTTCAGGTCGATGACCCACTGCCAATTCTGAGACATAAGGTAACTGGCAAAGCTCTCAGAGAAGCCGAAGCCGCATCCATCCGTCACCAGAATGTCAGAATTGCCTGTCTGGATCAGGGCGTGGCAATGCAGGTAAACCAGTTCCGGATTCGCCTGTAAGGATATGGCTTCAGCCACAGGGATCGGAGGTGGGTACTGCTCTACGCCCTGGTTCAACAGCGCCTGCCGCTTATATCTCCTCTTAAATTCCCTGATAGCTCTGATGATGTCGTTGGCGTCAGGAACGGTTTTCCAGAAAGCGTCGTTTGCTGGACGTATCTGAATCGCCCGAATGTATTTATCATCAGTGGGGTTGATGAAAAAATTCACATAGTGTTCAAACTCCCCCTTTTTCTGAAGATTCTCTTTTGAGTAAAGGGTCTCTATTTTTTTGTAGCTCAGCTGTTTTGTACTGACATAAGGTAGAAGCTTTCCGTACAGCAGATCCACAAACACCGTAGCCACGGTGTATTCCAGATCTCCGTCGGATTTATTCTGCCACTCGTTCAAAAGCGCCTGTCCTTGCTGAGACAACTCATAGCGATCATTCAAAAGACCGAGCTGGTTGAGGCGACTCTGAATAAAAGCCACCAGCTCCTTCTCCAGGCACGTGAGCTGCGCAATCGTTTCTGTGTCGCCGGATTCAATCTCTGTGATCTTCAGAACAGTTTCTTCGAACACATTGAGACCGCTCTTTTTCTTTTGCGGAAGTGAGATGTTGAAGGCATGACATGGCCACAGAACACTTTGTCTGGCAGCGATGTTCAATCCATCCAGTGCGGTGCGGAAACTGATGACTTTAGGACGATGATCTTTGGGTTTTGCACTCACAGGATCACCCCCTTTTCATGGCACAAATCATAGAAGTTTTTCAGGGCTGGAACGGCATCCTCCGCTATCTGGGTGTTCGCAAACACGCCATCTCCCACTATGGCCAGGACCTTTTTCTGGCGAGTCATACTCACACAGAGGCGGTTTTCCGACATGAGATGCCCGAAAAGTTTTTGCTGTTTCTTTTTGTCATCCTCCTCGTTGCGTATATGAGGCGGCAAGGCGTTCATATCCTGAGACCTCACCATGGAAAGAAACACAATGTCGAATTCCATCCCCTGAAAGGCATCAACGGTGCCGATGCGGAGCCGCTCTTCACCATTGTCGAGAAAGCGGTATTCCTGACATATCTGCCATGTACCATCCTGTGCCCGTTCCGTGATACCGTATTTTTGCAGGGCTTTATAAACAGCAAATACCTGGGCTTTATAAAAACTGATGACACCAAAGCTAAGGCCGGGTTGCCTGTCATCATGGGTTAACGTCTTCATATAATCTGCAGTGGACTCATCTGACTTAATCCAGTCACTTAGTCGCCTGGCGATAATTTTAGCTTCAGCCTCTCTATCACGACTGCCACTCTCAAGACGCTGCTCTTTTCCAGCCTCATTGGGCACATGGATCCAGACGGCGGCGCTATCTTCGATGCCGTTTAATTTCTGGGTAAAATATTTAGCGCCTAAAGGAGAACGATAACCTTCATTGTATCGATCATAAAAGTTGCGGCTTGCAAACTCCCCCAACAACGGGTGTGTACGGTACTGCGCATCCAGTGTCACCGTTCGCTTGATGCCGTCCTTCTCCTCCAGTTTTTTCAGGCGGTTGAACAGATACTCAAACATGCTTTTCTTCACAAAATCGACATCAACCGGCGGACCTGATCGATCGTCACCTTCGAGAGCTCTGGCGACCTCCTGGTCAATCAGGTGAGGCAACTGCCTGTGGTCCCCGACAAGAATTATCCTTTTTACCGCCTGGGACATCGGGATAAGCAGATCTCGCGGACTGGTTCTCGCGGCCTCATCGATGATCACCGTGTCGTACTTAACCATTTCCGTTCGCTGATCATATTGGACGTTTTTATTCTTTGACCGGATGATGTCTTTTCCGACAGCCTGTTGCGTGGTGGCCGCATACACAAAGTTGTAGTCCTCTATGGCCTCACGCACGCCATCAGGATTGTCTTCAAGCTCATGTAAAAACTCAGCCAGTATTGCATCCCGTTTACGGGTTGAACTGAGTTCTTTCTCCAGACTCTGAGATACCGTTGTCACCAGTCTCAACACATCCTCTCTTGGTTTTTCTGTCCTGAAATCAGGCGAGGGCAGATATTGATAGAGCAATGATGCTTTCAGTTCTCTGAGTTCTGGAAGAAAATTCAGCGGCTTACCGCTGCGCCAGCGAGCCGCTTTTTCAAGAACACGTAAATCCGGATTAGCCGGTCCGTCTTCTATCTTGTCCAGTAAATCAACCGCTCTTACCGCACCGTCGTCAACAAAGGCGGCTTCACTGACACGCAGAGCCCTCACGAGCCGCAAGGTGGAAGGATCGTCTGACGTGGGCTCCGTTTGCAGGGAATGGATGATGTCTTCAGCCTCACGGGTGATATCTTCAGAAATCACGTCTCTGGGCAAATCCAGAATACGCTTTATTAAACTGGCGGTGTTGTTCTTTGAGGGGCACAGTGAATAGGCGACAAACTGCTCTGTCAGTCTGACCTGATGCTCCGTCTGAGCCATTTGAGGGTTTTTGGTTCGAATCTTTCCGGCGACAGTGGCGCACCATTTGTTCAGTTTTTCAGTAACGGCATCTGTCGTAAATTCTGAGCCACCAGACCGGGTGCCAAACTTCACTGCCGGAAGCGCATTCACACTCAGCCTTGCCACAATATTCTCAACGGCATCATGCTGAAAACCGGAGACAAGTATCTGACCTCTTATCGAGCGGGTTTTATCATATTCCTCATTGAGCCGTTCAAGAATGGCTGTCACAACCGTTGTTTTCCCTGTTCCCGGAGGCCCCTGAACAAGCGCAATATCCGGGGTGTTCAGTGCGACATCGATGGCCTCTGTCTGTTTAGGCGTTGGTTCATGCCTGAAAATTTTCTCTTTCACAAAAGACGTCAAAGGTTTCAGTTTGGTGACACGCTGTATGTCCGGGAGTATACCGCCTTCTTCAATAAGCAGGCCGAGAAGCGGATTTGCGCAGCGTCCTTCCAGAATGGCTGAACGTGCCCGCATTCGTCTTTCAATCTGAATTTTGTCGCCATTTATGGACAGGATCAAAAACATCTGACCGGACGGAATTGACGGCAGATCCAGTTCAATACTGGTCTTTGAAATTGTCAGGATCGGGGCATAAACAGAAACGGATATTTCAGCATCGTTCTTTTTTCGATCCCGTTTGGTGGCAAATTCTTCTTCCAGAGCCTTGCTGTAAGCTTCCCAAGTAAGATCCGGAGCCCTGAGGTATAAAGGCTCCTCGGAGGTGATCTCTATCTCATCGCCTTCGCTAAGTTGTTCCGGAACAGACGACACAAAAAACTTAACCCCTTTTGTTGTCTGTTCAGTGCCATGATAATCCACCCTGCCAACAGCTTTTGCCCGGGCCAGCAACATTTCACCTTCAATTGCGCCGTATTCGTCCCACTGTTTCAGGTAACTCCCAGTTTCCCTGGAAAGCTGACTCATCGCGCCGGCAGCTAAAGCACGGATGCGTCCCGTCTTCGTGTAATCAGTAAACCGGACCCTCCCCCTTGCCAGACGTAATGATCCTTCCCTCTTATGATCGTCTCTAAAGATAGCTTTGGTCGCAAAATAGATATCCCTGAACGGCTCGACATTGCGCCTTTCAACCGGAATACGCACCCTCTCACCATAGACAGAAAATTCCCTGTATTTTTCCTGAACAACGCCCTGGGGATCAGGTGAGCCTCCCTCTTCAGACATATCCGCTTCAAAGTCAGCCCTAGCGGATGGTCCACTCATTAGCAGAAAGTAATCGTCGCCACCAACGTTGATGTTACATTTTTCGTTTAATACGCCCCCCAGCGCTTCAGTGCCACTGAAGCGAATGCCATTTTTTTTCGCCGTTAACTCTATGCGCTCATCAATGCCGATCTCCACATCACCAATTTCAACAACTTCGCCGTTAAAAAAGACAATTTTCACCAACACACTGCGATCCTGTGCAATCAGCATGACTTCGGCAAGGTGCGCACAGCCTTTTTTTAAGTGAAAATTTAGATCGTTTCCGGCCGGAGTATCCCGAAGCACCATGCTCCACTGCCGGCCATCGATTCTTAATCTGTATGCCTGGTCATTTTGGTGAGGAGCAATAGAGCCCACCCCCGTGGTTGGCGTCTCTTCGTACAGCGCCGGCGTCATCCATAATTCAAAAGTGATTTCAGCATTTATGTCTTTGAGTTTCATTTGTCACTTCCGCTGATCATGCATTTAACCAACCGGGGACTATTCATGTTTGAGAACATCCAAAACTGAACATCCGGGGTTGCACGGTCTATTTTCATCTGTGAATAAACTGTCTGAAAACCACGTTGCGGATGGCTGTCAGCGGCAACAGAGACATCGGCTTTAGCATGATCTGACTTTTTAATCAGAATGCCCTCATCGCCTGAAGAGATGAGCACCTCTGCTGTATCAGAATCAAGCATGAGAAACTCATCAAAGACGCGTCTCGGTACTGTCAGCTCTGACCCCGGCGGGATCTCGCGGACATAGCGCCAGCAGGGAAGTTCCAGGGGGGTGTCACTGCCCTTCCATCGATAAGACTCCAGAATGAGCACCTGCGGCCTCGGTGTTGTACAGTAAGGGCAATGGTGCGCCTCTGTTTCCGGGTGAATAAAATCATAGTAATAATGCATCGCGCAACCCGGGCATGTGACGGTCATATCCGCGGCCTGGGCGAGAGCTTCAGGCCAGTGATAGATTGTCGGCCGCAGCAAAGGAGATGTCCTTCCCGGACCGAATGTGCTCTCAAACAAGGCCGTCAGTTTCGCTGTGAGGAGAAGGGATCTGGGCAGACCGCTGTCGGAAGAGTTGGCATCATCATTTTGGTCATCAACCCAGGGGAGCAATCCAGCGTAAGCCTTATCTTCTATATCCCCGTCATCATTTTCTTCATCAGCCCAGTCGCCTTCATCTGTTCCATCCACTTTTTTTCCAACAAACGGGTGAATCAACGAAAGAAGGTAAAACGCTACCACCGCAAACGCATGACAATCGCTTGACGGTCTTCCACCATCAGTGCCCTGAACCAGCTCCGGGGCGCCGTATTTTGGTGTGTAAACAACACTTCCCCCTGCCAAAATTTCAAATCGAATATTGTCGGCATCAATCAGCCAGACGGAGGTATCATTCATGCCTTCTGAAATAAAGATATTGTTGGGCGAGATATCACCGTAGACCATGCCGTTACCATGGAGACGTGCCAGTAATGATGCACACTTGTAGAGCGCATGAAGTCTGCGCCTTAGCCCGCCCGTTTTGCAGTAATGGACGATCTTTTTAGCTTCGTTCTCCGGCATGGCAGAAAGCCATGCCGGGATCTGGTCAGGCCCCATTTTTTCTGCGGTCTGGCCATCAAGCCAGAAATGGCTGAACGGGACCATTTCACTCAACAGTTGCATCACATATCCGGCCTTGTTCTGAAGCAGCGCTGCCGGTACGGATATATTCAGGTTTTCCGGCAGAGGCAAGAGCCGGACGCGCTTAAAGCGTTTCGAATACCGTTCCACCAAGACGTCATCGGTGACAGGGTTCCCGCTCTCATCGGTCACCAGTTTGATCGCCAGATCAGGGTCCCTGGTACGGAAAACAACACCCTGGCCCCCCTGACCGAGCACCTTGTCCTGAATGTGCACATTCTGATATTCATCCACATACCTATTGAACCATTCACTCACCGGGTGCCTCCTTGCTTAAACAGACAGGCAATCGTCTTATCATCGGAGTGTCCTGGAACCGGCCATTCACTGAGCCAACGCCGAAGATCCCGCTTTCTTTCCTCAGGCTTAACGTTTGAATACGTGGAGCAGAGCTCCTGTGCAAAAATCTTCTGTTTTTCAGGTAACAGGTCATCGGATATCCCATCCGTACATAACACAACGGCATGGCACGCCGCGCTTGCAATCGTCGCGGTTTCCCATTCTTCGGGCCTAAACGCCTGTTGAAGACTGTTTGTGAAGTTTGAGAAGGAATCGTGTCGGGTATCACTGAGGATAAGGTGGTGTTCCTCAGTTTCGCCAAGGACAGCAATCATGCCGTCCCCCAGACGACCTAGAGTGATAGTTCCTTCTGTCTGGATGACGAAAAGACAGGTGGCCGAACACTCTGTTGAAGAGTACGGCGCTATCTTCATAAGCCAGTTGGCATGAATGAGTCTGAGAACATCACCAACAGAAGCCGCAGGGGTATTCTGATAGTTCCTGGCTGCCTCAAAGACAGCTAGACAGGCGGCTTTTGACCCGTGATCTGAATGTGCCTTGCTGCCCAGTCCGTCCGATACAACGACGACATTTCCCCATTTATACCGGCGCGCCCTCCAGGAATCCTGATTGGGTATTCCCGCTTTAACATGAAGGGGGCCGATTACTGAGGCCCCCCAGCTGTTCCAGAGTGGATCACGCATCCCAGTCCTCCTCAGGCCCAACTGTTTCAGCGGGTGCGGAGTGCTGTATCTGGGCTGCGGATACCGGAGCGGTCACCGGCTCATCAAAGCCAAAGAGAGTGCTGTTCATCGCTGAAGCGATATTCTCCGGAAGGTAAACGGTGTTGTTTGTAGACAGTTTCCGCAACTTCAATAGGTCAGCATCAGCGCCGACTGCAACAGTCCGGATAATGAGGTCGGGGAAGGTGCAAAGCTGGTTTTGAAAGTTGATGGTGTCTGAACTGGGGAAATTGCCATCAGACAGAATGAGAACTCTTACCACCCCGCTCTTATAGACATGTTGGGATAAAAAATCAGAGAGCTCAGCAAGGCTCGAGGAGCCTTTTGCGGTTAAGGATGGAATATCCCCATCGCTTTGTAGCGTGATCTCGGAAATATTCTGATGCCACTGATATAAACGGATGACGAAATCCGTACAGCTTTCCTGAGCTAGGCTAGGCACTTGAATTGCATAACGGGCTAAATTCCGGTGAAGATGAACTTTCCCCATTTCATCCATGCTTCCTGAAGTATCGAAAATAAAATATATGTCCATTTTAATTACTCTCAAAAAACTTCAACAAGCGGTCTGACGCATGCTCCCCAAAAAACCAGTTTACATTCGTCTGGTCATCTGATTTTTGCTTAACCACAGGATGTGAGGGGCGAAATGCTGAAATCATAACCCCATTGCCTTTCACCCCACCAAAATGCTTGGTAATTTCGCTAAGCTTCGAAATATGGTGTGATTCAACTTTCCCACTTTTACATTCAATAACAAATAAAGCGTATCCGTCGGTACAGATAACATCAAATTCTTGATAACCTGTTTTTTCC
The DNA here is from genome assembly GCF_056238685.1 of Enterobacter sp. DVT3837. Taxonomy (NCBI): domain Bacteria; kingdom Pseudomonadati; phylum Pseudomonadota; class Gammaproteobacteria; order Enterobacterales; family Enterobacteriaceae; genus Enterobacter; species Enterobacter sp. DVT3837. Next base: position 91,076 of record NZ_JBWDLA010000004.1, on the reverse strand, counting down.
TTAAACCCATCATGATAGGACTTAAAGTTATCGTTCGAATCAACGTCCTCAACGGATACTTCAAGCCCAAGGCGTATATCTTTCAGTACGGCCGATTCTTTTAACGGCATTAACACACTAAAGACATACACCTCTAACCATTTCCCCAGGAGAAATTCCATAAAATTCGGACATTCATCAAACACAAACGACTGACCCCCGATGGTCAGTTTTCCTTGTTTTTCTATTGTCAGCTCTGCGTAGAAGTCATTCCCCCAACATTTGAATGATTTCTCTTCGAGATAAGATTTCAGTTCGCGATACTTAGACACCATTAAATTACGATTTTCCCAAATTAACTGAGAAGCCGTAATCATCTCGCGAGAAATATCGTGTTCAGTCAGACCGGGCTTAGAGATGGTTAATCCATCACCATTCAACTTCAGGAATGTTTCTACCGAATCAATTGAAACAATCTCACTTTTCGTGAAGCTATTTAGATTGATCACCTGCTTCTTTGAAAAATCAAAATAAAATGGCGTTGCATTCACCTTGCGACAGGCGGCAAGGGCCCCGGCATACATCAACTTGGTGCCACCCGTTAAGTTAAAGCCGATCTTCGCCTCAGCAGGCATGTCCGCAATCTGCTCCAGAATGGTGGACCGGACATTGTCAGGATCATACGGGTCCACCGCAATTTCACCGTATTCTGCTTCGCCAAGAAACGGTTTCATGACATCGGCAGGAAACTGGGCAGAATTCACGAAGATATGCTTCCGGCTTAAAAACTGGAGTACACCAAGCAGGTTAGGGATCCGCTGTTCGCCGAACAGGTGAAAAATGGCATCATACCGATCCGATCCCGCACTGACTGTCCGGACCTGTCTTCCGTGCCATTCCAGCCACTCGTTCGGCAGGACGATTCTTTCCGGCGGTTTGCCCGGCTGAGAAGATGCGATAAGACGTTTTTTTAGCGTTGGGTACCTCAGGGCCGCAAAAGCCCAGACGAATGCCATCACCGGAGTGCCCGGACTCAGGTAGAGCGTAACCAGTTTTTCACCTTCGGAGGCAGCAACGGCGTTAAGGGATTGCGTTGCCGCCTCATAGATACCTTCCGTGTCATTGAGATGTGCCAGCTCCACGGGTTGAAAATGTACATCGACTTTTTTACCGGCAGCCTGAAGCTGTTTATTTAGCCATTCATTGAAATGCGTGTGGGCAACTTCTGTATTTGAAAACAGGCCAATACACTGTCTTGCCGCAGCCGGGTCAACGCCTCCTGTTGCGGCAGTTTTTGGCTGGACATCATCCGCGTGGCTTTCGATTTTCACCGGGCGCGTAAACCCCAGGATGACCACGTCGGTGTAATCTTCCGCCAACAAAGCCCCCAGAACAGGGCCGGTTGTCTGTTCCAGTCCGAGAGAGGCCCTGAAATCCGTCATTCCGTACCATGTCATTAAATATTTTTTCAATTTATACGTCCCTGACCTTTAGGTACGAGTATTTGCGCGATCTGTTCACCTGCATGAATTGTTTCACCGGTTTTGACGCACACCTTGACAACAAGTCCGTCAACAGAAGCGTTGATTTTTTGGGTGTTACCTCGCTCGTTATCTATCTCAATAAGAACATCGTTATATTTAACAATATTGCCTGTAAAGCAAAGGATATTCTGAACCGTACCTGCTGTAACAGGCCGAGGTAATTTTATTGTTGCCAAATCAAATATTTTTTTTCGCTCCTCAAATGAAATCTTATGGGCCAGCGATAAGAGCTTTTGTGCATCAATCAGTTGCTTTGAATGGAGTTCAAGAATGAGCTCACCACTCATATTGGGGTGCTGCAATGCCAGCTCGAACTCATTTTTGGTGATTTCGTTGTTACTCCAGGAGCCTGGCTTACTAAAATCAAATTTGCAATATCTGTTTACGACTTGCTGTAAGGCTGAAAATGGACATTGAGGGTTTTTTAAGGCAGCCTGGCGAACGAACGGGCTTTGATCATTAACTAATTGTATGAGCTTTTCAGATGCGATAAATTCATTTGAAGCGGCGTTTTCTCTTTCCGATACTGCATCGCTGTCACTCAGTGTATTAATGTTCTCAAGATCTTCCTCTGCAAGGGAGGCGGCTTTGAGACTCAATTTCTCAAACAACGCCTGGTAGACCGCAATTTTCTCTTTAAGAACAACACTTATGGGTATCACCAGGTCAATGTGCTTCTTAATAAGGGCCTGGGTCAGAACAGGCTCATTACTGCGGAACAAACTTTCTAAAGCATCATTGATAACACATTCAATATCAGCGCCGGAAAAACCTTTAGACAGGGTTGCAAGCTCTGCAAGGTCGAGCCCTTTAGGTGGAAGGGTCAGTTGATTTAATTTAACGGCGAAAATCTGTTTTCGCTCACGTTCACTGGGTAAATTAACATAAAAAATTTCATCAAACCGTCCCCGCCTCAATAGCTCTGGAGGGATATGGGTAATGTCATTGGCAGTTGCCACAACAAACACCGCGCCCGGCTTCTCCTGCATCCAGGTCAGAAAATAACCAAACAGACGGGTTGTGATTTCTGTGCTTCCCCCGGTCCCGTTAATGCCTGAAAAAGCTTTCTCGAGTTCATCGATCCACAACACGCAAGGGCTCGCTTGTTCTGCAACCTTTAGGGCGGCCTTCATATTTGCTTCACTCTCGCCCACAAATTTTCCCATCAGGGAGCCAATGTCTAAACGAAAAAGAGGAACATTGAATAATGAAGACACCGCTTTTGCACTCATTGATTTTCCACATCCCGGCATACCGGCTAACAGCATACCTTTGGGGGCCGAGATGCCCAAACTCTGCGCTTTCGTTAAATCATCAATGATGTGTTTCTTGTTACGTAACCAGCTTTTGAGCCGTTCCAGCCCACCGATTTGGCCAATATCTATTTGACTATCGACCAGCTCCAGCAAACCGGAGCGAGATAACGCTCTCTTTTTCAGGGCCAGAGCATCACCCACAGACTCCTGGGGAAATGTGCCCTTATACTTATTGTTTAGCGTTTCGAATATTTGGAATACCCTGTCTCGCTCCATACCTGAAAATATGGACTTAAGAGAATTACGCACTGCGGTAGTAACCGTGACAGAGTACTCCTGTAAGAGAGAGTCAAAAATGCCGTCCACTTGCTCTAACGAAAGAGGAGAGCAAGAGAATGGGATCAAAAGATCCACAAGCTCTGAAAATTCTATACTCTCTTTTGAGACGAAAAAGATCGCTGCCTGCCCCTTAAAGTGACGCTTGATCCTTAACAATTCCTGCTGCAGTCTTGCAATCGCTCTGATGTCATCTTTCAATACGGAACAGGCGTTCTGTATGACATAAATCCGACCCGTCGGATCGTCATCCGCAATGGCTTTTAAATCCTGATACAGCAATGCGTCTTGATCCGGTTTCAGAGCCCTTTTTGTCTTAAAATCAACCCAACCATACCCCAGATTCCACTCCTTTACCCTGAAGCCCAGTGTGGTCGCAACGGTCTCGATTTCTTCATCGATTCGATTGACGTCCTGGCCCAGAATCTGAATGCCTGGTACACCGGAACGAATGGCCTCAATAATGCCTTTAATATCCATACTTAAAATCCAAACAGAGAGGCCACGCCGCTACAGAACGATGAAACACCACTGCCTATTGCCGACCCCACCAATTTAACGGAATCAACAACTGCAGATACAATTCTCTTTCCACCTTCATAAATCGCTTCTCCAACAGTACTTCCTGCCATGCCGCCGACCACCCCACCAACAAGACCCCCAATAGCAGTCCCCACGGGTCCCAGAACGGTTCCCAGTGCAGCACCTATACCCGCTCCCTTGGCCCCACCGACAAGTCCCCCCACAAGGCTGCATGTGACACTGCCGGCTTGATCAAGCGCTTCTTCCGCTGTGATTTCTCCGGTTGCGTATTTGTAGAGAACCTTCGCGTTTTCAATACCGATGCACACAGCATTAGCAATTCTGCCAGCCGGTGTATTTTTTAACACAGTGCCCAACCAGCCACTTTTCACTGCTACGGTCACAGCACCCGTGACAGCGACGCTTAGCCCCGAGGTCGCCGCCGATTTCAGAGCACTCTGTACAAACTCCTGGAGGTCTTCTTCAGCACTATTATTTTCTTGCCCTGTTATTCCCTTCCAGATCCGCCGCCCGAGAATACGTGCCCCCTGAAATCCCACAGACAAAAGAGCCGCACTACCCGCGTTTTTCCCGATATTTTTTGCAATATCGATCCTGCTGGTCTCGTTCCAGTCATATTGTTTGGCTTCGGCTTTTTCCTGGGCTCTGCGTTGCCTCTCTTTGGCTTCCTGTTTAGAAAGCGGCTTCGATTCAACCCCATCAATTTCTATTGTTTCAGTACTGCCAAGTATGTCTTCAGACTGCCCTTCAGGCACCAACTTGCGCTGCCCCCGATAATCACCCTTTTTAAGCAATGTGTCTGTTGCATCCGCATCGGCCCCATATTTGGCCTGATAGCGACGTACAATTTTTCCCTCGCCATCCCGAATTACAACATCTACCGAATTTTTGCCATATGTCCCGCCGGATTTGGGTTTTAACACTTCAGCGCGGTATTCACTGCCTTTGGCTACTGCATCAAGGTTGAAGGTATCAGCATGGTGCTGTTCAGCAATAAAACCATCCAGATTAAGCTGCTGGTTCAATTGGCCATCGTTCCGGTAAAGCAAATCAATGTTTGCTTTGTTTGCCGTCTCAATGGCGCTATCAATTATCGTGGCGTATGCGCCGAAGTTGGTGACGCCGCCTGCCGTTGCACCCTGCTCAATTTTCCCCGCCAGCCAGTTGCTGGTACTTAATCCTTTGCTGTGATGTGCCGCCAATTCTTGCTGAGAGGATCTGAAAATCGACACCTCCTCAACAATCTCGCTAGCCGCTTGTTGGCGTTCCTCTTCAGTGCGCCAAATATCCGGATATTTAGCGAATTCAAGGTTGAGCCAGGCCTTACTGGAGAGATCAGGCGATTTATCTCTGTAAGAACGAATAAATGAACCAATCACTCTGCGAGTTTTGTTTGCCCCCGCTGGTGTAACCTCTATCTGTCCAGCTAAAGCGTCTGCCTGAGCTTCACTATGATGTGCGCCATTCGTTATCAGTGTCGGTAAATCCACATTTTCCTGATTCCTTTCCATTATGCTCCCCTACCAATAACCTTGATCATCATTCGCAATAGAGACTGACGCTGCAATATTTGACTTCGTACGCGCATCGAGCTCAATGGACGCCGGTAACACGTTCGGGTTTCGGGACTTGGTACGCAGGGTCACAGACATTGTCACTCGCTGGAAAAATTCATGCATCTGCCCGGCGTTTTCCGCATAAAAAAGGTCATGCGGCGTGCCCTCGGTAAATCGCTTCAGAACCGCCTCATCCGCATCACGCCCGATAGCCATTGCCATGCGGTCACATTTGGACGAGCGTCCTTCAAGAATAAAGTCCTCCAGTGGCCTTTCCCAACGGTCATTAGGCTGTCCGTCTGAAACGAGAACAATCGTCGGCCTGTAAGCGCGGGACGGCGTGGTTTCCTTGTCTTCAATCATGGCCTTGGCCATTTCGAGTGCGGTTCCCATCGGGGTCATACCGCTTGCTTGCAGACCCTGCCAATGCACCTGAGAAGCCCGGGTGTAGGGAACATATAGCTCAACCTGATCGCCAAAAGTGATGACGGAAACCAGGATCTCGGTCTCCATTTTCTCTTCCTGCGCAAAGGCATCCAGCATATCCCTGACGGCCTTGTTCAGGTTATCGATTTTCTCTCCGGACATACTGCCACTGACATCCAGAAGCAGGACGACGGGAAGCGGCCTGGCGGTCGGTGTGGTGAATTTTTTTGGATCAAACATGGGTTATCCTCCTGATACGCTTGTTGGTTATCATCTCGACCCTGAATCCTGTTTAGCATCCCATCCGTCTACTGAACCTCTGACATCACTGGCTGTCGCCCAGATTTGACGGTGTTGTTCTGTACGATGCTGAATGCTTTTCATTTTATATGCTGCTGTACGATGCTTTGTTGGGCGGTCTCCACCAGAGCAGACATATCCTGTCCTCACGACGAGGCCAGTCCAAAGGACTCCGGACTGATGCCACCGGGATGCCCGTAATACCGGGCATGATTGCTAAGCACTTCAATGTAATCGAAGATATCCGCCCGGACCACCTCCCGAATTTTGTATATTCTCTTCCTGATGCGTTCTTTTTTACGTGAACTGAAGAACGATGCGGTGAGAGAATTGACGCGCCTGTGTCAGTCGCAGACATCTGACACGGGTGAGGTCCGATACGATCCATAGATAGCGTTCACGGACGGTATCGCGTTTTGGTACCGCAGGGTCTCTTTGTCCGATAGCCCTCCGCCTGTCCATCTGTCAACACTGACTTTTGTTTGTGGATTACTACACATCAGCACAAGGGGCTAACTGGCACGTGCCCAACCTTATCGTCAGGTGAGCGCTGATCCCTGCCACGACTGCAAATGAGACATAAGAAGACTACCTGTTTGTGATTTGTCTGGGAAGCAAGAAAGTGGTATTGATTATCACCAGATAATGGCCTTTGTGTCTTCAATATCGTATTGCATGAATGATGCAGCTCTTACAGGTTCTATATTTATAGGATTAACACCATGACTGTCGAAATGACGAGTCTAATTTAACTTAAAGTGGTTGGAAGCCAAGATGAAACTTTGTTTTTTGTGGGTGGATCGTTTTAAAAATCTTGCTAATTTATCCGCCAGTTTCTGCAGTGAATATCAGTATGCCTTTGACAGCGAAAAAAAACAGTTAACACGTTTCGCAAAGCCCCCATTGCCTGATAGCCGTCTGCTCGAACCACACCTTTCACATATCTCCGGTGTGCTGGGTGCCAATGGTACGGGTAAAACAACGCTTCTGGAATTCATTTGTTTAGTCACCAAAGCGAAAGACGATCTCAACAGTAATTACATTCTGATTTACGAGAGTGAAGGCGAGCTTTTTTATTATTCCTCTGAGGACAGCAATAAAACCTTATATCGTCATTTGAGATTCAGCACAGTCATGGTGCCTCTCATTTGGAGCAATTGAATGTTATTTTCTTCTCCAATGTTTATGATGACGGTTTTTTAAATTTAGGATCTCCTATCAAAGATATTTCCGTTAACCGGCAGGCAAGGTATTTTGGGAAAGAAGAAAATGACAAAAGCAAGTTTATTCAGGATCTTGATTTCATAAAATCTGATGCATTCCGCTATCTACGCTATCCTTCCCCGCGTCGGGCATCAGTCAAAATTGACCCTTAGTTCTGGTCGCGATATACGAACAGAGATCTGAATCATGAAGATAACAGCGTTATTCGAAAACTTCGGGATATATACTCTATTAAACGAAGGGCCAGAATAAGTGTAAAAGAACATGCCTGCGTGGTCATCAAACTGGGGGGCTTAGCTCGAATTTATGCCGATTTTTATTCGGATGCATCTGTAAGCCACATATTTCAGAAAAGTTTATCCGATGAGGATAACTTTACACCTGACCTAGACCTGTTAATGATAAAGCTTATTAAGGGTTTTGAAAATGATCATCCTTCGGTGGCAAATATGCTTTCCTTGTTACGAGATATTGACGAGATGTTTGAAATGGTCAATTTGAAAGAGTAACGTCGCTATCGTAATTATCAGATTAATTTCACGATCGCTTTAAAGAGAAATAATTTGTCGGCATTTGAGGGAATAGTGGCTTTAGTCCATATTATCCCCAGGGCGAATATGCAATGGGCGGAACTGAGCTCAGGGCAAAGAGCCTATGTTAATCTTTTCAGCTCCGTCTGGAATGCCCTTGCCGACAGCAGAGATACTGATGCACTGGTCTGTATTGACGAAGGAGATCTCTATTTACACCCTCAACTTCAGGTTGAATTTATTGAAAAGCTGGTCCGGGTCATGCCTCATCTGACGCATAAAGAAATGCAGATAATCGTCACGACGCACTCACCGCTGCTGGTGACGGATTTACCCGGCCAGTGTCTGACAGTGCTGACAAAAGATAAAAACGGTCTGACTCAGGCGAAGCAGGGTGGAAAAACGTTTGGCGCCAACCTTTATGATATTTACCGGAATACCTTTCAATTAGATAATCAACGCACAGGCAACCTGTCGCAAGATTATATTACCAGCATTATCCGGTTACTGGACAAGGAGGTACTCATGGATGCAGATATTGTCGACCTGACTGCTTCGCTCAATATCATTGGAGATAAACTGCTGCGGTATCATATCGAGAAGAAACTGAATGCTTATCAACAACAAGCTGGCATAATAGGTGGCCAGTATGATTAGTATAAGACATCATTTATCGAATTCATTTTACGATCCTGATACGGTTCTGAATGAGAAGGCGCAGGCCGTCTGGCGCTATCTTAATAAGGAGAACGTGGTGGGGGCAGGTGCCGTGCGGGGTAAATCCATCACCAAGCGGGCCCAGGAATTCCTGACTATTGTCGAAAGTCATGAACATGCATGTCACTATTCCAGACCCGCAGCCCGTCGTCACAGCGCGCTATTGAAGGCTTTGCTGAATGACGGAACACTGGAAAAACTGATCACGTCCGGCCCGCGAGAACTCGATGCCCTGGCAGATACACTTTCTCCAATCCTGGCCAATGCTGACTTCGAGAAGTGTGGGACTCATGCCGCCTTTTCTGAATTGCTGCAAAATAAAGTTTTCAACTATAAAGCCTACCGTGATTCGGATTTTTGTTCCTCTTTATACATTGAACTGAAATTCACCACTGTAACCTGCCCATATTGCAATGAATATCCGGTCAAGGTCATACTGCGTTCAAAAGGCAAGGACAAGAAACCCATCCTGCATTTTGACCTGGACCATTTCTATCCCAAGAGTAAATACCCTTTTCTGGCGTTGTCTTTTTATAATCATATTCCCAGCTGTAAATATTGTAACAGTCTGCATAAGCAGGCTCGGCCTTTTACAATAAGGACGCATACTCATCCGTATCTTGATAACTTCGACAGTCTGTCCTCATTTTCGTACAGCCATGGGGCACTGATTGGACGCAATGTTAATTCAGTCAGCATTAACAATACTACCCCAAATGCGCTTAATTTGTGTGGTGATCCTAAACTTGAAGAACGCTATCAGCAGAATATTGGCTACGAAAAAAATCAATCAACTGGTCCGTATCCTGGCTGACAATGCAGACCTGTTTATTGACGAAGAGGAGGAGAGTGTCACGACTGAATTCTTGCAGTTGAAAATGAGGCTTGCCGATTTCGGACTAAGGCATGATGCCAGCCGCATTATGGAACAACCCTGGAGTAAAATGCAGCGCGACCTGGTTAAATTCTTTGATGTAAACAATATCATACACAGGAAATAACAACGCCCAGTTCACCTTACGTTCAGAAAGCCGTTTTCTTCTGACCCCTTCGACTGCACCGAGGGGGACAGTCGCTCAGGCATCCCCGGTAACTCTACCGAGCGTATTGCCATTCCTGAATGAGGATCGCTTTTTAACTCCCGCGAGCCAATGGCCAGTATTTCACTATCCCGACAAACATGGCGGGTATCTCAGACGGCCGTCAGACCGCTAACTCACGTACCACCGGTGCAGCCATGGCCAACAGACTCCGAACATGCGTAAGAGTGGAGACACTGGAAAGCTGTGTTCATCCCATTTGCCTTGCCTGGAAATGAAGAAAACTAATTTACTTATTAAAATGTATCTTTGAAAAAGTAGACTTTCTGCGATACGCTCTGGCGGTATCATTTCCCCCGATTTTTCACGCAGCGCGCCGGACGGTTTCCGGCCCTGACGGAGCCCTGGATGACACAGATGCCTGATGATGATCCTGACCTGTCCATGTCGCCGGCGGTCATACCACCTGATGGGGATTTCCTGCCGGCGCTGACAGGCGGCGAGGGTCCGGTCAGTCCCGCCCGGGCGTACCTGCTTTCCCTGAATTCCCCCCGCAGCCGGCAGACCATGGCCTCGTTCCTTAGCATCGTCGCGGACATGCTCGGTTCAGCTTCCATGGATGCCTGCAGCTGGGGCAGCCTGCGGCGTCATCACGTGATGGCTGTGACCGAGCTGCTGCGCGATAGCGGGCGGGCCACGGCCACCGTCAACACCTACCTTTCGGCACTCAAGGGCGTGGCGAAGGAAGCCTGGATGCTCAGGCTGATGGACGTGGAAAGCTTCCAGCACATCCGGGCGGTGCGCAACCTGCGCGGCAGCCGTCTCCCCCGCGGCCGGGCCCTGCTGCCGGAGGAGATCCTAGCGCTGTTCAGTACCTGCGAGGATGATGGCTCCAGTATCGGCCTCCGGGATGCGGCGATGCTGGGTGTCATTCTTGGCTGCGGCCTGCGCCGGTCGGAGGCCGTGGGGCTGGATTTGAGTGACGTTGTCACCACTGAGCGAGCACTCAGGGTGCTGGGTAAGGGGAACAAGGAACGGCTGGCCTATATGCCGGCGGGCACCTGGCAGCGGCTAAAGCTGTGGATCGATGAAGTGCGCGGAGAAAAAGACGGGCCGCTGTTTACCCGTATCCGTCGCTTTGACACCCTGACGAATGACCGTCTCACCGACCAGGCAGTGTACCATGTCCTGCAGGTGCGCCAGCGCCAGGCAGGAATAGCGAAATGCGCCCCGCACGATTTAAGGCGTACTTTTGCCACGGCCATGCTGGATAATGGGGAAGACCTGATTACGGTGAAGGATGCGATGGGTCATGCCAGCGTCACCACCACCCAGCAGTACGATCGCCGCGGCGAGGCGCGCCTGCGAACGGCGCGCGACCGTCTGGATCTGATATGAACTTAACAACACGTTAAGATAACAAGTTAACAAGATAGTAGGTGTGGATGCTCGCATGCTTGCAATTTTCTGAAATGGTGTCACATTGGAACTTCCGTTAAAGTAGGTCTGCCGGCTATCCCGTTTCCCCTTCTGAACCGGGGTGGTTTGGATATGCGGGATGGCCGGTCCTTTTCGTTCTTTTGCCGGGTACCATATGTGATTTTTAGGGTTATGAAGCGTGAAAATCTTCTGCAACTTCAGAAAAGTAGCTGAGTAACCGTGTATCTCTCGCGGGCATACGTTCATGAGCCGGTGTTATCAGCCCCATCAGCAGAAAGCGGCCGCTATCCCACATGTGTTCTGTGTAAATGAGATAGTGATCTGAGGTACGGTTGTAATTCTCTTGTCTGGCACTCCAGGTGAGCTGGAAATGCAGATTAACGTGAATATGCTGGACGTTAGCATCGACAGCGAATGGCGGGTAATCAAAAGGGGCGTCCCTTCCAAGAAGATTTGACGGTGCGCCAGTTGATTTATACGTAATGAACTCTGCTTGTAACTGGCTCTCCAGCTCAGGGTAAACGGCAAACGTGGGCTGGAAAAAAGTATCCCACGTGACATGACTGTACTCAGCTGTTAACGCCATTTAGCCGCTGCCCTGTTGCCTGAATCCAGCAGGTGATTCATGGCCGAGAGGTTGATTCCAGAGTCACGCACTTCTGTCGTTCGTGTGATTTGATCAATAAGACTGAGGTAGTTTTTAGTCGCAAGACTGACCATTTTAATGGCCTTAAAGAATGCAAACTCAACAGAATTCCTGTCATACGACTGAACGATTTTTTTTTCCGGCAGCATCAGAACAAAGGACTCTGCGATACCTGCGACATAGATAGTATGATTTCTGATGTCGCTGGCGACTTTGATAGCGCCGGCGAAATCGCTGTCTGCATACCGTGCCAGCTCGATGCGACTTGAGCGTAATTCTTCAGCTACGTCATTGAGAGCAACAGTGAGCTCGCTGATATCGGTTTTGTTGACTCTGGAGCCCATTTCGTAAACCCGTTCAACAATCGTAGGCTGACACGCAACCGCTTTGGGTTGCGGCTGGAAACTGGCAAGAACCAGTGCCACTGCGGCCTGCAAGTGCTGGATTTTAAATTTCACGACGGGCTCCATAATCATCATCTCTCGACGAGGCGCTGCATTTTACTACTGAACTTAACTATATGCTAAAAAAAGTTGGTTGCATATGTGGCTGGCACAGCAAACAGGAAATTGAAATCTTCTATCTGGCCGTGGCTTTCCGGATTGCTACCTGAAGCCTGTCAGCGGTTACGGCTTCCGGGAAAACCGTGATGGTGTCGGGAGTCGCCCCGCTAACGGGCATGACGATGATCCCCGGCGTTCCGGTGAGTCCCAGCGCCTCCGACAGATTGCTGTTTTTCTCAAGAGACGCGGTATGGTCGCCAGGAGCTGAGGTGGCCAGCCCCGCCTTTGACGCTGCAACGCGAATATCCTCCACCGTCAGTTTGCCTTCATTATGCCCGGTGGCGTAGATGGCATTGTGATAGGTGACATAGGCCTGCGGCCCTTTCTTTTGCCAGACCGTCAGCCCCTGCTGCGCTGCCTGAAGTGAGGCTTCCCAGCGGCCACCAAATATTGGCCACTCCTTAAAGAGGTAGCGGACGTCCGGCTGCGCTTTCATGACCTTCTCCAGCTCCGGCGCAAAGCGGCTGCAGAACACGCACTGGTAATCAAAGAATTCAATCACCGCGACCTTTGTATTATCAGGCCCGTAAGCCGGGGTATCCGGATCATGCAGAAGGTTCGCCTGATTCTCCATCACGCTGAGTGCAAACATCTTCTGCTTACGTGCCTCCTGCTGTTCCTGCAGCTTATGACTGACCGTCACCAGTATCTCCGGGTGGGATACCAGGTAGTCTGCTGCGATTTCCCCGATACGGGCCTCCTGCTCCGGGCTGAATACCGGCTGAGGGGCCGAAGCGTGTGCTGTTGCAATAAAGCCAATGTATGTTGTAACTATTAATGCTGCTAATTTGTGTACTTTCATCGTCTGAGTCTCATTGTTAAATGGGGGATTAGCGTTCTTTCTGAATGGTACGGGTGAGGGTCTGTTCTTCACGCTCCGGCATGCGGCCGCGTTCAGTATTTTCTGCCACCCTGAGCATGTCGCGCTCAGCGTTTGCCAGATCTGCAATCACACGCGATGCCCGCGACTGTTCACCGGATGCCTTGTCAGCACCTTCCAGCTCACTCCTGACACCTGCAGCAGCTTTCATTTCCTGTCCACCGGTGTTTTCCTCACCTCTCCCCCTGGCGATTACATCTGCATCCGGGGTGAGTGGTTCCGGTTTACGCGGGTTAATGTCTTCCGGTTTCAGTCTGATCACCTCTTCCTGCGGAATTTCCGGCAGCAACGACTCCGGCTGCCTGTTCCGTCCGGCGTCTTCATTGCGAATCTGGTCTGCCAGCATCTGTTCGCGCAGTTGCTGTACGTTCTGCTCGTCAGTCAGCGTGGAGACAATACCCGGCGACACATCCTGTTTTGTCCCACCGCTCACCTTAAGCAACCATGCTGAAGGCGGTTCATCGCCGGTCTGCCAGACCACGCCGTCCTTCGGGTGATGTCGTACTGCATCAAGCGCGGCCGCCAGGTCACTGGCCACAATCGTGTTGCCTGACTGGCTTCGCTGCAGTACCGCACCACGGGCACGCTCTGTCATGACCATCCGGGTCTCCCCCTGTGTCATCCGCCCTTCCGGGCTGGCAACCAGGGAAACCAGGGCCAGGCCCGCACTCCTGCCATTGTTGTCATAAACCGGCAGCGCCAGCGCCGGTTCAGGAAAGCGCCGGGTGGCCGGGATGATTTTTGCCGTCAGTGACGCATCCTGCATGCCCTGATGGCGCACCCAGGCGCGACCGATGGCCGTTTTATTCACCGGCTGCCCCATTGCCCAGATGGCTTTCGCCTGTTTGCGCTGCGTTTCCGGTGCCAGCGCATCGTGCGCCGTTTTGATATCACGCTCCGGCGTTTTTACCGCCTTAACCCAGTCCGCTTTCTTGTCGGTGTAAATCTGGACGTGCTCCTTGACGCGTGAGGCTGAAATGTAGAAGGCACGACGGGAAGCCAGTGCCTTACGTCCGTCTTTCGTGCCCTCAAGCGCAATGACATAATCACTGCTGGCCCCCTGTGCGCCGTAGCCGGTGACGGCCCAGCCGTAGTCGAGATTCTGCTGCGCCCGGACCTTCTCAGGATTGATGGTGACGCGACCGTTCTCCCCCTTCAGACGGATATTCCCCTCCTCGCTGACCGACTCCACCGTATAGCGCTGGTTGGCCATCTGCCCCTGTTCGCGATCGGTCGCCGTGAACTTAAGCAGATCGCCGGAACGGACTTCCATCTCGCTGCGGCGAAACAGCTGCACGTCACCGGTGATCAGCTCCTTCGGTGAAACCAGAGCAATCTTCCCCTCCTCATCACGTACCGTCACCGTGCTGCCGTTACGGTCAACGGCTACCACATCCTGGTAGCGGTCACCGCGTTTAACCACCATCCCGGCTTCCCAGGACTCTGTTTTATTGAACTCATGGCGCGTATGGGTGATTTTATCGAGCACCGGCACCTTAATAGCCTTCTCCCCCAGTTCTCCCCGCGCTGCCAGCGCGGCATGAATGCCAGCATTTATCGCCTTACGGTCGGCGTTCAGCTGCGCAATGATGAGCGTACGGGACCGCGCCTCCGGTGTCCGGTCCTTCCAGTCAGCGACAATATCGATAACAGGCGTCTCCGTTTCCTGAATCGCACTCTCCGGGAGCGCGGCTGAAGCGCTACGCGCCACGCGGTCAGCCGGCTGGGTTTCAATGCGCTGCAGGGCCGCATCGATCCGGTTATCAATGATGTCGTGAACGGCGCCGCGTAGCTGCAGGTCTTTCTGACGGACGATTTGCTTCATGATGGCCACATCCATCGGACTGCGCTCCTGCATCAGCTTAAACGGCGCGCCCACGTCGACCGATTCAAACTGGTCGATATCCCCCATCGAGACCGCGCGACCGCCGCCGCTGGCAATGGCCTGGAACAGGGCCGCCGTATCCTGGTTGCCTGCCATTGAGGACTCATCGATAAGAAACACCTGTCCTTTATAGTCGGGCTTACCGCCTGCGGCCGTCACCTGGTCATGTTCAACGATAAAGGATTTGATGGTCTGCGCCCGGACACCGACGTCGCTCATCTCTTTCACTGCCTGGTGCGTCGGGGCAAGACCCGTCAGTACTGGGCGAACATCTGCCGGTAAGGTTTCAAGCGCGGTTTTCACGGCCTTCAGCTGCGTGGTCTTCCCCACGCCGGCATAGCCCTGAATCCCGATAAACTGATCCGTGGCGCCCAGCACCAGAGTGGTCGCCTTTTTCTGGCCATCGGTGAGTCCGTTCAGCACGGCCTCCGGTACCTGTTCCAGCAACGGCTGCTGCGTACCTTTCCCTTCCTCCACCACCCGCAGAATAGCTTTCTCCATCTCCCATGTGGACCGGGAAACCAGCACCGGCTCTCCCCCTGCGGATACGGACAACAGCTCGCCATTTTTAATCATCGCGCCAATTTCATTCCCGATAGCTTCAAGGTCGGGATGATATTTCTGCGCCTCCGTCGCCAACTTAAGTTCGCTGAACACCACAGTGCGCTGGTCATTGATGGCACGCCAGACGGCCAGCCCGGCGTCCGTCCGGACGCTGTCATGCAGAGAGTCTACCGCCTGGCTGACGTCATCGTGGTCACTCAGACTTCTGACCAGCTGCACGGGAGATGCACTGGTCTTCATACGCTGCAGCCGGGCTTCCGCCCGGTCCTGCACTTCGGCGGTGAACACTTCCGCCCTGTGGCCACTCTGTGCCAGCGAGTTCATGGTCTGGGTCGAAATATCGCGGCTGTTCAGCGCGGCCAGCACCACGCCGGTGTCGTTATCCCTGCCGCCCGGCGCCGTCACGTAAGCATGTGACAGATAGAGCGGCTGGTCTTTTGGCAGCGTCAGGGTGTCTTCCCCCCGTTTCACCTCAATCCCCTTTTCACTTATCCCGGTCACCTCAAGACGATCTTTGGCCTTCAGGCTGTGCTCGCGGTCACCCGCCACGGACAGCAGTTTTTCGCCGGTGGCCACGCTGAGGGTTTCGCGGCTGAAGAGACGCCAGTCAGCGCTGATATCCCCGATTTTCATCCGGGTCAGCACGCCGTCCCCGTCGATGAGCGAGAGGACTCGCGTGTCCTCATGCACCCGGTCAATCACATACGACTTACGTGCTTTTGCGTCCGTGCGATCTTCAAGCACCATGCCGGGACGGTATGAACCGGGCATGCGGCGCGTTTTGCTGTCGAGCCAGACCGGCTGCCGGGCCTCTATCTCCACGCCGTCGCGCCCCAGCTGTCCTGCGTTCTGCAGCGCCTCACGTACCAGGCCCGTCAGCTGTGCCTGTTCACGCCTGCCGACCACAACGGCGGTGACGTTTTCACTGCCTCCGCTCAGCTCTGCAAACCGGTTGGCCAGCGCCTCGTAACGGTCGCGTTTGTTCGGAATACTGACCACTTCGGCCTCCAGCCCGGGCGCCGGCTCCGTGCGGCGGGAACGGGCAACCCCTGCGGACTCCAGCACGGACATGGCGTTACCGTTCGCCTGCCGTCCGGCACTGTCGAGAAAGACCAGCTGTGCATCCTGCGCACGCGCTTCGCCCAGCAGAACCAGCGTCTCCTTGAGCCCCAGACGCTCTGCCCCTTCGATTATCAGCGTGCTCTGGGGTTTCAGGTGAAAATCACCGCTCAGAACATGCTGCCGGCTGATGATCCGCTCCCGCAAATCGTCGGATTTCGCCAGCGAAATGGCGCGCTCGGCAGAGCTGGCCAGCACCTGCACGTCACGACCGTTCGCGCCGGCAATGCCGGCCAGCTGCGCGGTCAGGTCACGGATACCTGCCACGCCTGACGGGGCATTCATCAGAACCAGGGCGTCTTTCTCCACCACTTCCAGCGCCGCTGGCGCGTACTGCGCCGGACGGGTGAAACTGACGACTTTTGTGGATTTGAGATGTTCCTGACTCAGCGCCTGGATCGAGAGTTCATCCAGCAGGTGAATACGGGAGGTGAAGACCCCTTTCTCACTGTCCAGCGGCACAATCATGCCGTCCTTCAGCGCCGCATCGATGGCCACACGAATTTCCTGAATTTCCGGCAGCCGTTCGCTCAGCTCAGCGGTGGTCATCATCAGCTCGCCAAAGGTGAAGCGCGTTTTACTGTCGCTGAGCTGCGAGATGGCCAGCCGGACAGCCTCAGTCAGTTCCGGGCGGGGTATTTCAGTGTCCAGCTGCGCGGCAGGTAAGCGCCTGGTCGCCGGCGTCTTTTCGGGACCGGTCTGTGCCGGCTGACTCAGCGTGTCAGTTTGTTGTGGTACTGGCTGACGGGACAGGCTCTCCCGTTCTGCGGGTTGAGCAGGTGTGTCGACGCTCTTTTCTGCCGTGGACGACGTCTGCAGAGAAGACTGTTCAGGCCCGGCAGGAACCGGTTTAGCCTGGTGACCTTGCTCCGGCTGAGGCGCGGTCTCACGAAGACCTGCATCACGCGGCACCACGCTCTCCTGATACGCCTTCAGGTCAAATCCCTTCTCCTTCATCTGGCCCAGCCAGCGCTCCATCAGGCGCATCCGCGAAGGGTCAACTTTCGCCCTGCGGGTGTCTTTGGCGGCCACATCCCGGCTGCGCAGCGTGGCTTCCGCCCCCACGGCCCCCTGTATTTCCCTGCCCCGTGAGGAATATTCGTCCCTGACTTCTTCCGGAACGCCCTTGATCTCCCACATGCCATGCTTGCCTACTTCTTCCACTTCATGGCCAAGAGCTTCAACCCGCTCACGAAGCGCGCTGCGATAAATTTTCCCGAGGGTGACCTGGTGCTTCATGACGGTTTCGATAAAGCCGGCGTTATGGATATAGTCCGTGGCCAGGGCTTTCCATTTGCCCGCATACTCCGTCATGTTGGCAATCAGGAGATGGGTGTGCAGCTGAGGATCAAGATTGCGCGAGGTATCATGCGTATAGGCGGCCGCCACCATCTTGCCGGTGTGTACGATGGACGTAACGCCGTCTTTCGTGTCGCGGGCCGAGATGAGCTTCTCCACATAGCCAGCCGCCACGCGGACGGCATGGTTATGTGCTTCCACCATTTCTTTATCATTCCCAATGAGCGCCAGAATGGACACGCTCTTGGGAGCGGAAAAGGTCAGGTCATGGCCCGGGCGGTGGACGTGCTGTCCGTTAACCTCCTTGCCCAGCCGTGAGCCGTCCGGCAGACGGCCCTCGAGCACGGCCGTCAGGTCATCGCCACGGACGTTGCCCTCAAGGCCCAGCTCTTTTGCACCTTCCCCCATCCAGAGGCTCTGCAGGCTGCCCAGAAAATAGTAGTTATCGGAATTGCTGTAGTAGCCTGCAGCCTCGCCGGCTGACGCTACTGGGGCGACTGACATCATAGGTCATGCTCTCTGTCGTTATAGTGATGGTCGTTTTCGTCGTAACCCGGGTCGTCCGCGTGACGGTGAAGTAAAATGTTCTCTTCCTCCTGCGCCAGCTGACGGTGGGTGCTGTGGGCTTCATCCTGGGGCTGCGGTGTCACTGACTTCCCTGCCGTCGTCAGACTCAGGCCGCCGTCAGGCAGTGCCGTCACCTTCATATCCAGGTTCATTGATTCGCCCGCATTCTCGCTGGCCTGACCTTCTTCTCCGCCTGAGGTGGCTCCGGTATTGAGCCGCCGTTTCAGCATCCCCAGCGCGCCGGCTGCAGCAGGCTCGGAGGAAGTATCCAGCTGGGTTCTGCTGCGGATTTTTTGCAGTGCTGCAGGTATTTCCGGTTTAAGGGGCGCAGTCTCTTTTTGACGAGTTACTGAAGGAGGAGAAGACCGAAGTGAAACGACGTTGTCTTTTTTGTCTTCGGTGACAGGGTCTGTCACCGTGCTGTGATTTTCAGTTACTACTTCCGGGACCACTGGCTCTGTCCGCGATGTGACGTGCTCCCTGGCAGGTACCGGCTTCTGTTCAGGAGCAGCGCTGCGCGAAGGTTTCGGTTCTTCCATTCGGGTACGAGCCACTTTTTCGGTGGCCGGAGTTACCGGTGAGCCGGATGCCCCTGCAGAAGAAACCGGAGCAGGATTGTCAGCTGCAGATGATGTCTCGCTCCCCTTCTCCAGCACTTCATCGCCGGTCGGGAACGTCAGACCTGCGGCAGCCGCTGCGCGCTCGTTCTCCTGAATAACCTTCTCCAGCTCCGGACTGAGCGCATCGCGGATATTGCGCTCGAGAAGGCCTGCCTGCCGCTTCTTCGGCGCGCGATATTTCAGTTTCAGACGGACGACCGGATACTCGCCCGGGAGGCGCACATAAAAGTTGAGGTTTGGCAGACGCATGATCTGCTCGTAGTCGACAATCGGGTTATTGACCTCGTCTTTACCGAGAGATACGCCGTCACGCACCTGGTCCAGACCGTAGCTGTTCTGCTCACGGATTTTGCGCTTACGCTGGTTGCCCAGTTCCTTTTCCACCACTGCGGCCATCTCCGCACTCGGTGAACGACCGTACATTCGGGTGTTCAACAGGTCGAAGATGCTTTTGGCCAGCTCGCGGCCATAGACGTGAACCAGCTGCGCCATGTTCTGCATCCCCAGCACGAAACAGCCGCCAAACTTACGCGCCTCGGCAAGCGTCTCAGCCAGCTCGGGGATGCGCTGCAGGCTGGGGGCTTCATCGATAATGAACCATACGCGGCGGTCGCTGTTCTCTCCCATGCTCTGCAGCATCAGCGTGGCCAGAGATACCCACAGCGAGATCAGAGGACGTACACTCTTGCGGTGACGTGCCTGGGTTGAAATAAACAGCCAGCTGCTGTCATAGCGTTCCTGCGTCATCCATTCCCGGATGGTGAACGGTGGCTTCGTTCCGTCATCCAGCCCCTGCAGATAGCGCAGGGCTTTGGCGTAGTTGGTTACCACTGAGCGAATGGAAATGGCCGTTTTCTCAATTTTCTCCTCAACCAGGTTGGCTGAGGGCGTGTTGGCCAGATAGTCACGCAGATTTTTCATGCTGAGGGACAGCAGGGTTTTGAGGAACTTCTCAATGCTGCGTTCCGGGTCTGTCGACATACGAATTGCAAGGTCGGCATAAATAGTTCGCGAACTGGATACCCAGAACGGATCGGAATCCCCTTCAACCGGAATGAGGCTGGCGGCCAGGTTGTCGTAATCGACCGCGTCAACGCACTCCCCCCACATCTGCCAGTTTGCACAGCGTTCATCGTGAGCATTAAGGATGAAATCGGTGGACGGGTTGTAGTGGGTTTCTGTGAAGGTACAACCTGAGTCGTAGATGATGGCCCGGTCACCGCGTTTGCGGATGTAGTCGAGTAACCAGCGTATCAGCGTCGACTTCCCCACCCCGATAGTGCCATGCATCAGGAAGTTGAGTACCTCCGCCATCCTGACCATATGCAGATCACCCACGCGCAGGTCAGAGAACTCACCGTTTTTACGCAGGAGCTTGTTCACTTCAGCTGGCTTATCAGTCAGCTGCATCCCGGAAATGTATTCATCTTCACTTTCCTTTCTGCCGATACTGGCGATAAACCATGTCACGGCGATAAACACCACCATACTGAACAACCCGCTGGCGCCGGCCGCCCACTGCAGCTCAGTCAGGCACTGGTTGCCCATCTCCTGCATATACAGGTCGGTATAGATCTGCGGCAGGGTCATTTTGAGCACCATCATCGTCGCGGTTGGCGCATACCAGTAGTGGACGTCGTAAATTTTTGGCGTCCCCGTTGCCGGCATCAGATCGATAAAACTGCTGTTGATGCTGGCAAACCACCACAGGGAGCCGTTATCAAGGGCTTCCTGTGGAATTCGCCAGAGAAAAATGGCGGTAGTTAGCACGGCGAACAGGATGAAGATCCAGAATCCTATCCAGTTGTTCACCTGAATGAACATGCGCCAGCGGTAGGCGGTCATCTGCCCGCCCTGAGTGAGGTTTTTTCCTGCGAAGCTCATAGAGTGTTGTCCGGCCGTTATTGCATCACCTGTTCGGTGATGTGTGTTATCAGGGGAGAAACGTTGAAAAGGGTGATGAATTACGTGATAGCGCGAGTGGGAAAACGTCGGGTTGCCGCCCGAAACATTATTTTCCGTGCTTTCATCTTCATTCTCTCATCATTTGATGGTGTCACCGAGGCGCAGCTGGCTGGCCTGGCGGAGAACGTCATCCGGGTTGATGTTGCCGACTGAGGTGGTGCTTGATGCGGTGGTCTGGCTCGCCGGTTGAGGAGTCACGGCGTTCTGCGCGGCGTTGCCGGCTTTCTGCAGTTCCTCTTTCGCTTTCGCGTCCTCGGCGTCCTCGATGGTTTCAAGGCGGAAGCCCTTCTGGAATACAACGGTCACCTGATTGCCGGCACCGATATCAATTACCGGGTGGTACTGCTCAGCGCGTT
Source organism: Enterobacter sp. DVT3837 (assembly GCF_056238685.1). Taxonomy (NCBI): domain Bacteria; kingdom Pseudomonadati; phylum Pseudomonadota; class Gammaproteobacteria; order Enterobacterales; family Enterobacteriaceae; genus Enterobacter; species Enterobacter sp. DVT3837. The sequence goes on along the minus strand of NZ_JBWDLA010000004.1, from coordinate 69,721 downwards.
TAATCCAGTACTGGCTCAGCGTGTCGGCCGCCTTGCTGGCCCCGCCGCCTATGCCCTGCTTAAACACGTCGCCGGCACCGACATCCGCTGTGGCGCCGAGGCCGACGGATGGTGTAGCGGCAGATTTGATACCTTCACCAAAACCTGACAGGAGGCCTGCTGCACCGGCGTAGCCGACAATCATGCCGTTTCGCATGACTGGCTTGCCGCGAATGCCGCCTTTACCCTGGAAGCTGACATGCCCCTGAAACTCCATGTCCACGTGCTTGCCGTTTTTCAGGATGCAGCTGATGGACTGGGTGCGGACGTTTCCGCGTTCGCTGGAGATATCGCCCCACATCTCACCCACAATAAAGCAGCCGTCAGCGTTGAACTCCTTGTTGTTGGGCATCTGAATGTTGCCCTGCAGGCGGATGGTTACAGGACTGGTATTCTGCTGACCGGTGACGCTGGCGTTCGCGTCAGCCCCCTCAATCAGAACAGCATCAGAGAATGAGCCGGAAGGAATCCAGGGTAATTTAGTTGGCTTTTTCTTCAGGCTGTCGTAGCTGAACTTTGTTGTCGACAGGCCACCTGTCATTCTCTGGCCAGAGCCGCCCGGGTAGAACGCTGCGCCCTGCCCCATATTCACACCAGTGGCGGCCGGTGTGCCTGAAGGGGTTACGGTGTATTCGGGTGGCCGGGCCTGACCGCCAGCAACGGGACCGGGGAGTGGTGTTCCGTTCTGGCCAACAGGTGGTGTCTGCTGGCCAGTGGTCTGGTTGCTGCCGGGGGCTTTCGTTAGCTGGTCATTCAAGCGCTGTATTTCAGCGTCCTTCTCGGCCAGCTTCTGCTCGGTTGTGAGCTTGTTCTGCGCGAACTGCTGAGCAAGCGTGGCAAGGTTTTGCTCAAGAGCGGAGGTCTTTGCCTGCTGCTGTGTCAGCGCGGCATCGTTGACCTGTTCGTTAAACGTCGCGGTCACAACGCCGGTCAGGTTTGGTGTTGCAACCGGTGCGGGTTGCTTTTGTTTTTGCTGGTATTGCCCGTACCACATTACGCCGCCTGCTGCAGCTGCGCCGCCAATGATGACGGCGGCCAGGATGGCCAGTTGCTTGCGGCGGGTTTTCAGGTTTTCATTCAGGCTGATGGTCATGAGCGGGCGTCTCCGTCATCTGAAAACACAATCCAGGCATAGCCCTCACCGCCAGCGTAGAGCTGATTCTGCGACAGCATTACGGCCCGGACGCCCTTGCGCCAGAAATCGCGCTCGCGGAGGCTGCGGGTGATGCTGCCCGGGTTGCTCATCCGGAAGCGAACAACCCGCAGGTGGTTGCCCACAAACTGGCGTTCAGGCGTCAGGCGTACATCACTGGCGGGTGTGTAAGCCGGCATGCGGCTGACCGGGTATTCCCGGTAGTCGTCCGGCACCTGGCCATTGACTGCGGCGCGGGATAGCGCAACCAGCGTTTTTTCATAGGTCTGCCCTTCTTCCCATGCCTTCGCATCGTCGTTCTTGCGAAGTGGTGGTGACATCGGGGTGAAGCGCAGTGTTTTGCCGTTACCCGGCTGCGGCCTGACGTTCAGGCTCAGCGATGAACCGTGGTCAGTCTGGATAAACAGGGTGAAGTTCTGGCCAACAAGCGGAGACAAAATAAGCGCTCCGTCCTCGGTCTGGCTCTGGTCATACGCACCGGTTGGTCCGCTGATGCTGGTAATGAGTTCTCCGTCTACAACAACCTTACTCGGGTTGGTGTTGCTGAGAGTGACGTTAAAGGCGGCGTCGTTCTCAAACGGAATGGCTGCGGGTGAGGAAGCGGCCCGGAGGCCGCTGGTAAATAATCCCGCTGCCAGAAACACAGCAGCAGCTGCCGGTGAAATGCGAAATTTCATGGGCAGTCCTGTCAGTTAGTGGAAGATACCGGCTTGAGTTCTTCAAAGCTGTGGAGGTTAATCACACCGTTGTCATAACTCAGTTTCAGTCGGTAGGTTTTTTCCTGGTCTTTCAGTGGCGTGATGATTGCGCCGTTTGTGGTGGAGGATTTCAGTACCCCGCTGTACTGCACGGAGCCATCATCCATGACGCGAATTTCTTTCGTGTCGAACTGGGTGGTGATGCCCGCTTTCTGGATGCGCTCAGTTTCTATGTCCAGGGCTTTCTTGAGTACGTCCCGTTCGGCGGAGGGGACAAATCCAAGAATCATTTTCTGGTTATGTTCGATGTTTTCCGGGGTAACGTTGAGTCGCCAGTAAATAAAGGAAGCGGCGAACTGTGTCAGACCGGTCGCATCGACACTTTTAGAATCTGATGCAAATGGGCGGTTAAACGTTAACGGCGTGGTGATGGTTTTCTGGGTTGTGGCGAAATACCATGCCAGTGACCCTGTCAGTACATTCCCTGCGCTCATGAGTAAAGTTAAAGCTGAAAGACCAATAAACGCATAGCGGAGTTGTTTATCGCGCTCTCCTTTAATATTCAGTTTCATGAAAAACTATGCCCTCCAGTGCCGGAAACTTGAGTCAGGTATCTGGCGAAAGGTTACTTTGAATAAAAGTGATGGCAGGTGCCAGTAGCAGAAATTAAGCAACCAGTACGACCCCTGCCCTTTTTTCAGATATCTGACGATGAACCAGAGGATTCCCGCAATTACACCAAGTTCGAGTGACAGGTTGTTAAGCACCCCCAAAACTAAAAGGGGTGCGGTAACAATCAATTCGTCAATCGGTAAGCCTAAATAGCGGTTCTGCTGGTTCATTGTTTCCGGGAAGTTATATTTGTCTCCTTCCCCGTTCATCATTTAGCTCGCGATACCGAAGGCGACACGGGTAAATATGATTGCCATAACGATACCGACGAATACCAGTGGTGAGCGGGCCTTAATGTAAATAAACAGGCCCATGATGATTTCGGCGATGTAGAACCATTTAACCAGTGATGAGCCGGAGCCGAAGGTGGAATTAACCGTGGCGTTCTGCGAGGAAAGAAGGTCGGTGCCAGATGCGAATGCCGGGTGAGTGACCATAAGTGCAATTAAAAAAGCGCCTGCTGACTTTAAGTAAAATTTAGCCTGGCGATTTTCGCGTGCTTTGCGGAATAAAGACGCTACCGCCCATCCCTTACCGACGTTAAGGGCACTGCCTTTGGTTAACATGTTTGTTTTCTCCGAAGTAAACAAAAGTGAATCGCGTAAGTGCTTGTTTACGCGGGCGCAATTGTCCCATGACCCTAAAAAAAAAAAACTGTGACGCATGTCACACTTTTTGGAACCATTCAGATTTATCCGAATATGTAAGTGGGTAGGCTTTGTTGACCAGTAAGTTCGGAGATGGTCTATGGGATCTATAGCTATGAAAGTAAAAGAAAAAATGTGGGATGGTCGCGGCCGTCCACGCAAGTTCCAGCCAGGTGAGGCGGTGGAGTGGCGATTGCGTGCACCGGATAATCTGCTTATGGAGCTGAGAATATGTGCCAGAGCTGGCAACAGAAGTGTGAATGAGGAAATTATTGCCAGGCTTTTGTTGTCGCTGAATTATCAGCCCGGCAAGCCTGTCATTAAAACTGCGGAGGGTGAGCGGCTCATTGCTCTGGCGGTGAGATTTGAAGAGTGGCTAGGGCAATTACTTGATGGTGAATCTCTTGATGATGCTGGAGAAATTAAATCCTCGCCCAAGCAGGAGCAATTGTGGATGTGGCGTGAGGGTGAAAGAGTTTTGCTTCCGGGGAAAACAACCGGATATAGCATGCGAATTCCTGAAAACCTTGCAGATGAAATCAGGGCAATGGCGAAGGTGCATAACCGTAGTCTGAATGATGAAATGCTCACCCGTCTGATGAATACGCTGGGTTATTTTACGGAAAGGTTACTTGACCAGAATGAGGATGTGCAGGCGCTTAAAGTTCTTTGCATGGAGTTCGAGGTGTTCCTGAAAGAAAAAATAAAGGAGGTGGAGAAAAGTGACCTTCCCTGGGATGAAAAACCGTCCCTGTGATCGATGTGGGCCGGGGTGTCCGGCTCACAGATTTATTCTTTTTCGTTGATGAAGTGCCTTGCTTCTGCTTCGTTCTCGGCTGTGTTTATGCCGCTTAAAATCATATCAAGCGTATCTTCAAGGCTGCCTTCGCCGTCTTTTCCTGTCATTTTTAAATACATCTCAGCGATTAGGGTGGCAATGAGAACTGTGCCTTCGCGTGAGCCGGCTGCTTTTCTTATGAGGTCTCTTCGATATCCTTCGATATCAAATTGATTGCCATCCTCGCCATCGCGTTTATAAACAAGCAGTCCAAGCCGGATTAATTCGTTGCAGGTAGCTGATATGTTTGCTTCTCCAGCATTAGCGCCGTTCTGCAGGTCTTGTTGAACAATATCGCGAACTTCGCGTTCAATTTTATCTTTAAGGTAGATGCCGACTCTTCCCATATTTCTTACCTGTTTTAAGTTAGTGTCGGAACCGACACTATGTATGGCCTGTTGGTGGATTTCCACATTGCTGTGCAAGGCTGTAATGGGTTGATACTGCTGTGCATTTCTGTTCTATACAGTAGTACAATCCAGCACTATGATGTGCGATAGTGTGACACTGTGCGATATATAATTCAATGTAATTAAAGCATATCTACAATTGTATGATACATGTGTGACATACCGACACTAACAGGTATCAGGATTATACGATAGTGTAGTGTCGGTATGTACGACATTAAACGGTCACATTCCAAAAGCGCGCAAATTTCTTACAAACATCCCACTGAAATGAAAGGAAAAATCTGCAAGACGAAGTCTTGCGTGGGGTGTGATGTTTTAAAGGGTTAGTAAAGAGCGGCATGTTAATACCGTATACCGTTCTGGCATGTTTATTTCGGACAGGTGTTAAATCCCTTCAGGAGAGCGCTCAGGCGCGTTTGTAGTGAATTTACTTGATTGCGACGATCCGCCGGGGTATTTTTTAAAGCGCCTCTCCAGAGCCCGTTTATTTCGCTAAAAGGCCAAACCATGAAAATATCGTTACTGCCTGCTGCTTTACTGACTCTTTCACTATCTGCTGGCGCAGCTCCGCAGATGTGCTTTGATCAGGCCGGGAAAGATTACCAAATTGATCCGCTGCTGCTTATGTCAATTTCGATTAAAGAGAGCCATCTTGTACCGGATGCGATAAATGGATCAAACAGGAATGGAACGGAAGATGTCTGCGGTATGCAGGTGAACAGTTCCCATTACGGTAAACTTAAAAACTTCAATATTACCCGTGAGCGCCTGTTAAATGATCCATGTATCTGCGTTTATACGGGAGCATGGGTACTGGCGCACAACTTTCGGTCATACGGGAAAAACTGGGACAGCGTGGGGATGTATAATACTGGACCGAGCAAAAAGCTCATTGTACAGCGCAAGGCCTATGCACAGGATATCAAAAATATATATCGTGTATTACTGGCCAGAAAAAAGTTACTTTCAGAACGTCTCGCGCCAGCTGCGGGAAAGGAGCATGATATTAAAATTGCAGAAACAGCATCGTCACATAGCGTGCAGTAAAAAGCCGCTCTGTTGAGCGGCTTAATTTTTAGGCCTTCAGTTTTGCAAACTCCTCCGCCATTTTCCAGAGCACCTGATTTAATTTGATGTCACCATCTATTCCGGTGACTTCCCGCGTTCTGGTCATCTTCCCTTTTTCCGTTCTGCCACGAATTCCCCCACGGATCACATTTTCCTGCACCACGTTAAACGTGGTCCATAAATCCTGGCCTCTGTCGAGCACACGGCGAGGGTTAATAATTTGCTCCGGTGTAATCGGCGCTGGTTTTCCATCGTATTTAAGTTCCAGGGCGGTCGCACCAAAAAGGCGCTGCTCAGGCAAAGTGAGCTGAATGCTTTTCATGAGGTCTATATTTTCATCAACCGCGTCGAATGTTTTCAGCACCGTGTAAGCGCCTTCAATAACCTGCCCGACAATATCCCCTTTGTGGGGTACGCGGATTTCACCAAAATCCTTCCATGCAACCAGACCATTACTGCAAACCTGACGGAACATGCCGGGGATCATTTTATAGCTGCTTGAACCATCATGGCTATTCAGCAGAATAATTTCCGGCACTTCTTTTCCGTTAATCTGGTCATGACGGCGCAGGCGAAGCATATGCTTTGTAAAGTCGCGTTTATCCTGGTCACGTGTACGTGACTGCGTTGCATAATATGGCTGAAAACCTTCATCACGTAAGCGATCAAGAATGTTAATGGTCGGGATATACGTATAACGTTCAGAGCGTGAATCGTGTTTATCCGATGAGAACGCGCTCGGAACGATGCGCTGTAATTCATCATTCGTCAGCGGACGGTCTTTGCGGATCGAGGCAGGCATACGATAGCGGCTTGCGAAACTGACCATTTTTATTTACTCCTGATTATTTAGTAAGAGATGAAGAAATAACGCGGTGAAAATTATCCAGCGGGATTGCAGCTGCCACCGGGCGACCATCTACAACCCAGACAGAGATATAATCCGGGCATTCGTCATTTATTAACGTCAGCTCAGTGGCATTCTCTGGCGGCGTAAAAATTACCGGTTGTGGCTCCCCTTCCGATGCGGCCAGGACCCAGCAAAACAGATCCGTAAACTGGGACGTGGTGAGGTTTGAATCACATCTTCCGGTAGATTCTTGAGCGGCGGTTTTGACGTTGACGTTTCGTGTGTGCATCCTGGTTTTCTCCTGTGGTGATGGCAGTCCATCTCCCTGGTGAGTTCTCTCGCGGCAAAGGGCAAAGGAGCAACGGCGAAGGGCGGAAGGAAAGGGGCGGAGACTAAAGTTTTTGCGGCACGCAAAAAGTTTTGGCGGAGTGCATTTCACCCCTTGGATGACGACCCGACGGTGCTACAAGCAGCCCTCCGCGTGAGGACACACGGGGGATGGCTTCACCGGGGGAACAGGATGCACACACCCGACACGTCGGAACGGCGTGGCGCCATTAAAGCGACGGCATCAGCCGGCGCGGTGAAGGCGTTCCGGACGGCACGGCCGGAGAAGCCGCAGCCCTTGACCTTCGCCATCAGACCCTAGCCGTATGGCCCGAAACCCGGAGGGGTTCGGCGGAGCCTGGCGGGTGCGCAGCGGCCGCCCTGGCGGAGTGGGGCTCGACGACCGGACAGCAGCGCTGGCCGGGAGCCGAAGGGGGCCATCGCCCTGCCCTGTTTTCGGGTTATGGCCACGGAGCTGCAGCTGAGGAAGTTAACCAGCAGGACGACGGATATGACGCCCGGGATGAAGAACACAGGGAAAACCAGGCTGAAGCCAGATACAGGCAGGTAACTAATGGCGCGCTGACTTCAGCAAAATCAGGCAGGAGAGAGGGCAAGGCGGAGGGAGCAGAGGGGCAGCGCCGAAGGCGCGTCCCCCTTCCCCCGTTCCCCGCAGGGGAACAGACCTTCCGGGTTGTTCATGCATGCGACTGCACCCTTCGGGATGGAAAAAGGGGCTACCGGCGAACCGGCAACCCCTTCATAAAGGCGCTTCAGGCATGTCCACACAGTCTCAGCCCCTGAATGGCGGGGGGGGGTCCCCCCGCCGGGGTTAGCTACTTAGCGGATTCGTAAGCCATAAAAGCTGCCACCTCCCTGTTCGTGTCCCTGTATCGGATTTCGCAGAGCGATTTCCGTGTCAGGTAAATGAATATCAGCAGTGTGAGACACACTATTAATACGCACCAGAGCAGGGTATTTCGTGGCAGTTTCATGGCCTTCTTCTCCTTGCCTTGCGGCATCTAAGAGGCTATCCTGATGTTGTCTAGGCATACAGGTGGCCTCGTGGGTGTACTGACCCCAAAAAGTTGGACAGTTAAACACGAGGCACATAGGTCTGGGTTCGATATTCAATTGGACTCAGACCTTTTAATTTCAGGCTAATTCTTCTGCTGTTGTAGTAGTCAATATATTCCGTAACAGCATCCTTCAGTTCGCTTATATTACTGAACTCGTCAAGATAAAAACACTCCGACTTTAAGGTTCCAAAGAAACATTCCACGACTGCATTATCCAGACAATTGCCTTTTCTGGACATGCTCTGTGTAATGCCTTGTTCTTTAAGGATGTTTTGATACCTTCTCATACGATACTGCCATCCCTGGTCAGAGTGCAGAATAGGATGCTCGTGAGGCTTAAGCTTTTTGAATGCCTGATCGAGCATATTCTCGACCATGTTCATCACAGGTCTTTCCGACAGGCTGTAAGAAATAACTTCGTTGTTGAAGAGATCTATTACTGGAGACAAATACAGCTTTCGCCCATTGACTGCAAATTCAGTAACGTCGGTAACCCACTTCTCGTTTGGCCGTGTAGCCTTGAAATCCCTTTGGAGAACATTGGGGGCGGTTTGCCCTACCTCTCCTCTGTAGGAGCTGTATCGCTTGACCTTAATCGCTGCCTTAAGCGAGAGGGTTCCCATCAGGCGCTGAACGGCTTTATGGTTAATCCGTTCCCCGTCTCGATGGAGAGACAACGTTACCCTACGGTATCCGTAACGACCTTTATTCTCGTGATAAATCTCACCAATACGCTTTTTAACATCCGCATACTTATCAGGCTTGCTGAGAGCCTTTAGATGGTAATAAAACGTACTGCGCGGTATCTCCGCTGCCTTGAGAAGCTCATCAAGAGGGTAAAACTGCCTTAGCTCGTTGAGTACTTTCACTTTTTCGCGGGATGAGCTAAGGCTTTCAGCTTTTTTAGATACGTAAGCCGCATTTCAAGGAATCGAACTTGTCTTTCAAGATCCTCAATACGTCGGTCTTTCGACAGCTCCAATGCTAACGCCGCTTTTTCTGGATCAACTGACATTGTAATGTTTCTTTTGGTGCCGATCTTGAGTGCGCGTAAACCAGCTTCTCCGTGCTCCTCATAGACTTTCAGCCACTTGGCTACAGAACCACTACCAGCAAGCATAAAGTGAGCAGCAGCCTGATTGAGGGACATCTGCTGCTCGGTCACGGCTTTCACGACCTTAATGCGCAACTCTGGATCAGCACTAACGCCTTTAGGTTTGGGAATTAAACCTTTTTCTCCATGTTTTTCATAGAGGGCAACCCACGTCCTGACCTGTGTTCGAGGCACACCAAAACGTGCAGAGATGATCCTGTAACCATCATCAGTTGTGAAGTAGTGATTCACGACTTCAAGGCGCTTTTCGAAGGGGTATTTTGGCTTTGACATATCAGGGACTATTCCATTTCATCGTCCAACAAAATGGGTGCAGTACATGGGTTAATGAAAATTAACTACGGGGCTTTCTGCTTTCTGCCACACAACACGGCAACAAACCACCTTCACGTCATGAGGCAAAAAGCCTCAAGCGCCACGTCGATTATACCGGGCAGGTGCTCTTTCTTACCAGGTATATCCACGCTTTATGCTGCTTAACGCCTGAAATATCTCAGGTATCCCCATCCCGCGATCACTACGCCCGTGACCAGCGCAAGATTGGGCAAAATGACGTCAAATGCACTTACAAATTCGGCATCAGAATTACCCTGCCCCCAGAATGCCAGCTTGTACCCGACGCCCCAGACAAAGAAGATGATCCCGGCACTCAGAACTCCGTATTTCATTACGCCGAGCAGGATTTCATTTAACCAGCCAGGCGGATCACGCCATGTGATGACCAGAGCTATTAGTGTGCAGATGATCTGGCCTGCATAATAACCAGGCGTACCATGCCATTCTGGCGCAGCATGCTTAACGATTAAATAGAACAGCACGTTCAGGAAGATAACGAGCAACCAGTACCTCATAATTCTGCTTTCCTTATATGTTTTGTCTGAGCAGTCAGACAACATTGTATCTGATTCATCGGGCGGACTTGCCATTGAAATATGCCTGACTTGCAGCCAGCTCACGCTCGATTAACTCATCGGCAAACAAAGGGGCAACACGATTAATCCGTGCCTGCATATTGCGCCTTCTCACTGCGGCTTTCCGTTCATCGCTCCAGCGCTGGATCTGTTTCTGACCGAGAAAATCCACGCAAACAGCGTAACCTGAGCCAGCAACCCAGCGTGCCATCACCTCCTCAGGTGCCGCCTGCCCTGCCTCCACGACAACTGAAACCAGCTCCAGTAGACCTGGGCAGGGCTTGTGCGGCAATTTCCAGCGCAGGGAATAGCGCCACTTCATACACCGCTCCGGTCAGCCAGCTTATTTGGCACCTGCCAGCGTTCAGCGACACGAACATGCTCAGGTGTTTCTCGGACAATAAACGGGATTTCATACATCACTGTATACAGCGGCTCACCGCTGATGCGAAGCCAGTCAAGTTCCTTCAGCGACGCGAACCGCGACTGCCAGCGCCAGAACGGTCCGGCAAGCTCTGCCGCGTCAAACTCGTCGCTCCACCGGGTGTACCAGGTGCAGACGGTTTCCGGAGACTGAAAATTCAGGTCAATTTTCGCCTGCTCCAGCAGGTTCTGGCGCAGTTTCCAGTGCTGTTCGTACTCACGGGACTGGCGGCGCAGCTGGCGCGTGGTCTTAATGCCGGACCGGTGCAGCCGTCGACCCGTGCGGGTGTGCATGACCTCAGGAAACAGTTCGGCCTGTACGTCAATCGTGAGCGGCAGCGGGCAGGCTTCGCCACTGGTGGCGATCATCGTGTTAAGCGCCTCCTCGACCTGTTTCAGGTTCGAATGACGGTTATTTGGCACCCAGTGCAGGCCAGGTATTTTACTGGCCACCGTGGCGTTGAGGCGTCCGCTGCCCGTGAGAAGACGCAGAAAGGTACGCACATACGGCATGGCGGGCAGTCGTGCGCCGCGTTCGCGGGCAGACTCAACATGGCTGATAGCCTGTATTGCAGCCTGACGGGCGGGCTTCAGGGAAACGAGCGCGTGTGAGGATGGGATCATGCTGTCACATCCCCGCTCATCAGGTTCGCCACGGTGCGGGCAGTGCAGTTAAAGCGGCGCATACCTGCCAGCTGCGCGATCAGCTGGCTTATCCGGTCAGGCTGTAGCGTGTCACTCTGGTAAAGGGTACGCACCACTTCCCCGCCGGAGGAGAGCAGTACCAGAAGCCAGTAAGGCGAGACTTCGCCGGGGCTGCACACGCACAGATGCCAGTCATCGCTGCCGTCCGCGCTGAAGCGGCACTGGACGGGGAAGAAGCCGCCGAACTCGCTGCGGTATTCGGCGCAGACGCGCCATCCTTCTGGTGTCGACAGGAGGCCGGTCACGGTATCGCTGAGGGCGCGGCGCGCGTCCTCGCCCTGCTGACGGATAAACTCCAGGTCGGAGGCGGTCAGTTTGTTGATTTGGTTCAGGTCATATTGCATAGTCATGTCTGTTCCCGCCGCCCGAAGGCGGCGGCCTCCGGTATTAAGCAGCGTGGTCAGTGGTGTGAGCGTCGGTTTCGGTGGCTTCTTCAGCCTCAGCGGTTGGTGATGTGCGCACCATCCAGTCAGGCAGCCAGCCCTGAGCATTCAGATCCTGCTCGGCGGCCTTCGCCGCATCGCGGCGCTTGAGCTTCACAATCTCTCCGGCGCGGGCACTGAGTCCGGCTTCTTCGTAGGCTTTGCCAATCTGGGCGATGGTGAGCTTGCCGAAGTAGCTCTCAGCATCCGGCTGCCACCATTTGCGCAGGTCAAAGTCCAGCGCCGCTTCCAGCCCGTCCAGTTCGCTTTTCTGCGTATGGTTGTACATACGTTCCTGAATACCGTTGATACCGTGCGCGGCACAGAATCCCAGCAGGGTGTTCACCTGCTCCGCTGACCATGAAAGCAGCCACGTGAAATCGAGATGCCAGTTTTCGGGCAGCGTTGCCTGAAGCGCCTCTTTCTGCGCTTTGAGCGCCGTCAGCGCCTTCCCTTCTTCACCGGATGGAGCCAGTGATGCAAGGTGATACTGATTCGAGGACACGGAGGCTTTCAGCGGTTCGCTGCGTTTACCGTAGCTGCGGTCAAACATACTGAGGCACAGTGTCCACGTCAGCAGCGCCACCGATACGTCGGGACGACCCGCCAGTTCGGCCTGAACGGCGAGAGTCCGTTCGGCTGACATAGCTTTTACCAGCGTTGCCGGATAGGCGTCGGCGGGAATTTCAGGCGTGGTGTGTCTGATCACATTGCTTTCACGTTCCTGACGCGCCTGTTCTTCAGCTACCCGGTCTTCGTCGGTCAGCTTGCGGATACCAGGCTGAACCTGAAAATTGCTACCGTCCCATGACACCCAGATTCCGTGCGCGGCGCGAAATTCCGGCGTGGCTTCGCGGTACTGCGCCTCGCAGTAAATGTCATCGATATCCTGCTGAAGCTCGTATTCGTAATCGTAGCTTTCAGTGGCATCCCTTTGTTCTTCCAGCTCACTGACGCGCTTCTGTTCTTCTTCCGTCAGGACAGCTTTCGGCATCGCAAAACGGTACTGTTCACCGTCCTCACCGCTGGCACGCAGTTCCGTCATACGGAACTCAGCCCAGCCCCAGCCCTGCTCCTGCTTAACGCGAGCGGCGAGCGGCGAGCGGCGAGCACGGTGAGCTTGCCAGCCAGCAGAGATTTCACCAGCGCCGCATCGGCAAAGGTGCTGTCCCTGTCGCTGAACAGGTCGGCGGTCAGCGTACCGCCAGCGGCGGTATAGGCTTCCTCACCCACATACTCAAACATAGGGTGACTGATGGCCATCTTGTCGTCGGTCACCATTTTGCGCAGAGTCTGTACGGCAGGATCGCGCCACTGTTCAACAGCCTCTTTCCAGACCTGCTCCTGACGCTCATGAGTATCAGCAAGTGTCAGGACTTCACACTGTTCAAGGGAGATTTCATCCCGCGCCAGCGCATCCAGCAGGGAGGGGGCAAGATTCGCCAGCTTCAGGCAGCGCTGAACGTGGCGCGGGTGATAGCCCATCAGTGCGCCGATCTGAGAGGACGTTTTACCTTCCTGCTGAAGGGTACGAAAACCGATAATCTGCTCGGCGGGATGCATGTTTTTACGTCGACCGTTCTCGATCATCGAGGCCGCCACAGCCATCTCAACGGGCAGGACTTTCACCGGAACAAACGGCGTGTCTGCATCGAGCACACCGCGCATCACCAGAATGCCTGTGCCTCTGCGGCGACCTTCCCCGCCGACAATGCCGATCGTACCGTCCGGCAGTTCTGCACCGATCAGGTTCTGGAGGATGCCCATTGCCTGAATGCTGTCTGCCATCTCTTCCACTTCCTGATCGGTATGCGGAATGATGCGCGTGTTTAAGTCAGTGTGTGACAGGCGGGAGTACGGGAAGATTTGCACGGGCGTATCAGCGAGCAGCCGGACGAGCTTCTGCTCGGTAGTCTGCGCGATTTTCTCCGCTGTCTTTTTCGCAGAGGTGGATTTCGCAGTTTTTTTTGCCGTAGTATTGGTGGCGGCCATGATTTTTACTCCTGTGTTTAAGTGATGGTCCGCCGTGGCCGGAGTGCGATCCGGTCACGGCACCCGGTTAACCGGTAATACGTTTCGGGTGTGCAGCCAGTGCTGCAAAGGACGGATAGCCGTCGAGTACCTGCATCATGACTTTTGCCCCTTCCAGCATCGCGTTATCCGTTACGCTGCCGCTGTTTTCACACACGTTGATCGTTGCAAGAATCCCCGATTTCACATCTGAAAAACGCTCATACATGCGGTTGCTGAACAGGACGCGTTTGCCTCCTGCCATCACCTGCCAGTTGTTGCAGTCGTTAAAGCGGGTGTCCACGTTGTCAAACTCGACCACGTGGGTGTCGCTGGCCTGAATGCGCAGCAGCTTCACGATTTCGGTGCTCTGCCCGACCTTACGGGTCGCCGGACGGGTGTTAAGGTTCTGCATGTTTCCTCCTTCTCTGGGTTAAGGCCGGACATCCGGCCTCCGGTTAAAGCTGCACGTATTGCAGGTTGCGTTTCAGTTCAATAAGAAAATCCGGTTCAAACGACCAGGCGTGCCAGTTAAGCGTTCCGTTGGTGCGGATCTCCACCTGAACGTCGCCGTATCGGGACACATCGCGGTGACCCCCGCTTTCAGCGAGGTGGCCTGAGCCACCCACTCCCGTGCGACAGAAATAGGGTTTTGTTCTTCCCCCATCTTCCTGGAAGATTCCTGAGCGGCGGTTTTGACGTTGACGTTTCGTGTGTGCATCCTGGTTTCTCCTGTGGTGATGGTTGTCCATCTCCCTGGTGAGTTCTCTCGCGGCAAAGGGCAAAGGAGCAACGGCGAAGGGCGGAAGGAAAGGGGCGGAGACTAAAGTTTTTGCGGCACGCAAAAAGTTTTTGCGGAGTGCATTTCACCCCTTGGATGACGACCCGACGGTGCTACAAGCAGCCCTCCGCGTGAGGACACACGGGGGATGGCTTCACCGGGGGAACAGGATGCACACACCCGACACGTCGGAACGGCGTGGCGCCATTAAAGCGACGGCATCAGCCGGCGCGGTGAAGGCGTTCCGGACGGCACGGCCGGAGAAGCCGCAGCCCTTGACCTTCGCCATCAGACCCTAGCCGTATGGCCCGAAACCCGGAGGGGTTCGGCGGAGCCCGGCGGATGCGCAGCGGCCGCCCTGGCGGAGTGGGGCTCGACGACCGGACAGCAGCGCTGGCCGGGAGCCGAAGGGGGCCAGAAGTGGGATTCTGGTTTTTTCAGAGGATTTGCTGATCGGGTTTCAGAGCCGACAACCACGCCACGCCACGCCACGCCACGCCACGCCACGCCACGCCACGCCACGCAGGACCGTATCAGTGACAATTTGCCCTCACAATGCCTTTCATGTACATCTCCACGGGCTTACATCAGGGCGGGAGGGGGCAGCGCCGCAGGCGCTGACCTTACCGACCGTCAGCCCGAAGGGATGACAGGGTTTTCGCGCGCGAACAGGCGGCGCCTATGCCCCGCCCGGATTATTTATTGTCCGTCGCCCTGACCGCCCTGGAGAATGAAGTGGCCGCAAAGATAGACGGCGCACTGGCGGGTAGCCGATTCGCAGATCTCATCCAGCACTTTCGCTGTGGTTACGGGGCTGAGTCCTGATTCGCGACGTCGCTCGTTGATGAGCGTTTTATACTGGCGCAGGATACTGCGGGTTTCCGGTGACAGTTGCATGGTGTTCTCCTTTTGTTCTGTTTCCGGAGGCAATGCCTCCGGCTTTTCTGTCAGGCATCGAGCGCCTCGCGCAGGCGCATCATGACGTCGTTTTCTTCTTTCAGGGTTTCTTCAGCTGATCCGCCGCCATCCTCCGCGCATACTGCGATACGTTGCATCTCCCGTCCTGCAAGCTGCATGACTAAGGCCAGCGATTTCGCGGGAATAGTCACGGTTCGCTTCTCGCGTCGCTCATCGAGCATGGTTTCGACAATCGCCCGTATCTGGCCGATATCCGCGCCACTTTCAAGGCATGAGCTTAGCCGACGCAGGACTTCATCCAGTTCCTCATCGGTTAAATCCCAGTCAAGGCAGACGCAACGAATGTCATTTCGATTCCAGCAGGCGAAAACGTATTTCTCGCCATCGAGGTCGGAATGTCTGAACATTTCAAGGGCAATTTCTCTTGCTGTACCAATCATGTTTTTCTCCTTTTATCGGGCGGCATCGCCGCCCGTGGTCAGTCAGTCAGTCAAGGGCACGCCAGATGGTGGCGCTTTCCGGATGGGTGTCAGCAAATGCCATAAGCTGCTCATAGCGACGGCAGAAGTGGCGGCACAGTTCTTCATGGTCATGGTTGCTGTGGTGCCAGCTCCGGTGATTCAGTACCAGCGCCGTGAGGATGATCCCCGCCACTTCCCCGCTGACAGTCTCCTCAAACCAGTTGTCCGGATTGCACAGGGTCAGGCTCTCCACGTCAGGCGCCATATATCCGCCGCCTTCCGGCAGCCGGTAAAACTGCCAGAATCCCCCCTGATACTCAGGGCAGTAACGCTGGGCGTAGGCGTACACGGATGCCTCGGACGTCATAAAATCGCCGCCAAACAAATCAGGCAGGAAAGTCAGGCGCTGCGCACCCTCAAGACGAACAGCATCACAGGTCACGGTCTGGTTCATAGATCCTCCACGGTTAACATATTCTCGGTTCCGGCATCGCCGTGACGACACGACAGACCGGCGAAAAGCGGAGGACACAGGGGCGACGCCGCAAGCCGCAGCGCAAAGCCTTCACGGGCTGAATGCACCGTGAAGGGTGCGAACGGGTGAGGACGGAGGCGTAAGCGAACCCTTGTGGCCGATGCGGCCGGGCTACAGTGAAGTCACGGCGCATGCCGTCACCGCACGGAGCTTCAGGGGGAGTTTCATTGTCCCGACGTGGCCCGGAGGGCAGCGGCGGATAAAAGCGGAAGGCACTGACATCCTTTTCGCAGTGGATGGCCACCGGTTGCCGGGGCGTTACCCCGGCTCTCTCCCTTACGCGGCCAGCGTCTCCTGTAATGCGTGAACGTCCTTCAGCTCATTCCTGACGGATTCAGGCTCCTGCCGCCCGGCTTCCCAGGCCATACCGATCCGGTTTTCCAGCTCGCATTCATAGTTACGCAGGACGCGGGACAGGAGTACCGCCGGAACACTCACCTGACGGTTTGCCGCTTCGCGCTGACGGGCCAGGAGATCGCTGACAGTCAGATTATTTACCCCCTCCTGACGGTATTGCGTCATTTTCATTTCGCCGATCGCCTTCATCAGATTCCGGATTTCAGTCCCGTCCGGTTCTGGCTGGGCTTCACGGCAGGCCACGCTAATCCCCTCTTCCGTCCAGACCAGCAGGACCAGGGGTTCGTCAAACGTGAACATGTTTTCAAGCTGTACACAAAGTTCTTCGCGGGTTCCGTACATCGTTTTTTCTCTCTTGTTAGGGGTTACAGGCCGGGCATCAGCCCGGCAGGGTCAGTCAGTCCTGAAAGGTTTCGTCCAGCACCAGGGCTTCGCGGTAGGCTTCAAGAAGCAGGGTGTTGATCCGGCGCAGAGTCTGCGCAGCCATACGTTCGGTAAGCGTTGCCGCGTCGTGCCGGTGCTGCGATTCGAGGCGGTTCAGCAGCATCCGCACGTCACACATGGCATTGCTGAGCGCGGCCACGTCCGCGCGCAGGTGTTCAAGGCCCGGGTAGTTCATGCCGCCTCCGGATAGTCGGGGTAAAACGCGCCGTCATTGGCCGCCGGCATCCTTCTTGCCCGTTCAACCTGTGCCAGACGTCGAACGCCGGCGGCGTGGTACTGCTCAAGCATCTCGATCCCGATATAGCGGCGGCTGGCTTCGGCGGCTGCCACGCAGGTGGAGCCGCTGCCGGCGAACGGGTCAAGGACAATAGCCCCCGGACGCGTGAGCGATTCAATCAGCGGCCGCAGGCTCTGCACCGGCTTCTCCGTCGGGTGATGTCGGTTGCCCGTGTATTTCCAGGGGATCACGTCCGGGATGGGACGGTCCGGGGTTTGCGGCCTTCCCTTTGCCAGCAGGTAGGCACTCTCATGGGTGTAACCCACGAACGTCGATTTTGAGGCGTAGCTCTTGGCAAAGACGATATGGCCAACCACCCGGAAACCGGCCGTTTTCCACGCATTCAGAAACAGATCCGCGCGGTTCCAGGCATAGAAACTCACCATCAGGCTGTCATTTTTCAGCACGCGGTACATTTCATGACAGGCGGGCTGGAGCCATTCGGCAGAGTTGTCCCCGGCCAGGGTGCGGCCGGTACGGTCCTTATAGCCAACCAGGTACGGTGGATCGGTAAGAATAAAATCGACGGCACGCGCCGGAAAACGGGACATCACCTGCACGCAGTCACCCAGAATAAAACGGGACATAGACACACTCCTCTCTGATATGCGGCACCCTCTTGCGCCGTGCCGCCACAAAAACCCGGCGAAAAGCGGAGGGCGCAGGGGCGACGCCGCAAGCCGCAGCGCAAGCCTTTCACGGGCTGAATGCACCGTGAAAGGTGCGAACGGGTGAGGACGGAGACAACGTGAACCCTTGTGACCGCAGCGGCCGGTTTAGCGTGAAGGCACGGCGTTGAACTCGCCGCCGGTTGGCGGCAATAAGGCGGAGAGAACCGACAACCTTTGTTACCGGTTCTGGTAGCTGATGAGTACGTGAGTGTATGGCAGAATGCACACTGATAATGGATTCGCGCCGTTATCTGACATGTGTGCCTTTGATTTCAGGACGTCCCCGACCGGAGACGTCTTTTTTTTGAGTCGGATATATGGCAGGTGAAAAAAGGCAGCGATTGTGCAATTATCTGTGCCGAAAACATCTGATGGGTTTTCACTTACAACGAATATGACACATTTCAGGACACCCCTCCCCGGAAGGTGTCCTTTTTTTTAGCGCCCCTTCACGTGGTCGATAGCGAACTGCAGCGTGTCCCAGTTAAAACCGATGCCTGCATCGTGGCTGTGGTCGCAGATACGCATGGCTTCTGCAATTTCCTCCTCCGACAGACTGCCATCGAGCGACAGAAAGTCATCTTCCAGCCAGAACGTCCCCATACACAGTGCATCCGGTGGGTACTGCTTCAGCCTGGCGATGAGCCCTGCCACCGTCACATCATCACGACATGCTGGAAGCGGCGGCAGGACGCGATCGGCGATGTCGTTCCAGCACCAGTCATCGCACTCCGGTACAGGTTCCAGCAGGGTCTGTAATTCCACGCCCGGCAGCAGGGAGAGCTGCTCCAGAACCTCCTCCAGAGAAAGTCGCTCTCCGCTGGCATCTTCACTCCCCAGGTAATGGTGATTGATATAGACGGCAAACTCGCCGTTATCGGGTTCAATACAGGTCAGTCTGAACATGGTTGTGTCCTCAGCATCCGGCACCCTCTTGCGCCGTGCCGCCACAAAAACACGGCGTAAAGCGGAGGACGCCAGGGCGACGCCGAAGCCGCAGCGCAAGCCCTTCACGGGCTGAATGCACCGTGCAGGGCGCGAACGGGTGAGGACGGAGACAACGTGAACCCTTGCGACCGCAGCGGCCGGGTTAGCGTGAAGGCACGGCGGGTAATTTTTTCGGGAGATATAAAACGGAGGGAAAATTTCACATTAAATTAAAATGTGATTTACATCACAAAACAATACATTATAATCGCCGAAAAATTAAGCGTTTAGTTTTGACGGCAGGGATGAGATGTCACCCTGCCGTTTTTTTCTGAAGTGTACGGGGCCGGATTTAACGCGCAGGAGCTGCACCAATACGTCTCAGCGCATCCTCTACTTCACACAGCCCAAAAATATCTTCCGGCGGCTGCTCTTTTCCGGACAGGCTACATACCGTAAAGACGGCATTTGATGCGGATAATCTCTCGCGGAACAACGCCTGCAGTGCCACAACGACCAGCGTACGTTCGTCTCCTGTCAGTTCTTCAAGCTGCATACTGTTTCCTTCAGGTTAATGTTCATATTCATCCCCGCCCCTCTGGTTTTTTCTCGTCAAACGCCAGGAGAACCCCGAGGCCGATCAGTGAGGCATAGCAGACCTGCATCGCGATTGTCACCGGCAGGGAGATGTTATCAACCAGAACGCCGGGAACCACGACGGCCACGCCTGCCAGTATCATTCCCCTGCCGGTCTTTTTGACCCGTTCCGGCCACTGAGATTCAGGCACGTTCCGGGCGCGCAGAAAGTTATGAATGCACTGCACTGCTTTTTGTTTAATCACTGACATGTTCTAGTCTCCGAATGCCCGGCGCATATTTTTCTTTATGCTGGTCGCTTCTGCGGATACCGGTGCGGCAGGCTCCGCTGGTTTCTCCGGCACTGCAGCCATACTCACGTCAGCCGTACCAGCCATCTGCTGAACCAGAACCTGCAGCTCGCTGACCGTGCCGGGCGGTACCGGCATGCTGGCCAGCAGCCGCGGCAGCTCCGGTGCGGTCGTATGCAGGGCCAGACCGGTGATAATCAGGTTTCTCAGCAGCTCTCCGCGCAGGCGGGATGACACGCCCGTCAGCACACGCTCAACCCGTTCACTGCTCCGGTCATCCTGAAGCGTCAGGGTGTAACGCCGGCGCTGGTATTCCGTCTCAGGTGACATGGCCAGAGCCGCCACGCCACCATCAGGCTCATCAGGAAGTCCTGAGAGTGAAGACCAGGTGCCGGATACCAGCGCCATCACGGCACAAAGCCGGATGGCGCTCAGATGCCCGTCAAAGAACACCGGGATCAGCGCCGGTAAACGGGCATCCGTCTGGTACATCACCGCCCCGGCGGTGGCGGCGGTCCGGATGAAGTCACCGCGCAGGGGCTGTGAGATGGTGCTGATGGTCGCCATCGCCGCGATGTCGGTGCGATCGTCGCTGTGCAGATAGAAAGAATACTGGCCGTCCGGCACGTTTAGTCCTCTTTATTGTAAAGGGCAATCTCTCTGGCCAGTGCCAGCTGCGGATCGCCGATAACCTCGATACGGTCAGGAGCCAGAGGCCAGGCCTGACGGATAGCCTCTTCAATGAGGGATGCCCCTCCCCCGACCAGGAATACCCGGTTAACGTTCCTGAAGGCCGTCAGCTCACTGGTGACGCGCGCGCCCAGGGAAGTGATTGCCTCTGTAATTTTGTTCAGAACATCGTCAATTTTTCCGGCATTGTTGATCACTCGCTGCAGATACTGACGATCATTGCGGTTGCGGATGACCGTGTCAGCAATAAGCGCGCTGGTTTCGCTGTCTGCAGCCCGCAGCGCGCCTGCAGCTGCGCGGGTGACCTGTGACACGCCGACAGACGGATTGCCGTGTACCGCACTGATATCATCAAACTGTCCGACAATCACGCCGGCATCGAGCGTGGTTCCGCCGAGATCGATAATCAGGGTGGTCTCAGCGGGTCCGGGCTTCAGCTCCGCGAGACGGGAGAACGCCGCCGGCAGTGATTCAGGCATCACCTTCACGTCCGTTACGGTAAATGCCCTGCCCTTATTCAGAACCAGCTCACGCATCAGGTTTTCTCGTTTGCGTCGGATGTTCTCCTCGTTCCGCTGGCAGTCCCCGTCATAATACTCGCTCAGGGGCAGCGTCACGGTCAGGCTCACCGGCTGCGGCTCAAGTCCGCTGTTCAGCATGGCATGATGCACGGCCAGCAGGTTGAGATCACCGTACTGGTATTCCACGTTTGTTGTCGGGATGGCATCCCGGCTGACGCGGTCCCAGGTGTATTTCAGCGTGCCCACCTGATAGTTGAACGTTGCGGCACTGAATTCCGCCACTTTCCAGCCATGCCGGAAGGAGTTAGCAGAAACCCGGGTCTGCAGCTCGTTTCCTTCAAACCATGCCAGCTTAACATTAGTTGAACCATCATCGCAGTAAATATTCATCATTATGCTCCGTCAATTAAACTCAATTTGATACATATTATAAGAGCAAAATGGCAAAATAAAAGCCATACTTCTCATTGTGAGTAATTTAAATGTCCCATAATGATATTAAATAGCATTTTGAGTAACTTAGATTACTCACCCTGTTCATGAAGCAGGTGATCTGGATTATCCTCACGCTGTTAAATATACTGTATGCATATCCAGCATATTTAGACGTCAGGAGGAAAGATGAAACTGCAGCTTTTCAGCACCGGGAAAGCACTCCCGCCACAGGCCCATCCGTTGTTTGCAGACCTGGCCAGCTGCGGTTTTCCGAGCCCTGCCGCTGACTATGTCGAGTCCGACCTGGATCTCCATGATTACTGCATACGGCACCCAAGCGCGACTTACTATCTCCGTGCCAGCGGTGACAGCATGTCCGACGGCAGCCTTTACAATGGCGATCTGCTGGTTGTGGACAGTGCAGAGAAGCCCCGGCACGGCGATATTGTTGTGGCCAGTGTGCAGGGGGAGTTTACGGTTAAACGGCTTCTGCTGACGCCACGACTGACGCTGCAGCCAATGAACGCCGCCTGGCCGCCGATTTATCCCGACCCGGACGATCTGGATATCTTTGGCGTCGTCACGCACATCATCCACCGCCCGAGGGAGATGTACTGATGTTTGCCCTGGCCGATGTGAACAGCTTTTATGCCAGCTGCGAACGTGTTTTCCGCCCGGATTTGAAAGGAAAGCCGGTTGTGGTGCTCAGTAATAACGATGGCTGCGTTATCGCAAGAAGTGCCGAGGCAAAGCCCTGGATCAAAATGAGCATGCCGTGGTTTCAGATGAAAAACGAAACGTATCCGGAAAAAATATACGCGTTCTCAAGCAACTATGAACTTTATGCCTCGATGTCAGCGCGCGTGATGAGCTGCCTGGAGGAGCTGGCCCCAAGGGTGGAACAGTATTCGATTGACGAGATGTTCCTCGACCTGACCGGCGTTGAGCACTGCATGGACCTGGAGGACTTCGGCCGGCAGCTGCGCCAGCACGTGTATGACTGTACCCGTCTGACCATCGGCGTGGGTGCCGGGCCGACGAAAACCCTGGCAAAATCAGCCCAGTGGGCCTCAAAGGAGTGGAAACAGTTTCGTGGTGTGCTCGCCCTGACCAGGGGGAATCCTCAGCGAACGCGGAAACAGCTTTCACTGCAGCAGGTCGAAGAGATCTGGGGCGTGGGAAACCGTATTGCACGCAAACTTAATGTACTGGGTATCAGGACCGCGCTCGATCTGGCCCTGACGAACCCGGCCTTTATACGCAAAAATTTCTCCGTCGTTCTCGAGCGAACAGTACGCGAACTGAACGGGGAAAGCTGCATGTCGCTTGAGGAAGCACCACCGACGAAACAGCAGATCGTCTGCAGCCGCAGCTTTGGAGAGAAAATCACGGAGTACGATTCGCTCCGCCAGGCTGTCTGTCAGTACGCAGAGCGGGCCTCTGAAAAGCTGCGGAAAGAGCGCCAGTACTGCCGGCATATTTCCGTTTTCATCAAAACGTCTCCGTTCGCCGTTAAAGAGCCTTACTACGGCAACGTGGCCACGGAGAAACTGCTTACACCCACTCAGGACACCCGGGACATTATTGCGGCCGCCACAACGGCTCTGGAGCGTATCTGGAAGGATGGGCACCTGTATGCCAAAGCCGGTGTGATGCTGAATGACTTCACCGGCTCCGGCGTTTCGCAGCTGCAGCTGTTCGACGAACGTCCGCCACGTCCTCACAGCTCTGAGCTGATGAAGGTTCTCGATGGCATTAATCATTCCGGTCTGGGACAGATCTGGTTTGCCGGGCGAGGGATAGCGCCATCATGGCAAATGAAACGCGATATGCTCTCCCCTGCGTACACCACCCGCTGGAAAGATATTCCCGTTGCGAGGATCAGATAAATTCTGCTTTTCTGAGAGATCCAGTAGTGCTCGCCGCAGCCGAACGACAGGGTGAAGCCCGCGAGTGAGCGAGGAAGCACCAGGGAACAAAACGAACATAATCTTCTTACGCACCTAATACAGGAATCACAGTAACAATCTTAAAATCTGTATTGTGATAGAAACAGCTGAATAGAGTGGGACCATGGTCCCAGTTAAATCCGGCGTGTGGAATCGATATTCCAGGCGGGGTTGAAGGATGAGTTCTGACACGCAAGTAGGAGGTGGGACCGTGGTCCCAGTTAAATCCGGCGTGTGGAATCGATATTCCAAGCGGGCTTGACGGGTGAGTTCTGACACGCAAGTAGGAAGTGGGACCGTGGTCCCAGTTAATCTGGTGTATGAAATCAGTATTCCGGGATGGGTTACCTTCTGAGTTCTGATATGCAGGTTGAGGGGTGAACTGCGGAACTAGTTAAGGAAAACTAGAAAAAACTGGATCTTTAGATTGTGGTAACAATCAGGTTGGGAGAAGTAAACAGATCTTTTTAACAACACTGGGCTATAGTGCAGAAAATAACTGCTTCGGATGTATATATTCCGAAGCAGCATGTAACGCATTAAGGATATTGGAAATTAATGAAGACTCTCGCGTGTATCATTAAACAGGCTAAACTTTTTGTAAGTCGCGCAGTATGCTTTCTATCTTCTCGATACACTCGGCAGGCAAACGAGATTTATCGAGATTAAAAATCACCTTATCGCCTTTGTATAGGGCTGTCGCACCAGGTACAAATTGATGACGGGTATTAAGGTTTACTTTTTTACCTGATGGCTCTTTCAGAACATCCGTCAGTAAACCAATAACTTCCTCGGATTCAAAGATAACTCCCGCTTTTTTTTGCTCATGAAGCTGTTGTGTCCGTTGCAACAATAAAGCTTCTTTTCCCGAAAATGCTTTGTACAGCGTCTCCCCAGAGCGGGCGGAAAGTTCACCAGGATGAGTAAACAGGGCAACCACTGATTTTGGCAAATGGGCCGTGTTGATGCAACGCGTGATGATTTTACGGGAAATATTCTCAGCTTCAGCCAGAGCAGAGATATTGCCGTTAAAATCATTTTCCAACCGCTGTGCATAACGGTTGCCCCGTTCATAAGCGCTGACAGGACGATAATCATTACCCAGCCGTGATAAAGCTATCATCTGTTCGTCATCGAGATCCCCGACGAGAACACGATAATCTGATGATGTCAGTATGGCGGCTTTACGACGGCGACTACCATCAGCAATTTCAATGACACCTTCTACCCTTCGTCCGAACGCAGGCGTCTGTTGACCACTCAGCATAAAAGAGGGAATCAGATCATCAAGCGCGTCTTCGGTCAGTAGTTCCTGGTCACGTTCATTACCTGACCAGACTCTTGATGCCGCCTCGACACTCTCGCCCGGGATCGCTTCCAGAATAAATTTCACTTCCCGGCCACAAACCGGAAGCAGAATGGTATTCCCGCGGGCCATGGCTCCAACCCGTGCAATTAATGAATCAACCATCGGTGCAGCGGGTGCCGCTGAAGGTTCAGTTTCGGGGCGGATATCTTTTACGGTATGTTTTGGAATGACTGGTGCACGTTTCATTATCTGATCTCCCAGCGAGGTTTAATCAGGCGATCAAAAATTTCATTACAGACAGGCTCCCAGATAGACAGCGCATTTCGCCAGGCTCCTGTAGATGAGCGCTGATCGATAGCCTGCTCAAACACCGTTCTCATACGGATCTGACCTTTACCGACTTCGTCGGTCTCGCGAACAACGTTTTTCAGTACCATGCTTCCCCAGGCATCGCGGATCTGTTCTTCCATCCAGGGTGACTGTGAGCCATTGTTATTGCTGTACTTGGTCAGAAGAATTCTAACGTCAGGTTCAAAACCCTGCAGGTCCACGTTTTTTAACAGGTCGCGCAGCATGTCAAAAAACTGAAGGGCAGAGGTGTAATCAAATAACTCTGCTGGCGTTGGCACGATGAGTACATCTGCAGCACAGACGACATTGATGGTACCAATACCGAGGTTCGGTGCACTGTCGATAACAATGACATCATAATCATGGGCCACTGTTTCGATGGCCAGGCGAAGCATCATATGAGGTTCTGTCGGCAGTTTCCCGTTGTCAAACCTTCCCATTAGTTCTGTCTCAATGCGGTGCAGAGCCAGGCATGAAGGTATGATGTCGAGACCCGGCCAGCAGGTGGCTTTGACGGCATAGGCTGCATCATCGCGCTCACCAAGATAAAAAGGCAGCAGTGTGTCTTCGGCATGGATATGCAAATCAGGGACCCAGCCGTGGTACATGGAGGCTGTGCCTTGAGGATCGTTCCCTTCGACAAGCAGTACTCGCAGCCCTTTCAGCGCCAGGTCCTGTGCCAAATGTACAGATACAGATGTCTTATAGACACCCCCTTTATGTGCTGCCACCGCAATGACGGGCGGAACGCTGTCATCAGGACGGCGCAGACGGGTGCCAAATACATCCCGCATATGGTTGATTTGTTCAATGGTGTAGCCCACCCGCTGCTCTACACGTCCACGCATTTCCATATCAGGATGGGGAAGGCGTCCTGCTTTTTCTGCATCACGGATTGCCTGAGAAGAAACGCCAATCAGATCGGCGGCCTCACCCACACGCCAGCGACGGGTAATTTTCCTGGCTTCCGGGCTATCATCGTTAAACTGTGCAATCGCGATAGCTTTCGTCATTTCATGACCGGCCGTAATGCACTGGTCAAGCGTTTCCATCAGTCCCATTCTTTGTTCCTTATTATTATCTTTGCATTAATCTATTAAATCTTGGTAAAAGGCGCAAAGCAACATTAAAGTTGCAAACCGTCTTAAATATTGCAAAGCCGATCAAAATATAGTCTTGTTCAGTTCAGCATCCGCCTGAAAGGCTGCCGCATGCTTCAGTCAATATCATCCGCTCGCCGCAGAAAGTATGCGCGCGTAGGCGCATGCGTCGAGGAAGCGGAATTACTCCGTACTAACAAGGTGTGGCTGACGCTCTGAAGCTAACGAAGCTCCACTGGAAGGAACTGAATGGTAAGGAATTGACTATAGTATGCAGATTATTGACTGCGGTATGAAGCTGAATAGGAATAGGGAAGAGTAATGACATGCATTTTTCTGCATATCACAGTCAAGACTATTGCCTTTCCTGGTGTTGTATTACTGGGTTGTTGTACCAAGATTCACATTGTGTCATGTCAGTGGTCCATATGTATTGGATGCTGGCTGTTATTCCATATTTCGATCCAGTAATTGATCCTTAAGGAGATCATGTTGAGATCAAAAAGAGATCCCCGGATCGTTTAGCGCCCCGCTACGCCTGAGCCTGGAGACTATCTTCATTAACTGTGGTGTGTGGTATGTTGACTGTTGTGTGCGAGATCAACTATTGCGGTATGCAATTGTATTAACTGGGGTATGTATTTCCGTTGACTGTGATATGCGTATATACTTTCGTTTGTGGATAACCGCGGGTTAATAAAATGGCTATGGAAAATAATGAGTTACCCCTGAATCTTCAGGAGGTCAATAAGACAACGGGTGAAGTTGTTAAGCTGGATGTCAACAGCGCCAGCACTGTTCAGCCTGTTGCGCTCATGAGGCTTGGTCTGTTCGTTCCTACCCTCAAATCGACCTCTAGGAGTAAGACGAACCGCAAAAACGTCACGGATGCGACTGAGGAGCTCGTACAGCTGTCCATTGCCCGGAGTGAAGGGTATACCGATGTCAGGATCACCGGATCGCGCCTCGATATGGATACGGACTTCAAAGTCTGGCTTGGAATCATCCGTTCAATGTATGATTTTGGCGTTAAGGATGACACGCTCAAGCTGTCTTTTGTTGAGTTTGTTAAAATGTGTGGCTTTGACTCCCGGCGCTCTAACAAGAAAATGCGTGACAGGATAAGCAACTCCCTGTTCAAGCTGGCATCCGTAACCCTCAAGTTTCAGAGTGAAACGAAAGGGTGGACTACGCACCTGGTTCAGTCTGCCTATTACGACATCACTGCCGATGTCGTGGAGATCAGGGCAGAGCCCAAGCTCTTTGAGCTTTATCAGATGGACAGGCGGGTCCTGTTGCGTCTGAAAGCCATTGATGCCCTGCAGCGCAAGGAGTCCGCACAGGCACTCTATACCTACATTGAAAGTCTGCCACAGAATCCGGCCCCCATCTCCATGAAGCGTATGCGAGACAGACTCAACCTGACGTCTAACCTCTACACGCAGAACCACACGGTGCGCAAAGCCATGGCGCAGCTGAAGGATATCGGCTATCTGGATTACACCGAATTCAAACGCGGCCGGGCCACCTACTTCAGCGTGCATTACCGTAATCCGAAACTCATCAGTAGCAAGGTCGTTGTTCCCCGTGAGCCGGAAGAGGAAGTACCTGAGCAGAACTATGACGAAGTTATTAAAGCCCTGAAGGCTGCAGGTATTGATCCTCAGAAACTAGCAAAAGCGCTCGCCAGCGTGAAACCGGGAAATGACTGAGGAATGCCGTTTTAGAGTTTGTTGACTGTGGTATGCAGAGCGCATACCACAGTCAATTTATACTGATTCATCATTCCGTTTAGGTTTTGCTTGCCTTGACTGCGATATGCGGATAGGCCTACCGGAGTATTGATATTGATTGCGGTGTGTGGAAGAGCGGGCAGTCTGCTCAACATCTTCACTGCGATATGTTTACTTTCATCACTTAGTCAATATTGTTCGTCAGGGCGGATGCCCTTAGCCCAGTACTTTCACAAAGGGTCTTAACCCACCGAGATCAAAGGATTCCGGGGGCAGCGTCCGGGATTCACTGATCCGCACTCCCGTGTTCCAGAAAGTAGAGAACAGCATTTAATGGTGAAGATCCGGCATATAGAAGAGTAGGGCTCTCACTTCGGGGACGAGTAGGTACGCCAGGGTGGCGCCGGTTAAAGTGGCCATCCTTCTGAGTGCGGCCGCGGTCGCAAAGTCGACCCCATGGGCTTTCGGCAACAGTGAAATGCGTTATGAAGAAAAGGGGGCAATGCAGGGATGAACAGGATCGGAACGAAAAGGTAAGTAATGAAGAAGACGTAAAGTGCGTTACGTGAATTCCGGCCTGGTACAGCCTGGACCCCTGTCAGTTTTCACGTAACGCAAGATTAATTTATTATCGAATAAGTGGATGTCATTACAACTGTCTGTAAATTTTGACAAATTTAGTTATCTTTTTTTCAGCATGGCAACAGCATCAGCCTCTGCCATTGAAAATTGCACACGATGCCTTGCAGCAACATCGAGCGCAAATACCTTTGTATAGACTTCCGTCGAGCTGATCGACTTGTGCCCCATCAGGCTCTGCAGCACCTTCAGCGGAATTCCGGCATACAGCATGTGCATGGCGTAGGAGTGGCGGAACGTGTGTGGCGTCACCGGCACGGAGAACGTCACCCCGTCGGCGGCTGCCGCTTCAACAGCTTCGCCCAGCCAGGTGCGAACGGTACGGTCGGTGATCTCCCAGATGCGCACCTTTTCCGTTCTGCCGGTGCGCTTATTCCGGCGTTCCAGCGGTATTTTCAGGGTGGCCACCATCATTTCCAGCTGGCGGGCATACTGCGGATCGGAAAGCGGAACGTTACGATGAGGCTGGCTGCCGGCCGGAGCACGGCCGGCCGTTCGGGCCGCTTTCTCCACCCGCTGTTTGAGGGTTGCCAGTTGCACGAACGGGTAGGGCGGGGCCAGGGAAAAATCACTCCGGGTCAGGGCCAGTGCTTCGTTAATACGGGCGCCGGTGTTCCACAGGGTGGTCAGCAGCATCTTACGGTGAAGATCGGGCACGTAGTGGAGCAGGGCGCTCACTTCCGGCGCCAGCAGGTATTTCGGCAGTTCGTCCTGAACGAGCGCCATCTGGCGCAGTGCCAGCGCGGCCGGGTAATCGATGGCCACCGGCAGCTGAGCAGAGGAAAAAGCCCCGCTATGGCCTGGCAGTGCTGGCATCATGTTATGTCACCATTGTCATTAGAGTGTGCAGTGCATCACCGGTGCATCCGGGGATGCCGGACCCGGCAGGATCAGATACTCGGTAGCAGATTTGACACGGTAATTGGTGTAATCTTCAAACGAAACCGGGCTTGCTTTCATCCCCGCGAGAAAAGTTTCTTCAAGACCGCGGGCACGCGGAAGCGATAGTTCTATCGTCTCAGGATCGATGGCCATTTTCTGGCGGGTGGCTTCCAGCTCAGTGGTCAGCCGGTATTTTTCCGTACGAAAAGGAATACTCTCTTCAGCGTTTCGCTGTGTATAGGTCACGTCAAACATCATGCGATCACCGTCGTTCTGCAGTACCACGCCCCTGAGGAGACTTTCTATACGAACGGGGGATTCACCTTTCTGCGGAATCTCCGAGGTCCGGCTGCAGATAATCACCATCCCGGGTTTCTGACTGGCATTAACCATCCGCATTTCACTGAGCGTTGCCGCCCCTGCATCCCGTGCAGTCACACCCAGCAGGATCGTCAGCCCCATTATAAAACCGGTCAATTTACACATCGTTCCTGTATCCTTTACGTTAATGTCTGGATCATCTTCAGGGAGAAATCCCGCCGGACTACACTATCGAGTGACATGTGGCCGCCAGAGGGTGTCCAGCCGACCACTCATTAAATGCTGCTGTCGGCTATCAGTAGCGACCAAGAGTCATTAACTGGAAGCATTTTTCCTCGGAGAGCTCTCCTTCTTTCTTTGGGAGAGGGCCAAGGAAAGGAGTTATCACATCGACTTCTGTGGACAGATACCATGTGTCATCAGCATCATCCCACCAGGCAACTGTGCGATCGTCCCAAGTGTGTATCTCACGGTAGCAGCCGTATCCGTATATGTGCTCAAACTCCGATTCTTCCATCCAGACTCTGTCATGCCCAAGGATTATGAGAGCCTCAAATAAAACACTCAGTGTAATTTTCATATTCATAATCAACTTCCTTATTATTTAATATCTATTAGTTCTATTTATTTATCATCGCCAGCAGAACATTCCGTTGCCCGCCCGCAGTGATTAGCAGAATAACAGTCACCGCCCGCAATTACCGGATCTCACTCTTTTTGACTTCCGAAAAATTCATAATAGCAAAGTTTTCGGAAGCGATGATGAACAGATTAACAGGATTTACTCGTCAGGTCGGTCTGATGCGGAGAGGGTGAAAGTTATCTAACTACTTAAAGTGTAGCACATTTTTAATTTTCGTTTCACAAATCAGCGCAGAAAATCGCCGTGATCCGGAACTGGGAGTTTTCGGATCTCAGCCAAAAAAGAGAGAAGAAGGTATATGTGGAGCATATCCATATGCCTGGCATCTGCATAGGTAGAGCATACTCATATCCTCACCATCTGCATATCCAGCCCCTATACATATGCATGACATCTGCATATACTGAACATATGCACACACCCGGTGCAAAGCACCCCATTCCGGATATGCACCACATATCCACACCTACCCGGGAGAGAATTATGAGAACCGTATCCATTTTTAAAAATGGCAACAACCGCGCCATCCGTCTGCCCCGCGATCTGGATTTTGAGGGGGTGAGCGAGCTGGAGATCGTCCGGGAAGGGGACAGCATCATCCTGCGCCCCGTCCGGCCGACCTGGGATTCATTCTTTGAGCTCGAAAGAGCCGATCCGGACTTTATGGCGGAGCGCGAGGACGTTGTCACCGACGAAGGACGATTTGATTTATGAACAAGATTTATATGCTGGACACCTGTATCTGCTCGTTCATCATGCGAGAGCAGCCGGAAGCCGTCCGGAAACGCCTGGCACAGGCGGTGCTGCGCGGTCACCGCATTGTGATCTCGGCCATCACCTACCAGGAGATGCGCTTCGGTGCCACCGGCCCGAAGGCCTCACCCCGCCACGTGCAGCTGGTCGATGAATTCTGCGCCCGCCTCGATGCCATCCTGCCCTGGGACCGGGCCGCGGTGGATGCGACCACGGAGATTAGGGTGGCGCTGCGCATGGCCGGCATGCCGATCGGCCCGAACGACACGGCAATAGCCGGGCATGCCATTGCCGCCGGCGCGGTGCTGGTGACGAACAATGTGAGAGAGTTTGAGCGGGTACCTGACCTGAAGCTGGAAGACTGGGTATAAATAACGTGAAAACTAAGGATATGTGATACGCGATTTTGGGGCTGCTCGATATCTGAGTGGATCTGATCATACAACCTCAGGACGCATTAGCGCATGTGAGGAAAAAACACTTACCTTCGATCTGGGATAAATTATGAAATTTGAATACAAATCAAGTGTGTATTTACTTCACAGTTTTAAAGGGATTTAAGAATAACTTGGAAAGTTCATATACCAATGAGCCATGCTGAACTCAATCTGTGTTCTGATGTTTTTGAAACAGAAAGGGGTAATGACTCCAACTTACTGATAGTGTTTTATGTTCAGATAATGCCCGATGACCTTGTCATGCAGCTCCACCGATTTTGAGAACGACAGTGACTTCCGTCCCAGCCTTGCCAGATGTTGTCTCAGATTCAGGTTATGTCGCTCAATGCGCTGAGTGTAACGCTTGCTGATAACGTGCAGCTTTCCCTTCAGGCGGGATTCATACAGCGGCCAGCCATCCGTCATCCATACCACGACCTCAAAGGCCGACAGCAGGCTCAGAAGTCGCTCCAGTGTGGCCAGAGTGCGTTCACCGAAGACGTGCGCCACAATCGTCCTCCGTATCCTGTCATACGCGTAAAACAGCCAGCGCTGACGTGATTTAGCACCGACGTAGCCCCACTGTTCGTCCATTTCAGCGCAGACAATCACATCACTGCCCGGCTGTATGCGCGAGGTTACCGACTGCGGCCTGAGTTTTTTAAGTGACGTAAAATCGTGTTGAGGCCAACGCCCATAATGCGGGCGGTTGCCCGGCATCCAACACCATTCATGGCCATATCAATGATTTTCTGGTGCGTACCGGGTTGAGAAGCGGTGTAAGTGAACTGCAGTTGCCATGTTTTACGGCAGTGAGAGCAGAGATAGCGCTGATGTCCGGCAGTGCTTTTGCCGTTACGCACCACCCCGTCAGTAGCTGAACAGGAGGGACAGCTGATAGAAACAGAAGCCACTGGAGCACCTCAAAAACACCATCATACACTAAATCAGTAAGTTGGCAGCATCACCGGCGATTGTTACTCGTTTTGGACAAGTCAGCCTGAAGGAAAATCAGCGACGAACCGGCACTGATTATTTGCATCCTGAACGTCTGTCCTTACCTCTGACATTGCGACCATCCTTAAAGCCCGCTTTACGCAACATCAGACGTTAGTAAGTCATTCTCAATATTGCTCTAATCAAAGTGAATCCCCAGATCTGATGCAATTTATGCAAATCAAATGCTCCAGAAGACGGCTGGCAGACTATCAACAGGATATCTGTATGGCCACTCTTGCACTCTGCATTCCGATTGACGCCGCATCGTAAGTTGAAGTTTGCTAATCTTTGAGATGTAGTACCCTCTATACAGTGCGGATTTTAATTAATGGAATAAATGATTATGAGTGAAAATGATACAATCCAAAAGAAGTCTAAAAGCCAGATTAACAAAGCGGTATTCTTTACATCTGCTTTGTTAATTTTCCTTCTTGTCGCCTTTGCCGCTGTATTCCCGGATGTCGCCGACAAAAATTTTAAACTACTTCAGCAACAAATCTTCACGAATGCCAGCTGGTTCTACATCCTTGCAGTGGCCCTGATTCTACTGAGTGTCTCGTTCCTGGGACTCTCACGCTACGGTGATATCAAACTGGGTCCGGACCATGCGCAGCCTGATTTTAGCTATCACTCCTGGTTTGCGATGCTTTTCTCGGCAGGGATGGGGATCGGCCTGATGTTCTTTGGCGTTGCTGAACCTGTGATGCATTATCTTTCACCTCCTGTCGGCACTCCAGAGACCATTGCGGCAGCGAAGGAAGCAATGCGCCTGACGTTCTTCCACTGGGGCCTGCACGCATGGGCAATCTATGCCATTGTGGCACTGATCCTGGCCTTTTTCAGTTACCGTCACGGTCTGCCTTTAACGCTGCGTTCCGCACTTTATCCCATTATTGGCGAGCGCATATACGGACCTGTAGGCCATGCGGTTGATATTTTCGCCGTTATTGGCACCGTCTTTGGCGTTGCGACATCGCTGGGGTACGGTGTTTTGCAGGTGAATGCTGGTTTGAATCATCTTTTCGGGGTGCCTATTAATGAAACGGTGCAGGTGATTCTAATCGTTGTCATCACTGGTTTAGCGACGATTTCGGTGGTGTCCGGCCTGGACAAGGGAATACGTATACTGTCTGAGCTCAACCTGGGCCTGGCAGTGCTGCTGCTGGCGCTGGTCCTGTGTCTGGGACCAACCGTGCTTCTGCTGAAGTCATTTGTGGAAAATACGGGCGGTTATCTTTCTGAACTGGTGAGTAAAACTTTTAACCTTTATGCGTATGAACCTAAGTCGAGCAACTGGCTGGGGGGCTGGACATTACTGTACTGGGGATGGTGGCTTTCATGGTCGCCGTTTGTGGGGATGTTCATCGCAAGAGTCTCGCGCGGTCGAACCATTCGCGAGTTTGTCACCGGCGTGCTGTTTGTTCCCGCCGGCTTCACGCTCATGTGGATGACGGTGTTTGGTAACAGCGCAATCTATCTCATTATGCACCAGGGGGCGGCTGATCTCGCCAATACCGTTCAGCAGGATGTCGCGCTGGCCCTGTTTAATTTCCTGGAGCATTTCCCGTTTTCTTCCGTGCTGTCATTTATTGCAATGGCGATGGTCATTGTCTTCTTTGTCACCTCGGCTGACTCCGGGGCAATGGTTGTTGATACGCTGGCATCGGGTGGCGTCGCTAACACGCCTGTATGGCAGCGAATTTTCTGGGCCTCGCTCATAGGGATTGTGGCAATCGCACTGCTGATTGCGGGGGGACTGAGCGCGCTGCAAACCGTGACAATAGCGAGCGCATTACCTTTCTCAGTGATTTTACTGATATCCATATACGGATTATTAAAAGCCCTGCGTCGGGATTTGACCAAGCGTGAAAGCCTGAGCATGGCGACTATTGCTCCGACTGCAGCGCGTAACCCGATTCCATGGCAGAGACGCTTGCGCAATATCGCTTATCTGCCAAAGCGCTCTCTTGTGAAACGCTTTATGGGCGACGTTATCCAGCCCGCCATGACGCTGGTTCAGGAAGAACTGAATAAACAGGGAACGATAAGCCATATAAGTGATACTGATGACGAACGAATTCGGCTTGAAGTCGATTTGGGCAATGAGCTGAACTTTATTTATGAAGTGAGACTTCGTGGCTATAACTCACCGGCTTTCGCCATGGCTGCAATGGACAATGACGAGCAGCAGGTTGAGCAACATCGATATTATCGCGCTGAGGTCTATCTGAAAGAAGGCGGTCAAAACTATGATGTGATGGGCTGGAATCAGGAACAGCTGATTAATGACATACTGGACCAGTACGAAAAACACCTGCACTTCCTGCACCTCGTTCGTTAATACAAAAATGCCGTCCTGCCGGGCGGCATTTATTTTCCCGAACTTAATACAAGGATATGCTGAATGATTTTACGCTGGCAATGGATTCTCAGGCAGACACTTAAAAAGCTATGGTTCAGGGCAACGTTATTTGCAATGGTAGCAATAATAACGGCCCTTTTATCTATTCTTTTTAGATCAATGATCCCAGAGTCAGTATCAGTGAAGGTTGGTGCGGAAGCAGTTGATAATATTCTGAACATACTGGCATCGAGTATGCTGGCGGTGACCACATTTTCACTGAGTATCATGGTCACCGCTTACGGTTCAGCCACTACTAATGTGACGCCCAGAGCCACGCGTTTAGTTGTAGAAGACGTAACCACACAAAATGTACTGGCCACTTTTATCGGTTCTTTTCTCTTCAGCCTGGTAGGGATTATTGCCCTCAATATGGGAGCCTACGGAGAAAGGGGTAGAGTCATTTTATTCATTGTAACACTGGTTGTCATTGCCTTAATAATCATCACATTGCTTCGCTGGATACAGCATTTGACCTCTCTGGGCAGGGTAGGTGAGACAACAGCAAAAGTAGAACAGGCGGCGATCGAGACATTTATTGCGAGAGCAAAAAGTCCATGTCTTGGCGGATATCCATGGCTTGAGAACAATGAACAACCAAAAGGAACTGTTGCCGTATATCCGGAGAAAATTGGCTATGTTGAATATATTGACATGGTCAAGCTCGGCAGTCTGCTGAGCAATGATCCTCGTCATGTATATCTTGTGGCGCAGCCAGGCAGTTTCATACATCCATCGATGCCAGTTTTGTACCTGAGTTCTGGTCAGGAGTCATCAATCTGTACCGATTTACTTGAAACGATCATTGTCTCGGATGTGCGTTCATTTGCTCAGGATCCCCGATTCTGTCTCAGCGTCATGGCCGAAATAGCCTGCAGGGCCCTTTCGCCCGCAGTAAACGATCCCGGTACTGCGATTGATGTCATTGGCAGAGGTGTTCGAATACTCTCCGCTTACGCGCAGAATAAAATAGATGAAACTGAAGTGATATATCCTTCAGTACATGTTGCGCCACTTCAGATCAAAGACCTACTGGAAGACTTTTTCTTACCTGTTGCACGTGATGGTGCGAGTATGAGGGAGATTCAGATAAGAGTCCTTAAAGGACTGTCTATGCTGAGTAAGGGTTGGCCTGGGATGTTTGCTGAAGCCGCACATATACTGGCATCTGAAACATTAGAGCATGCAACTCGTACTGGTCATATAGCCCATGACGAATATCTTATAAAATCAATTTATTATAATTTATTCAGTGGCGAAAATCCTAAGGAAGGTGCGAACAAGTTCCTGATATGAGATCATCATATTCATCCGGAGCGCATCCCAGAGGGACATCATGAGCCATCAACTCACCTTCGCCGATAGTGAATTCAGCACTAAGCGCCGTCAGACCCGAAAAGAGATTTTCCTCTCCCGCATGGAGCAGATTCTGCCATGGCAGAATATGACCGCTGTCATCGAGCCGTTTTATCCCAAGGCGGGCAATGGCCGACGGCCCTATCCGCTGGAGACCATGCTGCGTATTCACTGCATGCAGCATTGGTACAACCTGAGCGACGGTGCCATGGAAGATGCCCTGTACGAAATCGCCTCCATGCGCCTGTTTGCCCGATTATCCCTGGATAGCGCCCTGCCGGATCGCACCACCATCATGAATTTCCGCCACCTGCTCGAGCAGCATCAACTGGCCCGTCAATTGTTCAAGACCATCAATCGCTGGCTGGCCGAAGCAGGCGTCATGATGACCCAAGGCACTTTGGTGGATGCCACCATCATTGAGGCACCCAGCTCTACCAAGAACAAAGAGCAGCAACGCGATCCGGAGATGCATCAGACCAAGAAAGGCAATCAGTGGCACTTTGGCATGAAGGCCCACATTGGTGTCGATGCCAAGAGTGGCCTGACCCACAGCCTGGTCACCACCGCGGCCAACGAGCATGACCTCAATCAGCTGGGTAATCTGCTTCATGGAGAGGAGCAATTTGTCTCAGCCGATGCCGGCTACCAAGGAGCGCCACAGCGCGAGGAGCTGGCCGAGGTGGATGTGGACTGGCTGATCGCCGAGCGTCCCGGCAGGGTAAAAACCTTGAAGCAGCATCCGCGCAAGAACAAAACGGCCATCAACATCGAATACATGAAAGCCAGCATCCGTGCCAGGGTGGAGCACCCGTTTCGCATCATCAAGCGGCAGTTCGGCTTCGTGAAAGCCAGATACAAGGGGCTGCTGAAAAACGATAACCAACTGGCGATGTTATTCACCCTGGCCAACCTGTTTCGGGTGGACCAAATGATACGTCAGTGGGAGAGATCTCAGTAAAAACCGGAAATAACGCCAGAAATGGTGGAAAAAATAGCCTAAATAGGCTGATTCGATGTGTTTGCGGGAAAAAAATCGGCCCAGATCCGCGAAATTTTAATCAGCGAGTCAGCTTGGGAAGAAATGACCTGCTTATTCGCACCTTCCTTAACACATACATAACAGGAATGTAGACAAGGGGTATATATGAACAAAGTTTACAGCATTATTTGGAACGCGGCGCTCGGTATCTGGGTGGTCGTTTCTGAATTAACGAAAGGAAAGAAAAAAAGCAGTTCGCGTAAAACTGTCGCCGTACTGGCAGCTGGCGCATTAAGCGGTGCTTCATTGCTGGCTTCTGCAGCCCAGATTACCGCAACGGGTGAACACGATATTCATGAAGACTTCAAGACAGGTATTTCCGCTGGGGTTTATGAGGTTATCCACGACTACGGCTTCTTATATGAAGATAACACAACTGGTCAGGCACTGAATATCAGTGGTGCAATCCCAACATTTAGCCCGGGTCAAAGCGGCGTTGTTGAATCAACCACTATCCGGGAACTGCTGGAAAGCCGCAAAATCACCCTGCTGGCGACCAGCCCTGACCAGAGCGTAAAAACCATTACCAACTCTGAAGAACTGGCGGAATACCTGACTTACAACCAGTCGTCAACGCCTTCGCAGAGCACAGAATTTGATATCAACGATCCGGCGTTTCCCGGCGAAAAAACGACCATCAAAGTCTTTGATACCAATGAGTTAAATGGTTTTCTTACCGAAGCGCAAGTCGGCGATGCGGTATTAAACACCTTTGATGCTCAGAAATCAGAAATCTATAAGCAATTTGGTATCGCACTGGCGACAAATGGCTCCATTGCCAATCTGAATATTGGCAACGACACCCTCAATGTGCGTGACAAAGCCAATACCATTGAAATGCTGGCAAAAGATTCCTCGCTGCTGGAAGCACAAGGTACTGCAAGCCAGGTGAACTGGCAGTCAGATAACTATATAAAATTTAACGCAGCCCCGGTGATCCCTGAAAAAACGTTCACCGGTTCAGCGCAAACCTCCGTGTTTGGCGATGATGTGACGCTGATGACCTATGGCTATGACGAGGATGGTCAGGTCGTCAAAACCGGGGAGCGCACATTTACCATTACCAACACACAAGAACTGGCCGAATTCAATGACTGGCTGTTGGGCAAAAGCGACGACGCGGCACTCAACCCTGATGGTGAAAAAGTCAGCCAAATCCAGCTGTGGATAGATGCGGAGGAAGTCACAACCGTCACCGCAGCACAAACAAAGTACGCCGGGCTGATTGAAAATCTGCTCACCTCCGGTAAGCCAGCTGACATACTCAGCTGGGATTACGACGTCTGGACCGACGGTTTGTCACATACCAACAACGCGACCGCTGGCCGTGGTGAGTTACATGCCATCTACGCCAACGGCGCAGGCACCTCAGGCACCTTGAACAAAGACGCGATTATTGCCGTTGACGGCAGTATTAATGGCGTGATGAAAGCCATTAATGGTGGGGTTATCACTAACCTTGGTGAGCTGAACGCATTACGCACGTCTACCGGGCAAAGCCTGGCGATTGGCATGCTGGCAAAAGACGCGACGGCAACCAACAACGGGATCATCAACTCCGGGCTGTTTATTGATAAAGACGGCAACCAAAACGTCAACAGCTATGGCGCATTTGGTATGCAGGGGCAAGGCGCCAGTCAAATCACCAACGAAGGCACCATCAACCAGGCGATCACCACCGATAACTTCGGTACCGCTTCTGCCGCCGATCCCTGGAGTAAGGACAAACCCGCTGGCGAGCTGACGCTGGCCATTGGTATGCAACTGTCTGACAATGCTCAAGGGGTCAACAACGGCGATATCAACGTCGTGGACGGGCGCAAAAACGGTGCATCCTACGGCAGCGGCATCGCCTATGGCGTAGAAGTCGCCGACAACGCCACCTTTACCAACAGAGCAGGTGCCTCTATTTATCTTGGCCGTAACGCAAGTGATCCGTCTAAAGATGTCACCATGTCAGGCGGTTCAAGTCTGAGCGCCGGGATCATGACCAAGAGCGCCAAAGAGGTGATTAACAACGGCCTTATCACGCTGGGAACCGGCGTACGTAACGCCGCGGGTATGCTGATTGGTAACGCGACCGGCAACGTCATCAATACCGGTAATATCGTGATCAATGGCGATTCCAGCGCGGGGAGTAGCAGGAACTACGGTATCACCGTGCGTGACAGCGGCGCGGAAAATAATCAGGAAATTCGCAACGACGGCAAGATTAACGTCAACGGCACCAACAACGTCGGCATCCACGTCAGCGCAACTAACAAAAATGCCGAAGCCACGACCAGCGCTTCAGGCTCTATCGTAGTTGATGGTGAAGGTAGTGTCGGTAACCGTAACTATGCCGTCTGGGCTGAAGGTGGCAAAGATGGAAAGGCAGTGATCAACGTCTATTCCAACATCACGCTAAACAAAGCCGGGAACATCGGCGTACACGTGCGTGATAACGCCGTCGCTAACGTCGACAGCCTGAGTAGCCCGGCATTCAACAGCACCGATCAGATTGGCTATTACCTGTATGGTAAAGGCGCAACTGCGAATATTGGTCAGGCGGTAATGAATGACAACGGGCAGGATCGCACCACCATTTTCCGTATTGCCAACGGCGCAATGCTGGCCGGTAACACCACCACTCCTGACGGTCAGCCCAGCTCAAACCTTGACCTGACCTTAAGCGGCGAACAGTCCGTTGGCGTATTAGCGACGGGCACAGGCAGTAGTGTGGATACCGGCGAAGCCACGTTCACCGTGCAGGGCACCGACTCCGCCGCGCTGCTGATTGAAGGCGGTGCCACAGGTAACATCAGCGATAAAACCACCATCAATTTAACCGGTGAAAGAACCATTGCCGGGGTAGTGGACGGTCAGGCTCACCAGTTGAATGGCAACGCAGAGGGTAGCGCCACTCCGACCATCCTCACTTCAAACGCAAAAATCACTTCAGAAGCCAGCGGCAACAAGGTTATTGCCTATGTGGCAAGGAACCAGGGCAGCCTGATCCTCGATACCCAGGCAATTATCGATCTTGCCAGCACCGACAGCATTGGTGTTAACGTGCAACAAGGCGGGAGTTTAACCAATAACGCGACCGCTGCCTTACATGTGAGTAACGGCATTGGCGTACAAGCTTCTGGTTCGAACGCACAGATTAAAAAATTGGGTCAGATTCAAGTTGATGATGGAACCGCAGGGGTTCTGCTGACCAACGGTGCCAGCCTGAATATTACTGGTAATACTGGCGATGCCATCACCACCAATGGCACTGCTGACGGTATTCGCCTGGACACCGGAGCCGGTAAGCTGGCTGCCAAAGGGGTGATTATTAGCGCCGAAGGTACTGGCGCGGGCATTCAAAACGATGCCAACAATACCGATATCACACTCAATGATGTCACCATCAATGCCAAAGACGGTCCGGGGATCCGTACCAGCGTCGCGTTAAACATGAAAGATGGCCTGAATAACATTCTGAACGTTAACGGTAAAGGTACCGGCTTCGCCTTTGAGCAGCGCAATGGTGACGCAGTGACAGGCAATCTGACCATCGGTAAAGGCTATACCGTTGAGGTGCATAACAGCGAAGGCAGCGGTATCCGCGCCAATACGGACGGTAAGGTCACCACCAATGCCAATATCAACGTCTACGACAGCGCAGGTGGTTCTGCAATCATCGCTAAAAATGTTAGCGCAATAGCCAATAGCGGAAAAATTACCTCTGCCAGCACCACCGCACCCGTTATTGATGCCAGCGGTGACAGCAATAAAAAAATCACCAATACCGGTACCCTTCAGGCTATCAACGATACGGCAGTGGCGATTCAATCTGGCAAGGGCAATGACACCATTGATATCAGCCAGGGTATCACCAGTGGCGTGATCAACACTGGAGAAGGCAAGGACACCTTTAACTGGCAAAGCGGAACCTTTGCGGGCGAGGTGAATTTCGCCGGAACCGGCGGCAACAATAAAGCCAACATCGGCAATGTGACGCTGGATAAAACGCGCCATATCACTACCGAAGCCGGCAGTGGCAACGCCCTCACCTTCACCAATACACACGGTAACAGTGCGAAAATTGGCAGTCTGAGCAGCGATAACCTGACCACCGGTACCAACATCGGCACGGGTTGGGACTCACTGACCATTAGCGGTTCAAGTGCAGATATGCGCATCGTCGATCGTCTGCAACTGGCAAGTAAAACCATTGCGGTTACCAATGGCGCAACGCTGCGTACCGGCGATCACGGCGAGTCCACCAGCACTGCCGCGACCATCGCTGACTACAATGTGACGACTCAGGGTACAGGCAGCCGGGTCATCTTTGACACGCAGGGCGACACGACGGCTGCGCAGATCTATAACGGCGTCATCAGCGGTGATGGGAAGTTTGAACGCGCGGCAGGCGGCACCACTGTCTTTACCGCCAACAACACCTATACCGGCTCCACCACTATTGATCAAACCGGTACGCTGCAGTTGGGTGACGGCGGAAATACAGGCGGAGTCAACGCCGTGTCTGACATCATCGACAATGGCGTGCTGGCGATTAATCGGGCCAATGATGTGCTGCTTGGCGGCGTAATCTCCGGGATCGGTGCGTTACAGCAGATTGGTAACGGTATTACTCGCCTGACGGGCAATAACACCTATACCGGCGACACGACCGTCACCAGCGGTACGCTACTGGTGAAAGGGAATCAGAGTGCCGCGACGGGTGTGACCAAAGTAAGCGGTACGGCGACGCTGGGGGGTAACGGGGTGATCGGCGGCGACGTGCTGATGAACGATGCCTCTACCCTCAGCGCCGGTGACGGCGGTGCGGGTACGTTATCCATTAACGGTAATCTGCAGCTTGGCAGCAAAACGACCTCCGCTTTCGAACTGGGTCAAGCCTATACGCCAGGCGGCGCGCTAAACGATCTGATTAACGTCGCAGGCGATCTGCAACTGGACGGGACTCTGGACGTCACCACTTCACAGGGTGGTAACTTCGGACCGGGCGTGTACCGTATCTATAACTACGGTGGCACGCTGGATAACCAGACGCTGGAATTAGGCGCGATACCGAATAGCCAGGATAAGAGCAATATTTTTGTTCAAACCTCCATCGACAAACAGGTCAACCTGGTGAATGCCAACGGCGTTACCCTGCAGTTCTGGGACGGCGCAACCGTTAATCAGAGCCACGGCGCGTCGGGCATTGAAGGCGACAGCAAAATTGACGGTGGCGATGGCAAATGGATGGCAATCGGCAGTCAGGGTGATAACAACTGGACCACCGCAACCGGTGAGGGTAACGCCCCTTGGGCACAGAAGTCCTTCGCCGTCTTCACCACCAAAGGCGGTACCGTTACCGTGGATAACGCCGCGGGAGAAGTTAACTTCTCCGGAGCACAGTTTGATGCCGATGGCTATGTCGTTAAAGGCGATGCGCTTAACGCGTATGCCACCACGGAAAACGCGACCCACGCAGGCCAGACGCCGGGGACTGGCGAACTGCTGGTGCGCGTTGGCGCTGGTGGCGCGGGGCAAAACTATACCGCGACCATTGAGTCCGTTATCCGCGAGGCCAGTACTGCTGACAAGCTGACGCTGGTGAAAACCGACCTTGGCCGTCTGATCCTCAGCGGTGACAACGAATATCGCGGCGGCACGCGCATTGATGGCGGCACGTTGCAGATCTCCTCCGACAGCAATCTCGGCCAGAGCGGAACTGACCTGGCCATCAATAACGGTTCAACGCTGCAACTGGGCGCGGACCTGACCAGCAATCGCACCATTGAGCTGGGAGCGAATGAGAATGCTGCGGTGTTTGACCTTAATTCGCACCACTTCACGCCAACCGGTGAGATTACCGGCGAGGGTAAACTGAAAGTTACCAGCAGCTCTAGTGATGCGGGCAGCACCTTGTCGCTCGACCGCGCAAACAGCTACAAAGGCGACACCGAAATTGCCGGTACCGGAAACGCCAACAATGTGACGGTCAACGTCAGCAAAACCGGAGCCTTTGGCAGTAATGAAAGCAGCACCGTGAACGTCAATAAGGGTGCGACGCTCAATGTCAGCGGGACAGATACCAGCCTGAAATCCCTGACTATGAACATCGCCGACAGCCTGTTAACGCTGGCGGATAACGTCACCGCCGCAAGCGCAATGCTGAACCTGACGGGCACGGCGAAAGCGGTGTTAACCAACAACGCCAGCGCGGGCAACGCGACGGTTAACGTGTCAAAAGACAGTACCCTGGCGCTGGAAGAAAATGCCAGCGGCGGCAACGCCATTGTGAACAACAGCGGATTGATGACCTTCGCTGACCAGGCAATGGCAGAAAATACCGTCGTTAAAAACCTGGCGGGTGGTAAGGTCGATATCAGCGCAGTCGACAGCGCAACGTCTATTGGCTCGTTGTCTGGCGCGGGTAATGTCGAGCTGGGCAATAAAGAATTGTCTCTGGGGAATCTGAATCTTCCGGACCCTGACACCATCAGCGGCATTATCAGCGGCAGCGACGGCAGTCTGGTGAAAATCGGTAACGGTACACTGATTCTGACCGGCGACAATACCTATACCGGCACCACGGACGTCAACGAAGGCGTACTGCTGGTCAACGGCAATCAGTCTGCTTCTACCGGTCAGGTCACAGTGAAATCGGGTGCTACGCTCGGCGGTAACGGCATTATCGGCGGCGCGGTTGATGTGCAGGACGACGGTCATATTACCGCCGGTGCCGCCATCAACAGCGTGGGTAAACTGACTACCGGTTCGCTGACGCTCAGTGATAACGCACAGCTTGATTATCAGTTTGGTCAGGCTTATACTCCGGGCGGTGCCTTCAACGACTTGATTGACGTAAACGGCGATCTGACTCTCGACGGTAAGCTCAATATTGAAACCTCACCGGGCGGAAAATTTGATGTGGGCGTCTATCGCGTCATCAATTACACCGGCACATTGACCAACAATGTGATGGATATTGCTAACGCGCCGGAAGCGGCAGACAGCCTGTACGTGCAGACATCGGTGAAAAATCAGGTCAACCTGGTCAATCACGCCGGACTGACGCTGCGCTTCTGGGACGGCACCGGTGGTGAGAATGGCGAGCTGAAAAACAACGGCGTCATCGACGGCGGCGACGGTATCTGGCAATCCAGCAAGGGTAACGACAACTGGACTACTGATGAATCAACGCCGGAAGGCGCGCTGAACGCACCGTTTACCGATGCCGCGTTTGCTGTGTTCCAGGGCGAATCAGGCAACGTGACCGTCGATAACAGCAAAGGCGATGTCATTATCAGTGGCGCGCAGTTCGCCACCGATGGTTATCGTGTGGGCGGCGAAGCCATTACCACCGATACGGCCAACACCCTGATTCGCGTTGGCGATGGCACAGTAGACGGCGCCAATTATACCGCGACTATCGACAGCGTTATCCGCGGTACCGGCGGCCTGAATAAAGGCGATCTCGGTACCCTGATCCTCACGGGCGACAACACCTACAGCGGTGGAACGACTATCACTTCCGGGACGCTGCAGGTAGCGGGCGATACCAACCTGGGTGCGGCAGATACGGGAATTATCTTTAATGGCGGCACGCTGAAGTATGGCGAAGCGTTTGATACTGCCCGTCAGGTGACGCTGGAATCCGGCGGCGGGACATTCGACACCAACGGGCATGACGTTTCCCTGCTGACGGAAGTCGAAGGTAACGGTCAGTTGACCAAAACAGGTAAAG
Organism: Enterobacter sp. DVT3837; assembly: GCF_056238685.1. NCBI lineage: Bacteria > Pseudomonadati > Pseudomonadota > Gammaproteobacteria > Enterobacterales > Enterobacteriaceae > Enterobacter > Enterobacter sp. DVT3837. The sequence continues at coordinate 24,804 of NZ_JBWDLA010000004.1, read as the reverse complement.
GCTCCCTCACCCTGACGCAGGATAACACCTACACAGGTGGCACCACCATCGAACAAGGTGTTTTACAGCTGGGTAACGGCGGCGATATCGGCAGCATTCAGGGGGATGTCGTTGATAACGGCGTACTCAACGTCAATCGTGGCGATACCCTGGTGCTGACCGGTAATATCAGTGGTAAAGGCCAGTTGCATCAGACCGGTAGCGGCATTACCGAGCTGCAAGGTGAAAACAGCTACAGCGGCGCGACGTTGATCGCCAACGGCGTGCTGCAGGCGGGTAATGCCAACACCCTGAGTGCCGCATCACACCACTATGTGGTTGCAGACACCACCCTGAACACTCAGGGTTACAACCAGACGGTAGCGGGCCTGAGCAACGGTGGTTATGTTTCACTCATCGGTCAGCAGACAGGCACAACCTTAACCGTCAAAGGGGATTACACCGGCGAAAAAGGGACTATCAACATGGCGGCTATCCAGAATGGTAGCGGTGCAGGCATTGCCGACCGTCTGATTATCGATGGCGGTAAAGCCAGCGGTAGCACGCTGCTGAATGTCGATGGTTCTGGTCTCGGCGCGCCGACCATTGGGGATGGTATCGAAGTGGTGACCGCGCTCAATGGCGCAACCACCACCGCGCAAACGTCGCGGGATGCCTTCCATCTTGCCGCCGATCGTATGGCTGCAGGTGCGTTTGAGTACCAACTACATGCGGGTAATGCTCAGGGCCAGGGTGAAAACTGGTATCTGAGAAGTGAATACCGTCCAGAAACCATGCTGTATTCTGGCCTCGCCAGCGTAGTACGTCAGGGTGATATTAGCCTGTTAGGTAACATGCACCAACGTATGGGGGACGAGGTTAAACCGGGCATTGATGAAGACAATCGCGCCTGGGCAAGAATGATTGGCTACTCCGGTAAAACCAAACTGGATGATGCTGCCGGTACGCAAACCAGCTCCCATACCATGGGTATCCAGGTCGGCGTTGATATGTATGCTAACGAAAGCTGGAAAGCCGGGATGTATACCAGCATCCTTGATATCGACAGCAACGTGAAAGGCACGAAGACAGGCAGCGATGGCAAAGGCGGTAACATCGACGACAACGCATTTTACGTCGGTGGCTATGCGACCTGGTTCTCGGGTGACGGTATGTATGTTGATAACGTCCTGCAGTACGGTAACCATAAATCCCGCCTGGCGGCGACCGGTAACAATGGCTCGTATACCGTCAGAGGCAACACGCTGACGGCGTCGACAGAGGTGGGTAAATCGTTCCGTTTAGGCGCCAGCGCATGGAGTCTGGAGCCTCAGGCTCAGTTGATCTACCAGTACAGCGACTTTGATAACAGCACGCTGGATGGTGTGACCCCAACGAAAGTGAAAATGGATACCGCAGACTCCTTTACCGCGCGTCTGGGCGTGCGTCTGGTCGCTGACTATGACACCAACCATGGCAAATTCCAGCCGTACGGCAGGGTTAACGTCTGGCAGGGTCTGGGTTCAAAAGACAAAACGCACTTTAGCAATGCGGTAGCCACCACTACGCTGGAATCTTCACAGCAGTACTCCAGCACTGAAGTTGCAGCCGGCCTGTCATGGTCTATCGACAGAAACCTGCAGGTCTACGGTGAGCTGGGTACGCAATTCAGCAACGGCGGCAGTAAGTCGCAGATCGAAGCGCCGGTCAATGCCTCTATCGGCTTTAAGAAATCGTTCTAAGCTGACATAAACTCGCCAGCCTCCTGCTTAGCAGGGGGCTTTTTTTTGCTTATAGTATTACAGGGGTGGCTGATGCGCGACGCGTATCAGGCCTACAGACTTACCAGCAACGTGGAACAATCAAGGGATTGGGAAACGTAAATACGGAAGGATTAACGATTATATTGCGCTAAGAGTGAAGGGATCTCTTGTGCCTGCACCGGGGGAGAAATGAAAAAGCCTTGAATTTTGTCACAACCAATCTGCATCAACCGGTCCAGTTGGGACTGGGTTTCCACCCCTTCGGCAAGAACTTCGATACCAAAATTATGCGCCAGTGAAATAATACCCTCAACAATCTTTGTCGATCGGGTGTCGGGCTCAATAGCGGTGACAAATTCCTTATCAATTTTTAAGGTATCAAAAGGATATTTCAACAGGTAATTAAGATTAGCATGACCGGTTCCAAAATCATCAAGCGCAAGCTTGACCCCTATCGCCTTTAATTCCGTCATATTTTTAGCCGCAATCTGACTGTCGTACAGCGGTGACGTTTCGGTGACCTCTATTTGGCATCGATGGACCGGCAATCCGGAGGTGGCAAGATTTTGTCTGACGCGTTGGGGTAAGGAAGGTGCGAACAAGTTCCTGATATGAGATCATCATATTCATCCGGAGCGCATCCCAGAGGGACATCATGAGCCATCAACTCACCTTCGCCGATAGTGAATTCAGCACTAAGCGCCGTCAGACCCGAAAAGAGATTTTCCTCTCCCGCATGGAGCAGATTCTGCCATGGCAGAATATGACCGCTGTCATCGAGCCGTTTTATCCCAAGGCGGGCAATGGCCGACGGCCCTATCCGCTGGAGACCATGCTGCGTATTCACTGCATGCAGCATTGGTACAACCTGAGCGACGGTGCCATGGAAGATGCCCTGTACGAAATCGCCTCCATGCGCCTGTTTGCCCGATTATCCCTGGATAGCGCCCTGCCGGATCGCACCACCATCATGAATTTCCGCCACCTGCTCGAGCAGCATCAACTGGCCCGTCAATTGTTCAAGACCATCAATCGCTGGCTGGCCGAAGCAGGCGTCATGATGACCCAAGGCACTTTGGTGGATGCCACCATCATTGAGGCACCCAGCTCTACCAAGAACAATGAGCAGCAACGCGATCCGGAGATGCATCAGACCAAGAAAGGCAATCAGTGGCACTTTGGCATGAAGGCCCACATTGGTGTCGATGCCAAGAGTGGCCTGACCCACAGCCTGGTCACCACCGCGGCCAACGAGCATGACCTCAATCAGCTGGGTAATCTGCTTCATGGAGAGGAGCAATTTGTCTCAGCCGATGCCGGCTACCAAGGAGCGCCACAGCGCGAGGAGCTGGCCGAGGTGGATGTGGACTGGCTGATCGCCGAGCGTCCCGGCAGGGTAAAAACCTTGAAGCAGCATCCGCGCAAGAACAAAACGGCCATCAACATCGAATACATGAAAGCCAGCATCCGTGCCAGGGTGGAGCACCCGTTTCGCATCATCAAGCGGCAGTTCGGCTTCGTGAAAGCCAGATACAAGGGGCTGCTGAAAAACGATAACCAACTGGCGATGTTATTCACCCTGGCCAACCTGTTTCGGGTGGACCAAATGATACGTCAGTGGGAGAGATCTCAGTAAAAACCGGAAATAACGCCAGAAATGGTGGAAAAAATAGCCTAAATAGGCTGATTCGATGTGTTTGCGGGAAAAAAATCGGCCCAGATCCGCGAAATTTTAATCAGCGAGTCAGCTTGGGAAGAAATGACCTGCTTATTCGCACCTTCCCTTTCAGGGTGAATGAGCCCTGGATAAATTTACTTTGGCCAACAATACCGCAGCCAGGTAATACAGGTTTTATATCAACCCCATGTTGTTTTTGCCCCGGCCTGCCATAGGTTTGATAATTTGTATCAACTCTATGGCCCCACCAGGCAATCTCTTTCATCCAGTATATACAAAGTGTTTCCCAGTCTTCCCAGGTTTTGACGCGAAGATTGAACATTCTGAACCCCGTGGTGGGCTTTGTTGAATAAATCGAACTTTTGCTGAGTTGAAGGATCTGATCACGCATCTTCCCGACAACGCAGACCGTTCCGTGGCAAAGCAAAAGTTCAAAATCACCAACTGGTCCACCTACAACAAAGCTCTCATCAACCGTGGCTCCCTCACTTTCTGGCTGGATGATGGGGCGATTCAGGCCTGGTATGAGTCAGCAACACCTTCTTCACGAGGCAGACCTCAGCGCTATTCTGACCTTGCCATCACGACTGTGCTGGTCATTAAACGCGTATTCAGGCTGACCCTGCGCGCTGCGCAGGGCTTTATTGATTCCATTTTTACACTGATGAATGTTCCGTTGCGCTGCCCGGATTACACCAGTGTCAGCAAGGGGAGCCCGCAGAATTCGGAAAAAATCGTACGCTAAGGTTTTCCGGGCATCCGTAAGGGCCGAAACTTCCCGTCTTCCAGTCTGCGGCTCTGCCGCCAGACGTAATCGCCGGTTAGGTTGATGTGCTCCCAGCCCAGCGGCGACAGGAATTGCAGCAGCTCGCCGTCCACCGGCTTGCCGGCCTCGACCAACCCCTGGGTGGCGCGTTCCAGGTACACCGTGTTCCACAGCACGATAGCCGCCGTCACCAGGTTGAGGCCGCTGGCCCGGTAGCGCTGCTGCTCGAAGCTCCGATCCCTGATTTCCCCAAGGCGGTTGAAGAACACCGCCCTGGCCAGCGAGTTGCGCGCCTCACCTTTGTTCAGGCCGGCATGCACGCGGCGGCGCAGTTCAACACTTTGCAGCCAGTCCAGGATGAACAGCGTGCGCTCGATCCGGCCCAGCTCGCGCAGGGCCACGGCCAGTCCGTTCTGGCGCGGGTAGCTGCCGAGCTTGCGCAGCATCAGCGAGGCGGTGACGGTGCCCTGCTTGATCGAGCTGGCCAGGCGCAGGATGTCGTCCCAGTGGGCACGCACGTGCTTGATGTTCAGGGTGCCGCCGATCAGCGGGCGCAACGTCGGGTAGGCTTGCACGCCCTGCGGCACGTACAGCTTGGTTTCGCCGAGGTCGCGGATGCGCGGCGCGAAGCGGAAGCCTAGCAGGTGCATCAGGGCAAAGACGTGATCGGTGAAGCCGGCCGTGTCGGTGTAGTGCTCCTCGATCCGCAGGTCGGACTCGTGGTACAGCAGGCCGTCGAGCACATAGGTGGAATCGCGGACGCCGACATTCACCACGCGGGTGCTGAACGGCGCGTACTGGTCGGAGATATGGGTATAGAACAGCCGTCCCGGCTCGCTACCGTACTTCGGGTTGACGTGCCCGGTGCTCTCGCCCCGGCCACCCGCGCGGAAGCGCTGGCCATCGGAGGATGAGGTCGTGCCGTCGCCCCAGTGGGCGGCAAAGGCGTGGCGATACTGGTGGTTGACCAGCTCGGCCAAGGCCGCCGAATAGGTTTCGTCGCGGATGTGCCAGGCTTGCAGCCAGGACAGCTTGGCGTAGGTCAGGCCGGGGCTCGACTCGGCCATCTTGGTCAGCCCGAGGTTGATCGCATCACCGAGGATTGCGGACAGCAGCAACGTCCTGTCTTTGGCCTCGGCCCCGTCCTTCAAGTGGGTGAAGTGGCGGCTGAAGCCCGTCCAGTCGTCCACGTCCATCAGCAGTTCGGTGATCTTGATGCGCGGCAGTAACTGGCTGGTTTGGTCGATCAGCGCCTGCGCCCGATCCGGCACCGCCGCATCCAGCGGGGTGATTTTCAGCCCTGACTCGGTGAGGATGGCATCGGGCAGCTCGTTGTCCTTGGCCAGGCGGGTGACGGTGGCCAACTGCTCGTCCAGCAGCTGCAAACGCTCTTCCAGGTACTGGTCGCTGTTCGGGTTGATCGCCAGGGGCAGGGCCTGCTCGCGCTTGAGTGCGGCGAACTTCTCGGCCGGCAGCAGGTAGTCGTCGAAGTCGCGGAACTGCCGCGAGCCCTTGACCCAGATGTCGCCGGAGCGCAGGGCGTTCTTCAGCTCGGACAGGGCGCAGATTTCGTAGAATTTCCGGTCGAGGCCTTCCGGGGTGATCACCAGCGGCTTCCAGCGCGGCTTGATGAAGGCCGTGGGTGCATCGGCCGGCACCTTGCGCAGGTTGTCGGCGTTCATCTCACGCAGGGTCTGCACGGCTGCCAGCACGCCTTGCGCGGCCGGCGCGGCGCGCAGTTCCAGCACCTCCAGCAAGGCCGGCGTGTAACGGCGCAGGGTGGCGAAGTTCTCGCCGACCAGGTGCAGGTGGTCGAAGCCTTCCGGCCGGGCCAGCAGCTCGGCCTCGCTGACGCTCTCGGTGAACTCGTCCCAGGGAATCACCGCCTCGATGGCGGCATAGGGGTCGCTGCCGCTTTCCTTCGCTTCCAGCAGCGCCTGGCCGATCCTGGAGTACAGGCGCACCTTGTCGTTGATCGCCTTGCCCTGCTTCTGGAACTGCTGCTGATGCTTGTGCTTCGCGCCGCTGAACAGCTTGACCAGGATGCGGTCATGCAGATCGACCAGCTCATCGATCACGGTCGCGGTGCTCTCCAGCACCACGGCGGCCAGGGTCGCGTAGCGGCGCTGCGGCTCGAACTTACCGAGGTCTTTGGGCGTCATCTGCCCACCCTCGCGGGCCAGCTTGAGCAGGCGGTTCTGGTGGATGTGCCGGCCCAGGCCTTCGGGCAAGTCCACCAACTGAAATGTCTTCAGCCGCTCGATGTGTTCCAGCATGTGCCGAGAGTTGGGTTTCAGCGGTGCCTGGCGCAGCCAGGTCAACCAGGTGATGCTGCTGCCGGCCTTGAGCTTCAACAGCTCGTCCAGCTTGGCCCGATGCGAGTCCGTGAGTGGTTCGACCAGGGCGCGGTAGACCCGCCGATTGGCTCGCGCAATGGCTTCCGAGCAGGCCCGGTCAATCACGCTCAGCGCCGGCAGGATGCGTCGTTTCTGCCGTAGGCTCTCCAGGGCCTGACCGGCCAGCAGCAAGCCTTTGTCGGTCTGCTGGGCCAGCTCGGTTAGCTCGCGCACCAGGGCGCGGAAGTCGGACAGGCCGAACGGGGCCAGTTGCAGGTAGGTGCGCAGTTCCTGGGCATGCTCGCGACGGGTCACGTCGCGCTCGCCGTACTTTGCCCAGCTCGCCGGCTCGGCCTGGACTTGCTTCGCCACCCACAGGATGACCGGCTCGGGCAGCTCGCTGTCGGTTCCCAGCGCGTAACCGGGGTAGCGCAGCAGGCAGAGCTGCACGGCGAAGCCGAGGCGGTTGGCGTCGCCGCGTCGCTGGCGGATCAGCGACAGGTCGGAGTCGTTGAAGGTGTAGTAGCGGATCAGGTCATCCTGGCTTTCCGGCAGCGCAAGCAGGGTGTCCCGCTCCGTGGCCGAGAGGATCAAGCGACGCGGCATGTGTCAGTCGTCCGTGCGGAGGTACTGGTAGAGGGTTTCCCGGCTGATGTTGAACTCGCGGGCAAGCTGCGCCTTGGGCTCGCCGGCCGTCGCTCGCTGCCGCAGGGTAGCAGCCTGCTCATCGGACAGGGCTTTCTTGCGGCCCCGGTACGCGCCACGCTGCTTGGCCAAGGCGATGCCCTCACGCTGCCGCTCGCGGATCAGGGCGCGCTCGAACTCAGCGAAGGCCCCCATCACCGACAGCATCAGGTTGGCCATCGGCGAGTCCTCGCCAGTGAACACCAGGCCCTCCTTCAGGAACTCGATGCGCACGCCGCGCTGAGTCAGCTTCTGTACCAAGCGACGCAGGTCATCGAGGTTGCGGGCCAGCCGATCCATGCTGTGCACCACCACTGTATCGCCTTCGCGGACGAAGCTCAGCAGCGCTTCGAGCTGGGGGCGCTGGGTGTCCTTGCCCGATGCCTTGTCGGTGAACACCTTGCTCACCTGGGTTTGTTCCAGCTGGCGTTCCGGGTTCTGGTCAAAGCTGCTGACCCGGACGTAGCCGATGCGGTGCCCCTGCACGATGTCTCCTTGGTTGAAGGCGGCTTAAGTGCACTTTCTGTTCCGTTGTGCCTCAAAGCCCATTTCTGTCAGGCTGAAATCTATAACCTTCGCGGGCATGTGTCAAAAAATGGGAAAGCAGACTCTATTCTGACGAAGCGGCGCGGCCCTGCCTGACATCAAGTTAGGGTATAGCCTAGATTGACATGCGCGATGCAACCCTTAACTTGCTTGCACCTATCGTTTCCATGCTAGCTTTATCGTAACGCTCAAGAAATTGGGCTTAATGCCGAAAACAATAAAATAAAACAGCCAACCCTTGAGGTTCTTATGCGCCAGAATTTACCAGTGACGGGTCGAAACTTAGAACTCCCAAAAGATGCCAATATTCTTTCGACTACCTCCCCTCAAAGCCATATCACGTACGTTAATCCTGACTTCATTAAAATCAGTGGTTTCACTGAGGAAGAACTATTAGGCCAGCCTCACAACATCGTAAGACACCCAGATATGCCGCCTGCTGCATTTGAGCATATGTGGAGTACATTAAAATCTGGCCGCTCATGGATGGGGCTAGTAAAAAATCGCTGTAAAAATGGCGACCACTATTGGGTAAGTGCTTATGTAACGCCAATAGCTAAGAATGGTTCGATTGTTGAATACCAGTCTGTAAGGACCAAGCCTGAACCTGAGCAGGTTTTGGCTGCGGAAAAATTATATGCTCAATTGAGAAGCGGGAAGGCCGCGAGGCCGAAATTGGCTGCTAGCTTTTCCGTGAAAATACTCTTGCTCATATGGGGTAGTATTATATCAAGCGCAATGGCTGCCGGCATGCTTACTGATACATCAATAAGCAGCTTATTGTTAGCCACTTTAATGTCAGGAAGCTTAAGCTCTGTTAGTGTTTTGGCTATTCTCTCTCCTCTTGGAAGACTGGTTGAAAGAGCCAGGAATATTTCCAATAACCCATTAAGTCAATCCCTCTACACTGGGCGCACCGATGAGTTTGGCCAAATAGAGTTTGCTTTACGAATGATGCAAGCTGAAACAGGCGCCATAGTAGGTCGCATAGGTGATGCATCAAATCGGCTTAGCGAACACACCCGAGGCCTACTAAAGGATATTGAGTCAAGCAATGTACTTACAGTTGAGCAGCAGGCAGAGACAGATCAAATAGCAACGGCAGTAAACCAAAGGGGTCCGCTTGGAAAACGGAATCTATGGTCACTCCCGTTTTTGCAACACCGATTTTGACGACAAGTTGGCTTGCTTGAATCTATCCGGCGTCTGAATGGGATTTTATTCCCGCGCCTTGATGAGTTCCGCGCCTGATGAACCTCCAGAAAATATACGGCTTCAATGAGCCTTTCCGTTTTACAGGTTCCTCAACAGGCCGGTGGGCCGTTAGTATCATCAATATCAGTATTCGCAAAACCAGATCAGTAATTCTTTAAACCGGTGTATTTCTGCCGTTATGCTACATAAGTTTGCTGTCGTGCCGTTAGGGCCCAGGCTATTCTGGCCAGCTTGTTTGCCAGAGCACAAGTGACGACAAAGTTGCTTTTCCGGCACAGTAAATCCCTGACCCAATCGGCCAATTTGCCAGACTGGTGTTCCAGTTTTTGTATGAATACCCTGGCACATTGAACCAACAAAGTTCGGATCTTTTTATTACCTCGCTTACTAATTCCCAGCAATGTCGTCCTACCTCCCGTGCTGTACTGCCGAGGTACAAGCCCTGTTGCCGCCGCAAAGTCACGGCTGCTGGCGTACTGCTTCCCGTCGCCAATCTCAGTTGAAATAGTACTCGCTGTCAGTGTTCCGACGCAGGGAATGCTCAGCAAGCGCTGTCCAACCTCATCTTCGTCCAACTTTCGTTTCAACTGGGATTCCAAATCTTTAATCTGCTCAACAAGATAGTGATAATGCTGTTGTAATTTCAGCAATAACTGGCTGAGGTAAAGAGGCAAACTATTATCCTCAAGAATGGTACTCAGTCGGCTAATAACGGCAGCTCCTCGGGGAACGCTAATGCCAAATTCCAGCAGAAAAGCATGCATTTGATTGGTTGTTTTTACCTTATCCTGAACCAGGGATTCACGGACACGATGCAGAGCCCGCATTGCCTGCTGAGATTCCGTTCTGGGCTGCACAAAACGCATAGACGGACGCGATGCAGCTTCACAAATAGCTTCGGCGTCGACAAAGTCGTTTTTATTGCTTTTAACGAACGGGCGGACAAATTGTGGTGATATCAGCTTTGGGGAATGCCCCAACTCTTCCAACTTGCGTGCCATAAAGTGAGAACCGCCACAGGCTTCCATTGCGATGGTTGTAGCGGGGCATGTCGCCAAAAATTCGATCAACTTTGGCCGGGTAAATTTTTTACGGTAAACAGCCTTCCCGCGACGATCCTGGCAATGAATATGGAAAGAGTTTTTACCCAGATCGATACCAATGAGCGCAATGTTTTCCATGATAGTTCTCCGAATGAAAGCCTGTCCTCAGCATAGTACCGGGAAGGAGGGAGTGACCATCTCATTAAATATCCTACGCTAAGCCTGTTTTTCGTACAGATTGCTTCACGGGTCTATGGTGATAGCTAAAAAATCACCAATACTACCTCACGAGTATGTTGATAGCTCATCGTGCCCGTATCAAGTTTGCATATACCAAGGAAGCGGAGACGAAAGACCACCTATTACTGAGGGATCCCCAGTAATGGGAGGGTAAAATGAAAGATATAATGCTACCAATTACTCACCGTCAGTCACGTATCGCTGGATTAACTACGGCATTCGCAGCGAGATAAGTATTCCCCATGTTAAGCCAATAGAAATATAATTATCCATTTTAATTTCGGGCTAGCATCAGTGAATTTTTTTGTTTTTACGAAAACTTTTAGTAAAAAGAAAATATCACTAAGGCTATATACACCTTTTACTAAATCTCTATATGCTATTTTTTTAACAAATAACCTCCTTATTTTTTATTTGCCCCTCACCTTTTTTCTATATAAACCAAGGAAGTGTCTGGCCTCATATAGGGCATGCCTAAACAGCGATACGCTCAAATCATTATTTTTTTCGACTTTGCGTGGCCGATGGTTTTAGATATTACATCAATATAGCATTCTGCTCTGACGTCGAAATAATCACCGCGATTTGTGATGGATTCATTATTGTACTTGTAGGTGTAGTCCATATCTTTTGATATGTAGAAACGCCCATTTGCCAACGCCAATTCCATCGTCCATAAAATATCTTTATGACTCCGGCCATCATGAAATGACAGATTGTTATTCCTGATATAGTCAGATCTAACTATCTGTAACCAAAAGTAATGTGGCCATTCCCTGACTTTTACTGCGTGACTTACCCACGCATTGCCGGATAAAATTTCATCATAAGGTTGGTTGGTATGTACAGGTTTTTTATTATCGCTTTCATGCCAAAGCTTCCAGGCATTGGACAAAAGCACATCGGCATTATGGCTGGAAGCCTGGATGTACCTGTTATAAATGAATCCTTCAGACACATCGTCATCGGCATCCAGAAACATGACCCACTGGCCTTTATGCTTGTCTAATCCATTATTTCTGGCCGCGTATACACCTTTATTATTTTGTTCAATAACTTGAACTCTGCCATCCTTTATGGAGTTAATTATCGTTGACGTGTTGTCTGAGGAACCATCGTTAACGATAATAACTTCAATGTTGATCCTGTCTTCTAATAAGATATCTTCGATCAAGGATTTGATGGTTTTTTCTGCGTTGTAAACGGGGATTATTACACTCACCGCAATTTCATGTTTCATGTTCACTCCAGTAAATTGAATGTATTTATTTGTCCCCGGAGTTATTTCCGGGGACAATAATCACCTCAGCATTAAGAGTGGGATTTGTGTTTTTTCCAACATGGCGGTGGTGTTGCTGCCGATAAAGAATCGCCGCAATGGCGAATGGCCATAGGCACCCATCACAATCAGGTTAATGTCGTTTTCATTAGCGTGACGGCAGAGCGCCTCAGCAACGGATGTACCTTCCAGTAGGTGGCTTTCGGTCGCGATGCCAGCTGCTTGCAGCACACTCTGTGCTTCCTGCAAGGCTCGTGTATCCCCCTTAACCATCACGAGGTGGCAAACCAGGCCATTGAGTAGCGGGCTAAGTGTCAGGCGCGTCAGGTTTTTGCGACTCTCATCGCTGCCATCATAGGCGAACATAACTTTGGATGGTGGAGAATAAGCCTCCGGCACGATAAGTACCGGTTTTTTCTGCAGGCGAATAATGCTTTCCAGGTGGCTGCCAACCGGGTTCTGCGTTCCACGGCGGCCCAGCACCATCAGGCGAACATCCCCTAAATCAGCCAGGATTTCATCCAACGCGCCATGTTTTTGCAGTAATTGAACATCAGCATGACCAGCATCATTCAGCAACTTCGCACAGCTAGCCAGTATGGCTTTGCCCTGTGCCATTAATAATCGGTTACGCTCTCCTTCAACTTTCACCAACTCTTCGGTGAGATGCGCCTGGCTATCAATGCCGATACTTCCGGTCAAATCTGACACGGCAGGATGTACGTCTTTCTCCAGTACGTGCAGCAGGGACAGCGGCGCATCCAGCAGATTGGCGGCCCAGGCCGCGTATTCGCACACAGGTCGGGTAGACGGTGAGCCGTCAACGCAGGCAATAACGGTATTGTTCATCTCTGTTCTCCTGACTGTTAATGGCCGCCCATTAATTTTTCCACTTCTTCAGGTTTGTCATGCACCCCGAAGCGGTCAACAATTGTGCGGGTAGCCTGATTCATTCCACGGATTTCCACGTTCGTGCCTTCACGGCGGAACTTAATAACCACCCTGTCGAGTGCGCTGACCGACGTAATATCCCAGAAATGGGCATGTGAGACGTCAATGACTACGTGCTCCACCGCTTCGCGAAAATCGAAGTGGCTCATGAACCGATCGGCAGAAGCAAAGAACACCTGACCGGCTACGGTGTAGATCCGCGTTGACGCTTTAAGTTCGGACGACACCGCCATAAAACGGGCCACTTTGGTGGCAAAGTTCAATGAGGCAATCAGAACGCCGGTTAAGACGCCATACGCCAGATTATGCGTGGCGACCACTACCACCACGGTGGCCAGCATGACGACACTGGTTGACAGTGGATGGCTGCGTAAGTTAGCGATCGACCCCCAGGAGAAGGTACCGATAGAGACCATGATCATGACCGCGACCAGGGCCGCCATTGGGATTTGTGAGACCCAGTCACGCAGGAAAACCACCATACAAAGCAGGACAACGCCCGCAGTGAGTGCGGAGAGGCGGCCACGCCCCCCAGATTTCACGTTGATCACCGACTGACCGATCATCGCGCACCCAGCCATACCGCCAATAAATGCGGCGCCAATGTTGGCGATACCCTGTGCTTTGCATTCCCGGTTCTTGTCGCTCGGTGTATCGGTCATGTCATCCACAATAGTCGCGGTCATCATTGACTCAAGCAGCCCCACCACGGCAAGGCCGGCGGAATAAGGCAGAATGATTAATAGGGTATCGAGATTGAGAGGTACATCGGGTAACAGAAATACTGGCAGGCTGTCCGGCAACTTACCCATGTCGCCGACAGTGCGTACGTCCAGATGCAGCCACATGGAGATCCCGGTCAGCACGACGATGCAGACCAGCGGCGAGGGGATGGTTTTATTGAGGTACGGGAACAGATAAATAATGCCTAGACCGGCCGCCGTCAGGGCGTAAACGTGCCAGGTGACGTTGGTCAACTCCGGCAACTGCGCCATGAAAATGAGGATCGCCAGCGCATTAACAAAACCGGTAACTACCGAGCGGGAAACATAGCGCATCAGGCTTCCAAGCTTCAGATAGCCCGCAATAAGCTGAATCACACCTGTAAGAACGGTGGCTGCCAGTAAATACTGCAAGCCGTGGTCCTTCACTAGGGTGACCATCAGCAATGCCATAGCACCGGTTGACGAAGATATCATCCCTGGACGACCACCACAGATGGCGATTATCAGCGGGATACAAAACGCAGAGTAGAGCCCAACTTGCGGGTCAACACCAGCGATGATGGAAAAGGCGATCGCTTCAGGGATAAGCGCGAGCGCGACAACAATACCGGCGAGGACGTCTCCACGGACGTTACCCAGCCAGTCCTTACGCGTCGAGGACAGCAACATAGTCGTTTCTCAGTTTTTGAATACAGTCAGCCCGTAAAGGGCAAAAAATTTAGATACGGTAAAGCACATCCGCAGACGGGATGTTAAAGAGTGCGCGCTGAGGGTTACTCAGAACGACAGAGAAGGGGAAAACTCAGGGTGGCGTCATATGCATGGTAGTTTTTATTACTCCTTGATGGTCGGTGTGTACACCTTCAGGGATCAGATAAACCAGATGAAGATATTCAAGGCTGGCCGCGGAGTCTGCCAAGGCAAACAGCGTCTTACTATAAACGAAACTGAAACAGGGTCAATCATGGATTAAATGTGCCATTAATGTATACCCCAGTGTCATAGCCTAAAGTGTCGCCATTTTCCCCTTGGATCATCACCTATCTGTCACGTACATTATGATCATCACTTAAACGTCATAAATGGGTGAAAAATGTACATTCATGGTTACCTCCGCGCATCAACAAAAGAACAGGATGCTCTCCGAGCAAAAAATCGGATGAAAGCCTTTGTTGAAGAAAAAGGATTTCGGCTGGCCAGTTGGTACACCGAAAATGTATCCGGGGCATCACTTCAACGGCCAGAACTTTTACGGTTACTTGATGATGCTGCACCTGGTGACATTATTCTCATCGAGCAGGTTGATCGCCTTTCGCGCCTGGATGAAGAGGGCTGGCAAAAACTAAAGCATCTTATCCAGGAAAAACACCTTGTGGTTGTCAGTCTTGACCTCCCAACGAGCCATATGGCTCTTGCAACACATGCTGGCGATGACTTTACCCTTGCAATACTTAAGGCTATTAACGGAATGATGCTTGATATGCTGGCCGCCATAGCTCGCAAAGACTATCAGGATCGTCGCCGGCGCCAAGAGGAAGGGATAGCGAAAGCCAAGGTGGCCGGTAAATTTCGGGGACGTCAGGCAGATCATCAATTGCATGAAAAAATCATAGAGCTTCGGGTTAAAAACAGGCAGAGCATCCGTGATACCGCAAGGTTGTGTGGCGTTTCAGAACGAACGGTTATACGCATTGTTAAACTCAAAGCATGTTCTTGATGCGTATATTTTGAACGTCCAAGCGGACAGCGTCCGTATGCAGGGAGAGCATTTATGCCACGGCGACAGATACTGAGCAGTGATGAAAAAGAACGCTTACTGATTGTGCCGGATGATGACATTCTGCTAACCAGGATGTGCTTTTTAAGTGAGCAGGATCTGGTCCTCATCAACAAACACCGGAGACCCGCTAACCGCCTGGGCTTTGCCGTTTTACTCTGTTATCTGCGAGGGCCGGGTTTTACTCCAGACAAAAACAGTCTCCCTCACGATGGCGTTATGTCCAGAGTGGCAGAGAGATTGAAACTTCAACCTGATTTATGGCGAGAGTACGCAACGAGGGAGGAAACCCGTTGGGAGCATCTTGCCGAACTCTATCGCTACTTGGGATTAGTGCCTTTCAACAGGTCATTGCAAAAAACATGCATCCGCCATTTATATCCGCACGCCATGCGGACCGACAAAGGCCTGATTCTTGCTGAAGAGATGCTCGCTTGGTTGCACAACAACAACGTTATTTTCCCTTCCGTTGATGTGATGGAGCGAACCCTTGCTGAAGCCGCAACACTTGCAGACAGAGCCGTATTTTCTACACTGACGACGCAACTGGAACAACGACATAAAACAGCACTGGATAATCTGCTTGCATCAGGTGATGAGCAACTTTCCCGTCTTGCCTGGCTGCTTCAGCCCCCGGGTAAGATTAACGGTAAAAACGTGCTGCAACATATTGATCGGTTGAATGCCATTGAGGGGTTGGCACTGCCGGAAGGTATTACGCTTTCCGTTCACCAGAACCGACTGCTGAAACTGGCTCGCGAAGGCCGGAAAATGAGTAGCAGGGACCTGGCAAAATTCTCCGGCACACGTCGTTATGCCGTGCTGGTTTGTATTATCTCAGAAGCAAGGGCAACGCTTACCGATGAAATCATCGAACTACACGAACGTATCCTGGGTAGCTTGTTCAGCAGGGCAAAGCGCACACAAGCCGAACGGCTTCAGAAAACAGGAAAACTCATCCAGAGCAAGTTAAGGCAATATCTTACTGTTGGGCAGGCGCTGCTAAACGCACGGGAGTCAGGAGAAGATCCCTGGGCGGCGATAGAAGACGTACTTCCCTGGCCGGAATTTATCACCAGTCTGGAGGAAACACAGTTTCTGGCCCGAAAGGATAATTTTGATCCGCTTCATCTGATCACCGAAAAATACAGCACGCTGCGTAAATATGCGCCCCGTATGTTGTCTGCATTGCAGTTCAGTGCAGCCCCTTCAGCACTGCCACTCGGTGATGCGCTGGATACCGTCAGAGAAATGTACCGCAAACAACTCCGCAAGGTTCCGTCAACAGCGCCAGTAAAGTTTATCCCTGAGAGCTGGAAAAAGTTGGTAATAACGCCATCGGGTATCGATCGCCGGTATTATGAATTCTGTGTACTGAATGAGCTGAAAGGCGCATTGCGATCTGGTGATATCTGGGTTAGAGGATCACGACGCTACAGGAATTTTGACGATTACCTCATTCCTCCTGCTGATTTTGAAAAATCACTCAAAGAGAAACAGTTACAGCTTGCCATTCCGACAGACTGCCAGGAATACCTTCACTCCCGTATGACACTGCTGGCGTCGCGACTGGAAGAGGTCAATGCGATGGCGATTGCCGGTGATTTGCCTGATGTTGATATATCGGACAAAGGTGTGAAGGTCACGCCTCTTGATAACAGCGTTCCTTCGATTGTATCACCGTTTGCCGACCTGGTTTACGGCATGCTGCCGCACCCAAAAATTACCGAGATATTAGATGAAGTGGACAGTTGGACGGGATTTACCCGCCACTTTACTCACCTCAAAAATAATCACGTCAGACCAAAAGACAAAAAGCTGTTGCTGACCACCATCCTGGCAGATGGTATCAACCTGGGGCTGACTAAAATGGCAGAATCCTGCCCGGGAACCACAAAAGCGTCGCTGGAAAGCATTCAGGCATGGTACATCAGGGATGAAACGTATGCAGCCGCGCTTGCCGAACTAGTGAATGCACAAAAAAAGTGCCCACTGGCAGCATCATGGGGGGACGGTACAACGTCATCCTCCGACGGCCAGAATTTTCGAGTCGGAAGTCATGGCCGCTATGCCGGACAGGTGAATTTAAAGTACGGTCAGGAACCCGGCGTGCAGGTTTATACACATATATCAGACCAATACAGCCCATTTTATACCAAAGTGATCAGCCGGGTCAGGGACTCTACCCATGTGCTGGATGGGTTGCTCTATCACGAAAGCGACCTGGAAATTACGGAGCATTACACCGATACAGCGGGTTTCACTGAACATGTTTTTGCGCTAATGCATCTACTTGGGTTTGCATTTGCACCAAGGATCCGGGATCTCCATGACAAACGGCTATTCATTCATGGAAAGGCGGAAAAATATTCTGGGCTTCAGTCAATCATATCCACGACCAGTCTGAATCTCAAAGAAATTGAGACACACTGGAATGAGGTACTGCGCCTGGCGACCTCGATCAAGCAGGGCACGGTAACCGCCTCGCTGATGTTAAAAAAGTTGGCCAGCTACCCCAAACAAAACGGCCTGGCAAAAGCGTTACGGGAAATTGGCCGTATCGAGCGAACGTTGTTTATGCTGGACTGGTTTCGCGATCCGGCCCTGCGTCGTCGTGTGCAAGCCGGTTTAAATAAGGGTGAAGCCCGCAATGCGCTTGCGCGGGCCGTTTTTATGCACCGGTTGGGCGAAATAAGAGACAGGGGGCTGGAAAATCAAAGCTATCGCGCCAGCGGGCTGACGCTGTTGACTGCGGCGATCACGTTGTGGAACACGGTGTATATAGAAAGGGCCATCGAATCACTAAAACGAAAGGGGCTCCAGATTAATGAGCCGTTGGTTTCTCACCTGTCCCCTCTGGGCTGGGAGCATATCAACCTGAGCGGAGATTACATCTGGCGTAATAATCTTAAGCTGGGATCCGGTAAATATCGACCGTTACGCACAGTTGATGTCAGTCTGTACAAAAAAGAGGCTTAGCGTAGGATATTTAATGAGATGGTCACTCCCTCCTTCCCGGTACTATGCTGAGGACAGGCTTTCATTCGGAGAACTATCATGGAAAACATTGCGCTCATTGGTATCGATCTGGGTAAAAACTCTTTCCATATTCATTGCCAGGATCGTCGCGGGAAGGCTGTTTACCGTAAAAAATTTACCCGGCCAAAGTTGATCGAATTTTTGGCGACATGCCCCGCTACAACCATCGCAATGGAAGCCTGTGGCGGTTCTCACTTTATGGCACGCAAGTTGGAAGAGTTGGGGCATTCCCCAAAGCTGATATCACCACAATTTGTCCGCCCGTTCGTTAAAAGCAATAAAAACGACTTTGTCGACGCCGAAGCTATTTGTGAAGCTGCATCGCGTCCGTCTATGCGTTTTGTGCAGCCCAGAACGGAATCTCAGCAGGCAATGCGGGCTCTGCATCGTGTCCGTGAATCCCTGGTTCAGGATAAGGTAAAAACAACCAATCAAATGCATGCTTTTCTGCTGGAATTTGGCATTAGCGTTCCCCGAGGAGCTGCCGTTATTAGCCGACTGAGTACCATTCTTGAGGATAATAGTTTGCCTCTTTACCTCAGCCAGTTATTGCTGAAATTACAACAGCATTATCACTATCTTGTTGAGCAGATTAAAGATTTGGAATCCCAGTTGAAACGAAAGTTGGACGAAGATGAGGTTGGACAGCGCTTGCTGAGCATTCCCTGCGTCGGAACACTGACAGCGAGTACTATTTCAACTGAGATTGGCGACGGGAAGCAGTACGCCAGCAGCCGTGACTTTGCGGCGGCAACAGGGCTTGTACCTCGGCAGTACAGCACGGGAGGTAGGACGACATTGCTGGGAATTAGTAAGCGAGGTAATAAAAAGATCCGAACTTTGTTGGTTCAATGTGCCAGGGTATTCATACAAAAACTGGAACACCAGTCTGGCAAATTGGCCGATTGGGTCAGGGATTTACTGTGCCGGAAAAGCAACTTTGTCGTCACTTGTGCTCTGGCAAACAAGCTGGCCAGAATAGCCTGGGCCCTAACGGCACGACAGCAAACTTATGTAGCATAACGGCAGAAATACACCGGTTTAAAGAATTACTGATCTGGTTTTGCGAATACTGATATTGATGATACTAACGGCCCACCGGCCTGTTGAGGAACCTGTAAAACGGAAAGGCTCATTGAAGCCGTATATTTTCTGGAGGTTCATCAGGCGCGGAACTCATCAAGGCGCGGGAATAAAATCCCATTCAGACGCCGGATAGATTCAAGCAAGCCAACTTGTCGTCAAAATCGGTGTTGCAAAAACGGGAGTGACCATAGATTCCGTTTTCCAAGCGGACCCCCAAATGGTGGCAAGCATTCAAGAGGTTGCGAGCAATGCACAGCATGCTGCAGATGCGGCCGGAAGAGCAGACACTGAGACGGCATCTGGCCAGCGTCTGGTAGCCCACACAAGCCAGTCAATCACTGCCCTTGAAGGTGAAATTAGGCAAGCCACTCAGGTTATTCATGAGCTTGAAGGTCAAAGTAACGAGATATCAAAAGTTCTTGACGTTATACGAGGGATCGCCGAGCAAACGAATTTGTTGGCACTCAACGCAGCAATTGAGGCCGCGCGTGCTGGTGAGCAGGGGCGTGGTTTTGCTGTTGTCGCCGATGAGGTTCGCAGTCTTGCTGCTCGCACACAGCAATCGACAACGGATATTCAAAGCATGATCAGCGCTCTACAAGAGCGAGCGCAATCCGCTGTTACAGTCATGGAGCAAAGTAGTCGGCAAGCGCACACGAGTGTAGCTCACGCAGAGGAAGCAGCTACAGCTCTTGATGGAATTGGCCAACGCGTTAACGAAATTACCGACATGAACGCGCAAATAGCGACTGCGGTCGAGCAGCAGGGAGCAGTAAGTGAAGACATAAACCGCAGTATTATCAATATACGCGATGCTGCTGATACCAATGTACAGACCGGGCAGAATAATTTGCAAAGTGCGAAATCTGTCGCTCAGTTAACTAGCGCTCTGAGCGAACTGGCAAAACAGTTTTGGGAAAAACGAGGATAACGCTTTTCAGTATCTCGACAGGGATAACTTACTTTACCATCGGTTATCCCTTTTAGCCGCACAAATTTTAGCCATGGCTTTTCAGGAAGTCAGGGCTATCAGAATGGCCTTAGAAAGCCTAGTCAAAGAGCTGTCACGAGAACACCGTTAGCTTAGCGTACGATTTTTTCCGAATTCTGCGGTTCCCCCAGCAAGCGCGCAAAGTCGGTTAATGTCAGTTTCAAAACGTTCACCCGGGGTGAAATCGCGCATCTGGTGATTGATTCCACCGGGCTGAAGGTCTTTGGTGAAGGCGAATGGAAAGTCAAAAAGCATGGCCAGGAACGCCGTCGTATATGGCGAAAGTTGCATCTGGCAGTTGACAGCAAAACACATGAAATCATCTGCGCAGACCTGTCGCTGAACAATGTGACGGACTCAGAAGCCTTCCCGGGTCTTATCCGGCAGACTCACAGAAAAATCAGGGCAGCATCGGCAGACGGCGCTTACGACACCCGGCTCTGTCACGATGAACTGCGGCGTAAGAAAATCAGCGCGCTTATCCCTCCCCGAAAAGGTGCGGGTTACTGGCCCGGTGAATATGCAGACCGTAACCGTGCAGTGGCTAATCAGCGAATGACCGGGAGTAATGCGCGGTGGAAATGGACAACAGATTACAACCGTCGCTCGATAGCGGAAACGGCGATGTACCGGGTAAAACAGCTGTTCGGGGGTTCACTGACGCTGCGTGACTACGATGGTCAGGTTGCGGAGGCTATGGCCCTGGTACGAGCGCTGAACAAAATGACGAAAGCAGGTATGCCTGAAAGCGTGCGTATTGCCTGAAAACACAACCCGCTACGGGGGAGACTTACCCGAAATCTGATTTATTCAACAAAGCCCCCGTGGTGTATCAATCTATGAATGTTATACCCTAATTACCCCATTTGACATCCTCTCCGCCCTAAAGTGCGGAGATTCCTACCCTGCGCGACCGCACGCCTCACTTCCGGGTAGGGCAGTTCCCCTCCGGTGAGCGGGGGAAGGGGGACGCGCCTCCGGCACTGCCCCTCAGCGCCCCCGGAAGGTTCTTTCTCCATTATCTTCTTCCTGCCACCCCGTCCTGAACAATCTGCTGCTGTATTACTTTCTATCTCTACGGGAAATACTCATGGCATCATTAAATGTCATTATTAAAGTTCAGTCAGGTAATATTAATTTAATCAGCACAGCATTTATTTTGATATACTGATGGTCTGTTTTTCTATTAATCAGTAACGCTGATACTTTCCAATACCAATGACCTTTCTGAAACGGATGATAAAGATGAAAAACACCTCGCGCAAAATCAAAATCACCTATGATGACCTGATGAACATCACAGCAATGAGTATAGAAACCATCACAGGAATTCAGGGCAGGGTCCAGCTCAGCGAAAATGAGCTGGGCATACTCAGGGGAATTATCCTCCACTGGAGAGCACTTGCATCCCAGTTCGGCATATCAACTGAAAACCTGGACAGGGATATGGACTGGCTGTGTGAACTGGCCGGAATACCGGTTAACTGACAGGCAGGGAGGTCAATGTCAGATAACATATAATTACTTATGAAATAAAATTTAACAAAGAACAACGCACCTTAATCTGAATATATTGCGTCTGCTGCCGATAATAATATTATTGTAATGAGGGTGGTATGTACGATTTTCATATTTTAAGTCTTTGTATTCAGAATAAGGATGTGGCAGGCGCCATGCGCGTTCTGCGCGATAAATCAGAGTTTGCCGCGCGTAAGATTCTGGAAAAAATAAAGGTCACGGTGACATCGCTGACGGGCAGGGCGTTCTGGCATGATGTCCAGCGCTGGCTGTTGAATGCGTGCCGCCAGGAGAGTATACCGAATGAATCAGTCCGTTCCCGGCCTTCTTCACCCCCTTCAGACACCCGGCCAGCTCAGTCCGGCCGCCCTGGATATGGTCAAGCTTCTGGCGCTCCTGGCCATGCTGATCGACCACATCAATACGGTGTTTATGACCCCAGCTCAGCCGGTGATGTATGCGCTTGGCCGGATGGCATTCCCCCTGTTCACGCTTATCTGGGCGATGAACGTGCGGCGCGCACCAGAACGTCTTCAGGTGAGAGCAAACCGTCAGTGGATATGGGCCATCATCACCCAGCCCGTCTTCAGCCTGGTCTTTGCCGGCCATCAGCCGTGGTGGGCTCTGAACATTCTCTTCGTGTTCGCCGGCGTCACGCAGCTGCTCGCCCTGCAGTACCGGTTCGGCAGAAAGGGAAGTCTTGCCGGTGCTCTGCTGCTGGCCATCATGATCTGGCCGCTGAGTCCGGCCAGTTACGGTCTGACGGGTGTTGCGCTGGCCATCGGCATGGTAATCACCACCGGCGGACAAAAACCTGGCGTGCAGCTCACGGGAATTATCGTGTCCGTCCTGGCGCTGTGTTGCCTGAACGGATTATCGCACCTGCTGAGTCTGCCGGCAGACACGCTGTTGTTCGCCACTCTTCCCACACTCGTATTTCCCCTGATGGCCCTGTCCCTGAGCATTCATCTGTGTCCGGAAGGCTGCCCGCGCTTCATGCCACGACATTTCTTCTACATTGCCTATATCGGCCATCTTCTGGTGCTCCTCCTCCTGTTGCACCTCTGGTGAGAGAGCCACAGTTTCGGGGCGTCAGCGCACCCCGGGAACCCCTCGCCCCCGCTCCAGTAAATCAATGGCCAGCTGAAGATAAAGGACCTGGTCCGGCTCCCATTTCCCGTTACTTTCGGCCAGCTCATTGCGCAGCACGGTGATGATATTTTTGCTTGTGGAGTCGTGTCCGGCCTCCACGAGTGAAAAAACGATACTGCCCACGACCTGGCACATTTCTTCATGCTGGCGCAGGAACGCTTCTGAATAGTCCATCCTGATTTCTCCACTGCGAATCTGTTCAATATTACGGCGGATGGTCATTATGCCGTGCAGCGGCATGGAGACGCCAGCTGAAGTCACGCGGAACGCTGCCGGTGAGGGGCGTCGTGACCGGCTTCAGCCGTTACGGATTGATAGTTTCTGCCTTGCCCATCCCATTCCCTGCAAAGCCAAATCCCCTGAAAGCCACTCTGGTTGCCGGTTTGCGCCGTCGGAGTGGTCACGACAAGGCGTAGCCGTAGTCGGGGCGTATCTCCGCGTTAGCGGGCCGTGAGGGCCGCTTACGGGCGTGTACTCAAAAGCCTCAGCGACTTACTGACAGCGATTCAGAATTCTAGTTACAACATCCCTCTTAAAGCGAGGGTGTTCCGGCCCTTTGGGCCGGGGCGGCGTCGGTTTAGCAGGGGTCAGGTATGTATGCGGTGCCTGGTTCTGGCGAGAACGGGGCCCGGCGCTTGCGACGGGAGGTACTTTTGATTTCCTTCTGAGCGCGCGGCCGTGAGGCCGCTGCATGCGAAGGCATTTTACGTTATCCACAGAGTGGCCCAAGACAAAGATCCACTCTGGAATGTAATGAACAGAGAGATAAAAAAGGTGAAGTAAGACTGTTTTGCGGAATGTCTTTTATTCATTTCCGGGTTACTTCACTTATTCGTTTGCGGATTTCTGTGTAAAAAAAAGAGACTGTGGCCATTGCGGGCCATAACGACCGGCAGAACGTCATGATGACCGGAAGAAGAAAGGAGTGAAGGATGAAAAATGAGCAGAATGGCCGAAAAAAACCAGCACGAAAAGCCCCGTTGAGGGGCCTTTAAACAAGAAGACTGTTGTGTCGTCTGTGACTAGTCCGGTGGAGAAAGCGCCAGATCCAGCTGGTAAAGATGCCGGATAGCCAGCGCCTTCAGGCGCTCAGATGTGCACCAGTACGCTTCGTCAGGCGGCATGGTGCGATAAATCCATTCAGACATTGCATGGAGTCGTTCATCTGCCGGCAGCTTTATCAGGTTGTTGGCACGTTTACGCTCCGCGCCTTTTTTGCGGCGGTAAACGAGTGCCTCCTGACGCTTACGGCCAGACCAGCATTTCCGCGCAGAGTGGGCCTGAACATCATCATGTTCGCTCATCACTCCTTCCCGGATCAGCTGCTCACGCTCGGCGCTCTGACGGAGCTTCTTCTCCTGCTCTTTAAACAGCTTGTCCATATCGACGCCCAGCATCTGGAATCCCACGGGGGTTATATAGACATACGTTGGCAACCAGGTGCGGGATTCACGATCCCAGGCGCGTTCTTCTGCGAGGCCCAGAACGCCAAACCGTACCTGTTCCTCAATAAGCCGTGAAAGGCGTGACACCGTCACCTCCGTTTCAGGAATGACATTGCCTTTTGCGTCCTTTGCACTGAGTTCTTTTGCAAGACGGGAGATACACATGCCGACGGTATGCTTGCCGGCATCACAGAAGCTGATGAGCACTGGCCAGAGCGCATCGAGCAGGCGCTGACGTTCCGGACGGAAGCCATATTTACGTCCCGCCTTACGGCGGCCGGCGACATAGAGAGGGTGACGAGAAACATGCATGCGCAGGCTGACCTGCCCGGTTTCTTTGTCTTTTTTCACCAGGCGATTGTAGGCATGACCGAGTTGTCCGGAGAGCTTTTTATAATGCTCCGGGCGATACCAGGCCGGGTTCTCACATTTGGCTTTTGTGGAATGCTCACCGCGTTTGCGGCGGGTCAATTTTTTGACCGGTGCAATGAGGAAATTACCCTGAGTGCCGGCATCGACATCCTGGCAGAAACAGGTTAGCTCATCTTTCGGTAGATCTGACCAGTGAACAGAAATCTGATTGTCATTCAC
>NZ_JBWDLA010000003.1:0-271180 GCF_056238685.1 Enterobacter sp. DVT3837 | reverse complement strand
TTAAACTTACCCACCATGTTTTTCCCTTTCTACATTTAGCTGTGAATAGATTATTCGTCCAAATGCTTTTCACGCATTAAACTAAATGCCTTTTCAATTCAAGTAAATGCTTTTCTTATTCGATCAAATGCTTTTCGCATGCACCTGAATGCCGGATCATTGCTATTTCTTTTAAAAATCATCACGTTACAATGGTCGTGATCTTTATTGTTCTCTATTGATCTCTATTGATCTAAAGAATTGATCTATCTTGTGGAAAACGGGGATAAATTCCCTCTGAGAAAGAGCTCTGGCCCTACAAATTTAGGATTGGATACAAACCCTGTATAGAATGCAGCCGGGAAAAATATCAGTTAGCATGAAGTTATTAAGAAAGATAAATTCAAACTATTCAGATTTTCTTTTTAATTTAATTTTTAAAACAGCCTATTTTTGAATTAGTAAGATACCTAACCACTAAAAGAAATTTTGTTTTTTATGCCTTCAGAGTTGTTTGAATCTGAGAGCATTAATGTATCATGTAATAAAAAAAGGTGCTTATATGAATCATTGCGACTATCAGATTATTGAAATCAGCCCAAAAGATCTTATTATCGAGCCTGGATTTAATCCACGGGAAGCGGTAATCGGTGATGCTGCCAACTTACTGATTTAGTGTATGATGGTGTTTTTGAGGTGCTCCAGTGGCTTCTGTTTCTATCAACTGTCCCTCCTGTTCAGCTACTGACGGGGTGGTGCGTAACGGCAAAAGCACTGCCGGACATCAGCGCTATCTCTGCTCTCACTGCCGTAAAACATGGCAACTGCAGTTCACTTACACCGCTTCTCAACCCGGTACGCACCAGAAAATCATTGATATGGCCATGAATGGCGTTGGATGCCGGGCAACCGCCCGCATTATGGGCGTTGGCCTCAACACGATTTTCCGCCATTTAAAAAACTCAGGCCGCAGTCGGTAACCTCGCGCATACAGCCGGGCAGTGACGTCATCGTCTGCGCGGAAATGGACGAACAGTGGGGAT
Organism: Enterobacter sp. DVT3837; assembly: GCF_056238685.1. Lineage (NCBI taxonomy): Bacteria > Pseudomonadati > Pseudomonadota > Gammaproteobacteria > Enterobacterales > Enterobacteriaceae > Enterobacter > Enterobacter sp. DVT3837. The sequence continues at coordinate 270,158 of NZ_JBWDLA010000003.1, read as the reverse complement.
ACGTCGGGGCTAAATCGCGCCAGCGCTGGCTGTTTTACGCGTATGACAGGCTCCGGAAGACGGTTGTTGCGCACGTATTCGGTGAACGCACTATGGCGACGCTGGGGCGTCTTATGAGCCTGCTGTCACCCTTTGACGTGGTGATATGGATGACGGATGGCTGGCCGCTGTATGAATCCCGCCTGAAGGGAAAGCTGCACGTAATCAGCAAGCGATATACGCAGCGAATTGAGCGGCATAACCTGAATCTGAGGCAGCACCTGGCACGGCTGGGACGGAAGTCGCTGTCGTTCTCAAAATCGGTGGAGCTGCATGACAAAGTCATCGGGCATTATCTGAACATAAAACACTATCAATAAGTTGGAGTCATTACCCGTGTTGGTAAAATTTTTCAGGTTATACGATGATGGCGAAATAGTCCTTCTGATCGAAGGGTTATTTCGCTTTGTAACGTATTGCCGGGCTCTGTATTTATTAAAATAGTGGCATGTCTCATAGTGAATGTTGATTATTGGTGGCTTCCGGGGAGCAGAACGCTAACCAGGGTTAATCTTTACCGACAGGGGGAATTTTGTGGTGGTACAGGTGGGAAAACCAGGTTTGATGTTAAGTGAAAGAGCGGGTCATCTGGCATGGTGTGCCCTGATGGCACTGGCTTTGGCCAGACAGGATGGCGGAATACAGTCTGTGGCGCAGGAAAATCTGTTTCTTACCCGCTGGCTGGCAACAGCCCTGAAACAACGGCGTTTTTCTCGTGACGTCACGCCTGATATTGAGTGGCTGCTGAAACAGGGCCGCCAGTTGGGCGTCAGTGCGAAACTGGCCAGCAAGCTCCACTATCTCTGGCGGTCCTGTTCCGGTGAGTTGTCTGAGCAGAACGATCTTTTCCGGCTGACATATGCCCTGGAAACCGCGAGGGATATGCACTGGAATTACCGTCTGCTGAGTGACCGGGAATGGTCAGGTCGGTATGCAATCACGCTGAATGCCGGGGTGAATGGTATCTATCTCTCCCGGGCTAACCTTGAGATGGCTTTTGACGACAACGGCTGCCAGATAAAACCGCTGATAGCGCGGTTGACCGGCAGAGTTGAAGGCGTGGTGAAACTGTTTAACCGTTGTGGCTGGGGAGTTGAGCCTTCGCCTGAGGTTAGCCAGCCTCATGTGTACAGCCTGTCAGCTACACCGTTAGTAGATTACAGGGTTATTTAGCGGAGGATTTTTACCAGATTCCCTTCGGCTTACAGGGACCGGAACCCTTTTTATTGCAGGTTTCTTCAAATTTTTTAGGCAAGATCAACCAGGTTGTTCAGTTTTCATTACTTGAACGGGGGCGGAGACTGCTTATAAAATGTTAGGATTAATCCTAATGGAAAGGTATTATGGAAGCTGATAATTACCGGCTTAAGCGTGCTGCATGGATCATAACTTTCTTGTCCTGTGCTATTTTCTGGGGCAGCCTTTTTCTATGGTGGTTCTTTTGAAATCCAGTCTACCTGAGAAAAATAAAAGAACCCTTGCAGATAAAATAAAAAAACTCAATTTATCCAGTGAGCAGGAGGTATTTCTTCTTTCCTTGCTGGAAGAGAATGATGGTACAACTCATTTGTCCCCTGTCCGGAAAAAGAAAAAAGCAGCAAAAAATAAACAGGGCCGATAATTATAACCGCACAGATACACTGTGCTGAATTTGAATATGCAGGTATTCTATTTTTTTAATGGCAGAATAAATTATCAGAATTCGCTGGCGTGTGGAAGATGTAACATATCCGTACAGTGAGATTTCTGGCCGGGATTTAAAGCGCCAGTATTTCTGACGCTTGCCGTTATTCCAGGTTATTTCAGACCGTAAGTTGATACGGCATCCTGAAGTCTGGTGCTCCGTGTCATCAGATCCCGCGTGGAGCTGGCCGACTGTGCGACCATCGTGCTGTTATCCTGAGCCATCAGCTCCACCTTTTCAACAGAACGGTTAATGAGTGTCAACGCTGCCGTCTGTTCTTCTGTCGTGTGATAGAGCTCATTGATCATGGACGACACCCTGGAGACTTCGGCACGGATGCTTTCAATATGACCGCTGGCGATCTCTACGGTTTTTTCGCCGGAAGCCACGGTATCAACCGTCGCGCCAATGAGCCCCTTAATCTCTGCCGCTGCGGAAGCTGAATGCTGAGCCAGTTTTCTGACCTCGCTGGCCACCACGGCAAAACCGCGTCCATGTGAGCCTGCCCGTGCGGCCTCGACTGCGGCATTCAGTGCAAGAATGTTGGTCTGAAAAGCAATATTATCGATAACACTGATAATATTAACGATTTTTTCGCTGGCCTGAGAAATTGATTTCATCATGACCTTTGTTTCATTCATTGCTGCTTCACCTTTTCCGGCAGAGTCATCTGCGGAGGCTGCAAGTTTTACTGTTTCTGCAGCTGTATCCGCACTCTGACGCACTGCGGCCATCAGTTCTTCAGTGGCCTGAGCGGTATGCTGAAGATTCGCCAGCGTTTCTGTCGTCCGGGCATTCAGCTCCTCTGTTCCGGCAGCCAGTTGCGAGCCTGCCACCGACATTTCCCTGATTTGAACATCAGTATCGTTTACCAGTGAATAAAGACGGATCCCGACCTGGTTGACGTTACGCAACATCATGCCAATTTCATCAACCCTGTCGAGTCTGGGGGAGCCGGGCTCTTTGCCTGATGCCATATCCTGAAGATGTTTAAGCACCATACCCACAGGCTTGCTGATCTGCTGGCGTAAAAACCAGTCGGCGAGCAGGAAGGCGATTATCATCACACCGGGCAACACCCACGGAGAAGTGTCTGTCATGCTGCCGGCCAGGCTCATGAGCAGTGCCCCAGCAAGAGCGATCCGCATACGAGCCTGAACAGATATCTTTTTAAACAGGGATAAAAAGGAAAATAACCCGGTTCTGACAACAACGCCTTTATGCAGTTTTTTCCCACGCCCACGGTTCTCTTTCAGATGTATATAAAGCTGTTCTGCTTGCTTCACTTCTTCCGGCAGCGGCGTATAGCGGACGGACATGTACCCGAAAAGCTGGTTTCCTTTATAGAGAGGGGACATGTTTGCCCTGACCCAGTAATGATCACCGTCTTTACGACGGTTTTTGACCGTACCAGCCCAGCATTCTCCCTGCTTAAGCGTGTTCCACATATCACGAAATGCTTCCTCTGGCATATCCGGATGTCGCATGATGTTATGTGGCTGTCCGGACAGTTCCTCCTGCGTGTAACCGCTGGCCTCAATAAATGCTGAGTTTGTATAAGCGATATGACTGTGGATGTCTGTTGTGGACATCAGTACGATATTTTTATCCAGTACATACTCATTTTGAGTGACCGGAGAATTAATTCTCATGTTCATTATCCTGAATGAATAACGGAGATATCACTGGCATTCTTTTCTTTGTTTCTCTGTTCGTAACAGAATTGCCATAATAGATATCTTGAATGTCGTGTTTTATAATTATGTCGGAGTGACCAGGTGCCCCCCGGTCTGGCAGATGACTTTAGTATTGCATGGGAATAGTTCTCATTTTATTTTATGGGTTATGTAAATCCGTTTTCGTTTCTGATGCCGTGTGATACCCCTTCCTGATATTGCGTTCCGGAAAATGCAAGGAAGGGGAGAAACTGGCGAAGGAACAAATTAAATAATTAAAAATATAACCAGTGGCAGGAAGAGTTAACTCTCCCTGTGCAGGCTGGTTTATGGTGCTTTAAACGTTACGTCAGGATCTTGCTGTTCCGGAATGACAACTAATGTTCATCTGTAAACGCGCGGCATATTATATGACATATGTCACATTTTTTCCAAGAACATAAATGTGGAAATATTTAGACAAACAGGTTGATGAGTGGATTTTAACTTAAATTTTAAGATTGATATCTGATTTCGGGTGTTTCAGTGTGCACAGTACCAGGTTTTTCTGATTATTTATCCATTTTACTGACAAAGCATGGTTGGTAATGACTCCAACTTATTGATAGTGTTTTATGTTCAGATAATGCCCGATGACTTTGTCATGCAGCTCCACCGATTTTGAGAACGACAGCGACTTCCGTCCCAGCCGTGCCAGGTGCTGCCTCAGATTCAGGTTATGCCGCTCAATTCGCTGCGTATATCGCTTGCTGATTACGTGCAGCTTTCCCTTCAGGCGGGATTCATACAGCGGCCAGCCATCCGTCATCCATATCACCACGTCAAAGGGTGACAGCAGGCTCATAAGACGCCCCAGCGTCGCCATAGTGCGTTCACCGAATACGTGCGCAACAACCGTCTTCCGGAGCCTGTCATACGCGTAAAACAGCCAGCGCTGGCGCGATTTAGCCCCGACGTATCCCCACTGTTCGTCCATTTCCGCGCAGACGATGACGTCACTGCCCGGCTGTATGCGCGAGGTTACCGACTGCGGCCTGAGTTTTTTAAATGGCGGAAAATCGTGTTGAGGCCAACGCCCATAATGCGGGCGGTTGCCCGGCATCCAACGCCATTCATGGCCATATCAATGATTTTCTGGTGCGTACCGGGTTGAGAAGCGGTGTAAGTGAACTGCAGTTGCCATGTTTTACGGCAGTGAGAGCAGAGATAGCGCTGATGTCCGGCAGTGCTTTTGCCGTTACGCACCACCCCGTCAGTAGCTGAACAGGAGGGACAGCTGATAGAAACAGAAGCCACTGGAGCACCTCAAAAACACCATCATACACTAAATCAGTAAGTTGGCAGCATCACCGCGGTAATCGGTGATCTTTGTTACGAACAGGAGCCAGTAAAATCGGCAATTATTTCTCTCAAGCAAGCCTATAAAGAGGGGCGACGTGTTGATTTAATTAAGGTAGTAAAGAAGGACTCCAAGTACGTTGTCCGGCAAGGGCATTGTCGTTACAGAGCATTATTGCTTGCTCTCGCGGAAGGAGCTGACATCCAGCTCTTTTCAGTCGTACTTATGCACTACAAGGATAAAATCGAAGAATACCTAGAGAACCTTGATGGGAACAGGAATAACAGTCTCAATCCCGTTGCACTAGCTTACGCACTCGCAGAGACCCTGAAGCTTGGCTCTACCGTTGAATCCCTTGCTATGCGCTATCAGCGGTCTGGCACAGCGATTCGCAATCAGCTTAAAATCCTTGATATGCCTTTAGAACTGCAACGTTTAATCAGCCTAAACCTTATTAAAAAAACACTCGCGATTGAAATCATGTTGAAGTATTCCAATGATCATGCAAAAGTCCTTGCACACTTGGAGTCCTGTTCTTTTTTAGTGCCATCTTCTGGCGTACTTGATTTATCGAAACCAACAACCGTTGAAACAGCAACAAACAGTGAGCCACTCGAAGAACAGGAAAAACCTCCTGTACATATTAACCCTAAAGACATTAAAACAAAGTCTATCACTCGCAGTTCGTTAGGTATTAAACGTCTTTCACATAAAAAAACTGAACGGTTAAAAAATGAATTTATTGGTTTGATTGATAATGTAGGGTCAACAATGTCAGACAATAATAAACTGACAGAATTAATTTTAGACGGACAGCATTCTAATTTATTTATGAACGTCAGTAACACTTTAATCACAAAAACAAATGAAAGTGTAAAGATCACTTTAGATGAAGCAAAACTTCAACTTGTATTAAGTCTTCTAAATGATGAAAATACTGCAATCATCATTCCAAAATCTAAGGTTACAGAACTGAACGAAATTCGTGACCTTTTGACAAATGAGTAGATAGCTGAGGATAATTTATGGACAAGATTGTACATTTTACCGTCATTAATACTTTTAACGATTTACTTATTGCGAAAGCCTCGCTCGACCGTAACATTGTTGAGATCAACGCTGGTAAGCGCTTTGATCATTTTGAAGAAGGACATGATCAGTATGTACAGAAAGTGACTGACGCTTTACTTATCGTGGAGGGACGTCTGGAGAACCTTAAAAAATGAAACATTCAATTTTTTTTACTCACGATGGTTATTTATTGCCAGCGGTCGTAAAGCCTTTCCACGGTAACGATGGGCACTATTATGCCATGATCACACGTGAATGCTTTGCCTGCGGAGGGACAGGAGAAATCGCAAACGCCGTCTGCGTGACATGTAATGGAAGCAAAACGTCACCGGCCACAGAGGAAAAACTGGTACTGAAAGAGGGCATCGAATTTCTTGAAACTATCCCGGAATTTCGCTGCAATCCCGATCTAGACGCTTGGAAACGTAGGCACAGCGGGCACCTGGCATTGTTACAAGCCGATAATTCTAAGTTTGCAGTAAGCATTTCACAGCAGTTAAACAACAATCTCTTTTTAACAGTTCGTCAGTTAGAATCTTTCTACTCAACTTACCAACCCGTTTCTAAAGATTTGCCAGAAAACGCTGATGTACCTGTTGAGCATTCTTTCAGCATTGGTGATGTAGTGAGTATTGATATCATTTTTACAGAAGTGCGAGCTGCTTTTTCAAAAGGCTCCCACAGCTACTTTTTTACTTTTACAGGCAAAAAGCAGAATGATGGATTCGCATTAACAGGTAATGTGCAGGATCATGTTTTATTGGGGCATAGCTATCATCTTTCCGGAAGGGTGAGAAAGATCCACTATTTTGACTCTGTGCCCTACGCATTACTGACGGTGTTTAAATTAACCACAAAGCCTAGTGCGTAGTGAACAGAACTCCCAAATACAGGGTGTTTATTCATTAGCCACAGGCTTTCTGCACTGTCGTGCCGACTCACTCACGTCAAATTTGTTGCTCACGCATCGGGTTTTTACCCGGTTTTAAACTCTGAAAAATATGCCTATTTCTTTAAATTCAACACCCGTTATTAACTAATCTTTTAAATTAAAAATGATAATCTTATTAATTATATATTTAATTTTATTCTCCTTAACATTCAGGTTAAGGCGATTTTGTTAAAACGGAGTGATGTATGCAAAATGATCTTGGACTTGGGTTCATCTGCAAGTCAGCAAGAGCGTCAGCAAAAATTATATCCCGGAAAGTTACTTTTCCGCTAAATGGCTCGAGTACTACAAAACTTACCCTAACGGGACTACAGTGTCATCCATCCTGCCGGTTTCCGTTTTACCAGCTGTCTATGCTAATCCACAACCAGCTCGCTGATCATGCCGCCAACGTTGTCGATGAAAATGCTCCGTTCACTGTATCCATTAACATACATGAATGGCTGAGTCGTGCCAGAGTGGCATTTATTGATTATCACGGTCTGCGTAATACCGATAAAACAGCAATGATCACATTGGATCATCTGGAAGAATTACTTACTCACTTGTCGACTACATTGGCCGTATATATCCCGTATTCAAAGAAGCGCCTGAACTTTAGCTTTCTGACGTCCTTTACACTGATCAAAACATCACAGTCTTATACTTTGATGTTCCCTGGTGTGCTGCGGCCGATCTTGGTGTTACTTGGGGGGTTAATTCAGGAATTTATGACCGAGAAGTTATTGAAGAGACGTAATACCCAACTTGTCATTTTTGAATATTTGCGAAAGTCTCGGCGCCATTCCCATAAAATTACCGATATTGCTAACGCTCTTCAGTTGCAGACGGTGAACGTACGAATCATGCATGTTCTTACCCAACTTGCAGATCTGGGGCTTATATCGTTTATTTGTGAAGGTAAGAGAGGGGAGCGGTCCATCGAAGAGCTTCAGTTTATTCCTTATGCCAGTCGGGACCATTCCGAAGTTTTGAGCTTTGAGGAATGGATAAGCCCGATCGACTAACCACTGACTGTCACTTAACGAAGGACAGCCAGGATCTCTTTTTCCTTTTTTCGCGATTTTGATTGACTGCCGACAGAACGGTAAGCATTGAGAGTATGAATTTCAAAACCGCGTTCTTCATAGAGCTCCAGCGTAAAGGGAGTCAAGCTGTTGGATATGGCCACTGAAGCCCCTTTACGATGAGCTGCCACCAGCATATCCGCCAGTTTAACATGTGCGCTCTTATTGAACGGTATGCCGTCATAACTGACAAAGCTGGTTTTGCTGATTTTATCATAAGGCGGATCGCAATAAATTTGGTCACAACCACCAGCACTCTCCAACGTCAGACCAAAATCTGCGGTTGTCAGCTCAACGCCAGAAAGTCTGAATGAGAGATAATCGACTTTCTGGGGGTCCAGAGTTAACTTGGATCGATTCCCCCACGGAACTGAGTACTTACGTTTCAGATTGTAACGACACAGGCCGTTATATCCGAGTCGGTTCATTGCGTAGAAAAGGACTGCTCGTTGCAGCGGGGCATCATCCAAACTGGTGCTGTTAAACGTGTTCCTCAGCTTTAAGTAATCCTCTTTATCAAATTCCCTTTCCGCCAGAAGATTCACTTCTCTGATGAATGCCGATTTATTCCGCTGGATGTTGCGGTACAGATTGATTAGATCCGGATTACTGTCTGCCAAGAGTGCATCGGTGGCAAACATGTTAAGGAACACAGCGCCCCCGCCGATAAATGGTTCGACCCACCGGCGGCTCTGATCATGTGGGAAATGCTGACTGATGAATGGCATCAGTTTGGTTTTACCCCCCGCCCATTTGATGATTGGTGTATGTTTTCGCAACGCGTATTCTCCTTTAAGCATTATCGGTATGTCACCCTTATGGTACCGAAAGCCGGATTACAACCAACAAGGTTTAAGCAGGGAAAATCGCGGGTGTTGTGAAAGAAATTTTCATTCCGACACATTTTTTTATTTTTTTTCACTTTTTGGCAAAAAAGTTAACTACCTTCTTAGCTCGCATAAACATTTGTTTTTAATTGTTTATTTAATCTTTTAGGTCTGAGCATCAGAACGTTTTGCTTCGCGAAATTCGGAATAAACCCCAAAAGTACCTTTTTAACGAAAAAGTGAGATTTTTTTTTCCGATAGTATTCACGCACAGATGAAAGGTATGGCAAAAAAGAATACAACGGAGTATCTATGAGTGATCTGATGACTGATTCCCAGCAAACTAACTCACGGGTCTTTAAATCACCCCTCGTGTCATTTTCAACAGTGACAGGTTCCGGCCGATTCGTCAGTGGCATGAAGCAGTTCCGCGACGCGAACCCTGACCTTTGTAATGAAGTCACTGAACAAAAAGCTTGGGCTATCAACCCTTCAGTGGTTCAAATCTCGCCAGGCTTCAACTCCCGTGAGATGGGGATGGGGGAGGCATATTACCAGCTGCCGGAAGTCGTAGATCATCTCAATAACATCAAGTGTGCATTCATCCGGGGTGATTACGTTGACCCTATACGCGTTCTGATCAAAGACGGTATTCCGTACGTTCGCCAGGGCCATTGCCGTTTAAAAGCGGCTTTAATGGCTCAGGCAGAAGGACATACTGACCTCACCATTCTTTGCATCGAGATGAAAGCCGATGAGATCAGCTGCGAACTGACGACAATTGACGGGAACCGTGGTCTGGCTCTTTCTCCAGTGGCACTGGGTGAATCCTACAGACGTCTTCAGGCGCTGGGCGGATGGTCGCTTGATCGTATTGCCGAACGTGAGGGCAAGAGTAGTACAACCATTGCTGCTCTCATTCGTCTGACCGGATGCTCTGTCTACATCAAAAAATTAATCCATGCCGATGCTATTTCCTATGTTGCAGTCCTATCCCTTATTGATGAGTTCGGTGAAACGGAAGCCATCTCTCGTATCGAAAAAATGATCGCCGAGCTTGAGAAAGCTGATTCAAGCGGTATCAAGATTAAGAAGACGCCACGTGGCAGTATTCGTGTTGTCCCTTCCGATTTTAAACCGGCACGTGTTCCACCTGTTCTCGCCACAAAAGCCGTAGAAGGGGTCAAACTCATCACTACGAGTTTGTTGCAGAAACTCGGTGATATCCAACTTCCCGAAGTGACCGACTCCAGCGAAGATGAAGAAATTTCCTTTACGTTGAACCGAAGCATGCTGGAGATGCTCAAGAACCTGCAAAGTGAGATCACTGAAGCAGAAAACAAGCAGCTTCGCCGGGTCGAAAATCGGCAAGCTCGATTGAAAGGGGAGAAAGTGACTTACAAATCCGCGAAAAACACAAATACTGGCGGAGAACCACAATCTGAAGCACCACCAGCACAGGCCTGAATTATGCATTTCAACATATGAGTAGCACATAATTAGAAGTACGATATTCAAGAACGAGCCACCCAGGCTCACGCCCATTGCCCCTACTAAGTAGGGGCTTTTTTTGTCCTGTCTCCGGCACGCTTTCTCTTCATTAAAACGACATCTGTCTGTCCTACCTCCCGCAGCGCAACTTTCAATATTTTTATGTCGCCCAACCTATTAGCTTTTTGATCGAGGTTGTTATCCTGGTAATAGATAATTCCTACATAAAGGACTGGTGCTATGTCTGCTGTTGAATCTGATTTCCCCCAAATGGGCGCCCCAGGGAACTCTCTGGTCGCTTGTATGCCTCTAACTGGCCTCAGTGTTAACGAGGATAACTTTCTGCCCGAAATGCGGGAAGAGCTTGGCATCATTGCCAGCCAGGTCGAATCCTATAACGAAGAGCTTAGTTTACTGAGGTCCATGTCCACTCAGTTTATGAAATACGGAAATCAGAAGCTCTATTCCTACCTCTCGGGCTATAACCATCTCATTTCAGAAGCAGATGCCTTGTACGCAGAAAACGCACTTCGTTCTGAGTACTGGAAGCGGGTAATGGCCCTTACCGATGTGCTGTCCGTGATGTCTGACGAAAAAAAGAACGAATGGGACAAGCAATTTACTGCTGACCGATATCACCGGCCTCCGCAGGAGATCCCTGAGTTTACACTCGACGCAGTAGTTGCCACGGTTGTCACATTGCTCAATGACCGGCATCAGTTCATTAAAGAGCGCGTCTATGCCGTTTTTCAATCATTAAGCCGTCACCACAAAACCAATAAAGCGTTTGGTTTCTCAACCCGCATGATCACCGTCGGCGTCTGTGAAGGGGTGAAAGACAAGTGGGTAAAACTTAAAGTTGAATTCAAAGAATCAGGACTCATGCCACTGTCGGAACTGCGGGTGATCTGTTCTTATTTCCGGGGAGAAACAGTTAAACCGGTCTATGACACGAAAAAAATGGTAGAGAATATGGTTGGTCATGCTGGGTTCAGAAATTGGATCAGCCTGGATGGCAACAGTATTCGTTTTCGGGTTTACAAGAATGGTTCGATGCACATTGATGTACATCCTGATATTGCAGAACGGCTTAACAACATTCTTGCTGCCATTGTCCCTCTGGCGCTGCCTACTGAACGCTTAGCCCATTACAAAGCCACGTTGCAGGAGTTCCCGGCACTGAAACGCTGCATCGATTTTCATTCACGGATGCAGCTCGCAGAGCTGGAATTCACTCGGAATGAAAAGGAATGGTCCAGCTGGACATCGCTCGGTTATGCCGGTGAGTTCGCTGATAAAACGCGGCAGGTGAACGCGGAGGTTCTGCGTTTCCTCGGTGCCCGGATTACTAGCTACCATGTGACATTTGATTATGACCCGACCGAAGTGATGCGCTTCATCGGTCATATGGGTGCCATGCCCGATATTGTATCCCACCAGTTTTACCCTTCATCGCTGCGACTCAGTGAATACGTCGCATCCATTATTGCGACCGGGGAGGGGGAGCGGCTGCTAGAGCCAAGCATCGGGCACGGGGATTTGCTGCAATGTTTCCCTAAGAGCGTCAACGTTACCGGCATCGAACTGGATACACTGAATTGTCTGGTCTCCCGAGCTAAAGGTTACGATACAACGGAGGCCGATTTTCTGGCATGGTCAGCAGCGAACCCGAATCAGAAATTCGACTGCGTGGTGATGAACCCACCTTTTGCTGACAACCGGGCTAAACTCCATCTACTGGCCGCTGCGTCTCATCTAGTTTCCGGCGGGCGTTTAGCGGCCGTCCTGCCGCTATCCCTTCAGGGGATCGATAACCTGCTGGGCGAGGGATACCGTGCTGAATGGATGGACACCTTCGATAACGAGTTTGACAACACTGCCGTCTCCGTCCGTGTTCTGTATGTAGAATGCCTTTAACTGAAGGAAAGACCATGTCTGAAATCTCACCTGGCCTGCCAGAGGACCAAAATGATGTTGAATTTATGATGGATGATTTCCAGCAGAGCCTGGGGAAAAGTAAACCGGTACATGAAGTACAATTTCTGGGAGAGTCACCGCAAAGTGAAGAATCCGCCAACGCTGCCGATTCGCCCTGGTTTGAAAACTAACCTGTTAAAGGAGTTGGTACAGATTGCTCCCTTTATGGGCTCCCTACAAGATAGCGGGGAGCCCGAGCAGTGGTTATTACTCAGGATGAGATAAACTGTGATTAATAGTGCATGTTAAGCACTTCGCATTCCTGCTTTTATTGGCGAACATTTCACTATTTTTTTTCTTGTTTTTTATATCCCCTTCCCAGAAAAGTTAGCCTTGCTCACTTGGTATTATTGATACCTTGACTGGGGGAGGATAATCATGAAATGCAGGGCGATACTTTTAGCACCACTCATAGCTTTTTCGTTTACGGCACAAGCTGAGATTGCAGAGTTAAGATTCAATGACACTCAGAATCAACCAAAGATTGTTGTTCCATCTGTGCAGTGGATTAATCCAGCAACCTCATTCGAGGCTGATGTAATCTCCGGCTTAGACCGGTACGTCCAGTTGTCGTTACTTAATGTCAACGGTGCAAGCTTGTGGAGCACGAAAAGTAGCAAAGTTACGGTTGATGACCGTATGACCTCCAGTAGCGGGTATGACTATTATGGAAAAAGGTTAAGTGTCCCTGCGTTTGGTGAAGATAATTACACCCTGAGGGAAGTGATCACAGATCTCCAGAATAATGAAATTTCTCGCCGGGACTACGTTATATCTATCGACCGCACTCCCCCTAAAACTAGCACAATTGGATATACGCGAAATGGATGGCAATATGGTAGCGAAGCCATCTTTACCAGCGTTCCTTCAGGTATGCAGTATGCCTCTGTTCAGGCTCTCGTCTTTTCAGGCCTTTCAGACAGTCGCTCTGGTCTCGACCGGGCTGAGTACTTTCTTGTCGATTCGAACGGCGTTGAACGAAAGAGAGGGGCTGTAATTAACCTGGTCGATAATTCAGTAACCGTCCAAAATACTACTGCGAGCGATCCAGCCCTGGCGCCAGCTTCTCAGTCTGAATACCGTATGGGCCTTTATGTTTATGACAAGGCAGGAAATAAAGCATCAGTAAGCAGACAAAGTGTGATTGATCGGGTCAACCCTCCTTCTGTTCTACAGGTGCTTAATACCAGGTCAAATACCTGGGAAAACTACTCAGCTGGGATAACTGTTTACAGTAATCCAATATCATTGCGGGTACTCAGGAATAAAAGTAACTTTACTGCTGCTAATAAAACAAGCTTTGGGTGGGCAGATGCCAATTATCAAAGTTCTGACAGCACATATAATATTTATTCGTTCAATTTTGTTTTCCCCAGTACCGGTGATATTTATCACGAATTCCAGACACTTGCGGGAGGCGTTCGTCGGTACCATCACTCTGAGTTATCTTTCACTCCTTCCCCAACCATGGAACTTGCACCAAAGGTCACAAGCAAAGAAATTTTTCGTAGTGATACCGGTAAATGGAGCAGTGCTACTGGGAATGTAAGAACTGCCAAATTTACCCAAATACGCGTGACTACCGAACCTCGTAACTATGTACAACGGGTTGCAGCTAATTCGAACCGTAACTGGTACTGCCTTATCCCGGTAGGAAGCACTGGTTGTACCATGAACGTGGATTATACCTTTACTTCCGATAAGGGGATGCAATACATCCATCTGGTCTCAGGTAAAGACGGTACTGCTATTTATGATAATCTGGCTGGGGCATTCGTAGTGATTTGGGATAACAACCCACCGGTTATTAACGCCGTAAAAATTAACCGTATGGATAAAAATGTAACCATGACGGTTACTGATGATGACCGGATAAATGGATGGCAAATAGGAGCATGGGATACTCGAGAATTTGGCGTGGTGCTTAAAACCGAAACGGGGAATGTGATTGACCTACCCGCCAGGACATGGACAGAGAGTGATTTTAAAACAAAAAACGCGGTCATTTCCTATGCTGATCTGCCGGACGGCAAATATACCGTTCTGTCCGCCTATGCAAGAGATCTTGTGGGCAACACGGCAAACTACGTGATAAATGATTTGCTTACCATTGACTCCACTGCCCCTCTAATTTCCTACCGGTATCTGAATGATGATCCTGAAGGCAAACTGGTTAAGGGACTAGAAAACCTCAGAATTAGTGTAGCTGACCCTTCAGGTGACGCCTCGCTTGAATCACTGGTGTTGAGCGGTGGACCAAACAGTGAACAGGTGACATTAGCTTATTCCAGTCAGGGCTCAGGAGTTTATACGCCAGAGTACCCGCGTATCTTTCCCGTAATAGCAAAAGAGGATGGCATTTATACAATTGAAGCTCACGCAGTCGATGCCTCTGGAAACCGGTCCTCGAAAAAGCTCAATTTCCTCTATCAACCAGCAAACATGATCACTCTGGACAGGCTACGTACCCTTGCTACTGCGGCTGCACTAAAGACCACGGATAACCAGCCACTGGCTTTTATCCGGACAAGCGTACTTCGCCGAAAGGATGGTTCTGTCATTACTGGGCAGTTAAACGGTACGCTGTCCGTGCGGAAAGATGCTGACTTCCCGGTAAGTGTAGCTGGCGTAACCGTTGCGCCAGGAGAGACAAAGGCAATCATTTTTGATATGGGGCAGGGTGAAGAACGTATTTATTCTGTCACACCAGGAAAGAGTGGCGTTTCTGGTACATCTGAGTTTGCCGTGGAATTCCCGCAGTTCTGAATAATTTTGGGGTGTCGTTAAGTCGGCACCTTGCTGAAATATAGCCAAACCTCCACCCATATCTTTCAGTTCCCGCACTGTGGCATTTACATCAAAACATGAATTCTTGCTTACTTGTTCGTGTACGAAAAGTCACTTTTTCTCGTCCTGGTGAAGATCCATCTCAATAGTCAATCCGTTGCCAATTTTTACCTCGCCAAAGTTGTTATAACGGACATTTTCAAAAGTTTAAAGCTATGAAATACCTCTGATAACCAGCAAGGTCAGAAGAAATGATTTTGTAAAATAGGGACAAATACATCCCGGGAGCATCACATGCGTAAAATACTGACAGGCTGTATCATTGCCACGGCCATCTCTTCAACTTATCCGGCGGCGGCTCAGATTTTCAGTTATTCCTATACCGACACCAATCAGCTGGCAATGACGCTTAAGCCTGCAACGCAGAGCTATCTCAATCCGGCTGGCGCCCTGACCCTAAACTTAATTTCCGGTCTAGACCGGTACGAACGTGTGACTGTAACCAGGGACAGTGATAAAAAGGTTATGTATTCGGGACTAACGGCCAAGATAAGTGTTGCAGACCGCATTGTTGCTGCCGACGGCACAGAGTATTACGGAAAGGACATGGGGTTACCTGCACTTGGTGAAGGGTCTTTCACGGTAATCAATGACACGCTAGATCTCCAGCAAGCCGTCGTAAGTTCCACAACGTATCGTTTCACCATCGATACTACAGCGCCGAAGTACACCAGCATATACCCAAGCCAGAACGCAGGCTATGACATGGTCCTGAGTGGACCACTTTGGGAGCTCGGTCGCGGAGGTTCTGGCCAGTTTTCCATCTTTGCTGACGGCGTTGATGATGCGTATGGCATAGACAAGATCCGGTTGGTCATCAAGCGCAGCAATGGAACAGTCGTTTCCGATAATACACTCAGCTACGACACGGCGGCAAAACGTGCCTTTTACCCCTGGATAAAGGAAGCGGTCACTCAACCTGGCATGCCCACCAGCGATCTCAATGAAGAATTCACCTTCAATTTTATCATCACTGATAAGGCCGGAAACACGCTGAATATTCCGCCGCAGCGCTTTTTATTTGATGACCAGATGGGGGAATATACGCCCTTTGCGGTCCATGACTCACGAGTCAGTACGAGTGTGGTTCCAGGGATCTCTTCAGGGTACGTACCGTTTGTGCGGGGGCTCTCTGTACTCGAAAACCCGTACCGGATGGTCATTCGTATTCCCCGAACTAACTGGCAGCCATACCGTAACGGCGGCATCACCATTCTTAACAATTATGGCGGCTCTAAGGTTATTTCAGAAGACACGACCTATGTGTACGTAGAAGTGAAGCTCCCACAGGGTACTCTGGATGGAAACTACTATCGCCCTGTGAACAGGTACCAATGGGCCGGTGGCGGTCTGACTCAGTACGCCTCCTGGCTGAACTGGGACCCGGCGGCGGTAAAAAGTCCTGCGTGGGGGAGTCCTGCGATTGAGCGACAGAAGTCTGACGGCACTTGGTTCAATAGCGTCGACTGGAAAAATTTTCTGGCTTCAGATATGCCGGTGAACCTAACCAAGATCCGTTTCACTGTGCAAGCACGCCCCTACGAACAAGCAATTACCGGCAGTGCCACCTGCAAGATCCCTGCCGGGTCAACGTCGTGTACTGTCGACCTGACACAGGCGATTACAAACGGTACCACCGGCTATATACATACTGCCTATGAAGTGCGTTCGACAACCGAGTCCACCTTCTTCATGCCGCTCTGGGAAAACATCGCCTGGCATACAAAGGGGCCCACAGTTACTGGCTACAACTACAATGATGCGACCAACATTCTTCAGGTATTCGTCAACGAGCCAGGAGACGGATGGTATTTCGATGCCGTTAAACTGAGCCGGGTGTGGTTGTCTGACAAATCCCGCAATAACGCGGATATCAACGTGACAGGAAAACAAACGGGGCGTAACACAGCAACCGGGAATTATACTTACGACTTCAACCTGAAACAGATCCCGGAGGGCAGCTATAACGTGCAGCTCAACGCCCAGGATTCTTTCAGCAACACGGGAAGCTTAGCCTACAAAACCGTGACGGTCGATAACTCGCCGCCGTCCATCAGTATCAACTACGAAAACAAACCTATCACCAGCAACGTGACAGTGTTCGGCTTGGAAAACGTCCGAATTCAGCTCGCAGATACGCTGACCAAACCCTCGTTAACTCGCATGACGCTTCGAGGTGGACCGGTATCTGATGCTGTTGAGTTGTCCTGGGTAAATCTCGGAAATGATCTCTATACACCGAATTACCCGAAGATCTTCCCGTCACTTAATGACGGTGAAACCTACACGTTGACCGTGTATGCCAAAGACGAGATGAACAACGTTAAAGAAAGCGCCGTCGAATTTAACTACCTGCCGAACAACCTGGTACGTCTGGAGAACCTTAAGACCATCTCCGTCAGTACCGCCCTGAAAACGTCCGACAACACGCCGCTGGCTGTACTGTATGCCAGCCAGCTGCGCAAGAAGGACGGTTCTATCGCAACAGGGAAACAGGACGCGATACTGACGGTACGTAAGGATGCGGCCTTCGGCGTTACGGTGAATGGGGTTTCCGCAGCACCAGGGGAGAGCAAAAACGTTCAGCTGGATCTGGGTCTGGGTGACAGCCGCAGCTTCCCGATTTTCCCATCGATTTCCGGCGTCAGCGGAACGTCAGAATTTATGCTGAATATCGAGGAACTGAAGTAAAAGCGAGGCAGGGTGACCCGGTACCGGGTCACCCTTTCAAGGTAATGGCACCGCGATGATGATTATCCCATCTTATCCAGATTCCGGTCACAGGTTTATGCACCGTTTTTGTGGATAACCTGATGTCCCATCACTAAAACCGCAAATGAAACTGGCCTGCCGCTCTCTGCGGATCTGCCCATACACCTACCCGTCAGCATGGATCAACACATCATTCACCCGGCATAGTGGATTTGGGCAACTCTCCTAACCGGGAAGCGTGTTGCTTTTCATCTTTAGCCACGAAAACCCATCCTTAAGAGGCGCCTAAACGGGAGGCTTTTTTATTTCACCATGACTCCAGCACCGAAATTCGCTGGACTACGCTACAGCCCGATACAGCAGGTTTATCAATGACTTAAGCGAGTTCAACATATGCCGGTGCTTTCCGAAACCTGACCTGACTTCCGACCGCCTGACTCCTATCCGGCCCTTGGAATCCAGGTCTTTCCAAGGAGTCATCATGGCTAAGATCAAACTCACTAAGTCCGCTGTCGATGCGGCGCAACCCCAGGCAGAGGCCGTCGAACTCCGGGACACGCTGGTCCCCGGCTTCCTGTGCAAGATTACCCCGGCGGGTCGCAAGGTGTTCATGCTCCAGTACCGGACGAACGCTGGCGAGCGCCGCAAGCCCTCGCTAGGACTGTACGGGGAGCTGACCGTCGAACAGGCGCGGTCGCTGGCGCAGGAATGGCTGGCCCAAGTCCGCCGAGGCGGAGATCCCGCCGCAGAGAAGGCGGAGGCGCGCCAGGCACCTACGGTCAAGGAGCTATGCACGAAGTTCATGGAGGACTACTCCAAGAAGCGCAACAAGCTCAGCACCCAAGCCGGCTATCAGGCTGTCATCAATCGCAACATTATTCCGCTGCTGGGACGCAAGAAAGTTCAGGACGTGAAGCGTCCTGAAATCGCCGGACTGATGGAAAAGCTTTCGTACAAGCAGACCGAGGCGAACAAGGTATTCAGCGTCTTGCGCAAGATGTTCAACATGGCCGAGGTATGGGGCTATCGGCCCGACGGTACCAACCCTTGCCGTCACGTCCCGATGTTCCCTGCCGGCAAATCGACTCACCTCATCAGCGACGAAGAAATGGGCAACCTGTTCCGACAGCTCGACAAGATCGAGTCGGAGGGGCTGGAGAACTACGTCATCCCTTTGGGAATCCGCCTGCAGTTCGAGTTCGCCGGCCGCCGCTCGGAAATCATCGCGCTGGAATGGAACTGGGTTGACTTGCAGAACCGGCGCGTCGTCTGGCCTGACAGCAAGACAGGCGGCATGTCTAAGCCCATGAGCGAGGAAGCCTATCGGCTACTCTCGACGGCACCCCGGCAGGAGGGTAGCCGCTATGTGCTGCCTTCTCCTAGCCACGCTGGCAAGCATCTAACCACGGGCGAGTATTACGGTGGCTGGAGCCGTGCGCTCAAGGCGGCTGGCGCTACGCACGTGGGCACGCACGGCATCCGCCACCGTTCGGCGACCGACATTGCCAATTCGGGCATCCCGGTCAAGGTCGGCATGGCGCTAACGGCGCACAAGACCGTCGTCATGTTCATGCGCTACGTCCACACCGAGGATAAGCCGGTGCGAGAGGCGGCCGAACTGGTGGCGAATCGGCGTAAGACGATCACCGGGATGCAGGGAGCCAAGGAGGTGGCCGCATGACCCGGCGCAAGGCATCCGTCTCAGCGCCAGCAGCGCCGCCCGCGCTGCTGGGCGACATCCGGGCACTGATCGAAGCGTCGCGCCAGCGCGTCGCCTCGGCGGTCAATGCCGAGCTGACATTGCTGTTCTGGCGCATTGGCCAGCGCATCCATACGGAAGTGCTTGCCGGGCAGCGGGCCGGGTACGGCGACGAAATCCTGCCGACCCTGGCGGCGCAGCTTGTCCGCGACTACGGACGTAGCTTCGCGGACAAGAACCTGCGCCGGATGGTGCAGTTCGCCGCCACCTTCTCGGACGAGCCAATTGTCGTGACGCTGTCACGACAATTGAGCTGGTCGCATTTCGTGGCGCTGCTGCCGCTAAAAGACCCGCTCCAGCGGGACTACTACGTGCAAATGGCCAGCGCCGAACGCTGGAGCGTGCGGACGCTACGCGAGCGCATCGACTCGATGCT
Source organism: Enterobacter sp. DVT3837 (assembly GCF_056238685.1). Classification (NCBI taxonomy): domain Bacteria; kingdom Pseudomonadati; phylum Pseudomonadota; class Gammaproteobacteria; order Enterobacterales; family Enterobacteriaceae; genus Enterobacter; species Enterobacter sp. DVT3837. The sequence goes on along the minus strand of NZ_JBWDLA010000003.1, from coordinate 250,341 downwards.
ATACGAGCGCACGGCGCTGTCCAAGAAGCCGGACGAGACGATCACGCAAGAGCTGGCGGCGATGCGCGATGCGCAGCGCATGTCGCCGGCGCTGGTCATGCGCGACCCGTACATCCTCGACTTCCTGGGCCTGCGCGATACCTGGCAGGAAGGCGACCTGGAAGCCGCGATCATCCGCGAAATGGAGTCTTTTTTGCTGGAGTTGGGCGCGGGCTTCTCTTTCCTAGCCCGGCAGAAACGCATCCAGATCGACGACGAGGATTTCCACCTGGACCTGCTGTTCTATAACCGCAAGCTGCGGCGGCTGGTGGCGGTGGAGTTGAAGATCGGCGAGTTCAAGGCAGCATACAAGGGGCAGATGGAGCTTTATTTGCGTTGGCTCGACAAGCACGAACGCGAACCGGAGGAAGCCTCGCCGCTGGGCATCATTCTTTGTACCGGCAAGAAGTCAGAGCAGATCGAGTTGCTGGAGCTGGACAAGTCGGGCATCCACGTAGCCGAATACCTGACGACCCTGCCGCCGCGTGCGGTGCTGGGGGAGCGGTTGCAGCAGGCGACCGAACGGGCGCGGTTGCAGATCGAGCAGCGGCAGCCTGGCGAGAAGTCCTGACAGCAGCATCTGTCCAAACGTACACCCAAACCACAGCACGAGCATGTGGCAACGGATCTCTTGCTCTATCGAGGCTCCATGCTAGTGTGGAATCGCCATAGGCCGATAAGGAACTGGCCTGCGGCTCAAGGATGCGCTGGGGCTAGTGGGCGCGAGCGCCCAATCACATGATTATCGCGGGCAGCAGCGCCATGTTCTATGCCGATCGCTGTTTTAATTAAATATCTCAAACTATAAAGTCAGTTAATTTTTTCAAAATATTCACGAATCAAGTCATCATTTTTTAAATACGAATCGAGAACCTGAAACAGAAAAAGATCCCCGCTAATATTTATATCAAACGGGATCATTGAGTTATCTATTTTGAATGTCTTTATTTTTCTATGCCCCTTGATGTTGGCATTGCTCAATCTTTCTTGATAGCTATCCAACGTATATACGATAAATTCGTGATCCAAGTGAGTTATAAAAAAATCATCGCCTTTTGAACTGTATTCAAGATGGATGACTTGCGTTACGACGTCGTCGCCTGCCACCTCAAAGTCCTCCATCAATTCTTCAAAAGTCAAACTTAGCTTCTCTGCGTCATGGTGAATCCATAGATTGTTCTCATATTTATCGGTGGAGTAGAACTTTGACAATCTAGGAAGGGAAGATATTTTCAATCGCAACGGAGCGCCAAACTCCATCTCCTCCATTGCAGGGACATAATCGGAGACGTAATCAATCCTGAATGCTATTTCGGACAGCATTCCTTTTTCAATGAGTTCCTCGATAGAGGTAAGCAGCTTCCTCGGAACTTTTATCCAGAAGTGTCGCCCTATGCGTTCATCGCGTATTGTCTGACTATCCTTGTCGTTGAATATCTGAATATTCTCGTTCAGGCTGACAAGACTATATTTAGAGAACTGAGCATCTTCCTTTCTTATGTCAATTCCAATTTTCTCGTACTCACGTTCAACTACCTTGGAATATTTTAGCTCCAGCATCTCAGCCCTCCCCATGATTGATTGGTGCTTGGAATAAAAAATGCAGCCAATGCGATAATTTGCGTAATTTTCTTTTATGTACGAAACACCATCTTCGTCATGGATATGCTTGTAGGAATTGTTGAGAATTTCTAGCGATCCCGGATACTCGTTGAGATAATTATTTAAGTAGTCCATTAAATGCTGGATTGTCTTTATAGCCAATCGCTTGTCCACTAGATCAAGCTGTGGCCCATAAAACTTGGCTGCGTTTGGATGGTCGCGTTTGGCTTCAAATTCTTTCAGAATGGCCGCCTTTTCATTCATGCAGCCCTCCGTATAAGCACGCATTACGTCTGCCTGAAAGCTCTCATTTGCCAGAGAGGTTTGGATGAGGGGAAGCAATTTCTTGACAAAGATCGGGTCTTTATTAAGAAAGACGTAGCAAAATTTCCCAAAGCTGAATAACGCGATTTTTTCCGAAGAAAATTCATTGATTTCTTCAAAGATATTTTTCATATTTTTTACTCAACTCGCCGTAGTCCAAATAGTAAGCGACGGAACCTTGAGCGTCTCCACTTTGTGGATCGCGCTGCTCCACGTTCGCTATTCGCTCATCCCTGACGGGACTGGCATTCGCCAGCCCTCCACGGCCCGACACTGTGATCCGGGCCTGCGCGCTCCGCTTGCATGTTGAGCTGGCGACAGCAGGGCATGCAGAGCGAGCCGCGCGCAGATGATTCAGCCAAACGCTAAACAAAGCTGTAGGGCATCCCATAGAGAGCGCGGTTGCGCTACTCGTGATTTCTATGGAATTTGATCGTATCCAAAACTGCATGAGGCAAGCTTGCGAGTTACTTGATACTCTTCGCCAGAATACTGGCGAACTCGACCTCGTTCCGAAACAAGGTGCAGGTTCTTCCTTGCCCGCGAACCAATGACATACAGCAATTTCATCGCGCTTTCTTGACCGTTCGGATCATTGAAATGCGGCACCATATCTTCTAATAATGCATAAGCGATCACTGCATCGAACTCGGCTCCCTTGACGCCGTGTATCGTCGAGATGGTGATTCCAGTCCTATGCTGAAATACCTTCCTGAATGTCTCAATATCGCCTATAAATTCGCTACCTTCACTCTTCAATCGATTTACCCGGGCTTGCGAACTATCGAAGAAGGCAACGTGATGCTCTTGAAGCAGCGTGAAAAGGCGAAAGTCGATTGCTAAGTTTGCAAACAGACGCTCGAAAAATGCGCTCAAGTAGGTAAGACCATCTGTTTCATCGATCTTAATTGCATTGCACTCCCTCAACAAGGACCTCCGCGTGAGCTTCGACACGCTAGCCCCGGCCGCCTCTAGGTCATTCAGAATCTCCCCGGCCCACCGCAGTCTGCGCACATACATTCCCGGCGATGCCTGAGTAAGTGCAATCTTAGAAAGCCTGTACCAGAAATTCTCTGTGTCCCGTGCAAAGGGAACCATACCGGGGCCATCGAATGAGTACTCCGGCATGCTGGCGACCAAACGACGTGTCATGCTTGCAAGATGCGTCCACTGTGGCGCGAGAATGCACACCTCGTGAGGTGAGATGCCCATAGTCTCAATGTTGAAACGGATGAGCCGGATGAGCTCAGCGTCCAGATCATTTTTGCTCACTGTGTCGTCGAATGAAATAAGGCTTGGGTACGCCTTGTCCTCGGATGCGGCTTCGATGCGTGTGTTGTGAACGTTGTAGTTTCCGAAGTACTCAATGATGCGCTCAGAAGAACGGTAGTTCCGCGACAGTTCGAGTTCGTCCAAATCGATATTGGCCATCGCCTTGAAATCCTCGAAGGCAATCGGATATCCGCCAAGCGATTGATAAATCGCCTGGTTAGGATCTCCGACAATAAAGGCCTTGGTCGCACCTTGACCAGCTTTCAGAATGGCGGTGATGATCGAATACTGAATTCGTTTGGTGTCCTGATACTCGTCGATCAGCACGAAAGAGAACAACTGTGCCAGAAGAGTGCTGATCGCAGGATGACGTGCGATCAGTTGGTACGCATAGTAAAGAATGAGCTCAAAGTCTAGCTGCCGACTTTCGTGCAGAATCTCAAAATACTTGCCCAATATGACGTGAAGACCCGAATGCTTCCAATCTTGTGGGCAGGAGAGCACATATCCAGTTTCGGTGTAATAAAACTCACAATCCCAGAATGTTATTTTTGGCTTCTGGTAAGGCTTGCACAATGCCTCCAGGATTTTCTCGCGCTCATGCTGATCGATCACACGGAAGCCTCGATCCAACGCTTCGTGATAGATGCCGTACGGTTTCAATATCCATTCAAGACAGAACGAATGTATCGTTCCTATCCATAATCGGGATGTATCCACCCCAAGGCTCTCAATGCGCTCGTGGATTTCGTCGGCGGCACGGTGCGTATAAGTGATGGCAACGACAAACTGCTTGTTCGATTTCAGCCTGGACAACTCATAGGCGATTTTGTAGGTGAGCGTGCGCGTTTTCCCGCTGCCCGGGCAAGCGATGAGAAAGACGCTCCCTGGCTTCAGAATGGCTGCTTCCTGCTCGGGATTCAGATCATCTTTGTTCCACATGAACATGATCAGAACACCGCGAGTACATCGTTGATGCGATCATCTGGGAACGTGGCAAGCATCTCGTTTCGGATGCCGACGAAGTCGATGTCTCCATTTCGGAAGGCCAGCAGCTTGGCCCTAAAGTCGTCGAATACGGCAGACGCAGTGAAGATATCTTCTGCATCGATGTAGTTCACGCGGTAGCTCAGCACGTTAAACCAGACTTCCTTAGTGACCACCGGATGCGCAAAAGCGATGGCGTCCAAGATGTACTTCGGAATGGCGGTCTGCGGATCGATCTTCTTTCCCAGCAAGATGGCAAACCATCCCTTGCCGTAGTTGTCCGCCATGGTCAATGCGCGCTGACCGAACAACGCGATGTCCGCTGATTCGAGCTCCGCCTTGGCCGTCGCGATGGTTGGTGCATCCTTGTAGACATCAGGAAGGATGCCGACCACCTTACGCGCATTGCCGGCGGCAATGAAGTCGACCTCGAAGGTATGGGGGGCAAAGAATGGAGAAACCCACCCGTTATCTTTGAAGGTGTCTTCCAATAACGCTTTCCTGGCGACCCCTTTTTCCTGGGATGCCTGATACTTGCCCTTGCGCCGGAGCAGCCCTTCGGAGTCTCCCGCCGCCGGCGTTGTGTCAATGATGGACTTGTCAAGGTCGGTGACGATGCTGCACCGCTTCCGGATTCGGGCATCATCGAAAAGAACCGCGACGTTCTGAAATCCAGTGCTGCGGATATTAATTAAACTGATGCCGAGTTCATCAAGGCTGACGCCTAGCACGTTCTTGATCAGGATCGGAACGAGAATTTCTTCTGCATCGCCCTCCACTAAGAGGACGCTCTTGGCAAACAACAAGTTGCTACGGACAGCATCCAGGTAGCGTTGAATGTTGCCGATCTCTTCTGGGTTTAGGCCAATTGCAGGCTGGTATGCCTCGCAACGATCACCTTCTCTGCCGAGGATGTTCACGTTCTGAACATTGCTGACCTCAGAGATGTGCGTCGAATGGGTCGAATAAATGATCTGTGTGTCGTCGTATTTGAGCTTGTCGAACAGTGTTTTCTGGATATGTGTGTGAATGTGAGCTTCCGGCTCTTCGATAAGCAGAAAGTTGGCGATCGACTGTTTAGCCTTTTGATACTTGAATTCAAGCAGTTTCAACGTGAGGAATATCAGGTTTGCTCCACCAAGGCTCAGCTCGTGGATCGGTCCTTCGTGGCTCTCCCCCGATTCGCCAACGAACAGCTTGAGCGACTGGAACAACTTGTCAGCTTCGTCTGGCAGATCCGACTTGATAGAAAGAGAAGACGGCGAATACGCCTCACCCGCCGCATCCTTGATGGTGTCTCTGATATCCGTCCGGACGACCTGCACGTCTGGCAACGCTTCGATGGAGTCATTCAATGCCTTTACCCCGTCGGTGATAGCCTGGAACGCCACGGGGTCGATATCGCCGCTCTTGCCCTTCAGAAGCGAAAAGAGCGGATTTGTCCGGTTGTTGTGAAATTCGGAGACGACGTCCCGTAGCGCCTGGACGAAAGTGAACGAAATTTCTTTGGAGACGGACAGCACGTTCGGAATCTTCGCGCCGATAACACGAAATTCAACCTCTTCATTGAATCGAACATTCGCGAAGTCGCCGACCACATCCTTATAGAAGGCCTCGTCGTTGAAGTCGGCTTCACTCCGACCTGTGAAAATCGTTTCATAGTCGTCGATGGTGACCGGGTTCAGGATAGCGTCGAGGCCTGCCTGATCACCATCGTTCAATTGAGAAAGTCGCAGCCTGATTTCCTTCTTCGGACGAAAGATCAGGTTGTAAGTGGCCTTGCCGTTCGCCTCTTCCTCAATTACGCCCGTCCCATGTCGGAAGAGCGCCTGCACTGATTCATCCGCAGAGATTTCCTCAAACTCAAGACTGATGATGATCCAATGTCCCTGCCAGCGCCCTAGGCCGCGATGAAAGTCGGTATGCTCCAGCCGGTAGGCAGAGCGAATCATGTTGTCATCAAGCAGCAATCTGATTGCGCGAAAGAGATTGGTTTTGCCAGATCCATTTTCGCCGATGACAGTGTTGATACCCTTCTGGAACAGCAGCTTCGTGTTGGGAAAGTTCCGGTAGTTGACCAGGCTGAGCTTGGATATATGCATTTGATTCAATCTTGTTGTTGAAATCCACATGCCGATCGGCCGATGGATTGGTTGAACACTGCAGCCATTGATCCCAACTACGGAATGGCCAACTGTCAGTTGGTTTTAGAACGGCACCGTGTCTAAGGTAGGAATCGGTTGGAGCGCATTTTTAATCTCGGTTAGCCTTGCAAGTAGTTCATCGAAAGTCACGATCACGATCTCTGCGAACGCATTTCGAACGAGCTCGAATGACTTTCTTTGCTGATGCTCTTGTGGCGTCATGCCAGCGACAACTATGCAGCGAACCGCATAGCTGTGGAGGTCGTATCGGTTCATGTTATTTTTTATGACGGGTAGTTCACTCTGCAATTTGAAACGCTGATCTAGAATTTGAGCAATCGCTCCACCCAATTCTGTCGATGGGCCAAAAACATCATCTCCACGATAGGGAGATTTTCCTAGCAGTTCGGTTTGCGGCTTTTTTATCTCAATGAGGCCAAGATTGCCCGTGGAAGCGGATGCGTATAGAAAATCTGAAAATTTTCCGCCGGACCCGTTAAGTCGCTTGCCACCTGCATAAGCTTGCCCCTGAACCAGCATGGCTGGAACGGCAAATGCAAGACTAAGTATGAAAGGATTTTCCAGAAAGAAGCTTTGCCACTTGCTTTCCGTCAGTCCTTTTCCAAGCATTTCCTGGTATCGCTCAATCAGTTGATTCAGTGTGATGAGCTCAATATCATTCTTTAATGCCAGCAGCGAGCGCGGCTCAGATTCCGCCAGTGCTTCTATATTGTCTTGAACCATGCGAACAGCGGCGCGCCGATCACGCTTGGAAAGCGTCACATGCTGCCGCCCACCATCGGTCATTTCCGTTAGTGCATCAGGTCTTACGCTCTTCTTTAGAGCGGGAAATTGTGCTGAATCGGCAGCATGTAATAAGGTCTGGTAGACATGAAATTGCTTGTCCTTGCGCGCGTCTCTCTGGTGGCGAGAGGCTATGCGATTTAATTCTTTTCTTAATTCATGAAATCTTCTTATTCCGAGAATAAAGAATGGCGAATCAATTTTCGCGTCATTTCCTTTGTGGACAATGAGTATGCTTACGTTTTCTAAGCTGGCGGCTGTTTCGCAAATTTGCCGATATTCCCACAGAAGCCCCAAACCGAATCGAAAATCTTTGGCAAACCCATCCGGCAACTGCTCAAGAAGCCCAACGACATCGTCAGTAGTCTCTGGCAGTATGTAGGGCTCGATAACAGGCCGAGCGACGACGATGCGTTCAAGGGTGCCGTATTTAGGTTGCAGGTAATCGTCGCGATCTTCTCGAATATTAAGAGGCCAAATGGTCAATCTGTCTGGACACACATTGAGCAGTCTCGCTATTGGCGAATCCGGCTTGCGCTCCGCTGCGGGAATATCAGTGAAGAAAACGTTAATGCCTTCCTCTTCCGGTTCGGCTGCTTCAATGACAAGGAAGGGGCCGCCGTCCAAACGCTCACGTTGATTGAATGCTGAAGGTCTGATAGATGCCATGAACTATTCTTGATCCCTACTGTTCAGAGAAACGATTTGCGGGCCTTGCCTCAGCGCAACCTTATGGTGCCTTCCGATCAGAATCGGACGACACACGATTGATGTCAAAGGGGAGTGCCTTATCTGCCGCGATTCGGGTCAGCAGCATCCGAATCGCATCCGAAATTGATAACCCCATTTCAGCCAGAACAACAGTTGCGGCTTCTTTAATCTGCCCGTCAATCCGGGCACGAACGACGTCGTTACTTGCCATTGTTGCGCTCACAATAGATGTAGCTACATTGTGGCTCATAAGTACTATTGCGTCACTTACATTTTGTTGTGAACAGTAGAGCATCCCGGCGTGCCGCCGTCGGGCTCGCGGGCGTTGCCCCGCGCCTCGTGCCGAGTCGCGGCCATGCGGCTTTGATCCCTGATGCCTCCGGCCGTCTCTTCGCTCCTGGCCTGCGCGCGGCGCTTGCCCTCCAGGGGATCGGCTGGACAGCCCATCCCCGCCGCGCCTTGCTTGGCGCCCCTCGCATGCACCGAACAGGTTGCACCTGATCGACCAACAGCCATCCAGCTAGGCGTGCCGCTGGCACGCAGGGGCGCTCGCCGCGCGGCGTTGGTTTCAGCGCACCCCCTGGCCCATTGGCCGCTGTTCGTCTTTCCCCAAGTTCATCGCTTTTTCCCGCGACCGTAGCCCGCGGTGCCTGGCCGTCAAGGCGCGCAGGGCCGAGTCCTCGCTGCGCTGCGGGCCGCACCAACCCTGCGCTTCTCCCTTGACGGCCAGTCCCTCGCTGGCCCGGTTTTTCGCGGGCGATGAACTCAGGAAAGACGGCGGCAAACAGGACCGGCCCAGGTCTCTGCGCCGAACCAACCGAAGCCACAACGGGCTCCGAATCTTGGAATCCGGTCAGCTTTGAAACCACAGCAACTCATTGGAGAAAACCATGCAACTCGCATCTCGATTCGCTTCCCATTCCCCGACGCTGCGCAGTGACTACCCGCTGTCCGACGACCAAATCCGCCGCGTAGCCCCGTCCATCTTCGCGGAGGCCCCGCACGATAGCCGCTCCGAACGGTACGCCTACATTCCCACCGCCGCCGTGCTGGCGGAACTGCGCAAGGAAGGGTTTGAACCCTTCATGGCAGCGCAAACCCGCGTGCGGCACGACGACCGCCGCGACTACACCAAACACATGATTCGCCTGCGCCATGCCAGTCAGATCAACGGCGCGGAAGCCAATGAAATCGTGCTGCTGAACTCGCACGACGGCACCAGCAGCTATCAGATGCTGGCCGGAATGTTCCGGTTCGTTTGCAGCAATGGCCTTGTGTGCGGCGATACCGTGGCCGATGTGCGCGTGCCGCACAAGGGCGACGTGGCCGGTTCTGTCATCGAAGGCGCTTTCGAGGTGTTGAGCGGCTTCGAACGCGTGAAGGAATCCCGCGACCTGATGCGCGCTATCACGCTGGACGAAGGCGAAGCCGAAGTGTTCGCCCGTTCCGCGCTGGCCCTCAAGTACGACCCCACCGATAACAAGCCCGCGCCCATCACGGAAAGCCAAATCCTGATGCCGCGCCGGTTCGACGACCGCCGCCCGGACTTGTGGAGCGTGTTCAACCGCACCCAAGAAAACCTGACCAAAGGCGGATTGCATGGCCGCAGCGCCAACGGACGCCGCCAGCAGACCCGCCCCGTGCAGGGCATTGATTCCGATGTGCGCCTCAATCGCGCCCTCTGGATGTTGGCCGATGGCCTGCGCCAGTTGAAGGCCTGATTCCCCACGCGGCAGGGGCAGGCAGCAGCCCTTGCCGCTTTCTTCGCTGCTGCATCCCTGAACCGATAGGAGTTATCACCATGAACGCCATTACCCAAACCGAAGCCCGCGCCCTCAACACCGCCGCCGCTATCCCGCTGGAAGCCGCCGACCCGACCAAGAACCTGATTTTGGTTCCGCTGTCGCGGCTGGTGTCGCGTCCTGCTGGCCGCAACGTGCGCAAGACCCCGCGCATGTCCATTCCCGAACTCGCCGCGAGCATTCAGCGTGTCGGCCTGCTGCAAAACCTCATCGTCATTGCCGCCGCCGATGGCGAGCATTACGAAGTCGTGGCCGGTGGCCGCAGGCTGGCCGCGTTGAAGCTGCTGGCGAAGAAGCGCCGCATCAGCAAGGAATGGGAAGTGCCTTGCCTGTTGGTGGCCGATGGCACCGCCCGCACGGCCAGCCTCACCGAGAACGTGCAGCGCGAAGCCATGCACCCCGCCGACCAGTTCGAGGCATTCGCCGCGCTGGTGGCCGAAGGCCGACCCATCGAGGACATAGCCGCCGATTTCAGCGTCACGCCGCTGGTGGTGCAGCGCCGCTTGAAGCTGGCGAACGTCTCGCCCCGGCTGCTGGCCGACTACCGCGCCGAAGCCGTGACGCTCGATCAGTTGATGGCCCTTGCCATCACCGACGACCACGCCGCGCAGGAAACCGCGTTCTACGACGCGCCGACGTGGCAGCGCAACCCTTCCCAATTGCGCGACCGCCTCACCGAGCGCGAGATTGACGCATACCGGCATCCGCTGGTGCGTTTCGTGGGGCTGGATACCTACGGAGCCGCAGGCGGTGGTGTGCGCCGTGACCTGTTCGCGGAAGGTGACGCGGGCGTGTATCTGACCGATGCCGCGCTGCTGGAACGGCTGGCGCAAGACAAGCTGGCAGGTATCGCCGCCGAGGTGAAGGACGAAGGCTGGGCGTGGGTGGATGCCACCCCCGCCGTGACCCATGCCGACCTGCACGCCTTCCAGCGTGCGCCGAGGGAGCGCCGCGAACCGAACAAGCGCGAAGCGCAGCGCATCGAGAAGCTGCAAACCAAGATGCACGAACTGGCCGCCGCCGTGGATGACGCGCTTGATACCGAGGACGAGGAAAAGGCCGATGCCTTGCAGGAAGAAGGCGAAGCCGTGGGCGAGCAGTTGCAGGCGCTGGAAGATGGCTTGCAGGACTACGGCACGACCGTGAAGGCCGCAGCCGGTGCCATCGTCACCATCGACCGCAACGGGCAGGCAGTGATTCATCGCGGGTTGATGCGCGAGGCCGAGGCCAAGGCGCTGCGCACACTGGAACGCCTGCGCCAAGGTTTCGGCAGCGAAAGCGAAGCCGGGAACGACGACGAAGGCGAGGACGACGAGCAGCCCAAGACCGCCGCCATGTCCGACAAGCTGGCGCAGCGGTTGAGCGCCCACCGCACCGCCGCGCTGCAAATCGAAGTCGCCCGGCATCCGCAAGTGGCGCTGGCCGCGCTGGTGCATGGCATGGTGCAGACCGTCTTGCAGGGCAGCCACTACGGCCACGACTTGCCGCTGGGCGTGAGCCTGAAAGCGCAAGACCGGCTGGAAGGCATCGCCCCGGATATACCGGATTCGCCCGCCGCCGTGGCGCTGCGCGAGTTGCAGCAGGTAGCAGGCGAAGGCTTGCCGGAGGACAGCGCCGAACTGTTCGCCGTGCTGCTAGCGAAGTCGCAAGATGAACTGGTGCGGCTGCTGGCGATATCCGTGGCCGTCACGGTGGACGTGGTGACACCCCGCGCCACGCCGCAGCAACCGGGCGCGGAACTGGCGCAGGCTGTCGGCTTGGACATGGCCGCATGGTGGAAGCCCACCAATGAGGGTTATTTCCGGCATGTGCCGAAGGCCGCGATTCTGGAAGCCGTGGAGCAGTACGCCCCGGCGCACGTCACCCGGCTGGCGAAGTTGAAGAAGGCCGACATTGCCAGCGAAGCCGAGCGGCTGGCCGATGGCACCGGCTGGATGCCTGCCATCTTCAAGGCCGAAGGCACCGACGACACCACGGCGCAGGATGCGCCGCAGGCGGTGACGAACGACGAGCCGGAAGCCATCGACAACGACGACGAGCAGCAGGCCCACGCACTCGCCGCCTGACCTTCACCACCACCGAGCGCCCCGGTTTCGGCCGGGGCGCTTCGCTGTTCCATCAGCATCGGCCCCAGGCCGTTCCGCCCTGGTGCCGATGGTCAAAAATCCGGGCGCGGCGGTGGCCGCGCCCGGTTTCCAAGCCCAAAGCCAGAACGCCCCTTCGCCGCCTTCGGGCGGACGGCGAAGGGGCGGCGCACAAGTGACCTTGTGCGCGGGAAACCCTCGAAGCCCATAAGTGCGTCGGCGCACAGCGCCGACGACATTCCGAACGCGCCCCACCGCAATGGACGGGCGTGTGGGGCTACGCCCCGGCTTGCTGCCGCAGGTTGCACGAAAGCGTGCCGTCCTCGACGCTGGCGGTTCGTCGCCTGTACGTCACGAAGGACGGTTCACCGACACGCCGCCCGGCCTTGCAATGGAGCTTCCACGCCACGCCTCACGCAAAGGGCCGCAAGCAGCGGTAGGAACGCTTTCACCTTGTCGCTGGGCATTGTCCTTGCCCGTGTCAGGGCGCAGGCCGGTGAAGCCGTCGCGCGGGGATGCCGAGTCGGCCATGCCTCCATTCGGGAGCGGGCGGCCAGTACGTCCTTGTGTTGTTGTGAATCCTGGCGGTGGCTGGGCTTCATGGCCGCAACCTTCCAGCGAAAACAATTCCCCCTGCGCTGCGCGCATTCCTCGCGGGACAAATTCTTTTCGCTTCCAGGTTCTCCACGGTGTTGCGACCGCTGCGCGGTGCGGCCAGCCCATCCCCCGCCGGACGGATCACAACAAGGACGCACTGGCGCGACCTTGTTCAACCCGAAAGGAGAAATCATCATGGCTAACATCGGCACCTTCACCGCAGAGAAAGACGGCTTCACCGGCCAGCTCCGCACCCTGACCCTCAACTTCAAGGTCAAGCTGGTTCCCAACGACAAGGGCGAGAACGAAAGCGCCCCGGACTTCCGCCTGCAAGCGGCCGGCCACGACTTCGGCGCGGCGTGGAAGAAAACCAGCGAGGCCGGGCGGGATTACCTGTCGGTGGCCATCGACGATCCTTCATTCCCGGCGACGGTCTATGCCCGCCTGATCGAAGGCGAGAATGACACGCACGACCTCATCTGGTCGCGCAGCAAGCCCAAGGCGGCCTGACGGCCGCCCACCGCGCCCCGCCCATTGCGGCGGGGCGCGGTGCTGCTGATCGCAGCATCGCACGCACAGGGTTTCGGCAGTTGCCCCATGTCCCGCATGTCCAAGGCCAGCATTGCATTGGTGATGGTCGAATGGCTCGAAGCCCGTGGCAGTAGGAACAGCATGGCGTGTCGGCGCATTGCGCCGCCGGGCTTTCGGGCTGCGCCCCATGCCGCCAATGGCGTCATGTCCATTCGGCTTCAATCCCTCACGCCTTCGCGCCTGGCGGCGCTGCGCGCTCCGCTTGCGGGCATTCAGACGCGCTAGGGCGCGTCGCGCTCTTTCAGCACGGCCTCGAACTCCTGGCGCACCCGCGCCAGCAGTTCGTCGGCCTTGTGCGTGTCGTCGCCGGCGTAGGCCAGCGTCAACAGCGTCAGCGGATGCACTTCCATGACCTCGCACAGCTCGGTCAGCTTGTGCAGGGTCGGACTTTTCAAGTCGCGCTCCAGCGTACTCATATAGGTGCGGCTGGACACGTCGGAGAACGCTTCCTGGCTCAAGCCTCGCGCCTTCCTGACTGTCCGTATTGCCGTTGCCAATGAGTGTTTCGCTGTCACTAACTTGGTTTCCCCATAAAAACCAAGATGACAGCCCATTGCGCCCTATAGGGCTACAATCTATAGTGTTCATTCATGGCTGAAAGGCCCGCTTTCGTGCTTTTACGGAAATCCGCAGATGCGGATTCCGACAGAACCGGGGAATCGCATCCGTGTCTTTCCGGCTTCCGACAATTCCGCTTCGGCGCTTCTGTTCTTCTACGGATGCGATGGCTTGCACATCGGTGCTTCCACACGAATGCACGGATGCGTTTCGGCAGTTCTGCGCTTCGGCACCAAAGCGCATTCGCGCATCGTCGGTTTCGTGGAGAAGCTGCCCATGACCCTGCCGCTTGTCACCGCTGATGAACGCGCCCGGCTGCTGGCCCACGGCGCGGCGCTCGCCGCTGGTCAGCGGCTCGACCCGCTGCCCGTGGTGCGCTTGTTCACCCCGGACGCGCATGTGACCTGGCTGCTGGTGTCGCTCGACCCGGCGGATGGCGACACGGCCTACGGCCTGATCGACCTCGGTATCGGTATGCCTGAGCTCGGGATGGTCAAGCTGTCCGACCTGGCGGGCATCGTCGGGCCGCGCAAGCTGCCGGTGCGGCGGGATCGGTATTTCCAGGCGGTGCGCCCGTTATCGGAGTACGTCCGGCTGGCGCAGGAGAACGGCGCGATCACGGACTGATGAAAACCAGCGCGGCCTAGCCAGCCGGGGCGCATCGTGACTATTTCAATCTTGATCAAGACCGTGCAGGTCTGAATCCGCATTCTTGCACCGAAGTGGTGCGATCCTGTTGAAAACAGTCCTGATCTTGGGCGCGGGCTGCGGCACGGTGTTCGGTGCTGCGCGTCATTTTCCTGAAGGCGTAGCCGTCGCATTCAGACGATTTCCGCAACACGCAGAGCCAAATGGTCTTGACACCGACAGTTACAGCCTAACCAATTTTGATGACGACCTGATGGCATTTCGATAGTTCCCGCATCGCGGAAATCGTGGCGACGCATCCCAAACAGAGGGAGGTTTCGCCATGACTGATCGCAGCGCCGAACACTGGTATCCGACAGCGGCCTATCTCTACGTTCTGCACCTTGACGGCCCTGCGCTGGCGTGGGAATACCTGCGCCGAAATCCCGACTACCGCCGCGACTGGCTGCGCCGCCGCCGCCGGCCGGACACGGCGCAGGCGTGGGGCCTGCGCCTGCTGGAAGACCCAGCCCTGGATGCGCGCGACGCGCATCCGGCCTGGTTTCCCGATCACGATGCCGTCGTGCAGGTTTACCCGGACGATGACCCGCCACCCGAAGCCCATGCCTTCGAGTTCTGGCGCGTCCCTGGCCGCAAGCAACTGATCCACGACGGCAAGCGCCTGGTGCTGGTGTCGCATTGGCCCGGCTGCTGCCTGCGGCTCGCGCTCGCGCCGGGCCTGGAAGACGGCATGGCCTACCTCTACGCCACCCGCGCCTGCGCCACGCCCTGCGCGCGCTATCGCACGCTCGCGTCCGAGCTGGACGCATTGGCCGTGGCCACGGTTGCCACGCCTGCGGCGGCGGCCCGTTCCAGGCCCACGACGGCCGCGGTGCTGGAACTGCACACCTTGCAGACGCTCGACGCGACCCTGGCGGGCGCGTCATTGCGCGAAGTGGCCGAAGGGCTGTTCGGCGCCGATGCCGTCGCCGCCGACTGGCACAAGGACAGCGCCTTACGTGCCCGCGTGCGGCGGCTGGTACGTCGTGGCGATGCGCTGATGCGTGGCGGCTATCGCCGCCTGGCACAGCTTCCGCCGCCGTTGCAGTAGGGGGGGACGTTTCGCGTCCCCCGTAGATCGTCCCTTAGCAAGCAGCCTCGCTTTCTTGAAAGTGCCTCTAACCGGCCGCGTGGTGTGGCCGGGCTTGATGGAGGTACATCCCATGCGACCCGCTCCCTTGCGGCCTGCCGCCGCTGCTGTCGCTGCGCCTGCGCAGCCCCAACGCTACCTGACCAACGACGAAGCCGCCGAGTACCTGCGCCTGTCGCCACGCACGCTGGAGAAACAGCGCGTGATCGGCGGCGGCCCGAAGTTCCGCAAGTTCGGCCGCCGCGTCATGTACGCGGTGTCCGACCTCGATGCCTGGGCCGACCAGCGCAGCTACGAGGCGACTTCCGACCCGGAATATGCCGAACGCCACGCGGGCGATTACCGTGATGGCCGCTGATCGCTGGCGCGTGGGTGGCCGTCGCCATGTCCAGCCCGCCAGGGCAAGCCTTGCAGCGCGAACAGCTCGACCTGTTCCGCGCGCTGCCGGGCGACATGGCACCCCGCGACAGCCAGGACTTGATGGCCTTTCCGTTCTTCTCGCTGGCGAAGTCGCGGCGTACCGCGCCGATCGACTTCCGCGCCGGCGGCATCACCATCCGCGTGGAGGGTACGCAGGAGCACGGCATCGCAACGATATGGGATGCCGACCTGCTGATTTGGGCCGCCTCGCAGATCGTGGAGGCGCGCGACGCGGGCTTGCGCCCGTCGCGCTGGATACGCGCCACTCCCTACGAGATCCTGCGCTTCATCGGGCGCGGCACGTCTCTCAACGACTACCTGCGCCTGAAAGCCGCGCTCGACCGGCTGCAATCGACCACGGTGGCCACGTCCATCCGCGAAACCACGGGAAGGCGATTGCATCGCTTCTCGTGGATCAACGAGTGGAAGGAACTGGCCGATGCCAGCGGCGTGCCGCTGGGCATCGAACTGATCCTGCCGGACTGGTTCTATGCGGGCGTGCTCGATGCCGCCTTGGTGCTGACCATCGACCCAGCCTATTTCCGCTTGAAGGGCGGGATCGAGCGCTGGCTGTACCGCCTGGTGCGCAAGCACGGCGGCAAGCAGCCGGGCGGCTGGCAATTCGACTTCCGGCACCTGCACCGCAAGTCGGGCAGCGCTGCGCGCTTCTCCGACTTCGCTTACGACCTGCGCGTCCTGGTGGCGCGGCAGTCGCTGCCCGGCTACGTCCTGGGCATCGAGCGAATGCCGGACGACGGACAAGAACTGCTGACCTTCCGGCCCGTGCTGCACACGGCACGGGGATAACTCGTGGAAAAGGTGTGGACGGCCTCGTGCTATCAGGAGTACCGGGTATCGTGCTATCGGGAGTACGCCTATCGTGCTATCAGGAGTACGAAAACGCCGGAAAGCCAATAACGGCGCGGGTTTGCGGCCCCTCTAACTTCCCTAACAAGAAATACATAACTTTTAGTAGAAGCGCGCCGTTTCGGTGGACAACCGAGAAACGGCACGGCGAACAGCGTTTTGCACGGCAGGTAAAGCCCGGCTTTCCAGCAGGGAGGGCCGCGCCATGATCCTCGCTCTGCTCAACCAGAAAGGCGGTGTCGGCAAGACCACGCTCGCCACGCACATCGCGGGCGAACTGGCGATGCGCGGCCAGCATGTCGTCCTGCTCGATGCCGACCCGCAGGGTTCATCCCTGGACTGGACGCAGCGCAGAAGCCAGCAAGGCTTGCCACGGCTGTTCAGCGCCGTGGGCCTCGCACGCGAAACGCTGCATCAGGAAGCGCCAGAACTCGCCAGGCGGGCCGATCACGTCATCATCGACGGGCCGCCGCGCATCGCCGCCTTGGCGCGCTCCGCGCTGCTGGCGGCCGAGCGCGTGCTGATCCCGGTGCAGCCCAGCCCCTACGACCTCTGGGCCAGCTCGGAAATGGTTTCGCTGATCCGCGAGGCGCAGGTGTTCCGGCCGCTGCTCCGCGCGGCCTTCGTCATCAACCGGCGCGTCAGCACCACCATCATCGGGCGCGAGGCGCGGCAATCGCTCGCCGAACAGCCGCTGCCCGCGCTGCGCTCGGAGGTGCATCAGCGCATCGTCTTCGCCGACAGCGTGGCCGCTGGCCGGCTCGCACGCGAGACAGCGCCCGACAGTGCCGCCGCCCGCGAAATCACCGCCCTGGTGGACGAACTGCTGCGGTGGCCGACATGACAGCGCAGCAGCCACCCAACAGCAAACGCACGGGCAAGCGCGTCGGCATCGGCGCACGTCCGCCCGCGAATCCGCACGCCGAGGCGTGGATTCGTCAGGGCGATGCCGACGCGCTGGGCAAAGGCGACCTCTACACGGCCCGCCTCACGCTCGACATCACGCCCGCCATGCGGGCGCGCATCAAGGTGTCGGCCTTCACGCAAGGCGTGACCGTGGCCGACCTGCTGCGCGGCCTGCTGGAGCGGGAGTTTCCGCCGGAGAACACACCATGAACGCATTCGCTTGGCCTGCCGCGAACGCGGCACCGGCTGCGCCGCTGCCTGCGCTTTCGGCACTCGCCGGACAGGCCGGCAATGTGCCGCTGACGCGCGTTTCGCTGGCCTACCTCGAACATCGCTTCAAGCTCTACCTGCGCTTCGGCGAACCGGCGCGCACGCTTCAGCTCGACCGCTGGCGGCGCTGCGCGGTGTTCCTGCCGGGCGCGATGCTCTGCCGCATCCGCTGGCAGGCCAACGACTACGGCACGATCCGCTGGCAACTCATGGTGATGCAGGCTTGCACACCGCTGGACGCGGCGCAGCGCATCCCCGGTGTTCAGCCGGGCGCGCGCTTGCTCCTACACACCGAAGGCGATGCCAACGTGCGCGCCGTGCTGGAGCGCATCGACGGCATCGAGGCGCTGGGCATCGCTGCCATCGACGTGTCGCCGGCGTACTGGCGCACGCTGGGCAACCGTCTTGCGGCTCGCCTTGCGCTGCCCGAATACACCACCGAGCGGCATACCGCCTGGCTGGCCGGGAAGGTGCTGCCATGACCGCCCCGACCACCACACCCAACGCGCCCGACGTGGCGCCGCGTCCTCGCTCACGCCTGCGCGCTCGCATCGTGCTGGCGACACTGGCCGCCATCGGCTTCGCTGCGCTGGCCTGGGCGGCTTTCGTGTCGCCGCTGCCGCGTCTGACCTACAACCCGTCCGACAGCGTGGCGGTCGGCTGGTATCGCATTGACCCGTTCGACCCGCGCACCGCCTCGCTGCCACGTCCGTTGTCCGTGGACAGCATCGTGCTGGTGCCGCTTCCGGCCACGGCTGCCGCGCTCGCTGCGCAGCGCGGCTACCTGCCGACGCGCGTTCCGCTGCTCAAACGTGTGGGCGCGGTCGCGCCGCAACACGTCTGCATCGTCGCCGGTCAGGTACGCATCGACGGCGTGCCTTCGGCCGCCGTACTGCCCGCCGACCGGCTGGGCCGGGCGCTGCCGTCCTTGCAGCTTTGCCGCCGCCTTGAACCGGGCGAACTGCTCCTGTTGAGCGTGACGAATCCAGCATCGTTCGACAGCCGCTATTTCGGCCCGGTCAGCGCATCCGCCGTGATCGGCGTTGCGCATCCGGTGTGGCCGGAGATACGCCCATGATGGCCGCCGATTCGCTGCGCTCTGACGTGCCATCGGGCATGTCGTTCTGCTGGCTGCTTCAGTGTCGCTGCGCCTGTCGTGCCGGTGCATTCGCACCGCACGTCGCGCAGCATCCGGCGCAGCCGTCCAACGTTCAGGCGTCTTGCCTCGAACGCGCCCGGCCTGCGGCCATTGGCGCTTTCGCCGGCGCGCTGTCTGTTCACGCAGCAGCGCCGCCGGGCCGCCGTTGCCTGGAGCGACAGCGAAGGGCAAAGGCGGAAGGCAAGACAAAAGGACGCGGCACCTGGCCGCGTCGAAAGCCAGTCAGCACATGGGGGGAACGCGGCACGGAGCGGCTTCGCCACCGTGCCGCGTTTGGCGCGAGGGTCGCGCCAATGCTGGCATGTCCGCGTGCTTCGCACGACAGGACACGCCCAAGCTTGCGGGGAGCGCAGCCATGACCGACAGCCGCGACGACGACTTTCGCGTGCGCCCCAGCGCCCCGAAGAACCGGGGCAAGGGCCAGGGGCAGAGCTTCGTTTCCAAGGTGCTCAAGCAGGCCGGCAAAGCCAGCAGCGGCAAGTCGGCAGTACGCCGTCCTGGCGCGGCTGGCACCGGCCAGCGGCCCGGCTCTCGGCTCGGACGTGGCCACACGGCGGCGCGCTTCGCCGGGGCGAAGCTAATGCCCATGTCGCGGCGCGTGACCATCAAGACCTTGCTGGTCAATCACCAGCGGGCCAGCCCGCAATCGCTCGCCAAGCACCTGCGCTACATCGAGCGCGACGGCGCGGGTCGCGATGGCGAACCGGGCCGGGGCTACGGGCCACAGGCCGACGAAGCCGATCTGGACGCCTTCAAGGAACGCTGCGCCGACGACCGGCACCATTTCCGCTTCATCGTCTCGCCCGAGGACGGGGCCGAGCTGGACGACCTGCGCACCTACACCCGGCATCTGGTGAGCCGCATGGAAGCCGACCTGGGCACGCGGCTGGATTGGGTGGCGGTGGATCACTGGAACACCGACAACCCGCACACCCACCTGATCGTGCGCGGGCGCGACGACACCGGCAAAGACCTCATCATCGCGGGTGACTACATCGCCCACGGCTTCCGCCATCGCGCCGCCGAGCTGGCGACCGAGTGGCTGGGGCCGCGCACCGAACTGGAGATTCAGCAGACCTTGAGGCGCGAGGTGGAACAGGAGCGGTGGACGAGCCTGGATCGCACCTTGCAGCGCGAGACCGGCGAGGATGGCCGGGTGCATGTCGAACGGCTCAACGAGCCGAGGTTGCAACGCCAGCGCCTGCTGCTGATCGGCCGCCTGCAACGCTTGCAGCGCCTGGGCCTAGCCGACGAGGTGCAGCCCGGCACCTGGGCCATTCATGCCGATGCCGAGAAGACCTTGCGTGCCCTGGGTGAGCGTGGCGACATCATCCGAACGATGCAGCGGGCCATGAGCGGCCAGCCGCGTGAGCTGGCGGTGTTCGAGCCGGGCGACGATGGTCGCAGCCTCATCGGCCGCGTGGCCGCGAAGGGGCTTGCCGATGAGTTGCACGACCGAGGCTATCTGATCATCGACGGCACGGACGGTAAGGCCCACTACGTTGCACTGAACGCCCGCGACGAACTGGCGAACTATCCCACGGGCGCTGTGGTAGAGGTGAAGGGTTCGACTGAGGTGCGCACGGCCGACAAGAACATCGCCTCGCTGGCGAGCGATGGCCTGTACCGCACCGATCATCACCTGGTAATCGAGCAGGGCCGGGCTACGCCCGGACGCGACCCGCAGGAAGTCGTCGCCGCTCATGTCCGGCGGCTGGAAGCCCTGCGCCGGGCTTGCATCGTGGAGCGCGTGGCCGAAGGGCTATGGAAGGTACCGGACGACCTGGCCGAGCGTGGCCGCCAATACGACGCGCAACGGCTGGGCGATGTAGCCGTAGAGCTGAAATCACACCTTCCTATTGAACGGCAGGCCCGCGTCATCGGCGCGACTTGGCTTGACCAGCAACTGATCGGCGGTGGCCGTGGGCTGGGCAACTTGGGCTTTGGCGGTGATACCAAGCAGGCCATACAGCAGCGAGCCGATTTCCTCGAAGAACAGGGGCTGGCACAGCGCCGCGGGCAGCGCGTCATCCTCGCGCGCAACCTGCTGGGCACGCTACGCAATCGGGAACTAGTGCAGGCCGCGAAAGACATTGCGGCGGAAACCGGCCTAGAGCATCGCCCGGTGGCCGACGGGCAGCGCGTAGCCGGTATCTACCGGCGTTCCATTATGCTCGCCAGCGGGCGCTACGCGATGCTCGATGACGGCATGGGGTTCAGCCTTGTGCCGTGGCGGCCGGTAATTGAGCCGCGACTGGGACAACAGCTTGCCGCAAAGGTTATCGGCGGAAGTGCCTCTTGGGAACTTGGACGAAAGCCCAGTATCGGTATCAGTTAGATATCAAGGGAAGCTGAGTACCAGGCGCAGTCTGCTTGGCTGCTGTGATTCTTCTTAGAGATTCAATCAATGCCATAAACTCCTTGGATTGCCTCAGTGCTTCGCCTCCCGCAGTTTGCAGGTCCAAGACATCCGTAGCCTCGATCGTGAAGGCTGTGGGCACGCGCAGCAGCGAATGCCGGATCTTGTCGTCCGGCACGTCGTTCAGACTTACGCTTACTACGTAGATTTCTGCGTCGGCCGCAAAGGGGCTGTCCGCTTGGCCACGGGTGCGGACAATCTCGGAACGCCAGTGTTGCAGGTCGTCGTTAAGCATGGCCAGCGTCACCTGGGTCTCGCGAGCGCCGGCACCGAAGATCAGCGACTCAAGTACTTGCGTCGTGCTGGGAACTCGGTCGCTACTGTCCACTCTCTCGCTCAGTCCTCGTTCGGAGTTCACCGTCACCAACACGAGTCGGCGCAAGCTTCCGGGCTTGACCTCCGAGAAATTGGCGCTCATTGAGCCCGAAGCTACTAGCCGGTCTAGCATCAGACGTACGCCGAGGTTGTCGGAGACACCACCGTCCACGAGGTGGATATAGGGCCGATCGTGCGCATTGAGGTAGCTGTCTATGCCGCTTTGCAGGATGCGTGATCTGTAATTTTGCCCTCTGACAGGCAAAGATCGGAGAGGCGGCGGACAGGTATTGGCGTTGTTTCGCACCGTTACGGGCGACAGCACCAGCGGTACTGCCGACGAGGCCGCCACCGCGAAAGACAGCGGCGTTGCATCGAGGTCGGAACAGATTAGCCGGAATTGCTCGGTGGTGAAATCGAAAGGGGCACCGGTCGTGAGGTCGGTTGCCGTGATCATCAGTTCGGGCGCGCCCGGTCGTCGGCGCACGTCACCAAAGGTGCGGCCTTCAAAAAGTTCGTCCAAGCGTTGAGCCAGGATCTGGCTGCGCCCAAACCAAGGTGAAGTTAGTCTATAAAGACGCTCAGGCCACAGAGCTTCACGTATGAGTCGCCCCTCAAAAGGCACAAGCAGAAAATCCGGCTCGAAACGAGTCAGCGTGGCATCGCCGAAGGCCGCGAAGTGCGCGGCAAGGATGCTGCCCCCCGACACTCCGCTGACCAGGAACACCTGATCCAACAGAGTGGTCTCCTGGCCCTCTAGCGCGAAGCGTGTGGCCTTGAGTTCGCGCAGCACGCCCAGGCCGAAGGCCGCCGCCCGAGCGCCCCCGCCTGACAGTGTCACCGCTACAACCACCGGTTGGTTGACCTCCGACGGCCTGATGCGTTGGTCGTTCTCGGCGAGAGACATTAAGGCGGCGTCGGAAAGTGTCGGGTTGATCCAAGGACGGTAAGTGGAACACCCTGTCAGAACTACCGTTGCCAGCACACCGGCCAAACTCCATCGTGTGAATTTACACACCTCCAGGCGCTTTACCTCTGCAAGCAGCACCACGCAGCGTTTCGAATAGACAAGAACGAGAAACGCCGGCAATTTTGCGACGAAGCAGAGCCACTCCAGAATGCTGCAGACGTTACAAGAACGGCACCCTACGAATCCCCTTGATGAGGCTCCTCGCGATCCGCGCGAAGTTATGGAATAGCAGCTATTCACGAGCCAGCACTTCTCCAAGCGCTATTGATCCGTTCAAGGCAGGTGGTGATTGCAGACTTTGCATGCCCGAGCAGTGTGTAGGAGCCTTTGAAATCCGCGAGAGCGTTGCCGTGCTCGAAGCAGCTAGCAGCAGCCACCCGACGATCTGTTTGTTCATCTACTGCCTCAAACTCCAAACTAGCTCCCCCAGTTGTCACTGGTCCAACAAGCAACGTCGTTAGGGTGTTGACTGCTCTATTGGGCGTCTCAATGGTCGTAATTGCCACACGCACACGTATGCGGCCTGACGATGCGGGAGCTTCGGACTTAGTTTGGAGATGTCGCAGTTCACTGTTGACGTGATCGAGAAGCTCTCGCACTTGCTCAGCTTCAAGCCCACCTATGCGTCCAGTTGCCGTCACTACCTGAGCATCCTCGACTAATATTTCCCGGTAACGACTGGGTTCAAAGCCTGGCGCCTTGAAGAGCAGAACATTTTCGTACTTCGTTTTTCCCAATACATCGTAATCACCAAGAAACCCTGATCGAGTCATTCCGTTTGAAGCACAGCCAGATAAGGTTGCCGTGAGGCCTGCCAGCAGCACAAAATGGATTAATGAAATAGGGCGTTTCATATATATTTTCATTTATCCCATTTTCAGACAGACGATGCCAGCAACAACCAGCGCAATTCCAACCCAACGTATCAAGGAGGCGGTATCGCCGAACACATACACGCCCACGAAAAACGCGCCCAGCGAACCGATGCCGGTCCAGACCGCATAAGCTGTTCCTATGGGGATCTGTTTAAGAGATAACCATAGGAAAAAGCCGCTGGCTGCCATACAGGCAACTGCAATCGCCGGCCCCACGTAGCGCATCGCTGCATTGGCCGCACCCATCTTGAGGCCTAGTGGCCAACCGATTTCGAACAGGCCGGCAATCAGTAGAACCAACCATGGATTCCATGACAACGGGTTCATATATTTCTCCAAATCTATTCAGTGAAAATTGATTATCAAAGCATCAAAGCATCAAAGAATAGGCAGTAGGCGGTCAATTCGCTCTGCTTCTGATTTCTTCTTAAACTCTCTGATGGCGAGAATCTGTCTCCCCGATCTCTCCGGCCACGAGAGAGATCGGGGGAAGCGTGTGGACAGTTACGCTGAGGGATCAGACCGGTTGCACTGGTTGTTGTACCGCCTCGTGACTCCGTTTGCTGCCCGGCCACTTCATTCCGAACAGCACCTCGTAGAGCAACGGAATCAGGCCAAGCGTCACGAGCGTGCCAAGTGCGAGACCACCGATCATGCCGATGGCCATGCCCTTCCACAGCGGCCCCGCAAACAACATCAGGGGCACGAGACCCGCGATACAGGTCACCTTGGTCATCACGATTGGACGCAGCCGCTGCATCGCAGCTCCCACCAGGGCTTCATGTCGGGCGAGACCTTCCGAGAGGCCGTGTTCAATTTGTTCGAGCAGAAGAACGGCGTTGTTGACGATGATTCCGAACAGCGCAAGCACCCCGAATGTCGCCATGAAGCTGAAAGGAGTGCCTGTTGCCTTCAGTGCAATCACGACCCCAATCAACGTGAAGGGAATCGTTGCGAGAATCACGATCAGCTTGCGGAAGGAGTTGAACTGCCAGATGAATAGCAGCAACATCGCCAGAAGAGCGAACGGCATGTAGTGCGTGAGCGATGCATTCGATTCAGCCGATTCCTCAATTTCTCCACCAAGCTCTATGGCATAGCCTGCAGGTAGTTCAATTGCGGCGATCCGAGGTGCGAGGTGATCCACGATCTCTTGCGCGGTGTATGCGGTGTTCTGCCCCTGAACTGTGACTGTACGAATGAGATTGCGGCGCTGGATCACAGACGGCTCGCTAGCGAGCGTGACATCGGCCACTTGCGCCAGGGAAACCGGCTGGCCACCCGACGCTGGATAGATGGTCGTCGAACCAACGTCCGCAGTGCTGCGCCGATCATTGGACGTCCCGCGCATCACGATTGGCACGCTGGTATCGCCATCTCGGATCACAGAGATCGACTGGCCGATGTAGCGGGTGCCAAGCCAGGCAGCTATGTCGTCGGTGGTGACGCCAGCACGTCGCGCACGATCTTGATCGACCCGAACATCGAGACGGCCGACACGGGTATCCCAGTTGTTCTTGATGTTGGCCGTACCTGGCAGCTCCCGTAGCGCGGACTCAATTTTCGCCGCCGCATTCATCAGCACCTCATGATCCGGCCCACTGACCCGGTAGACGGCTGTG
The DNA here is from genome assembly GCF_056238685.1 of Enterobacter sp. DVT3837. Classification (NCBI taxonomy): domain Bacteria; kingdom Pseudomonadati; phylum Pseudomonadota; class Gammaproteobacteria; order Enterobacterales; family Enterobacteriaceae; genus Enterobacter; species Enterobacter sp. DVT3837. Next base: position 225,226 of record NZ_JBWDLA010000003.1, on the reverse strand, counting down.
CCGGCTTCGGTAGTGCCTAGCGAGAACCGCTGAGGCTCTGCGCGTACATCTCCATGATGCTGCGCGAAGTAAGCCCGAGTTCGGGCAATCACGACGTCAATGTTGGTGCCTGCCTTGACCGTCACGACAAAGTACGCGATGTTCGATGCTGGCAATGGGGGATTGAGCCCAAGGATGAAGCGCGGCCCACCGTCAGCGACGTAGCCAATGTGATCCGTGATTTCGGGGTTGATTTCTTGATCACCGAGCCAGCCGCTCACTTCCTTCACTTTGGCAAGAGTGAGCCGTGAATCCGTTCCAGGGGCGAGCTGCACCGGTATTTGGAATTGAACTCGGTCGGACTTCGGCAAGAAGTCGTATGGCAGTGTCGTGAATCCGTACAGAGCTACGGCCAATGCACCCGTCATCACACCAACGTAGATCGCCTTGTGGTCAAGCACCCACTCAAGCAACTTGCGATAGCCGCGATAGAAGCGTGTGTTGTAGGTTTGCGCGTCATTCGCCGGTTGATGATGCACTTTGGTGAAGTGGTAGCACAGCAGTGGAGTGACGGTCAGACACAACAGCCAAGATCCGAGTAACGTGAGCGCGAGGACAATGACGAGAGAGCGCAGATACTCACTCGTCGCACTCTGGCCGAAGAAGAACGGGGAGAAGGCGATGACGATAACCAATGAGGACGTCAGCAGCGGCAGTGCGAGGGTACGACCCGCTTCGAGACAAGCCTGTTTGCGGTCTTCACCGGCTGCCAAGCGCCGTTCAATGTCTTCGGCAATCACGATGCCGTTGTCTACCAAGAGCCCCAAAGCGATGATGATGGCTGCCATCGAAACACTTTGCAGCTCGATGTTCAGCGCGCGCATCACGATCAGTGCCCCCAGAATGGTAAGCGGCACGATCATCCCGACGATGAATCCTGTGCGCCATCCCAGGAAAAGGACGACGACGCCGAGCACGATGACAATCGTTTCGATCATCACCTGGTTCATCTTGCCCATTTCACGTTTGACGACGTCTGCCTGGAATGTCACATAGGAGAGCTCGAAACCTGCGGGCAGAAGTTTCTCAAGCTCGGCCACACGGGATTTGAGGGCTACGCCGAATTGCTCCACGTTCTGGCCCGAGGTCATGGACACTGCCATCACTACGGCAGGCTGGCCCTTATAGACTGCAGCAGACTCGGGAGGATCTGCAGGTTGTACCTGCACGCGCGCAAGCTCTCCCAGTGAGATTGAAGGAGCAGGCGAAGCACCGCGCGCACCCTGAGCTTGCGCCATCATGATCGGCAACGCGCGCAGCGAGGCGGCGTCGCGAACCTCTCCACTAACAGCCAGCGAAGCGTTGATGCCACCGATGGCGATTTGCCCGCCTGAAAGCACGACGTTTTGTTTAACGAGTTGATCGATCACCCCTTGTGGGGTCAATCCAAGCTGGGCTAGTTTTGGTCGATCAAATTCGAGATAGACGCGCTCTTCCTGCAAGCCGTAGAAGCTGATGCGATCAACGCCGGGAAGCGCGTATAGGCGATCGCGCATCTCTTTCAACGACACACGCATTTCGCCCATGGAGTAGCCCGGCGCGGTCACCGCAATGGAGGCCACGGCAACACGGCCGAAGTCGTCGTTGACAAATGGCCCCAACGTACCCTGTGGAAGCAGAGGCTGAGCATCGGCAACCTTCGCGCGAACGCGCTGCCATATGGGGGCTAGGTCGGTGTACCGCTCCCAGATCGTGACCTGTATGACGGCCCCGCCCGCGCGAACGGTTGTGGTTACACGCTTGACCTCGGCCAGCTCCCGCAAACGCTCCTCGATCGGACGCGCGATCAACTGCTCAACACGTTCGGCTGGCATGCCAGGGTTCAGAACGGCAACAACCGCATCTCGAATCGTGACCGATGGCTCTTCCTGCGAAGGGAAATTGAGAAACGTGGCAATGCCGGCAACAAGAATGATGACCGCGGCAAGGTAGGTGAGTCTGCTGGCGCGCAGCGCCATTTCTGTGATCTTCATAGCGAAGTCTTCCTGTAGCGGGTCAGCGTCCGGCCAATTGGGTCGTGGCCTTGAGTGGGGTGACTTGTTGCTCGTTCGTCAGCCAACTCGCGCCAGCCGCGACTACCATCTCGCCGCGCTTCAGGCCGCCCACAACGCGAACGTTGTCGCCGCCTGGCTCGCTCTGGAATTGCACTTCCCGGCGGTGCACCTTCTTTCCGGTCACGTCATATACAAACACTGCGGCTTGTCCTGCTTTCTCACTGAGCACCAGTGCCGAATAGGGAAGCATCAGACGATCTGGTGAGGCATCCTTCGCTTCCGGTGCCTTCAGCAATACTTGAACGGCAGACCCGGGTCGAAGACTGCGCGCAAGAGTAGCATCTTGAGGAACGAGCACGACAGGTAAAAGTGAGCCATTTTCAGCACGCAAGCCGATGCGTTGTACCGAAGCACGAACGGGACTTGCTGACTCGCTCAGGCGCAGTTCGGCGACCTGCCCAATTTTGATATTTGCCGCCTGGGTCGTCGATGCAGTCGCAAGGACTTCTACGCCGCTGCGTAGTCCATCCACTTGAAGCACCGGCGCTCCGGCTGCAATATCTGTGAACGGCAGAGCGAGTTTCTCCGCGACGACGCCGTCGAATGGCGCATGAATGGCGGCCCCCCTTCGCGCACGCTCGGCAAGGCCGAATGCGGCCTTTGCATTGCGCACCTGGCCTTCAGCTGCAACCAACTGTGCTTTCACACTCTCGAATGCAGCCGGGGAGATTACGTTGCCCTCAAGCAGCCCCCTTTGCTGCGTTGTCTGCACGATTCTGTCTGCCAATGCGGCTTCCGCAGCAGCGAGTGTCGCCCGAGCCTGTTCTAGGCGGAGTTGCTCGGGCTGAACATCCAACTCAGCCAGAAGCTGTCCGCGAGAGAAGCGATCTCCCACGTCCACATGAAGCTTGCTGATACGCCCGCCAGTCTCGAACCCCAAGGTACTCCGCTCACTGGAGCGAGCTAGACCACTCAATTCAATGCGATTGGCCACAGAACCTACATCCCCCACCGTGAGCAGCTTGACCGCTCGCGGTGGATCGGAAGCAGGCTCCTTCTGACTATCACAGCCGGCAAGCGATGCGAGCAGAACAAACGCGAGGCCGACTTTCTGCATTTGCCAGGACTGGGATTTAAAGGGAGTGCAAGACACGGGAAGGCCTTTCATCAGCGTTTATCAATAGGGGTGAGTTCCAGTTCGCCGCGGGCGAGCGCCTGGAGGGTGTGCATGAGTCGAGAAAGGTCTTCGGCAGCAAACGTCGGAAAACCCATCATTTCGGCGAGGAAGACTCCGTCCAAGGCAAATAGAACGATTCCGGCGATATCGGTGCCGCGTGGAGATTTGCTCGCGTTCTCGTACTGCCTGCGGTACCAGCCGCGCACAGGCTCAAGCAGCGTGGGGTCTTCAGCCACGGCCGCCAGCAATGCAGCGCTCATCTTTTGCATCCCGCCGTCAGGCATAGCCGAGACCTGGCTGGATAGCCAAGGGTCTGGATCGCCGACGAATGGCAGCTCTCGCTCTTCCTGCCCGCCATCAAACGCCGAGACCTGGTCATCAATCATCGTGAGGAGCAGATCGCGCTTGGTCTTGAAGTGGTACAGGAACGCACCTTTGCTCATTCCTGCCCGTGCAACGACCGCGTCAAGCGTTAGGTGCCCGGCACCTCCCTCCATGACTACGTCACGCGCAGCTTGAAGGATGCGCTCCCGTGTTTGTTGCGCTTTCTTAGAGATGGAGGGGGCTTCAGCGCCGTTGTCCGCCGAATGCGACTCCTCTGGGCTTGATTTCATACGAGTTGCCATGGTGAAACTCCAAAGATGCTTGATTTTTGAACCGTCTGAACGGTATAGTACACGCCATGAACTATGCCCGTCAAGACGGCCTCCTCAATTCACAACCTAGTGGCTCAACATGTCCGATCCCTACGCCCGCCGCGGCCTTACTGCTGTTGCATTCCTATCGATCACGCTTCTCGCCGCGTGCAGCCACTCGCCTCACAGGGTGGAGACATCACGCGTTGAGGTTCCGGCCAAATTCATGAACGAAGCGGGTCTGGCTGTGCAGCAGGTGCCAGCACAAGCACTCCCGGCCGAGTGGTGGACGGCGTACGGTGATCCGCTGATTGACGCGCTGGTGCGCAACGCGCTGGAGCACAACACCGATCTCGCTATTGCAAGAGCGCGGATTGATGAAGCTGTGGCGATCACCCGACGTACACGCGCTTCAATGTTCCCTAGCTTGGCGCTCACGCCCCAAGCAACGCGCGCGCGCGACTTTTCTTTGGCACCGACCATCAGCAGCGATGCCAGGCTTCCGCTGTCGGCTTCATGGGAAGTTGATCTAGCGGGCCGCCTCTCGCATGCCGCTGATGGCGCACGGATGGACGCAGTTGCTGTCGAACAGAACTGGTTCGCGACACGTTGGCAGATCGCCTTTGAGACAGTGTCCGCTGCACTGCAGCAGCGGCAGGCGGCAGAGCTGGAAGATCTGGCAAAAGAGCGACTTCAAGTCGCCGAGCGCCTTGAGCGTCTGACAGAGCAGAAGTTCAAGGCAGGTCAAGCTACGGGCTTTGACATTGAACGCACGCGTTCCGAGGTCATCGCCCTCCGGGTGGAGCAAGAGCAGTTGCGACGCGTACGCGGCGAAGCAACGCATGCCTTGGATGTGCTCGTTGGCCGGATTCCGGGGGCGCTTGGCAGCGGTCCTGCGCTTGCCTCTCTCACCATGCCCGATTGGACTCCCAGAAGCGTGCCAGGCGAATTGCTGCAGCAGCGCCCCGACGTCAGAGCCGCGCAGGCGCGTCTTGCAGCGGCGACGGCGCGATGGAACGCAGCAGAAGGCGAGCGGTTCCCCAAACTTGTGCTCGATTTGAGTGGTGGGCGCCAACGCTTCGAGAACAACGGAACACGTGTGGCAGGGAACATTTTCTCTCTGGGCTTGGGTGTGACGCTTCCGATCTTTGACGGTGGAGCAATACAAGCGGGAATCGACGAGGGCTCAGCACGCAGTCGCGGCGCACAGGCTGACCTGGAACGCACGGTTTTGCTTGCGCTTCAGGATGTGGAGAACGCTTATCTGGGCTGGCAGACCCAGCGGACTTCTCTGCAGCATCAGGTCGATGGTCTTGTCGTCGCTGATCGACTCCTTGACCGCAGTCGACGCCTCTTTGAGGCGGGACAGGTGGATGCGACCGTTGTTGCAGAAGCGGAGCGTGGCACCTTGTCCCAGCGAGCGGCTCTGGTCCGTGCTCGCGCCGACGCAGCCGTGCAATGGGGTGTTCTCGCTAAAGCGCTTTCTGGTTCGCCAGAGCATGTGAATCTGCAATCTTCACCCTGAGTCCTTGAGTTGGAAGAACGCAGCATGGCAGCGAGTTTTAAATACTGAATAGATCGACGATTAGTAGGGGACGCATGGAAATTCGACATCTACGTTGTTTTATGGCGCTCGCCGAGGAACTTCACTTCGCTCGCGCCGCTGCGAAACTGCATATTGAGCAGTCCCCACTGTCTCGCACGATCAAAGAACTCGAAGAGGAGTTAGGAGCACAGCTCTTTATTCGGAACACGAGAAGCACGCGTTTGACACGAGCTGGGTTGATGCTCATGGAGCACGCACCTCGGGTGTTCGCATCCTTGCAACAGGCGCGGGACTGCGTGAAGGCAGCAAAAAATGGCTTTCATGGACAACTCCGCGTCGCCTTGTCAGACGGCGCAACACTACTGTGCTTACCAGCCCTATTGGCGTTGTGTCGCGAGGAGGAGCCCGAGGTTGAGATTCGCTTTTTTGAGGTGCCACTATCCCAACAAATCAAAGGATTGCACGACGACCTGTATGACGTCGGCTTTGCACAGTCCGACGACGTAGGTGATGGAATCGTCGCACTTCCCGCGTGGACTGACACGCTTATGGTGGCGCTGCCAGCTCGGCATCCGTTGCTGGCTCTTAAGCGAATTCCATTGGATGAACTGCTGCGCTACCCGCTAGTGCTATCTGATCCTCAAGTGTGCGAGGGCCACGCCAAGCACATTGAGCGAGTACTTAGCCGGGCTGAAATGCAGCCTCTAGTTGCCGAGCGGGTTACCACTTTCGACCTGATGATGGCGTTGGTATCTGCCGGTTTTGCACTCGGACTTACAGGGGCTGCACACATTGCAGCCTCCCGAGAGCCAGGAGTCGTGGCGAGGCCGCTTTCGACACGCGTACCACCTTTGACGACCTATCTACTCAGACTTGAAGGCGATCCGTTTGACGAGCTTGCGCGCTTCATTCAGCGAGTACAGGCCATCGAATTGCCAGAGTTTCTCAGGTCAACAAAAAGCCGAAATCCCGATCTTCCGGAGGAATTGATGCCATGAGACTCGCCATCACGCTCGTCGCTGCAATGCTAGTCGCATGCGGTCAATCTGATAAACCGCACAAAGCCACTAGTGCAGAAAAGAAAACCCCGACAGTAGAAGAGCTGGTGGCAGACCCGGAACAGCTCAAGAAGTTGCGCCAGCAATGCAAGACGGATCGGCCTACTTTGGGCGAACTGCTTTGCAACCGGGTAGCGGAGGCAACACGTAAGCGGTTCTACGGTGACGGAAAAACGCCATACACACCGCCCAAAGAATCCCCCAAATTCTGAAATTCAGCAATTCAGCAATTCAGCAATTCAGCAATTCAGCAATTCGCTAGTCTGCCTGAATCTTCTGTTCGGCACGCTGATATTCGCCGGCGCTTACGGAGTCACTCCCTGGCTAGACACAGCGCGAATTCATTCTTTCTTATCGACCTTTCTGCCCCAAACGGTCTTTGACCGGCACTAAGCCAGCACCGATCCTGACGCCTGCGGCACATTTCTAAGCCGCGTTTCCCAAGGGAATCAGCGTAGGAGAGATTGGAGGCGGGGCTATGCAAGGTACGAATGTGCTGTTCGGTCAGATAGCCGTGGTATTCGGCATCGTGATCGCGGGTGTGTGGGGCGCCACACAATGGACGGCAGCAGCCCTTGGCTATCAGGTACGCCTTGGCTCCCCCTGGTTTGATTTCCTCGGCACACCGATCTACCTCCCGTGGAAGCTGTTTGAGTGGTGGTTCTTCTTCGATGCCTACGCGCCACGCGTTTTCGACACGGGCGGTGCCATAGCGGGTGGCAGTGGCTTGCTGGCGGTGGTGGTCGCAGTCTGCATGTCGATCTGGCGCTCTCGTCAATCACGCCTAGTCACGACCTATGGCTCGGCACGCTGGGCAAGTACGGAGGACATTCGCAAAGCCGGCCTTACGCAGCCGATCGGCGTGTTCCTCGGTCAGCACGATGGCAAGTACCTTCGGCATGAAGGCCCGGAACACATCCTCACTTTCGCGCCCACGCGCTCAGGCAAAGGCGTCGGCCTTGTGGTGCCGACGCTGCTTTCTTGGCCTGCATCCGCCGTAGTCCACGACATCAAGGGCGAGAATTGGCAGATCACCGCAGGTTGGCGCTCACGCTACTCACACTGCCTGCTGTTCAATCCGACCGATGCGAAGTCGGCGGCCTACAACCCGCTGCTAGAAGTTCGGCGCGGCGCACATGAAGTGCGTGACGTACAGAACATAGCCGACATTCTGGTCGATCCAGAAGGCGCGCTTGAGAAGCGCAACCATTGGGAGAAGACTTCGCACGCGCTGCTGGTCGGGGCCATCCTGCATGTGCTCTACGCGGGCGAGGACAAGACGCTGCGCGGCGTCGCCAATTTCCTCTCCGATCCGGCCAGCCCCTTCGAGCTGACCTTGCACCGGATGATGACCACACAGCACCTCGTGAACGTGGAAGGTGGTGGCCCGCATCCAGTCGTCGCTTCGGCGGCGCGCGAAGTGCTCAACAAGTCGGACAACGAGCGTTCCGGCGTGTTGAGCACCGCCATGTCGTTCCTGGGCCTCTACCGCGACCCCACGGTGGCCGAAGTCACCTCGCGCTGCGACTGGCGTATCGCCGACCTGATCGCGTCCGAGCATCCGGTGTCGCTTTATCTGGTAGTGCCACCTTCGGATATTTCGCGGACGAAACCGCTCATTCGCCTGATCCTCAACCAGATCGGCCGACGGCTCACCGAATCGCTCGACGGCAGCGACGGCATCGAACGCCGCCACAAGCTGCTGCTGATGCTCGATGAGTTCCCGGCGCTGGGCCGCCTGGACTTCTTCGAGACGGCGCTTGCCTTCATGGCGGGCTACGGAATCCGCAGTTTTCTTATCGCCCAATCGCTCAACCAGATCGACAAAGCCTACGGCCAGAACCATTCGATTCTGGATAACTGCCATGTCCGCGTGACGTTCGCCACCAACGATGAACGCACTGCGAAACGGATCTCCGAAACGCTTGGCACCGCTACCGAACTGCGCGCGCAGCGCAACTATGCCGGGCACAGATTGGCACCGTGGCTGGGGCACCTCATGGTGTCGCGGCAGGAGACGGCCCGCCCGCTACTGACGCCCGGTGAAGTGATGCAGCTTCCGACTGAGGAAGCTGTGGTGATGGTGTCCAGCGTGGCACCGATCAAGGCCAAGAAGCTGCGCTACTACGCCGACGCGAATTTCAAGAACCGCGTTTTACCGCCGCCTGTGCTCGCGGCCGGGCAATACGCGGACGCGCCACCGGCCCGGCCCGACGACTGGAGCGGCCTATCGATCCCAGCCGTGTCAACGGTCCGGGCTGCGGGCCTGTCCGGCGATGGCACAGGCACCGCCGATGACGGCGGCCCACGCCGACAGCCGGAGCTATCCGAAGTCAGCGAATACAGCCCCGAACCGCTGCTCGCCGGCCATGACCTGACTCTGCTCGATGACGACGACGACCTGCCGCTGCCGCTTCCCGGCCAGCTCGACCCGGCCATGCAGCGCACGGCCCGGCTGGCTTCCCTCGACCCCAACGACGGAATCGACTTATGAGCCAATACCGCCTCAATCTGTTCATTCAGCCCGAGCACGCCAAGCGTCTCGAAGAACTGGCCGCCAAGAAAGGCGTGTCCAAGTCGTCCATTGTCGCGGCGGCGCTCGCGTCGTGGCTATCGCCCGATGCTGGCGACCAGCGCGAGGCGGCCATCGCCAAGCGGCTCGATCGCCTGTCGCGGCAGGCCGAGCGCATGGAGCGCGACCAGAACATCCAGATCGAAACACTGGCGCTGTTCATCCGCTACTTCCTGACCGTCAGCACCCCGATTCCCGAAGCCCATCAGGACGCAGCTCGCGCCCAAGGCAAAGCGCGTTTCGAGCAATTCGTGGAGCGGCTCGGCCGCCACCTGCTGCGTGGCCGCAGCCTGGTGCGCGACGTTGTGGAAGAACTGCACCCAGACCCGGCGCGAATGGATGACGCGGAGGCACTGGCTGAAGCGCAGGAGCGTGCCTCATGAGCGCCATTCCGCAAACCCCGCCCGAACTCTCATCCGCCGCAACCTCTCTGGATCGCCGTATCCAGATGCTGCGCACGGCAATGGGGCCAGTCATCGCCGCTGCGCTGGCCGACCCCGACGTGGTGGAAATCATGCTCAACCCCGACCGCACCCTATGGGTGGATCGGTTGTCATCGGGCCGCATGCCGCTGGGCGTGGAGCTGTCCCAAGACGATGGCGAACGCATCATCCGGCTGGTGGCTGCGCACGTCGGCGCAGAGGTGCATCGCGGGCGGCCGCTGCTGACCGCCGAGCTGCCCGAAACCGGCGAGCGGTTCGAGGGCATCTTGCCGCCCGCAGCGCCCGGCCCAGCCTTCGCGCTGCGCAAGCGCGCCGTGAGCATCATCGGGCTGGATCGCTATGTGGCCGACGGCATCTTGACCACAGGCCAGGCCGAGTTCCTGCGCCGCGCCGTGCGTGAGCGCCAGAACATCCTGATCGCCGGGGCGACGAGCAGCGGCAAAACCACACTCGCCAATGCCTTGCTTGCGGAGATCGCCGCCACGGGCGACCGCGTGCTTGTGCTCGAAGACACCATCGAGCTGCAATGCGCAGCCCGCGACCATGTGCCGCTGCGCACCCGCGCTGGCGTCGTGTCTATGACCGAGCTGGTGCGGGCCACGATGCGCCTGCGCCCCGACCGCGTGATCGTCGGCGAGGTACGCGGCGGCGAAGCCCTGGACTTGGTTAAGGTGTGGGGCACCGGCCACCCCGGCGGCATCGCCACCATCCACGCCGGTTCCGCGCTGGGCGCGCTGCTGCGCCTCGAACAGTTGATTCTTGAAGTGGCGGTGAACCCACCGCGTGCGCTGATCGCCGAGGCGGTCAACGTCGTGATCCACATCGCCGGGCGTGGCCGCAAGCGCCGCGTCGAAAGCATCGCCCGTGTCGTCGGTTTCGACGGCACCGGCTATCGCCTGGCGGACGCGCTGGAAACACCGTTTCCCGAGCTGATGCCGGTTCCTCTCGCAGCCGATGCCGCTGCGCCTTCCTCGTCCCTTGACCTACCTGGAGAACTGCCATGACGCAGATGCACGTTCACGCTTTCCGTAATTCCGTAAATCCGGTTTCAACCATCGCACGCCTGCGGCGGCTGGCCGGCCCCGCGCACCACGGCCTGCTGCTGGCCGCAGTCATGCTGATGACGGCGGGCACGGCGAAGGCATCCGGCTCCTCGATGCCATGGGAAGGCCCGCTGCAATCCATTCTGGAGTCGATTCAGGGGCCGGTGGCACGCATCGTCGCGGTCATCATCATCATCGCCACGGGCCTCGCGCTCGCCTTCGGCGACACGTCGGGCGGCTTTCGCAAGCTGATCCAGATCGTGTTCGGTTTGAGCATCGCGTTCGCCGCGTCCTCGTTCTTCCTGTCGTTCTTCAGCTTCTCCGGCGGGGCTGTCGTATGAGTGGCCCGGATAGCTTCGCGGCCGGCTTCGAGGTGCCGCTACATCGCTCGCTGACCGAGCCGCTCTTGATGGGCGGCGCACCGCGCACGGTGGCGATTGCCAACGGCACGCTAGCCGCTGCCGTCGGGCTGGGCCTGCAACTCTGGATTCCTGGCGTAGTGCTCTGGATCGTCGGTCACTCGCTGGCCGTGTGGGGCGCGAGGGTCGATCCGCAGTTCATGCAGGTCTTCGCCCGGCACATCAAGCACAAGCCGCTGCTGGACGTGTAGGAGACGCCGCCATGCTTAACCTTGCCGAATACCGCCAGCGGCCCGCCTTGCTGGCCGACTGGCTTCCCTGGGCTGGGCTGATCGCGCCGGGCGTGGTGCTGAACAAGGATGGCTCGTTTCAGCGCACGGCGCGCTTTCGCGGGCCTGATCTGGACAGCGCCACGCAGGGCGAATTGATCGCCACGACGGCACGGCTAAACAACGCGTTGCGCCGGCTGGGTTCGGGCTGGGCGCTGTTCGTGGAAGCCGAGCGCCAGTCGGCCGCGGACTATCCGCATTCCGACTTTCCCGAACCGCTGTCCTGGCTGGTGGACGAAGAACGCCGCGCTGCCTTTGAGGAATCGGGGAACCACTACGAAAGCAGCTATCACCTGACGCTAGCCTATCTGCCGCCGGAGGAATCCCGCGCTCGTGCAGCCAAGCTGCTCTACGAGCACGCGCCGGGCGATGGTGTGGACTGGCGCGGTCGGCTTGACGCCTTCCTGGCAGAAACGGATCGGGTTTTCGACCTGCTCGATGGCGTGATGCCAGAAATCGTCTGGTTGGACGATGCCGCGACGCTGACTTATCTTCACGCCACGGTGTCCACGCGGCGCTACCGGCTGGCCGTGCCCGAGGTGCCTTTCCACCTCGACGCACTGCTGGCCGATTCCGCCCTAGTCGGCGGCCTTGCGCCCATGCTGGGTGACCAGCATCTGCGCGTGGTGTCGGTGCGGGGCTTTCCGACCTCGACCTGGCCGGGCCTGCTGGACGACCTCAATCGCCTGGGCTTTGCCTATCGCTGGAGTACCCGGTTTCTCTGCCTCGATAAAGCCGAGGCGGAAAAGGAGCTGGGCCGCCTGCGTCGCCAGTGGTTTGCGAAACGGAAGAATGTCATTGCGCTACTGCGCGAAACCATCTTCCAGCAGGAATCGCCGCTGGTGGACACGGATGCCAGCAACAAGGCGGCCGACGCGGATGCCGCCTTGCAAGAGCTTGGCAGCGATCAAGTCGCCTTCGGCTACCTCACCGCCACGGTGACGGTGTTCGATGACGACCCTGCCGTAGCCGACGAAAAGCTGCGCATGGTGGAACGTGTCATCCAAGGACGTGGCTTCGTCACCATCCCCGAAACCTTAAATGCAGTCGATGCGTGGCTGTCGTCCATACCAGGCAATGCCTATGCCAACGTGCGCCAGCCCATCGTCTCGACGCTGAATCTGGCGCACATGATGCCGGTGTCCGCCGTGTGGGCTGGGCCGGAGAAAAACGCCCATCTCGACGGCCCGCCGCTGATCGTCACGCGCACGGATGGCGCGACGCCGTTCCGGCTGGTGACGCACATCGGCGACGTGGGGCATACGCTGGTCGCGGGGCCGACGGGCATGGGAAAATCTGTCCTGCTGGCGATGCTCGCCTTGCAGTTCCGCCGCTATGGCGGCTCGCGCATCTTCGCCTTCGACATGGGGCGATCCATGCGGGCGACGGTGCTGGGCCTGGGCGGCGAACACTACGACCTCGGCGCGGACGGCGCCATTGCCTTTCAGCCCTTGGCCCGTATCGACAGCGAAGGCTATCGCACCTGGGCCGCCGAGTGGATCGAAGGCCGCCTGCTGCATGAAGGCGTGACCGTCGGCCCCGACGAGAAAGCCGCCATTTGGTCGGCGCTCGGCAGCCTCGCTGGTGCGCCGGTGGAGCAGCGCACGATGACCGGGCTTTCGGTGCTGCTGCAATCGAACGCGCTGCGGCAGGCATTGTCGCCGTATGTGCTGGGCGGCGCGCACGGCAAGCTACTGGATGCCGACCGCGACCGGCTCGGCAGCGGCGACGTGCAGGGCTTTGAGATGGAAGAGCTAATGCACAGCCCCGCCGCCGTGCAAGCGGTGCTGCGCTACTTGTTCGCCCGCTTCGATGCACGTTTCGACGGTGCTCCCACGCTGCTGATTCTCGATGAAGCCTGGCTATTCCTTGATGAACCGTCCTTCGCGGCACGCATCCGGCAATGGTTGAAAACTCTGCGCAAGAAAAACGTGTCGGTGATCTTCGCCACGCAGTCGCTTGCCGACATCAAGGATTCGACCATCGCGCCCGCGATCATCGAAAGCTGCGCGAGCCGGATTTTCTTGCCCAACCCGCAGGCGACCGAGCCGCAGATTCGCACGGTCTACGAGGGCTTTGGCCTCAACAGTCGGCAAATCGAAATCGTCGCCACCGCGCAGCCCAAGCGCGACTACTACTACCAATCGCGCCTGGGCAATCGTCTGTTCGACCTCGACCTGGGGCCAGCCGCGCTCGCCTTCTCGGGCGCATCCACACCGCAAGACCAACGCGACATTGACCGAGTGCTGACGCAGGCCGGCGCTCCCGGCTTCGCCGGTGCGTGGCTACGCCATCGCGGCCTCGATTGGGCCGCCGACCTGCTGCCGTCCTCGCCGTCGGCGGCTTCTTTCCTCGCTACTCAACCCCTGGAGATTTCGCCATGAAGACCCGTGTACTTTCCGTTTCGCTCGCCGCCGCGCTGGCCGGCTCGCTGATGCTCGCTCAGCCAGCGGCGGCGCTCACTTTCGTTGATCCCGTCAACTTGGTGCAGAACACGCTGACTGCCATCCGCACGCTGGAGCAGATCAACAACCAGATCAACCAGCTCCAGAACGAAGCGCAGATGTTGATGAACCAGGCGCGCAACCTGGCGAATCTCGACTTCAACATCGTCAACCGGCTGCGCTCGACGCTCGCCACGACTGAACGCCTGATTGCCGAGGCGCAAGGGCTGGCCTACGACGTGCAGAGCATGGATGCCACGTTCTCGCGCCTGTACCCGGAGCAGTACGCCGCCACCATCAGCGGCGACCGCATGGCACAGGACGCACGCGAACGCTGGAAGAACACGCTCGACGGCCTGCACACCGCGATGCGGATGCAGGCGCAGGTGTCGCAGAACCTGACGCAAGACGAAAGCGCGCTGGCCGACCTCGTGAGCCAAAGCCAATCGGCCACGGGTGCGCTGCAAGCGATGCAGGCAACGAACCAGCTTCTCGCCTTGCAGGCCAAGCAGTCCATCCAGGCCCAGCAGCTCCAGATCACACAAGACAGGGCGGCCTCGCTGGAGCTGGCGCGGCAGGCAGCGGCCACCGAGCGCGCCCGCGAAGTGCGGCGGCGCTTCCTGGGCACCGGCACGCCGTACACACCGCAGTCCGTCAACTTCTACAACAACTGACGGGAGGCGGCCATGCGATGCGTTCCTGTCCTGCTGGCCGTGCTGCTGACCGCATGCGGCCAGCAGCCGGCTGAAGACCTGACCGCCACCTTGGCCGCCGATCCCGTGCGGCTCAAGGCGCTGCGCGCCCAATGCGCAGCCGACCGGCAAACCGCAGGCGAAGACACCTGTCGCGCCGCTGCCGAAGCCTTCCGGCGGCGCTTCTTCACCGGCCAGACTGGGCCGGACGAATACCGGACGCTGGCAGAACTGCCGCCGATTCCGGCGAGTTTCGACACGCCAACCGACGACGCGCCGGAAGGTGATGCGTCGCTCGCCGCTGCGGAGGACACGCCATGAACGACGTAACGATCATCGACAGATTCCTCGATACCTTCTCGCGCTACATCGACTCCGGTTTCGGTCTGCTGCAAGGCGAAGTCGCGTTCCTGACGGCCACTCTCATTGTCATCGACATGACCATTGCCGGTCTGTATTGGGCCATGAGCCATGCGACCGGCCAGGGCGAGGACGTGATCGCCAAGCTGCTGCGCAAGGTGCTTTACGTCGGTGCCTTCGCCTACATCATCGGTAACTTCAATTGGCTGTCGAGCATCGTGTTCCGCTCGTTCGCCGGGCTAGGCATCACCGCCACTGGCTCGGCCATAACGATGGAGAACTTCTTGCAGCCGGGTCGGCTTGCCAAGACCGGCATCGACGCCGCTGCGCCGATCCTCGACCAGATCGGTGACATGGCCGGCTTCCCCGAAGTGTTCGTGAACCTCGACCCCATCGTGGTGCTGTTCATCGCTTGGCTGGTGGTGATCCTCTGTTTCTTCGTGCTCGCGGTTCAGCTTTTCATCACGTTGATCGAGTTCAAGCTGACCACGCTTGCCGGCTTCGTCTTGATCCCGTTTGCGCTCTGGAACAAAACCTCGTTCCTCGCGGAAAAGGTGCTCGGCAATGTGGTTTCGTCAGGCATCAAGGTCTTGGTGCTGGCGGTAATCGTCGGCATCGGCTCGGGCCTGTTCGCGGAGTTCCAGGTTCATCCCGACGAGCCTTCCATCGACCATGCGCTTGTCGTGATGCTGGCTTCGCTTGCCTTGCTGGCGCTGGGCATCTTCGGCCCCGGCATCGCCACGGGCCTTGTGTCCGGTGCGCCGCAGCTCGGCGCGGGTGCGATGGCGGGCGCTGCCGTCGGCGCGGTAGGCACGGGTGTTGCCATCGGTGCCGCCGCGACCGGCGTGGGCGGTGCCGTCATGGCGGGCGCACGCATGGCCCCGGCCGCCGCAAAGCTGGCCGGGAGCGGCGCACGCGCCGCCACGTCGGCGGCCAGCAGCGCCAAGTCCGCATTCCAGGCCGGTTCCGCCGCTGCGGGCGGCGGGGCTAAAGGCGCGGCTGCGGGCCTCGGCAATGTCGCCAAGACCGGCGCGCAAGCGGCAGGCCGCCGAGCTGCATCGGGCGCTTCCGCTGCCGGTCAGAAGGTGGCCGACTCCTTCCGGGCAGGATGGAACGGTGCGGATGTCGGCGCTGCCGGTTCCGGCCAGGCCGCCGCAGGCGAAGGCGCAGCCAGCGCGCCGAAGCAAGAGCAACCCGCCTGGGCAAAGCGGATGCACCGCCGCCAGCAGATCACCCATGCCGCAACCACCGCAGCCCACACGCTGCGCAGTGGCGACGGCGGCGGCTCAGGGCAAGGCCCAAGCCTGCGCCCCGATGCGTGACCCGATACCTGACCACCAAGGAGAACCCTATGCGATTCAAACGCCCGCAGGTGCGCTATGCCGACACGCCGCAGCCTGCCACCCCGTACCAATCCGCCGCGCAGGTGTGGGACGAGCGCATCGGCTCGGCCCGCGTCCAGGCCAAGAACTGGCGTTTTATGGCCTTCGGCTGCCTCACGCTTGCGCTGCTGATGGCCGGTGGCCTGGTGTGGCGCTCGGCGCAGTCCATCGTCACCCCTTACGTCATCGAGGTCGATCAGTCGGGGCAGGTGCGCGCCGTCGGCGAAGCCGCCACGCCGTACCGGCCCGCCGATGCGCAGATCGCGCACCACCTGGCGCGCTTCGTGACGCTGGTGCGCTCGCTGTCTATCGATCCCATCGTGGTGCGGCAAAACTGGCTGGACGCCTACGACTACACCACCGACAAAGGCGCGGCGGTGCTCAACGACTACGCCAGCAAGAACGATCCTTTCGCCCGTGTTGGCCGCGAGTCGGTGACGGTGCAGATCACCAGCGTGGTACGCGCCAGCGATGCCTCGTTCAACGTCCGTTGGACGGAGCAACGGTTCATCAACGGTGCCCCCGCCGGGACCGAGCGATGGAACGCGGTGCTTTCCACCGTCCTGCAAACCCCGCGCACCGAACAGCGCCTGCGCAAGAACCCGCTGGGTATCTACGTCAACGGCCTGTCGTGGAGCCGCGAACTGGATTCTTCTGAAGGAGCCAAGCCATGAACCTGTCTTTCCGCTTATACGCTTTCGCGCTGACCGTGGTGGCCCTGTCGGGCTGCGCTTCGCAGGGCAAGCCGCCTCCGTCCATTTCGCTCGATGAGCCGGTGCAGGCACAGCCGCTGCCGGAGCCGCCTGCTCCAGTGGAAGTCGTCGCCATGCCCGAGCCGCTGGCGCTGCCAGCGCAGTTGAAGCCGCTGCACGAGTTGGACGCGGCCCCGGCTAAGCCGGAGCCGGCCGATGAGAAGGTGCGCGTTTCCCGTGCCAATGCCGAGGCGCGCATCGCGCCCACGCGCGAGGGCTACGTCAATGCGATTCAGGTGTGGCCCTTCACCGATGGTGCGCTCTACCAAGTCTATGCCGCGCCGGGACGCGTGACCGTGGTTTCCTTGCAGCCGGGCGAGGAACTAGTGACGGTCGCAGCCGGCGATACCGTGCGCTGGATCGTCGGTGACACGTCCAGCGGCAGCGGCGACGCGATGCGCATCAATGTGCTGGTCAAGCCCATCCGCTCAGGCCTCAAGACGAATTTGGTCATCACCACCAGTCGCAGAACATACCTGCTGGAACTGACCTCGACGGAAAAGGCATGGATGGCGTCGGTGTCCTGGGACTACCCAAAAGACCGGATGTTGGCCTTGCAGCGCCAGTCGCAGGCGGCTAGCGCCGCCGCACCGGTCGATACCGGACTGTCGCTGGAGAAGATCCGCTTCCGATATTCCGTCTCAGGCAGCAATCCGCCGTGGAAGCCGCTGCGCGCCTTCGACGATGGCGAGAAGGTCTATATCCAGTTCCCGCCGGGAATCGCCCAAGGCGAGCTGCCACCGCTGTTCGTCATCGGCGCGCAGGGCGACGGACAACTGGTGAATTACCGTTTTCGCTCGCCTTACTACATCGTGGATCGGCTGTTCGGCGCGGCCGAACTGCGCCTGGGCGGCGACAAGGGTGACGTGGTGCGTATCGAACGCACGGATGGCTTGGCGCGGAGGAACTGACCATGAGCCAGGACGACACTCCCGACCTCGCCACGCCGCATGCGGGCAAGGTGGCACCCGAGGCAGTTGCGCTGCGCGCCCAACCGCGCCCGGTCACGCGCCTGAACCGGCGCACGCTGGCCATCCTCGTCGGCGGTCTCTCGGTCGCTGTGCTCGGCGCGCTGATGTGGTCGCTGCAACCGCAGCGGCGCGGTGCAGGCGAGCAGACCGAGCTTTACAACGTCGATCGCGTCTCGAAGTCCGAAGGGTTGGACGCGCTGCCGGCGGACTACTCGAAGCTGCCGCCCCCCTTGGCGGCATCCGTGCCGGAGTTGGGGCCGCCGCTGCCAGGCGATCTTGGCCCGGCCATTGTGAAGTCGCAGCAGCCGGTGACGGCCGCCTACGCGGCCCCCGGCAACGACCCCAACGACGCGTTGCGCAAGGAAGCCGAAGCAGCAGCGGCATCGGCGGTGTTCTTCCGCTCTGGTTCGCAGAAGGCCGCGCCGGTGGCGCAGACACAGGTAGCCGCTGCGCCGGGCTTCACCGCCAATGCGGCCTTCGACCCGCTGGCGGCCGGGCCTGCGTCGACGGCGGCCCAGCCCGCCGACCCGACCGCCGTGCAGAACCGGCAAGACCAGAAAGAGGCATTCCAGAAAGCCGGAACCACGGAAGCCCGTGATTCCGGCAACCTGACGCTGCCGGCGTCGCCGTATCAGGTCATGGCCGGAACGGTGGTCGCCGGGGCGCTGGTGACGGGCATCAAGTCGGACTTGCCGGGCGATGTGATCGCCACAGTGACGGAGCCGGTCTATGACACGGCTACCGGCAAGTTCCTGCTGATCCCGCAGGGGTCACGCATCCTGGGCAAATACAACAGCCAGGTCAGCTACGGGCAGAGCCGCGTGCAAGTGGTGTGGAACCGGATCATCCTGCCCGACACGTCTTCGCTCAAGCTCGACAACTTGGCCGGCACCGATCCGGCCGGCTACGCCGGCTTGGAAGATGATGTGGATTGGCATTGGGATCGCGTCTTTGCCGGTGCGGCACTGACGACGCTACTGGGCATCGGTGCCGAACTGGCTGCGCCGGAGAACCGGCAGGACGGTGATCGCGTCATCATCGCCGGCCGCGATAGCGCCCAGGACAGCATCAATCAGGTCGGTCAGGAGATGACCCGGCGCAACCTCAACATCCAGCCCACCTTGACGGAGCGCCCCGGCTTGCCGGTTCGCATCATCGTCAACCGCGATCTGGTGCTGCGGCCGTACCAGCCACTTTTCTTCAACAGGGGGACTTCGCGATGACGACGCGCAAGCTACGGCTCGGGCCGCTGCCGAAAACGGAATCCACGAAGCTGACTTTTGCTTGCCCGGCCAGCCTGAAAGCCGACCTCGACCGCTACGCTACGCTGCACGCGCAGACCTACGGCGAGGCGGTCGATGCCACGGTGCTAATTCCGCACATGCTAGAAGCCTTCATGGTCGGAGATCGGGGATTCAGGAAGGGAGGCGCGGGCAAGGCCGCGCCGCCGAAGCCAAGCTGATGATGCCGGTTTCCGCTGGCGGCCATCCCTCAAACGCGCAGCCCAAGGCTGCGCGTTCTTCATTCTGGAGGACGGCGACCGATTGGGCTATGAAGACCAAACGCGGCTACCGCCTGCAGGCAACCGCCCCCGATGCAGCACGCTCGGGCTTTCTACCGCGAAGCTCCTATGTGGCTCCCAGCCCACAACGCCACAGCCCCGCAAGGCGGCCCGAAGTAGAGCCAAACCCGCACCCCATATAGACTTCCGGCCATCAGGCTGATTTCAACAATCGCTTGACTGCGGACATTTTTTATTGCTGCGCTGCGCTCCAGGCGTCCAGTTCTTCCTTCGTTTCGAACGACACAACTACTACAGCATCATGATCAGGGCGTTGCGGCTGTCGCACCATCTGAAAAGGCGGCTCAAAGGTCATATAGTAAATAGGCTGTTCCCGGCGTGCCACCCACTCAGCTTGTTTCCGTTCTGCCAGTTCACAGGCCTCATCATACGTGTCAGCCTGAGCCAGCCATGTCGGCCTATCCCACGCCCCGCCGTTCAGACAGTACACGTGAAATTTCTCGTTATGGGTGACGCAGTAAGGATGATCCCACCAGGCATCGAGCTGGGCCTTGCTGCGCTTCTCGTTAGGCGTAATGTCGAAATTCTTCGGAAGTGTAGGGTTGTTCGGGATCTGGTTAGGCATCATGCGCCTCCTGTTCATACACGCCACGGGGAAGCGCCCGCATGTCATCAGTAATGACAAAAAGCGATTCTGAAATCGTGTTGCCTGTTGGGCGCCCGTCCCCGCAAATTACCACGGCATCATTGCCTGGGTAGCGAGCCGACTCAATGACGGCGAATTCTATGCCATCTGCACGGCGAAACCAGTACAGGCTTTCACCTTCCGGTGATGTTTCAATAGTCTTGCGGAAAAACGTTCCTTCCAGTGTTTCGGGGATGTAAGGCATAAACACTCCTTGTGTACGAAAAAGACCACAAGTTGTTACCCCTGCGGCCTGATCGGGCGAATGCTGCCATTAAGACGGTTAATCGCCCTTGTAAGGTGAGGCAACAAAATGGATTCTAACGCTGTAGCTAACATTCCAGTAGGAATAATTATCCCCGCGAACGCGGATCTAAAACTGATCATCTTTGACTTTCCCAGCATCCGTCCGCTGGGCCAGCAGCAGCAAACACGGGTTCAGCAAGGCGATACACTGTACCGGGTACTGTAAACCCCTGTCCTGCCTATGTCGGTCAGCAGGACTGGAGGCGTGAAGTTCACGTGCTGTGGCCATATACAGACTGGTCTTCCCATGACTCACTGTCATGTTCAAGGGGGCCGGTGATCCATTGTGCGGTGCGTGAAGCTCGGGAGCGAAAAGCCCATGTTTCGTCAGGGCCGATAGTGACGTTTTCCTCCGTCAATGAGGCGTTTTCTGGCATTACAGGTAACTTGCGGGTATCACGATCACCGCTTCCCAGCCAGTGTTCTACTTGCGCCTGGGTCTGAAACAAAAAAGCATGCATATGGCAGGCTGTACCGTCATTGATACCGTACATCCGAAGTCCATCATCAAACTCAGCTATAAAAATATTGTGTGACATACATTAACCTCATGGAATTCGTTTTTTCAGGGGCGAATCCTGGTGCCTTAATTAAAGGGTAAAAAGGTAAACGCTCACCAATGGTACAATATAAAAAACCAATAACGTCATCCACGAACCTTTTTTGAGGCCGTAGATGATTTTAAACGTAGTATCTCTAAACTCGTACAAAATGGAGCATCAAAATAATGAAAATAAACATGGGTAGTCTGAAAAGCGCTGCACCGCTCTTTGTTCTTATTGGCTTGATGATCGCGTTTTCGGCCTATGTGAAATCATGGGCATTGTTATACACGTTGCTGGCGTCATCAGTCATGCTCACAGTCATGATATCGTTGCCATTTCTTGTCTCGCCTTTACAGCATTCAAAATTCATAGTCCTGCGAATTTTACGTTTACTGGTTATTACGCTCTGGGCGGTTGGCCTTGTCGGCGTACTCTTTTCAGTTGTGGAACGCCTTGTATGGGTTAATGCTGACAGCTATCCGTCATGGCTGGCGAAGGAACTGGATTCCCCGACCATCACGGATGGTGAAACTTTTATTAAAGCTACAGAGTCTTTTGAGAAGACCTGCGGTAAAAATAAAGGTTCTCTCAGCGTTGTCGCAAGGCATAACGGCATGTTTATGCGCTGCGATGATAGCGTCTCTTTCGACACCTGGTGGAAGGGGGTTTACCAACTTAAAACACCTGAGACTCGATGATGCATTTCTTTAGTGCAGCAACAGAATGGCCGTATTGTGGTTAAGACATTTTCGACGATATCAGCTACTCCACTGTGGCGGGAAAAGATTCCCCTCTCAGCCACCGGGTACGCAATCTTAGTGGCTCCACTATACCGGGTACAGTTTCCACTTCAGCCTCATCGTGCTATCAGGGCCGTTCACCCTTCACGAACCACTTTATCGGGTATATCTTCCTTCCCGTGACATCACGCCATCCGGGGCGGAGGCAGTAACGGGCTCCACTATACCGGGTAAAACTTGCCAACCAGTGCCGCCACATTTCCGGTGCCTGGTTCGCAAGGGGCCTTATCCACTATACCGGGTATGGATCACATTTTCGTGGCTCCACTGTACCGGGTATAGTTCACATTTTGGTTGAAAAACACACAGAATCGTCAGGGTAAGGCTGAAGAGAAAGGGCTGCATCGGAGTTTTAGGGCTGACATTACCCGGTGTAGTGGAGATCCACTGTACCGGGTAAAAACAGAGCGGAAAGGAGAAGAATATCCACTATTCCGGGTAATGCAGCCACCCACGCGGCAGGCAGCTGCATTATCCGGCATCTATCATGGCTTCATGTTTCTTTTCAGAATATTCAGTACATAATCGCCGTTTTCTTTGTCTATGGAGTATTCCAGAAAACCGATCTCTTTAAGCTGGCCCAGCGCCTTTTTAACTGTGGCATTCTGGTTGCCAAGATGTGAGGACAGTTGCAGGCGTTCACGCAGCCGGTCAAATCCGATACGGTAAAAGGTGCTCGGTAACTCAGCCAGATACAGATACAGGGCCTGTGCGGACTCCTTACGGGCCAGTTTCTGCAACGTCTTCAGGTAGAGTCGGGTTTTACCGTCGACGCGATACAGAGTATTGAGCTTCGAATTTGGCTTGATGACGATTTTCCCGGTGGAACTGTCGTAGTACGTGGATTCCACGAGGTGCATGTTTATCGTTATCTGATCGTCTGTACCGGGTATTTTCTTAATGAACGAGATACTGGTTCGGGCAATACGCGTCAATGAAGCATCAAAACGCTCTTTCAGTTGTTTATCAATGCGCTTGGTGTCAAAACCGCAGAACTTAGCAAACTCCGGGAAATTCAGCTCCAGCTGACCTTCCGAGTCGAGCGGACGGTTAGACAATGCATAAACGATCCCACACCATGATTTGAAGTCAGAGTCCATGTCGAGGCGGGGACCATAAATTTGTATCTGGCTGTAGCCTTCACCCTCCACAATGGATAATCTCGAAAGGGGTTCAGTGGCATCGATACGGTGACTCTTCCGGCCACCCTTATCCGTGGATTTCAGTGTTGGCACAAACACACCCAGACGGAGTAAAACTTTCGGCTGAATGGTCTGTCTTAGCGTGGGAAGCAGTTGGATAACTTCCCCGGAATCTTTTAGGGACTCTTCAATGACAAGAGATAACTTGTTGTTATTACTAGACATATAGAAAGATCCGTTTTGTGCATAAGATCTACATCCTACCCGGTATAGTGTATCGAATCCACCCGGTATAGTGGATTATGCACCCTGTATAGTGGATGGATTACCCGACATAGTGTATTTCGCCCCCTGTACAGTGGATGGCGATCCGCTGAGAGCCCCGATATTACTGGCCTGCGAGGATCGTTATTCCTTTTTGATCTGCTATTGATCCTATATTGATCTTTATTATTATTCTATCCTGTTGATAACTATGCACAGAGACGTCATGAAGCATTACGATCGAAATGTGAGTAAATTCCGATCCGTTCTAAGAACCGCACTAGCACACTTCTTCCCTTGTAGAAAAAGTTACTTTTTTGACGCAAGCGGCTACAGAGTTATGAGGAGAGAGAGCGGAGAAAATGCAGGAAATGGCGTCACGAAAAAAAGCCGCCAGAGTGACTGACGGCTTTTTATGGTTACTTCAGCTCATCAATTTGGATCATAAACTCAGCGGCTCCGGTCTTGCCGTTCTCTGATGGATAAACCGGCATGAGAAGATTATCACCCATACCCATGTCGATATTAACATTTACAGACTCCCCAGGAGCTGCCTCCGCTCCATTAAACACTATCCCGAAGTTGGCATCCTTACGTACTGAGAGGGTCGCGTTCTGTAAGCCTTTGGCTATTTCACCGTTAGTCTTGCGGAGCATGTTTGTAGACAGATAGGCAAGTGGCACGTTATCAGAGGTTTTGAGCGCCGACTTTACTGCAAGGGTTCGAAGGTTATGCAGCTGTACCAAGTTGTTCGGGAGATAACTGAACTTCTGTGTGTAAGTTTTTGTGTTGGACTGGCTGTCCGACACTGTCACACTGAGAGCATAGTTTTCAGAGGGCTCGAAATTCGGGAATATGCGCGGATATTCCGGCGAGTATATGTCTTTACCAGCAGGTGACCAACTGAGTTCAACATTGTCTGATGTCGGTCCGCCAGTTAGCTGGAGACGAGTAATGCGAGGTGTGGTCAGGTTATCGCTCAGTGCAATGCGCAGATTTTCCAGACCATAGACGACGGTGTCATCCTTTACCGGCTTCCCTTCGAAGGTAATAGCAACCGTTGGGGGTGTGGCATCGAGAGCTATCACGCCATAGGTTTTGTTTGTCTGGTTACCGAAACGATCCTGAATATTCACTTCAACGTTGTATTGCCCTTCAGACTGCCGGGAAAGGTCATACTCAATCGTGTAGTTACCCGCGTTTCTGGACTTTTCGACTCCCACAGGCGTCATGCGCTGTTTGGAGTTCTTATCAGTAAGATAGAATCCGAGGAGTCTGAATCCGTCGAACCAATCATTATCTCTGTTGAGATGAGCTTCAACAGTCAGTATCTTAGATGTCGGGCTGTAGGTGATCTCACCAATTTCTGGGACGATTTGATTGTTCCAGCGTGTCATAACCCACTGCTCGGAACGAAGAATAGGGTTCGCGACACTGCGTACATAATAAAGTGTACGGTTATAACCCTGAGTCCCTACCGCCATATCAAAATTCTCAGGAGCTTCGCAACTTGTCTGGCCAACCGGAATGCGGCAGGTTAGGCGTCCCCCAACTTCCTGCTCAAACGGTCTGGCTTCTACATTAAATCTTGCCCGGACGATTTTAATCGGCAATCTGGAAGACAGAACTGTCTCGAAGTCCTTCGACTTATACCAGGTGCCATTGCTATCCTGAAAATCCTCCCAGGTGCCAGTAAAAGCAGGCGTCTTGTTTGCGTTCGGGTTGAGCGTCATCGTGTAGGTCGGGAAGTATCCTGCCCACTGTCCAAAGTTGGCCATACGAGCCATATCCCCATTGAAGGCACCAAATGGCAGCGTCATTTCGACATAGCTGTAGGTGGCATCAGAAGCGATTTCTTTTGCAGCCGAATAAAGGTTAATAAATTCCAGTCCACCCTCTGCATATGCCCGGTAGTTAGATCTCGGGATTTTATACACCAGCCTGATAGGGTTTTCGTTAACCACCATACCGGCTTTATAGGCCGGGTAGTTTTTCACGCCGGGAACGACGCTGGTTGCATCATTTGGATCATGAACAGCGAAAAGGGATATCTCACCAATTGTATTATCAAACCGAAATTTTTGGGTCGGTAACGTGCGGATATTCCCGGCGGTGTCGTAAATTTTGGCTTTTGCCTGAAATTCTTCGTCAAGGTTGCTATCAGGGATGCCCGGTTGCTTCACACTTGCGAAGGTGTAGGGCAGGTACATCGTCTTGTCACCGACGTTGTATTTCATTGGCGTTGAGCTGAAAAGGGTTCCATTAGCGCGATAGATTTCAAATATGCCTTTATCTATTCCAACCGCATCAGCGATGCCCGTTGATAAAAAGCTGTATTGCGCCACAGCTTCAAGACCTAATTTAAATACCGCTCCAGTTCCAGTGCCCAGTGATGTGGTTGCTGTAAGGGCATTTGCAGCCGGAGGTGTGGTGTCTATTGTCCAGTTGTAGTTATACGTAGCTACCACTGACTGATTCAGATCCAAAATGTTGACCTGGACGATCAGTTTTCCTTCCCCGAGAGCGGGTAAAGTTACTTTCTTCCCGTAAAATTCACTGCCGTCGGCTGCTTTTAGCCGATCAGCCACACCGGTACGGGTAGTGGTGGTATTGTACAACTGCGCCCCGGTTTCCCGGGTCACTTTAACGTTTACAAAGCGATCCAATCCAGAAATAAGCGTCAGCGTTACGGTAGAAGCCGGATTGAGTAGCATCCGGGTTGAAGGCGCGTGTACTTCAATGCCATTGGTATCTGTAAAGCTGGATTCATAAATCTGAGCTGTTACCGGAACTGAGACGCCGAGCAAAACCATAGCCAAAGTTATAGTCTGATATTTCATTCAGTATTCCCCTATTGTTTTGTCGTTATTTTAAACGATTCACCTCCGGCACTTTTTCGTTAAGCAGAGTATTTCTGGGCCGTTAATCAGCGGATATTGTCACTTTCGCTGGCCTGGCAAAAGGCGCACAAACGGGCGTTGTTTTACTGAATAATTACACCTCTTATCACCCGGGTGATGAAAACGTTTCGGGTAAAATTTCCTGGCCAACCAGGAGAACATAAATGAAATTTTACAGAGGTCCGTTGATCGCCGCCGTCTATGCGGCACTGCTGTTCCCACTTTGCGGCCAGGCTCAGCTGTACAACTATTCGTACACCGACACACGTGGTACGAAAGTGAATGCTGAACCCTCCAGAGCGTATCTCAACCCAGGTAGCGCAATTACGCTGAACTTGATATCTGGTCTCGACCGCTACGAGCGCGTTACCGTGACACGATCATCAGATAATGTGCAGATGTTCCAGAGTGTCACCGGCCTGGTGACAGTGGCCGACAGGATCACTGCCGCTGATGGTAGTGAGTACTACGGCAAATCCATGGCACTGCCGGTACTGGGCGAGGGGACTTTTGCCCTTAAATCCGAAACCCTCGACAATAAGTCGAATGTCGTGGCCACAACCAGCTACTCCTTCAGCATTGATACCCGCGTATCTTCCCCGCAACAGATGATGCAGATTCCTACGTGCTGACTGCCATAGCAATGGATGAAGCCGGAAACAGCACCACAAAGAGCAGCCGGTTCCGCTACGTACCGAACAACCTGATTGAATTTAATACCATCAAGACGCTGGCTGTGGGCGTGGGGCTGAAGACATCAGATAACCAGCCACTGGCGTATCTGCGGACCAACAGCATCCGGAAGAAAGATGGTTCGCTGATCACAGGAGTGCAGACCGGCACGCTGACGGTCCGTAAAGATGCGGCCTTTGCGGTCAGTATGAATGGGGCGACTGTCATTCCCGGAGATTCGAAAGACATCACAATAGACTTCGGTCAAGGGGATGGCATCCTGATCCCGATCTTCCCGGCCACCAGCGGCAAAGTTGGCGAATCCAGCTTCATGATCGAGCTGCCGCAAATCCAATAAACACCACAGAACCGGCCCCGTCATACGGGGCCTTTTCATGGTGTCTTAACGTAGCCAGAAAGAAACGGAACAGGCTGATTTAGTCGAATGTCAGAGATTGCTGAGAAAACGTTTATCACGCATTTCGCTCCACTGGAGAGAATTTGCTATCGCG
The DNA here is from genome assembly GCF_056238685.1 of Enterobacter sp. DVT3837. Lineage (NCBI taxonomy): Bacteria > Pseudomonadati > Pseudomonadota > Gammaproteobacteria > Enterobacterales > Enterobacteriaceae > Enterobacter > Enterobacter sp. DVT3837. The sequence continues at coordinate 198,082 of NZ_JBWDLA010000003.1, read as the reverse complement.
CTCCCCGGGTGCAGGGTCTCACGCCCGATCGCCATCAAATTCAAATGCAGCTCCAATTTTTGCGTCTTGGCGTCACCTGGTTACCACCCGCACTCGCCATGGCAGAACTGGAACACCTTCTTAAGGGGTATGACGCCGACCACTGTCGGCTACTGGAAAACGTCCTGGATACAGCCCACCGGCATTACCTGGAGTCCTGTGGACCGCTAAAGAGAGAAGGGGGCCGCGTCGGGAACCGCATATCAGGCACCCGCCACGACGAAGCACATTTGTGTGTACGGTTTATGTCAACACGCTATGAATTGGCCACTGAGCTTTGTGCCGCTTATGTGTGCAGCAGGTATGCTTATGGGTGATCGTACCGGTTACTTCTTGTCTTCCAACGAGGCCAAGCGGCTAATTTCTTTCATACCGAGACGAGCGGCCACGCCCATGGCGGAGGCTTCGAGTTCGGCCTTGCCGTGTGAGACGATTTTGTCCATGGATTCCTGCATCAACTGGGTGCTGAAGGCCAGATTAACCGGCAGGTTGGCGATTGCGCCGGACAGAGACTGATATACTTCTTCAAGCTCGCGCTTTCCTGCCTTGCCTTTTGCCACCAGCAAAGCCAGTGCTTTCAGCTTTTCATTCACTTTCGCCATCTCGCGCTCAGAGGCTTCCCGGATCTGACGCTCATAACGTTCGCGTGTCGACTCAATATAGCCAATCTCCGGCTGGCGCTCATAGTCGCCGCGAATCAAACTGTTAATGGTACACGGCACGCCGTCACTCATTCCGAACGATGTGATCATTGAGGCCCACTGAGCCGGAGACAGACTGACTTTCAGAAGTGGGGAACGGCGTCTGCCTTCCGCCAGCCGATGACGGATCACTCCATCGCGCTCAACCTGCTCTGATTCACTGAAGGTCAGCGTAATCACCTCTTTATGAATGAGGTCGGAGGCATACAAGCGCTGCCCCGTCGTTGTCGTGCGGCTTACCGATACCTGCCCGTATGCCGTGTGACGGGTGATCACCTCTTCCATCTCGTTTTCTGTTACCGTCGGTATTACTGTGTTTTCCATTGTCATGCCCTGAATCGAATTAATGTTGACAGCGTCTGGCGTAATACCGATGTGAGACCGGACTGCCTGGGAACTTTACCCGTATCACTCGCTAAATTGGACGCCCGCTGACCGGAGTAACTCTCTGACATCGTCTGCCAGGAAATACGTTTCTGTTGTGTTGCCCGGGCCATCAAAGAAACAGGTCTCGGGCAACTGAATTGCCTGCGACTGCTGCTGTATCTGTTCCCGGGACTCGTTACTTTCGACGATAGCATCGGCAATGACTTCTGTTGCCCAATCGCGATCAAAGCCAGGCATCGTATGGAGTGATGCCACCATGTCGCTGGGTAAGGCATCGATATAGTCCAGAGCCGCCTGAGCTACCGAAATCAGTTCTTTCATGGTTGTCACCTTACTGTTGTGCTCATTCACCGCGCTTAACTCGCGTGAGCCGATTCTTTACGTTTATTGATAAGAAACTCTTCACCGCACGTTCCGCATTTCAAAATGTATTCTGCGTGCCTGAGTTGCTTTAAGGACATTGCTTTGCAAACGGGGCAGGCAAGGTGTTCTGAAAGCCGACGCATCAGTTGATTAATTTCAGAGCATTGTTCTGGCGTTAACTTGTGGCGGGTTTCCCACTTATAGGTCGCTTCCCGCACGACACGAGCCACGATATTTTTACCCTTCATCACTCTTGTCCTCCGGTGCAGCCAGCCATCTTACTCACTTCCGTGCGCATGTCAGCGAATAATGACCAGGTCAGGACCAAAACTGAATCCATCGCCCATCCGGTCGGAATGCTTCGATACATACGATTTCCCGTACTTCTCCAGGTCTTGCAGGCTTGATTTTGCCAGATTCCATGAATACTCATGCCCCCAGATTTCCCCATCCCGATCAGCAAATCTTGCGGGTTTATAGTTGTCCTTGAGCAGAGCATAGACACGTTCGAGAGTTGGTAATTCTGGACTGGTCTTAACGTTAGATGCGTCAGCGTTCGTCATTATTATGTACTCATTCGAGTTGATGGATAGGGAAGGTTGCACGCGAACTGTGGCGCTCCCCGTTTTACTGATAACCTGTCGGTGCTCATGCACTACGAAATTAGAATGATTGAAGGCACGTCACGCTTCCCGAAAACCTTTTCCCGTTCCGGCGTTTAGGAAGCGAGTATTCGCCGTCAAACCGGTAGATGCCGACCTTAGAGCAGGGTCCTCCGTCTTTAACCAATTCCCAGATGAAATCGGCACGGTCACTGAAATAGCCAGGACCTTCGTCAAAGGATGAAAATTCACTATGCACAACACACAGATCGCCGTGCTGACCGTTGATAAAAACGAAGTGACCTTTATGCTTTTCGCCTGGCTTCGCATCGAGGTGTCCAAACGTTTGATACATTACGGAGGCTTGATGTTCTGCCCCTGTCTTTCCAAGTAATTCACGCATCTCACTCCCCCTTTGCAGTTGCGACCATTGCACGGTAAACATCTGCAAGACGCTGGCTCATTAATCGAGACATTTTTCCAGTGGCCGAAGTTATCTGCTTCCGGCCTGCAATTAGCTGTTCCATCGTGGGAACTACCGGGACGCGGGTCATACCTTCCACTTCTCCTGCGCCAGTAGTGGTAACTTGATCAACATACTGCTCAACCTGATGCTGCTCTTCGTCGGTCCTCCATTATGATTTCTTCAATCAGACGTCTTACAACCCAGTTACTTAGGTTGCTTTGTGACGGAAGGCGCTTATACCTTCCGCCTCGGCCATTTCGTTGCCCGCGCTGAGCATTCCAGCGTCGAAGTACGCCATCGTTAATTTTCGGTGGTAGTGTGGCAACATCGCCCATCTGCCTGACTCCTGTCCTGAATTATTTCACTCGGGGCCAAAATACCGCTGTGTTGTTTGCCAGGTTACACCCCTGGCACCAACAGGGACGGGCTGTTATAAGAAAAGCGGTCTACTGGAGCATCTTCAAATCCGTGGTTCGGCGCATCTGGTGTCAGAACAAGGCCGTCATGTGCCGCGTGAATATGCAGCAGTGAATCACTGCCCGTGTCGATGTGCAGCGTCGGTACACCCCGATCGATCTCAAAAATGAGGCCGAAACAAGTCGTGCCGGATTCATTCACCACTTCACACTGAATGTTTTTCTCTTCTAACAACACCTTCACCTGATAGGACTGACAGTCTTCTTCTGGCAGCTGGGTTTCACCCAGTTGCCAGTCCTGTAACGTCCGGATAATCTCTGAAGGCGTTGCCTGCGATTCCGGCGTCAGAAGCGCATACACCTGCTGGCGGAACTGCTGGCTCAACTCCTCCATCAGGGGATTGTCCTCGCCATCGAAATGTTCTTCCCAGCCATCAGGATCAGCGTGCATCCAAACGTTATGCGTCAGAGACGGTAGTGAGTCGTCAGGGTGTACGATGAGATATGGGGAGCTTTCTTTTGTTTCCAGATAGCGGACAGGCTGGCCATCCAGCAAAGCTTCATCAACTGCCGTACCATCGGTTTCCGGCAATGCGATTTCCGTGACATTGCCGCCGCAATGCTCTGCCACAACACGCCCCAGATCCTCCATCAGTGCGCGATGTTTTTCTGGAGAATCCAGCTCGCCCAATAATTCCGGTTTTACCAGTAATGCAGTAATAATTGTTGCCAGTTCACGAGTTGAAATTAATTTAGCCATGATAGTCATCCTTTCATCTGATGTGTTAATTCTAACAGTTTCGGTTTGCTGGCTAATAACCCGGCGTGAAGTTTTTTAAAAATATATTCGCCCTTTAAACAAAGAGCGAACAATGGAATTAAAAAAGGACAAATTTGTAATTAATGAATCAGGAGGCTGCTTTAACTAATAAGCCAGGGCGACCGTTGGTATACCTGTCAGGCGGCGAAATACCGAATTCATGATTCAGGGAGTCAGTTGAAAGGACCATGCCGCCGTGAGCAGCCTGGACGTGCAGAACTGAAGGATCAGTGTCACCCGCGTTTACATGGACCGAGGGAACACCATTTTCAATTAACAACGTCAGGGCCATTACCAGGCGTGATTCCACATCCTGTACTGCCAGCTGGGCATGACCGCCGAGCGCCATAGTAACGATAAACTCTGCTGAAGACCCGGGCTGTTCGTCGTCGAGGTTGCAGTAATCACGCATTCGTACCACCTGCGAGGGAAGATTAGCATGGTTGGTTTGTGTCTGAAGGAGCATCCGCTGGAGGGCGTAGCGGCGAACTGAGCACTCTTTATGCGTCGGCAATTCATCAGGGCTTTCTTCGTCGCTGCCTTTGATATGGTCAAGCCAGCCATCTCGGGCATGGTGACGCCAGACATTATCGGTGAGGGAGTGCATGTCCGCGCCGGGAGATACGACGAGATAAGGGGTTACATCCGGAGAGGTCAGATAATCGGCCTGGCTTGATTCATCGCGATCCACCGGCATGATCACACCGTCAATCTCTCCTCCGCAATGTTTCGCCACCAGCTCAGCGATATCCTGCATAAATGCTTTATGCGACTCCGGTGTTTTTAATTCATTCATTAATGTGGGTTGCACCAGTAATCCACAGACAATTTCCGCAAGCTCGGCAGGTAATAGACATTTTGGCATGGTTGGTTCTCCTCTTTTTTGAATGAGAACACTCTAACATTCCGGCTTATTTTCCAAATAAGTTGAAGGCATTTATTTTTTTAAAAATTCATATCCAAACTATAATTAAAATAGTCCATTTTAATCTCAGAAAAGTAACTTTTCTAAAGGCTTACCGGGAGGGCATTAACGAGTGTTTCGTAATCACATTTGTGCCAGTTGAAAGCCGGTGTGCATGACCATTGTTTCGTGACCTTAAACCCAGGAATCGTCGAGCGTCTGGGAGAAAGGCTGCGACACCTTCGGTTAAGATGGGTCTTGTGAGTGGGGAAGGGACGCTACAGCCGGAAGACAAACTGAATCTGCCATTTCAGCCCGCGAGTATCCCGACCCTGTGCCACCGTTTTATAGCTAACATTTCTCCTTTACTGTAGCATTCTGCCGTTTCGCCATCCTCTCGGAACTTCGGTATACCGCGAGCGGAATATTTGCCAGTCATATGGCCCTTACTGGTAACCGGAAAAAAGCTTCATGAAGGCGGATAGGAAGTTCCTTAGACGCATATGGTGTTTTTAAATTAACACATAAGCATTGCTACTCATAAGGATGTAAAATAACCATGCCCATTAAGGATGTAATTAAGACCTCATTGGTTTTTTTTTGGTATTTGTAAACAGATAATTCCGAAAATATTTCTCAGTAAAATTGAATCCTGCATATATAAACTGCCTTTAGCAGTGCTGCAAAATTATTTTTAAAAATCTTTCATTCAGGTTATTAGCCAGCGAGACCAATCTGTCATGATTACTTCAGACCAAACCTGAGGAATCAAAAATGGATAAATACTTTGACCAGAGCGGAATTGAAATCGACAACGCTAAGATTCAGTGTATTGATTCAGTAAAAGGCACCGGGGAATATATTTATCGGGTCACTTGCAATAAATGCAAAGGCCGTGGTGAGCGTAAACACTTTTATAGGAGCCGCTGCATGGCATGTAATGGTACGGGCTATAGCCTGGTCACAACCCGTACATGTTACACCCTTTCCGCGTTATATCGCACATACCCGGAAGCGGCACGCAAGATTTCAGCAGCTCAGGCAGTAGTGCGTCAGCGTGCTGTACAATCAAAGACTTCCGCGTTCAATCTGTGGTGTAAGAGCAATCAGGAACTGGTTGACGCCATCACACAGCAAGACGGGGAGAACAGCTTTCTGAACAGTCTGAAATCGACGTTATCACGGAAATATCCATTAAGTGATAAACAACTAACGGTCGCAGCCAGAATTCTCGGGATTTAATAAATCAGCTTCAGGCTTTTATAATTCTTATTTAATTTTACTCATTCCATTACGGAGGAAGATATGATCCATTCATTTAAAGACAGACGGCTGGAAAGCTTTTTCCGTAATGGAAAGTCCACAGCAGGTATTCCTGCTGATCTGTTAAATGCGATTTCATGCAGACTGAAAACGTTAAATAATGTAAAAAACGAACGCGAATTGTTATCAAGTAGTTTGCGTTACGAACGCTTAAGGATGACCGCAAACCGGTACTCTTCCATTCGAGTTAATTCAAAATATCGGTTATTCTTTGTGTGGAATGATGGCGTACATAACGTTCACCTGTCGGCGCATGATTATAAATCGCTAATCCATTAAGGTAAAAAATGAAACTTTTCGGTATTTTATCCAGGGATGCAGGCACGGATGCGATGTTTTATATTCAGGCCAGCACTAAACAACAGGCAAGCTTCATATTTGATGCCCTTGTCCCCCGGCTGAATGCGCATTGCCAACTGATCGACCCACTGAATGAAACAATTATACCTTCACTAAGCCGGACGACACTTTCTTTACAGCCCTGGTCCCAGAATACCCAGACACGGACGAGTGAGCTGAAGATGACGACGCACGGTCTGACTCTCTCCGGGGCAGTGATGGTGGAACACTCCCGGCAGATCGTCGACTTCTGCGATAACCTGGGCCTGCGCCTCGATGCACCCACCGGGAAACCCAGCTGGACAGAACTGATCAATGCTGACCTTGAGCAGCTTAATTCCCCGCGTTTGTTCCCCGTCCTTACCCAATCTGGCACGGAAGGACAGTTTCAGATCTATGTCCCGGCACCGGCTGTCATTGACGCCGACGTAGTCATTGCTAGCGTGATCGGCGAGTGTTTTAGCGGCGTTACCCCGTACTGCGTGAACGGCACTCCATATCCGCTGACTGAAAAGCCGCTGATCCGGATGGAGGCACACGTTAGTGACATGCATACACGGGTTTTTGAGCTGACATTCGTCAGTTATAACCTGGCCCTTACTGCGACGGTATATGACAACAATCTGCGCCAGGTTCTGATGCTGTGTGAAGATTTTGGTGTCACCCTTCAGGGGCGAGCGGGTGCATCCTGTCATGCCTACATGCGTAACGAATACCGGCGGCTTGCACATGTAGGTGTTTGCTCACGCTCCGGGGCTGAAGACGATGTCCGCGCTTACAGCTCATATAAAGAGGAAACCCTGATCCGGCAGCTGCTGAATCAGGCGACGGCGGACAGCACATTGATCCCGGCGCGACACGGCCAGCAATTTAACGGTGTGCTGATGAATGCCACCCCGTCATCAGCAACCACCGGATTTATCTACCTGTCACAGGAATTCCCGCAAGGCCAGTTTATGATGACGGCGGAAGTGGTGAATGCCAGCAGCACGCCACGGGGGATCAGTTACATCGAAACGGTGGACGGTTACCGTTTTATTGTGACTGCATACGACACGAGAGCGATGAATTCCCTGACCGAATTTCTTGAAGTTAACGAGACCTATTTTACCCCATACCGCTGGGCGTAGCGCCAGCGCACCGGACAGCCAGGGAGGGCATCCGGAAAAGGTGATTTCACGCCATCAACAGAGCGCGAAACTCGCAGAAAAACAGACTGGCCCTATTTTAATACCCGATCACCGAAGCCAATTGCCTTCCGGGCAGAATGCCTGAGTATACCGGGTCTTAGCGACGTGGGATCAGGGCAGCCGGGAAAAGTAACTTTTGAAAAATTAGACGTGGTCAGTCGGCATGGTGTATTAAATTTCAAATCCTCTGGTTATATTCCTTCTTATAAACAATCCTCCTAATTTTTAAAGCTATCAATCACATCATCAACTATTCGGAAAAATTTTGCCGCAGGTTATTAGCCGTCGAGCGCGTCCTGGTATAATTGCCACATACCAACAGGAGACATCATGAATAAATTAGATATCATTTCCAGTCAGCTTAATTTCATTTCCCTTCTTAATGCTGTCGGTTATTCCGTATCTGATGTTGTATTTAAACGTCACGGTGCATCAACCGACTTTAATGCAGGTTTCTGGACGTTTGTCGCGGAGCAGAAAGATCGCTATATCGAAGTGTCGTGCAGCCTGTCACATCCTACCGCAGAAGGCACGCAGCATATCGATGTGCGCATTGATATGTTTGAAGACCCGATTGATGATGAGATCTCCCGGACTTTAGACACCAACACCTATGCCACGAATTATAAATATATTGAGCGAGTGCCGTTTACTGAATCCGTCAAAAGAGAATTTACCACCAGCCTTGGTGATATTATTTCAGAATAGTGCCAGCTTAATTCACGGCATGGATGCCTGAGATTTTCTTCAAAATATTCTCTTCCGGGTTATTAGGTTTTGAACCCAACCTGGTATTATATATCTACAGGCAATGCCAACAAATAATGAAGCGTCGGAGGCGATATGAGCATTCAGGAATTCGATTTTACCACCTGTGATTTATTTTCCATTCTGGACTCTCTGAATTATTCCCGCGAGGATATTAATGGTCTTACTCCGGCTATTTTCCGGGACGGCGAATTATCGAGAGTCTCTCTCTCTGTCGTCCAGTCTACCCGCTCGGCGGAAATCACGATCAGCCAGCGCGTGAGCACCGCCACAGGTCTCCGCTGCTATGTGCTGTTGATTGCGCAGCATGAAGACCGCATCCACAGTGAAGCCCTCAGCCAAGATGCTGAGGCGCAGTATCAGGTGAATCGCTTTATCCGCAAGATGGCTGAAGTCACGGATGCCAGCACCAAATCGATCAAGAAATGCTCTCAGATGATGAAAAAAATCATAAAGGAGCACCAGTTTAAAGCCAATCCTTCTTTCGGCCAGAGTTTCATCAAGGGTTGATTGAGTCTTGCCCCGGACGCCGGGGCAACGCTGAATAAACCCCTAACCAGCCGGGAGGCGCAGATGCCTGAAAAAAACTTCATTGTCAAAATTGTATGCCGGAATGGCGAGTATGAGCATTCCAGCGTGAAGCTTGTCGCCAGCGATACTGAGGCAAACGCCAGCCAGACGGCATTACTGAATGAGTGTCGCGACGAGGTCGAAGCACTGAGTTTTGAAGACGGCGGAGTGTATGATCTTGGCGGGGAATTCTTCTATCAAGTGAAGAGCTGCCAACAGCTGCCACCGGAGGATGCGGAGATCCTACTTCGTTACCTGTGAACCCGTGGACGGTTGCGTCAGCCGCCGTCCGTTGTAACGCGATCTTGCCTGCCCAGCCCGAGGGTTATGTGGTAATTTCCCGGCAACAGAATGATTCGAAATTAAGGTTATCAGTATGAAAAGTAAATTTGCTGAGCTGCCGGTGAAAAACGGGAAATCCGGTAACTGGACGCTGGACTCCTTTGTGATTACGCCAGAAAAAGCGCAGACCCTGAAGCTTCGCGCCGAATATACAAAGGATCAGGATGAATATATCCCGGCAGGCGTCTACCGGCGTTTGTCCTGTGATAACGAAGTGGTGATGTCCAATACGCCGATGGAGATCCGTACCTGTGAAGCTTTCATTGAGCGAGCAACTGGACGCATCCTGATTAACGGACTGGGGCTGGGAATGGTGCTGCACGCCATTCTTCAGAAGCCTGACGTGACCCACGTGACCGTCATTGAGAAGTCTCAGGATGTGATGAACCTGGTTTCCAAAGCATTTGCTCACGATCCCCGCGTTGAAATTATCCTTGCGGATGCTCTGGAATACTGCCCACCGGCAGGCGTTACCTTCAATGTGTGCTGGCATGATATCTGGCCAGATTTTTCGAGATCAAATCTTGATGAAATGGAAGCGCTCGAACGCAAATATCTCCACCTGTGCGACTGGCAGGACTCGTGGGGTAAAGAGCAGTGTGAAGCTGCCCTGATTCGTTTCGCGGCGCTGGAATCGTCACTGGAGTCCCTGATGCAGAAAGGGAAGTGACCTGCTTCACCGTCTTCCTGCGCCCACTTACGTTGAACTGAATCCATTTTAAGGATGACTGATGAAGAGTTGCTTTTCTAATTTACCTGTTAAAGATGGAACATCCGGTGCCTGGACACTGGACAGCTTCGAAATCTCCAAAGATAAGGCGGTTAGCCTTTTCCTCCGTGCCGCTACGGAGGATATCGACGCGGTTTTACAGCCCGGTAACTATCGCCGCCTTTCAAATGGCAGAAATGTGGTGATGACCAATTTGCCATACGAAATCCAACTCTGTCAGGAGTTCATAAAGCGAGCGACAGGGCACGTCCTGATCAACGGACTGGGGCTGGGGATGGTGCTGCACGCCATTCTTCAGAAGCCGGAAGTTAACAACGTGACTGTCATTGAGAAGTCGCAGGATGTGATTAACCTGGTTGCCGAGGCCTTTGCCCACGATCCCCGTGTTGAAATCATCCATGCGGATGCTCTGGAATACTGCCCACCGGCAGGCGTTACTTACGATGTGTGCTGGCACGACGTCTGGGCGGGATTATCGAGTTCAAATCTCGATGAAATGGAAGCACTCGAACGCAAATATCTCCACCTGTGCGACTGGCAGGACTCGTGGGGTAAAGAGCAGTGTGAAGCCGCCCTGGTCCGTTTTTCAAGGATGGCTGATGAGCAACCTTAACAGCGATTTGATTGCGCGGATCTATGCCGCGTCAGACACCCCGTTAACGAACGAAGAGCTGTATCGCGAGGTACAACGCGAAACGGGGATGTCGGATGCAGAACTACAGAAAATGAAGGCGTTCGGCTCGGACAAAATGCGAACCAGCGGCGTCAAGCATCAGGTTCGCTGGTATCAGCAGACGCTGCGGCAGGCCGGGGTGATCGAGCGTGTCCCGGAAAAGCGGGGCGTCTGGCGCTATGCCTTCAAAAATGACAAGAAGCTGCATGAGTCCTGGGACAAACTGTGTGTCGTTGGCTTCTCAACTTCGCTCGGGGCATCGGTCTTCGGGAATGCGTACGCGTTCTTCAGCAACATCAATGAGCAAATCCATCTCTGCCTTACGTCGCCCCCGTTCCTGCTGCGTAATGCCCGAAATTACGGGCACGGCGGCGGACGCGGTGAGCAGGCGTATATTGACTGGCTGCTGCGGATTCTTGAGCCTATCGTGAAGCAGCTCGTGCCGGGGGGCAGCGTGGCGCTCAATGTGACGCAGGACAGCTTTAATCCAGGCAGGCCATCGCGCTCTCTGTATCTGGAAAGACTGACACTGGCGCTGTGCGATAAGCTGGGTCTTGAGCTGATGGACAGACTGAACTGGGTGAACCGAGCGAAACCCCCGTCGCCGACTCACTGGGCGTGTAAACAGCGTGTTCAGCTCTGTTCGTCTTACGAGCCGGTGCTGTGGTTTACTAATGACGCGCAAAAGGTTCGTTCGAACAACATGCGCGTTCTCCAGCCTCATTCAGAGCAGCATCAGAAATTGCAGGCGTCCGGCGGCGAAAACCGCACTACATTTTACGGGGATGGCGCTTACCAGCTTAAAAATGGCGCCTTCGGCAATAAGACAGAAGGGACTATCCCCAAAAATACGCTTATGTTTGGCAATGCCTGCCCGGATACGCGGCTCTGCCATCGCATCGCCCGCGAACTGGGGTTTCCGCTGCACGGTGCAACGTCACCCACTCGACTCGCCGCATTCCTGATCGAGTTCCTCACCAGGCCTGGTGATCTGGTAGTTGAGCCATTTGCCGGTCTGCACAAAGTACCGGTTGCCGCTGAGCGGCTCGGCAGACGTTGGTATGCAACGGACAAAATAATGGAATGGCTCGGGATCTCGCGCAGCCTGTTTACAGAAATGCCGGGATACCAGAGCAGCCCGATACTCGATGACCTGGTTGCCCTTTACCGTGATGAACTGCGGGAAGGGGGATGAGCTGGGCGGTTTAGCCTGGCCAGCAGCCGGAAGTGACGCCAGCGGGGATGTCCTGCGGCGACGGCGCTGACAGAAAATGATTCAGCAACATACCGGCGTAATGGCCACCAGGATTCTTCTCCCGGATGCCTTAAAAACGACGGCGACAATTTTAATCACTGAAGGGAGTGTGAGCATGAAGAATTTGACTGAACAGGTTTCCCCCATTGAACTGCAAAAGGGCGACCGTGTTGAAGCGTACGGCGCATTAATGGAAGTGATGCACATCGTTGAATCCGGCTGTGATGTCCCCGGCGGCGTCCGCGTTGCCGCCTGCGTCTCGCGGGTTATCGGTGACACCACCGGTACTATTCCGCGTGGATGGCTGGAAACGCCCGAACAAATGTCGGAACGGGGGGCAACCTGGGCCGCAGAGCTTCCGGCTGGGCTGTACTGGAACATTCAGGGCAATGCCCATGCCAGAGTCAGCCGGGTGACGAACTGACGTTATGAGAAAGGTGAAAATATTGCCAGTAGTCACCCATATGGTATAATTGACATACCAAATGGGAGGGTCGGTTATGACTATGAAAGTTTTTTCTCCAGATTTATCCAAAATGAACCCGCACGGCTTATGGCAGGTGGTGGGTCTGGATAATGACGGCATTGCGCTGATGGACAAAATTAGCCACGGACTGGAAGGTAAAGTCGCTCATTCCATTTCTGAATGGGCGAACATCACGCCGTCGGAACTGCGCAAAATGTCCGGCATTCCGAACACCACCTTCAATCGCAGCGTAAAAGCCCGTTTCACTGCGGATCAGAGCGAACGTCTGGTGCGTATTATTCGCGTCATTGAACGGGCTGTAGAGCTGTTCGAAGGCGACAAAGAGGCAGCACAGAAATGGATGAACGAGCCAAACCGTGGCTTGAGCTGGAAGACTCCGGCAGATGTTGTCTCTTCGGAAACCGGCGCACTCGAAGTGATGCGCCTGATCACCCGTATTGAACACGGAGTCTATTCGTGATCCTGTATCGGATGACCAAGACCCGCTATATTACGACTGCATGGTCGGGATTAGGTGCGAAAGAAGCGGGAGGCCGCTGGAACAGTGTCGGCACAGCACTTGTCTATCTGTCCGAGACGGCCTCTCTGACCATGCTGGAGACGCTGGTGCATATCAATGCCCCGCAGCTTCTGGACGCTTACACGCTGCTGAGCATTGATGTCCCGGATGACCAGATCCAGGCCTTTGACTTGAACCTGCTGCCGCCGGGCTGGGCAAGTGAAGATGCGCCCGCAGAACTTGCCCTGTATGGCGATAACTGGGCTGAAAGTGGCTCTTCTGTTGCCCTGCGTATTCCCAGTGCATTATCTCCGGTGGAGTTTAACTACCTTTTAAATCCGGCTCATCCGGCGATTTTTGATCTGATGAAAACCGTCCAGAAAATTCCTTACTAGTTCGACACACGGCTGAAATAGTTTCAGGTTTATATAACCTCCTGGATTGAGATGATAAATGATGACAAGCGAAAAAATCTTTAAAATCAGTGTATCGCTCGTTGTGTTATTTTCTTTCGTTTACTGGGGGCTTGATCCCGAATTTATCTGTAAATTTGCCAGTGACCCATCCAGTACCTGTGATTATTCTGAGCGTATTCCATTGCTTAACTTTATTTCTTCAGTATGGGCATTGATGCTGACTGCGACTCTGGCTGGCATTCTCGTTAAGTGGGTCAGAAAAAATTAGCCGCAGCTTTTGAACCGGGACAGGCTCTTCATAACGTCTTGTGTTCCGTCTGGTATTGCAACCGGGGCAGAGAGTATTTTACTTCAGATAATAACCTGAATATTTGAAATATACTTTTATACCAGACGATGCAGGTTCGTTGCGTACTTAATTCCGAATATGTCAAATGTGAAATGAATTGCAATCGGATAATGTGATTTTGCTGTTTCCAGATTTGTTCTCTTCCTGTTTTATTCCTCTATTTTTAAAAAATTCGCTTTGTACTTATTAGCCAGTGAACCGACTTTGCTAAAATATCCCTACAGCAACCCAACTGACGGTCGAGGTTAATAGTATGGAATCCGAACAGCTCATCACTAAAATTACTCAGACACTGAAACGCCCCGACGGCTCTGAAGTGCGTATTGTGGTGCAGCAGTCATTTGGCTTAGGCCTCACGCCTTCGCTGGGTGTGTATGTCCTGCGTCGCCCGACCACTGTCGACAACTGGCAGTTGTGCAAAAACACACCGCACAAGGACTGGCGCACCATGTCGGTGGATGAATACCAGAAACACGGGCGTTCTGAAATGCTGCGGTACGTCTCCATCGGCGAAATCCTTCGCCTAAGCGCCGCGATTGGCAAACCGATGAGCTACGTTGATACCTGTCCGGGTTTACAGGGCTGATGGTGTATTTTACCCGTAGCAGAACTGACAAATTTAAAAATTGCAGACGGAGAAAAATGATGATTAACAAACAGGGCAACGCTGTAAATCCCCCGGACTTAAGCCGACTGTATATTATCTCAGGCCGCATGATGTTTGATGATGAGGAAGAAGTGATGCTGGTTGAAGCCGACTCCTCCGGTGAAGCAGAAGCGGCATTCCGGCGACATATCGCCGACGGAGAGGCACACATTGAAAAGGCACTTGTCATTTCGTCGGCGTCCCTTCAATCACTGTTACCAGACCGGATCATTGTTTCCGCCCTGACACATACCTTATAACTGAATCTTTCCCATTTAATAAATGCCGCCCTTGTGGCGGTTTTTTATTTTTTCCGCATAATTACTTAATGCCGCCCTCTAAATAATGGCTGGATTAATAAGTATGGCGCCTGTCTTCTCTATAAAAACTTCGAAAATATTTCATTTCGGGTTATTAGGTGCGGGTATCTGTTTTGATATTATCTATTCACAGACAGCAATCACACTTAATTAAATAAGGAGTTATGCAATGGCAAATAATTACACTCAGGCATCCTTCACAATTCTCTGTTCACAGGAACAGGCTCAGATGGCTCTGGACGCGATTGCGTATGTTACGGACACGGATGTGTCGGAAGGTGATCACCTGCTGTCTAAACCTGCTTCAGAGTGTTCCCTCACTGAACTGCTGGTCCTGGGTATTATTCAGAACCACCCGGAGTGCGATCCGTTTGAGCCGACTTTTGGTCAGCCGGAGTCACCAGAAGACAATTACGAGCTGGAACTCAAAGCGGAAATCACCGGTAGCGGTCTGGCAATCAGCCATGATGAAAGCATTAACCTCGACCACGCAATCGCGGTAACAACTGCCGTGTTGTCGGTGTTTAACCTGCCTGAAATGGTCACAATCAATGCCGCTTTCGTCTGCGACCGACCACGCGAAAACGAGTTCGGCGGTGCGACAATCGTGGTGACTAAAGATACACACCACTATGAGGAAGGCTTTAATTTTTCCCGCCTGATGAACGAAGCCCATGATGCCGGTGTTCAGTATGCGTTGGTGAAAGTGAACCAGTATAACCACGAAAACACATACACAGAATGCTATCTGATGAGCTGCAAAGCGTCTGAATCGCCTTATGACGTTGCACGCCACCGCCTGGCCTCGGACGAGAGTACTTCTGACGATCCTGATGAGGATGGAGTCATCATTCTCAGCGAAGAAGACAACACCAGCATGGCGCTTCACAGCGTCACCGAACTGACGCCCGTCGTGTACGACAGCCTGAGCAAATTGCTGCCTTCGCTGGACGTATTGTGCCCCGTGACTGCCTGATAACCCTAGATTGCCACCGGGACAGCCGGTGGCATGGAGAGCTGAAATGTTCAATAAACTTTTGATTGCGTCCGCTAGCTGCATCAATGAATTTGCGAGTGAAGTCCCGCAAAGCGTCTTCTTTTCCATTGATACATCGCTGGCTCAGCGTATCCGTGAACTGGCGGCATACGTGAAAGAGAATGATTTGTACGTTGCAGAGTTTTTCTTCTATGACTGCCTCTGGTCCGAAACATCGGAAGAGGACATTGAGGAACTCATGGCGAAGGCTGCATTTATTGAAAGTGACAGTAACGGGCAGGAAACCATGCTCCGGGACGTCATGCCGTCCTCTCGCACGGAAACAACTTCCATCCGGGTCATGAAAGAATCATTTCAACTGACGGCTGTACCCCGCCATTGCGGTGATGACATGATGCTCAATACCCCCAGAATTCCGTTGGCAGAGCTGGAATCAAATACGACGGTTTTAATTACCCAGCAGTATTCGTGAGAGCGTGGTAAAGATAATATATTTATTGCCGCGTAATTCTATTTATTCAGTGCTATTTAGTTAAATTGGCATAATTCCAATTTAACTAATTTTATCTTCACATATTGCACTGAAGATATTAGATGGGTTTAATAAATAACGCGATAATGCAGCGAAAGCCAAAATTCAGGAAATAATATGTATATCGAAATAAAAGAAACATTCCTTGAATTACCCTCAGAAATTCAATTTTCTGAGGCGGCTAACGCTGCCATTCTGACGCAGGATAAATGGGGCGATGTCTGGCAAACACTGAAGACCGATGCGGATCTGAATTATACCGATGCCGGTGAGCCGGTCAGTCTCGCATCGCGCGTGACGACGGCAACCAGTGCCATTTATCATGCGATTACCGAAGGCTGGACCATGTGCGTCGGCTACAGCGGCGGGAAAGACTCCCACTCGCTACTGCACCTGTTCCTCATGGCCCTGATCCGTGCCGTACGGAACGGGTCGAACGTCAGCCAGCACCACTTCATTCAGATCTCCAACACCCTGATTGAAAACCCTGAGATGCATCATCAGTCCACGCAGGTTCTCAGCCAGCTCCGAGCCTTTATTGCCGAACAGCAACTGCCCGTGACCGTCCTGGTGGCCCACCCGTCCATGACCCAGAGCTGGGTCGGACGCATTCTGACCGGGCGCGGACTTCCGACCTGGACAAATTCCAATACGCGTCAATGCTCTACAGATCTCAAACGCTCTCCACTGCGCCAGGCCAAAGCCCGTTATTTAAAAAATGCACCAGCTTCCGTCCGCAACAAAGTGTGCCTGATGCTGGGTTCCCGCGATGATGAGAGCGCCCGTCGGGCAGGCAACATCCTCAGAATGGGCGGGCAGTCGGACAGCGTCTCGCTCACGGAGCTCGGCGGCGAACTGTACCCGGTGAAAGAGTGGCGGACACAGGATATCTGGTCATTTCTGATGGCCTGTGGTTCGCTGGCGCGATTTCCGCTGCCAAGCTTTTTGCCGGACAACTTCAGCCTCGCCACGCTTTACAAAGACGCGACCGGGGAATGTATCTGGACGCCGGAGAAATACACGGCCCGGTCTTCTGCCTGCGGCGCTCGCTATGGATGCTCGCTATGCTGCGCCGTCGGCATTGACCACTCGATGGAAACCTTACTCCGCACTGATCCTGAGAAGTACGGCTACCAGGCTGGTCTAAACCGCCTTCAGCGTTTCCTGACCAAAATCCAGTACGACTGGAGCCTTCGGGATTATATCGGCCGCAAAGTGTTTGAGGGCGGGTATGTGCGTCTTCAGCCCAATGTTTTCTCGTCGTCCCTGACCGAACGACTGTTCCATATCTGTTGCAGCCTCGATTACGTGGAGGCCCAGCGGGCCGCAGCGGTGCGGGAAAAGTTACTTTCTGGCGAGGTCGAAGATACGGCGCATAACCGCCGCATGGCGGAGCCGCAGTTTCGACTGGTGCAGGAAGCCAACGTGCTGCATATCGACTTTCTCTGGTCACTGCATTGCTTTAACCCGCGACCATTTCGCGCCATCGAACTTTACCGCCAGGTGTGGGAAGGGGGGGCACTGGATCTGCTCGACGATGAGCCAGCTATGCAACCCGTACCCCGCACGCCGATGCCAGCACCACGCTGGATGAAGTTGCCGGAAGGCCGTATCGGGACGTCATTTGACGGGCTGTCTGATCCGTCTGCCGAAATGGCCTATTTTGACGGTCGGGAGGATGACCGTGCTTCCCGCAGCCTGCTGAGCAGCGGGGAAAGCCTGAACATCGTTGCATTCGAAGAAGAGGATGAGCTGACGGTCGATGAAGACACTGCGTCCTGGATTATCTGGCATGAATATGACGGATTACGCCAGCGTGTGTCTGACGGTGAGTTTACCCCCGTGGCGGCGGCACAGTACCTGCTTAGATACGGCGCCGTCCGAATTTCCCGGGGGAAAGGTGCGGTGTACCACCGCCTCGCTCAACGCGGGCAGGCCTTTTCACGTCTTGGCATTAACGACCAGACGCCGCTGCCGTCCCTGCTCGTCAGCCACCGTTTCAAGATCCTGACCGACTGCGATTACCGCCTGCTCGTTGCCCGTAAACTGCGGGGGCAGCGGCAGAAACTGCGCTTCTGGTGCTGTGTTGCGGCCTGTGTGGCGCTGCACACCCACAACCGAACGCCTCTTGGGGCATGGATCACGACGCAACTGGAGAACGAACGCCAGCAACATCTGGCCCGGACGGGTGACGAACTGAAAGCCGGTCTGCTCGACGCTGTACTGACTCTCTGTAACCTGCGGATTAAGCCTCAATCAATGCAACCGGAGGAACGGTTGTATTACCGGGCTGTCAGAAAACGCTTTCTGACGACGTTAGCCAGGTGTATTTCCCAGGAGTACGACGAAACCTTACGGGAGGTTATTTGGGCGCTGAGGATGCTGTCCGGTCCCCAGTCTTCGAAAAAGACGGGATTCCGGCATGTGGATGATTGCCGGGAGAGTACTGCGGCACTGTTAAGGCCTCTGCTGAATCGTCTGGTCCGCCTGCTGGCGTGAGGCAATTAGCACAATCAGACAGACCTAAAAAAGCGTGAAAATAGCCCCGTTAACGGAAAAATAGATGAAATGTGTGTGGTGTAATGCTCGCAGGGGTGAAGTCCGTTACGGTGCGGGTTTGAAAAGTAACTTTTTTCATCAGACTAACAACATCCATTTTAAAACTATTAGGGACTGATATATGACCGATAAAGAGGATAAAAAAAGGAACTTAAGGAAGATAAGGGGCATTTCAATCAACTGGGAATTTAATAAGCCCACTGGTAAGGAACACCTGCTATTAATTATTGCCATAGTGGCATGTATTTTCCCTGGTCAGATTTTTTTCAATTCCTCTCTATGGAGCGGCTTCCTGTATTTAATTTGTGTTGCGGGTAGTTATGCATACCTGGCTATACCTCATTTTAAACATCGTAAGGAAATCTGGAAGGGATGGCTTGACCAGTCGCTGAAAGAGTACCAGCCGCTTGATCTGCAAGCTTGGGAGGTTTTTAAGGCCCGCGTTAGTGAGGAAGGCATGACTTATGTTGCTTTTGAATCATGGATGAATACTGAGGCTAGTGCTTTATATAAAGAACCCAAACAAGAATGGTCATTTGTCGACAAAACACCGGTCGGAGAAAATGATCAGTCAGAACCTGTTCAACAGATTTCAGTAAGTAATAAAAAAGAATAGATAATTTTAATCGAAAACCGTCCTGAAAACAGGGCTAATTATCCAGAGGATTGCACTATGACTATTCAAGAAAAAAATACCGTTTTCATTTTTAATGCCTGCCACGCTGACAAGGCCACTGCCTCCAGCGCCAATGCACTTTACAGCCTGGAAGTTGAATATCCGATGACCCTGAATGATTTGTCATTGCTGTGTGAGTCTGTCGCGAAAGCGTTGGATGCACCTGGTTGCGTGAAATATGAAATTACGACCGAGCCGGTAGTGGAAGCGGATGAAGATTAATTCGGGGTGTGTACACCACGTTTTCAGGAAGGGATGTAGAGTCCCGCGACCGTGTAACGACTGTCGTTTCCAGGGATGGGCGAATAAAGATGGATAGGCTTCTCAATGTGTGAACCATGTGTGAAAGGAGAAACCACAGTGAAGACACGTGGAATGCTTTTTAAAGATGAAATAGTCAGGGCAATTCTGGCAAACCAGAAAACACAGACGCGGCGGATTATAGAGCCTCAGTACAGTTCACCTGAATGGTCGGTAAGGCCTGCGCAAACACCGCGACATCGTGGGCATACGCATGACTGGTGGCTTCCAACAGGAACTCAGCCAAATTCGGCGCTTCGCGCCTGTCCGTACGGTGTAGTTGGCGACCGTATTACTGTACGTGAAGCGTTTTCCTTGCTCGGGAATGAAGATGCGTGCGCGGTGGACTGGAATGACAACATTGTGATGGACAGATCTGAAGCAGCCCGCATTTACCGTGCGAGCTGTGAACAGCGTTCGGGGGATTATGGGCTGTGGTCGATCCCTGATGAGGCCGACTGGAAGCCCCGTACAGAAAATATGAAGTTCGAAGGTGCGTGGACACCTTCTATCCATATGCCTCGCTGGGCCAGCCGTATAGTACTGGAAATCACCGATTTGCGAGTAGAGCGGTTAAACAGCATCAGCGAAGAGGATGCGAAAGCTGAAGGAGCCCCAACCGAATGTTGTGTTATTGGCGATAAGCATTTTCTTGGCTTCCGCAGCCTTTGGAAAGACACCTATGGAGAAGACAGTTGGCAGGCCAACCCGTGGGTGTGGGTAATCAATTTTGAGCGCATTGCTGGGGAAGTCGCATGAATAATGAGGTGAGTTCGCTGGGTACGGAAAAACCCGAAGGTCCTTTTGTTCTTCTGACGTTAGTCGGTGATGGTTTTATCTTCGATGAGCGGCACGAGATTATCAGGATAAATGGAAGACCAAAGCAGGTCGGAGTAAAGCGAAATTATTTTGAATCTGATCTGGGGGAAGGGAAGGCGAAATACTGGACAGTGGATATTAATGAGGCCCATGTATTCCCCACTCTGGATGCCGCGACCGAACAGCTATGTAAATTAAGCCGACCACACCTGATTAAAATCCGAAAACTAATTCAGGAAATTTAATAAAAAACCGTCTTAATATGGTTGGGAGGTCCGGTGAAAGTTCTAAATAACAAAGGCTCAGTAATCGAATTACCCAATTTTTCAGAACTCCTCCCGAAGGTTAAATCTGATGATGGGCGATTTTCAAAGCCCAAAAATAAAATATCCAAAGAGCAACGAGCCGAACTGCGTTTGAAATTTGGTGGTCGGTGTGCCTATTGCGGCTGTACTCTGCCGGAAAAAGGCTGGCATGCCGATCATGTTGAACCGGTGAGGCGGGATTTTGAAATGGTCAGAGCCCCCGCTGGAAGTCGAGTGACACACCAGGCTCGAAGTACCGGTAAGGTCATGCATCCTGAACTGCATGCAATCGAAAATCTTTTTCCGGCTTGCGCCCCCTGCAATCTCTTTAAAGGTGCATTGAGTGTTGAAGGAATGCGGAAAGAAATAAGCCGCCAGGTAGAACGCGCCAGGGCATACAGCGTCAACTTCAGGACCGCAGAGCGATTTGGATTAATTGAAGTCACGGAGAAGCCGATTGTCTTCTGGTTCGAAATGTATCAAGCGACACCGAAATAATTGAAACCATAATAAACGAGGATAATGACGATGTTTTTACACCTGGTACCTAAAATCCTGCATCCGATGGGAAATCTCTGCACGCTGGATTCCGTGAGCGTCACGGAACTGTCGCTTCACCTGACAGGAAATGACCTGGTTGCGATGCGCCCTTATCCGAACAAGCAATACCTGGTGGGTATGCTGAAGGGTCGCAAGGCATTGAATGGATTTCTGGTCAAAATTCCCCGAGCGTTAGAAGAGTTTACGATGGTCTCCGTCTGGAATATTGAAGGATACGGCAAAATAACGCACACCCTGAAGACCTTTGTCGAAGATACGGAATATGACCTGGTTTCCCATGACGTGCTGCTGGCGCAAGGGAGCTACCGGGCACAGGCGTCTGAAGAGTATCGTGTTCACCCTGTCTATAAAAACATTGCGCCGGTACACATCGAACCGAAGATGGAGTCCCTGCTGTCGACCGAACCCAATTTAGAGAACGATGTCTGTGAAACCTATTCGTGGGGGATGCTGGTGCGTACGCGGGAAGAGGGGTTTAAGGCAATGACGATGCCATCAGCCCGTCTCAGGGAGTCTGAGGCACTGCGGGGGGATCGCCAGCCACAACCGGAGCAGGCCATTGTTATTAGCGGGTGAGTGGCGATCAGCCTGATGTCGTTGCACAGGCTGACAGACTCTCAATGGATATACCGGGGAAGTTGATTTTCCAACCTGTAGGTTATTCGGTTCGTACCCCGATTCGGTATAATTAGTTAAATCATAGTTAGTTTATTATGTGTAAGGACATAAACATGGATGAATATCTGGCGCTGGACAAGGCACTCATCGAAGTTCTAACCCCGGTTCCTAAGCCGTTCGCGACATTATTTGCCGGAGAAATCAAAGCAGAGTGTCACAGGATTGCTGCTAGGGAAAGCAATCCGCAACCATTGCGGATTCTTGACCGCCGTTTGCAATCGCTAATTAAGGACGGTCGCATTTCTTATACAACCGGAAAAGGTTGGCTTAAATGTGGTGGCACCGTATAACGGTATTTTCAATACAAAAAATTGGAAAGAATCATGACCAGCAATCGCTCCCGTGAAATCAAAACACCGCCTGTGCATATTATTGCGGATTACGTTCTTCGCTTCATGAAGAACAATAAAGAAGCGAAATTGTACGAAGCAATGAGCCGTCTTGAAAGTAAAATCAAACTCTTTATTGCTGACGGCCATGATGAGCAGCATATCCGGACACAGTTAAATCAGGCCACACAATGTCATACCAAAGAAACACTGAAACGGGCCTGTGAACGGATTTGTATTTAACCTCATGTTATACATTCTGCGAGTGGTAGGCTGGCCTTTGACATCGTAGCCAGATTCTACCACTGAAAGAGGGACGCAATTTTAATGAAATTTATCCTGTTGTTTTTCATTTTAGTCATTCTGATCTGGGGGTTTACAGGTCTGGCTTTTAAAGAAGCCATTATATTTACGTCCGTCGGACTGAGCATTTCGGTTGTGGCTTTGTCTGCTCTCCTTGTGGTAGTTCTGACATTTGTAATGGCTGCAATGTATGCAACTCAGGAACTGGGTGCGCTGGGAAAAATGATTATCGCTCAGGTTGTACTGACCGGATTATGGAACCTGGCTTTTTCTATTATCCCGGACGGAAAGTTACTTTCTTTTTTCGGCGTAAATATCTGGCAATCCGGCTCATACCTGGTTTACTTCATGGCAGTGTTGATAGCTGTTTTCGCGACGTTCGTCGCGTTCCAGAAGCAGCAGTAGTTTTTACCTGATGCACCATAAGCCTTCCGATATGGAAGGTTTTTTCCTTCAGTGCTGAGTTTATTTATAGCGGGTCTGTCTTTACACCTTTTTAAACTAAATTCTGTCCTATCTAATTTATCTATTTTTTTGCTCTTTGGGTTATTAGCCGGGAGAGTCGGTTTGTTATATTGGGTTTACACCAACCGAGGGCAAAAAAATGCAGATTAATAAAGTCATGTCTTTTCTTGATATTCTTTCTAGCTGGCTTGAAGACAATATTAATATGGAGTCTGAGCTGGTCTTCGATAATGATGTAGACAATACCACCTCAGAAGCCCTGTATCCCGCAGTGGAAAAAGCTAACGCGGTATTGAGCAAACTTGCATCTCTGTCGTCTGATACGATTCAGGCGACGCGTCAGCGTTTACAGGACGCTGTCGAAGGCAATGGGGAGGTTTCTCCTGCTGACGTCAAAGAGCTGCTCTTGGCAACCAAGCATTTGATGCTAGCGCCGGATTGCGGAGAATAATCAGATGAGCAGATTAACATTCGAGATTTCAGGGGTAAAAAAACTGCTTAAAGAAATCCAGTCAGCGGAGCAATTCCTTGCAACCGTTGATCAGCTTTTTGAGCCAACAAATTATCCGGGGGGGGTGCCTCTTAACGAAGCTGGTAAGACGGAAAAAGAAGCTTGCCTGGCAGGGGAAGTTTTCTGGCCATCGCCAAAGCATATGGTTCAGACCCGTCTGACCCCTCAGATTACTCTGGTAAAAGGCCATGGCGTCTGTCTGATTACCAATGCTTCTCTGGATGGAAGTCCTGTCTCCCGAGATACAGCTATCTATGCCCGTGGAATGAATCCGTCGCTTGATGAAGATTGGAATTATGAGTCTGATCAGATTATGGGAGGAGATGATAGTACAGTTACTGTACCGCTTGAGTGGTTTGAACTCGCAATCGAAAAGAAACTTAAGGCTTTTAGTCTCAAAGTATCCCCTACAAAAATAACGCTGGTGAATGGATAAACGAGTCACAGGCTGTATCGGTCTAACATGGTCTGTCCCTGATCTTTCAGCCAGCCGAACAGACCCACCTTAAAAGGAGTATTATGGCTGACACAAAGCGACCTATTTCCCCGCTTACACAGGCCCAAATCTATGTGTTGCATCGTCTGGCAAGCGGAACGAAGTATGAGATCTGCGGTGAATTTCGTCGGGCCCGGGAATGCCGGATGTATAGGGGGGCATCGGATGATGTGCGATGCCGTAGCACCCCGGTCCTCTTTCGGCTTGGGTTGGTTGAGCTGGTTAATCCGTCCCAGCGGCCTTTACCGGGAAGTTATTATCAGGTCAAGCTGAGCGCCACTGGGAGTGATCTCCTGAGGTCCATCGAACGCGACTAAATTTTTCAATTGGAACCGTTTTTCTCTCTGATATCAGGACGGGATGACCACAGGTACCTCGAAAAGAACCTCGCCATTGCCAACCCTGAGGCGCTATTTTTTTCTGGTCAAAATAGGCCCGTTAGCGAAAAAAAAACGGTATCTGATGTGGTGTAATGCTGTTGTCATTTCACCCCAGAAGGATAGCTACTGATGAAATTGTTTTATAGCAAACCAGTTCGCTTTATCGTCATTATCTGTGTATTTCTCCTCGGCGTTGATAACTTGAGCGATATGTTCGCCGATGTTTCCCGATCTGTATTCTACGGCGGTCTCGCTGCTCTCCTTGCAATTGCCGTCGTCATTGCCCGAGTTGGTTACACCAAAAATGCGGACAAGGCCAGCCAGGCGCAGTAACTTTTACTCAGCCACCTTTCGGTGGCTTTTTTTTCATAAGGACTGACTCATGCACAACATTGAAATTTCTACCGTCGCCATTTTCAGCGCCCAGTTTAAAAACATCGAAGACGCCGAGAATGCCGGGGCCCTATATTCAGTCGACATCGAATATCCGATGACGCTGAATGACCTGTCGCTGCTGTGTGAATCCGTAGCAAAAGCCGTTGGTGTCCCTAATGGAGTAAAGTACCAGTTTGTCACTCAGCCGCAACCGGAAGAAAGTGATTATTAACGCTTATGGCGACTGGCTGAACAGGAGAAGAACATTGCCCCATGTTGATCACACCCGGACGCTCCGGGTCCAGCTGTACGATGCCAGCCGCTTTCATGATGGCGCGACGGCGGAACAAGCTGGCGAACTGCATACTGTCGCATTCAGTAAACCCGCGATTACCGATGATATTCAGAAAATTGTGGATACCACTGCCGAGGTGCTCGGTAGACGCTACAGCGTTAACGTATTCTCAAACTGAGCGCCGGAGAAGGAGGTGTCCAGGTGACCTCCTTCTACCTTTTTTTAAATCAAAGACCGTCAAATTTAATTCCCCTGTCAGACGTCATCGGCACACTTAAAATAAAACCCGTCCTTTTCCCGGTTGCCATTTTCACTTTTCAGATATTCGTCAAAATATTTCACCACGGGTTATTTGGGCCAGAGGCCGTATTGATATAATGAGCTCACATTTCTGAAAGGAGTTTTAGATGAATAAGTCTCTGGTCAGCTTTGCGGAATTATCCGGCGATGCTATTAATCTTGCGCGACAGTCGGTTATCGAGATGGAAATGACCGCTGCCCGGGAAAAGATTGGAAAGGCTCGTTCGTTATTCCGCTCAGGTATTCATCGTGCTGTTAATGGATATCCGCTGATTCAGTCGGCGGCTAACCAGATGAGCGTCATTAAACGACTCCAGAGCGACACAGAATATCTCGATGCCTGTATTACTGAGAATCTTTGTATGTTCTCGACAGAGGGTTATCTGTACCTGTTTATGCAACGCCGCTTCATTAATGAACCCGTGTCTGAAGGCCGGGAACTGAACAATATTTCCATTTAAAGGTGACATTATGAAACCATTTGGACTTGCCGGAAAACCGCAGCCTGAGCCCTGTGGCTGCTGCTGGTACTACCCGGAGGATTGCCGTTATGCTGCTGCGAAACCGCTTTACCGCCGCAGCCAGCGTAAGGCTGAGCGTCAGCGTCAGCGTGCGACTATTACCCGCACACTGGCCGAATCACGATAGCCGTAAGGACTGCTCATGCCTGGGCTGACAGTACCCTGTTACCTGGCGGCATTATCCGCTGTGAGTGATTATGATTAAATACGTCACCACGTCGACTTCCCCGATATCACCGGAGCAAAGATGAAACTCAGTCAGTTGGAGGCGGGGATGACCGTTTGGTCACTCTTCCGAACCAAAATGGGCAATACCACCATTAAGACAGTAACTCTTCATTCTGTCGTTATTCAGGAGGTTTACGATAACCACGTTATCGCCAGCTGGAACCGCAATGCGCCGCGTCGGTTCGGGGAAACGGCGATAAGTAGCTGGAAAAAAGATAAGCCGCTACTCATCCGCGACCGTTCCGGAAGTGCCCGTTTGGCGACGCGGGAAGAAAAATCCCGAATATTGGAATCAAAATAGCGCCCGTCCATCTTATCGGTTTGGCCCGTTCCGTTCTCAGCGTATTCCGGTGATGGCAGTTTCCCCCCCCCACTTAACTGTAGGGAAACAAAACAGCTCATTGCATCCCACCTTCCTGCTGTCATTTCCCTCTTTAATCCCGTTTTTTTCGAGCCCTTAACCCGCAAACTAGCTCCCGTTCACCGGGTATGATCAGCGTGTCTGTGACCATTAATTTTCAGAGTGAGGAGAGGGTACATGAACCAAACTGAATCGGACCCGTCCGGATATACCGCAACAACGGTCGATGAAGAACGCATGGCCATCAGGGAACTGATCGGCGAAGTGGTCGGCCGCTACCGTAGACAGGTACCGCCTGATCGCGTCCAGAAAGCTACTTTTGAGGTGAATGGCGGGCTGCTCATGGGGCTTTTGCTTGCTCTGCTGATGCTGGTATGTATTATCCAGCGTGTGGCAACTGGCGACCGACTGATGAGCTTTACCGGAGAGCCTGACGTCCGGGATATTCAGTTTACCCTGATGCTGGTCATGGAGCTCGCACTTGGCATTGTTGTCTGGTTCCTGATTGCGACGGGGGACTATTCGCGTCCCTGGCTCTATCGTCTTACTCCGGCAAAACCCGTCTGGCTTTTTGATGAAGTGGAGGACTCCGATTTGGTGCTGCTTTCCAGCAATCCCTTTATCAAACGCTGGCTTCACGAGGAACTAACGAAAATCAGGCGACTGACGTATACCCGCCTCGATGAGAAACTGGAGAAAATCGCCCATTACCCGGATAGCCTAATGCACAGTTGTGTTCGTGCTCACCGTTTGTCACTGATCGCGGGTTCGAAGACTGACTGATTACAGCCGGAAAGAAGCGGGGGACCGGACGGGCTGGCGGCGTTGAGTGTAGAGATTTGCATCCGTCTGTTTCGTCAGCGATTACGTCAGCCGTCCGCTGTTACGGCCTGCGAGGCAGCAAAACCTGAAATACTTACTTATTAAATATTTAGGCGGTCGACCTGTTCGTTTGAAGGGGGCTGGGTGGTATAATGGCTTCGGTGCTGGAGGCTTTTGCCCCAGCCAGCAGAATCACTGTTTGACTGTGGTAAAAAGCAGAAAGCCCCGAGTAATTTTTTCAAATTAACCCGAGGCCCCTGATGCTAGTCACATTAAAGGTTAGCCTCTTACCTGCAAAAATGCAAGGAGAAGAAGCCATGAAACTGCCGAACCAACCCGTTGTTTTGTGCGTATTGATAGTATGTCTTACGCTGTTGATATTCACCTGGCTTACGCGCAATTCGCTCTGCGAACTGCGGCTGAAAGACGGTACGCGGGAAGTGTCGGCTGTGATGGACTACGAATCCGGTAAGTAGCTGAAAGAGGGGGGGTAACCCCCCTCGATTCAGATGTGGCCAGCAAGCCAATAGCACCTTTAGAAAAGGGTTTCTCCGGTCGGGGAAACCCTTTTTTCCTTCCGTTCGGTGGCAGACCGCCACTCAATTACCCAAGGCATTCAACAGTCTCAGTGGAATACCGTCGGATTAAAATTCTCCCCAGAACGGCTGCGGCTCGCACTGGGTACCTCCTCCTGCGTCCTGTTTAATTCTCAACGCCTCAATTTTTCGAGGACCCGCCGCAATTTCCGAACCTGGCTGGTCGTGGAGAGAGTACTGGTTTGTGGATGACATGCACTGGTCTTCTCATTGGGCTGTAGCTCATAGGACATAGCCAGTGCGGTCAGTGCTTCTTCAGCATCCAGCAGAGCTTTAATGGCCGTCTGGCGCATCTCTGCACGGCGTTCAATTATGGTCATGTTTGTCCTTGCTGCATCCGGTAAAATGACGCCGGGTATTCAGTCTTTCACGTTTTTCAGAATGGCCTGGCGGCAGGCATTCCAGATCGTCTGGGCATTCGCATCGCAGTCCACGAACCCGCCGCATTCCTGATAGATGACCTGGTAGACGCTGTCTGGGATCTTCTCCGGTACAACCGGGGAAAAGATGCTGACGGATGCCTTTCCTTCGGCGGCGTCACAGACGGCGTCCAGATGATTCGCCATCCATTCGGTTAAATTCAGATCCTCCTGAATTGCCTGCGCCTTATAGCGTTCTTTTCTTGTTACAGTGGCACGCATCTGAATTTGTACGCTCGCAGGCTCTTCGCCCTTCATCGCATTCTGAAGTGCAGATTTGGGCTGTTTCATCTTCGTTTTCATTTTCAATCGCACTATTTGGAAAGCGGCTTGTCTTCAGTGGGCTGAACCGGGGCTGTCTCCCCCGGCGTAACCAGCACACCAGCTTCACTCAGCACATGTCTCCACTGCTCATCCCGGTAGGCCGTTGCGGCGTCGGCAGAATCAAAGCATTGGTCGCAGGGCGGACAATTTACGGTAACCAGGCTCACTACCGGCTTAACGTAGTACGCTCTTCCCCGTGGATAATCTTTTCCACAAGGGGCATAGAGCTCCTCGTCCCCACCAACACGGCGGAGGTGGAATTCTGGTTGCTGGCTGGCCTGCTCGGACAGCTTCACGGATGCCGTCTGCCAAGCTGCGATAGCCCGGGTCATGTCGCTTTCATGCCTGGCAAGATCTGCATCCCGGCGAGCCAGTAGGTGCGCGATAATATTGGCTTCATCGTAATTGATGACCGCCATTAGTTGACGGGTCGCTTCATCCCAGTCCTGTACTGCGGAGCCATCCAGTGGATTAGCGAGGTGCGCCTGGTATGTCGTACGGTAATTTGCGGCAGCACCTTCCAGCTGGTGCAGTTTTTCATCCGATAGTTGTTCGGTCATTGCACAGTTCCTTTTAGATGCAGGCTCAACGCTTGCATTAAAATTCATGCCGTCTGTTTGGCTGCGGCTTTACGCTGGGCGGCGATATGGGCGGCAATCTGCTTTTTGAGGCGCTTATAGTCAGCCCTGAAGCGTGCCACGTCATCGATCTCAATCATGTACCCGCAGCTGTAACCGGCATGCCCAAACGCATCGTCATCTTCGTAGTTTGGACAGTGATCGCTTTCCCAACCCGCTGCATCCAGCAATTCATCAATAGCGACGAGGTGTGCCCTGGGCGCATTCTCAATGATGAAGTAGAGCGAGCGACCCCAGAAGTGGCTGCGGGTACCTTCGATTACAGCAGTGTCGTTCGTGGTCTGGCGGGAAAGTTTCATTGGATACTCCTTTGCCCGGAGCCGCCGGGGCGGGGGTGTGATGTTCACACCTTGTGTTTGCAGTATGCGGTCCTTTTCAGGCAACCGGGAAAGTAACTTTTCGCTGCTGCTGGTGGACTGTCGCCTATTGCTCGCCAGCCTTTTTCTTTAGATAGTTTACGTCTGACTCATCACATACCTGATCCATATGACGCTGAATCCATGCCGAGATAGTCAGGCCATTACGCTTCGCCTCACGGACATAGCGTGATTTTTTCTCCGGGGTCATACGCATCTGGACCAGTGCCGTTGCTTTGTCGGCCTCATCTTTTTTCGCGTTATCGTTGCCCTTCATATGGATCGCGTTAACGTGCTTTTCATTGTTATCGGTCATAGTGTTCTCGGTCAAACAGAGCCGCGTAGTGCGGCTCCCAGGGGGAGAGTGCAGCCGTGTCATGTCGCTGTTGAAACCGTCGGGTCAGGGGCCAGTTTCTCGCGAAGCAGTTCGGCGGCATGCATCTGGTCTTCGGCCCAGAATGGAGCGAGTCCCATAAATTCGCACCAGTACGCCAGACCGGATTTTCCGTCGTCCCGGTAAGTCCAGACCGCCTGGCCGTGACCCACGCCGGAGTCGACGGTTACATACAGCCCGGGCATGCATTCACAGGGCTCCTCGCAGTCGCAGGTGCCACTCTGGACCACGTGTACTCGTCTCAGCTTCACTGCGGTACGCAGGCGCAGGAGGTCCTCCAGCGCATCAGCGTCGAATTTCGCCGTGCTGACAAGGGTGTTTGCACTGGTTTTACGCAGCGCCTGAATACGGGTGCGAAGCGCATCGTTGCTGATAGTAGACTTAATCATCATTATTCCCCCATCTCACCCAGCTGCTTGCGGATTGAAACGCTTTCCGCACGGAGTTCATCTTGTTTTGCCAGCAGGAAACGTTTTACAAGCGCCATCGCGTCCAGAAATTCAGTGGGCTCACATTCAACCCGTTCGCACACGCTCTGAACGGCTTCCGTCACCAGCGGCATTACGTCCAGCGCTGTCTGCATTTCCGAAATCACAGAGGAGTTGCCCGCGTAACGGGTTGCCAGTGACAGAGTCTCTTTGCTCATGGCTCGCTCCTTATGCCGAGACCGGACGGACAAACAAGTCATGTGCCCCTTCTCCCTGCGGTGGTCGCTGGGTTCAATATAGGATTGAAATTCCCCGCTTATCGACCAGATGTGGCATGCGAACAGGGTAGAATACTATTCCGGATTCACGAATTATCAGCGCCAGCCGGTGACCCGCTGACGTACCCGCTGCAACCTGTGCCGAAGGTGTCGACATGATTAAAAAGGAATGTATGAAAGAACGTACACAATCCCCGGGTGAGTCGTTTGCTCACGCTGAGTTTATGGAGAAAGTCTTTACCAACTTACGGATGTTTTGTGACGCCGAATACCGACGGTTAGCCACAGGTGAGAAAGAAACCCAACAGTCGCAACCGGAAAAGACCATACATTCGCATTATCTCGTGTAAGACCCATGCCGCCGTATCCTTTCCCGATGGCCGGGCAGATTTAGCCTGGCCCGATTTTAATTCCCTCATTCTACCTGCCCCGCGTTGAGATGTTCGACAGTGATCCCGGTTATTCCTTTATAGCGATAGATAGATTGCCATTCCATATTTTGGAAAAGTAACTTTAGATGCCGTGTGACGCCGCAGTTCCCCTCTTACTCATCTTCCCTTCAGCGCATGTCACACCTTTCATGCTGACGGATCTGCATTATTGTGGGTTCTTGCAGACGGAAAAGTAACTTTTCGATAAATTCCGGCTTTTTGGTACCCGATTTCACACTAAAGTTAAATTTGGCCTCCTTAGCGAAAAATTAAAACGGACGGATCACGTACTATTACCCCGGGAAAAAAAGTTACTTTTTTTTTCGCCTCAGGTTATTAGGAAATGAATCGAACCTGGTATTGTTGTGTTGTAGCGAACAACCACCCTAAACGAAAAATTAAAAGGAAGGCCACAATGTCCACTATCGAAAATGATGTAAAAACCGCTAACAACGATATCAGCCTGCGCACTTACCTGGAGCGTTCCGGTAACGGCGCACGCAAAAGCAATGGTCTGGTCATCAACCCGGCAGTGGTCGAAGAGGAAGAAGGTTTTAACACCCGTACCGCTGGCATGGGAGAAAGCTACTACTCCTTACCCCACGTGGTAGCCCACCTGAACAGTCTTAAAGAGTCCTATAAGTCTGAGCCTTTAAGCGTACCAGCTATCGTCGTGCAGGTTCTGAATGGTCGTCCTGTTCTGCGTCAGGGGGCATGTCGTATCCGCGCCGCCGCTATGGCAAACATCGAGCTGGCAGAGGAAGGGCGTGAACTGATTTCGTTAATTCGCTGCGAGGAGTTTCGCGGTAGCCGCGCCAGTGCCGAACAGTTTACGCTGGACGGTAACTCTAATCTGGCTCTGTCTGTCGTGGCTGAGGCGCTCTCCATCAAACGGATGGTCGAAGATGCTGAAGAACCTAAAACGTTCGCAGAACTGGCCAAGCGTCGCGGTAAAACAGAACAGCACCTGCGTCAGATGGTTCGCGTCCTGGACCTGCCTGAAGCCCTCCAGGTTATGCTGGTGACAGGGGAAGTGAGCATGTATGTCGCGCTGGATGAATATCTCTACAGCGGCGATAAGGCCGTGAATAATATCACCAAAGCCATCGACGTCTATGGCAAGGCGACGGCCAAAACCCTTAAATTCGTCAAAGCTGGCAAAATTGATGCAGCCATGCAGCCGAAAGCGCCGGTCGTGCAGGAAACGAACGCAAACACCCCTGAAACCACCGTGACGGAACAAACATCCGTCGAAGGTACTACGGATGAGACCACCCCGCCGCAGCTGGTGGACGGGAATGTTGGGACCAACCCGGAGCCAACTCCGGAAAACACCCCGGAGCCGAAGGCGAAAGATCCGATCAAAACGCCAGAGCCTAAAACTGTATCGGTCTCCAGCGTACTCAACAAAAAGACCGTGACGACGATTGCGGACACGGCAATCCCGCTTTTTTCGCGTATTGCGGAAGAAGCAGAACAACGTGCCGCTAAGAACCTCAGCGACGATACGTACACCTTAGTGCTGACCAATGATGAGATGAATGCCATCTGTGAAGCCCACGGCAATCTCACGCAGTACCTGCGTAAGCATGCCGAAAAGCAGCAACAGGGCCAGGCATGATTTTCTGACCGACCCTCCACCCGGTAGGGTCGGTTACCACCACAGGTCAAGGAGAAACAGGGTAATGAAGAATATCGCGATCAACGTCAGCACGAAGGCACCATTGCAGACAGTTAAGGACCCTGTGACCCGGGTCAGCATTCAGTGTACGGCGAAGGATGAGAAGGGCGAAGACGTGGAAGTGAATATTCTCGATCTGGAGCAGCACCACACCACCAACGAAATTAAAGTGACTTTTGGCGGCTCCCCCTCCCAGGCGCTGACCATGCTCAGCCGGGTGATGGACGTGCTGCAACAGCAGGCGGACGCAGAGCTGCAACTGAATTCTTACGCTCGTTTGCAGTAAACGTAAAAGGTGAATGATCCGTTTTAATAAGTACCTGCAAACCCCATGGATACCGATTTGACGAATGGCACACCCATTTATAAATCTTAACCGCCACTGAACAGGCAATAAACAGAGTTATTGTGAACTTACATCCGAGGGAAAATAGGTGGCTACCAGCTTTTAGGATGGTGATATTCAAATAACTGCAAAATTACGAATTAGCAAGCGTATTGTAGGGAATACATAATGGTAGAATAAGATATGGTTTTAATAATTTACAACGCTTAAATCCACATTCGTCCATATTTAATATTTATGGGAATTTAAAAATATATTCAGTGTAGGTTATTAGCTAGCAGGTCGAATTTTATATAATACCAAAAAACAGGAGGTATTATGAAAACCAGTCTGGCTTACGCATCTAATTGTTCCGACTCTCTCTATTCCTTTATTTACAAGGCACTGCAACAACGCTCAGGTGCCGAAAATGAAAGTCTCTATCAGCAGGCTATTTCAGCGTGCCGTACTCCGAAGCAAAAAAAGAAAATGGCCGGTTACTACGCCGGTCCGTGGCAGATGCTGTTTAACGCCTGGTGTTACAACCGCCTACCCAACATTGCCGTACTGCCCGTGTTGGCACAGCAGTGCTTATCCTTTTTGCAGTGCGAAGAACTGATCGCCGACTGGCACTAATCACATTATGTCCTGCTGGTGGATGCTGGCAGGTCTGGAGTACCTTTAAATGTACAGATATGACAGGAACCGGCAGTCGTTCAACCTGGTCAATGCGCTTCAGCCGGTCTATCGCAACAACGGTGGCGGTTTGTTTGAGTTCGACCGCAGGAAGCAACATGAAACGGCTGATCTCATCTTCGAGGCACTGACGTTTTCCCAGGCGCCCGAACTGGAGCTGGCGAAATTTGTCCGTCTTAAATCTGTGCGCCGAATTGCACAGTTTGACGACGGTGAAGTGCGCTATGGCGTTCACGTTGAACTGGCCGACGCTGTTGATAATAATTCCTTCAGAATTTTCAAAGATGATAATACAGGTGGATTTGATTTTTATTTATTTTCTACTTCAAATAATGAAGTAGAGCTTGTCCGCTTTAATCTGGATGTCTGTGGTATTCATTTACAGGACATTTTTGAACGGTCAACCGGCTTGTGTCTGTCGTACTGAATTATTTATTAAATATTTCACTTCAGGTTATTAGCCACGAAACCGATTGTGGAATAATAATAAAAAACGACGAGGTGAAATATGAAAAATCTTAATATTCAGATTAACGACATCGCAGCAATTAACACACTTGGTGGATCAATGCTGGCGGATATCATCGCCACCCAATATAAAGTAATTGGTGATAACAAAGACACTGCGGAAATGCCTATGCCGTGTATTGCTTACGGGCAGACCCCTGCAAATATCGACCCAGGCGTCTTCATCAACCGTGTGTACTGCTTGGACAGTCAATCGCTAAGTGCCAGCCTGCGTTACGAGCTGTTTAACGGACTTGCGAACCAGGCGTTTACCTTCTTCTGCCAGTCGGGCTGGTACGGTGCATTCCGGGTGGTGTCTTTCCGTGATAACGGACCTGCCGGACTCCTTAATATCGGCATTGTCCATGAGAAGGTGTTAAACGAATTTTGCGCCGATTTTCCCCGGGCTAATGTCAGCGAAACCGGCTTTAACTGCGGCATGACGTTTGACCAGATCCGGATGTTTATTTCAGACCGGGCCTATCAGATGCCGCTCTACAACAACCAAGATCACTTCGTTAAACTCGCGAAACGCCTTGTGGCCTGACACCCAGTGCCAGGCTCAGGCCTGGCCATTATGAAGGAAATGCCCATGAGCGGATTTTTCAGCAACGAATCACCGTTATCACTGGCTCAAGCCCGCGCCGTTGCCGCCGGTTACCAGAACGTCTTTATCGAAAACCTCCAGCCAGCAGGCCATTTCCAGATTGCCATCCGTAATCATCGCGACCACGATCGCCAGCTGATCTGGCGTAACTGGAATTATGAACCCGATGCCTATGATGCGCTCAATAGCCACCTGCAAAGCCACGGACTGAAGGCCAGCTGATCAGCACAAGAACCCGGTAACTCCGGGTTTCTTTTTATGGACTCAGATGTCAGTGCTGGCAAACGGGGAAGGGAGTCTGGGTCTGCCCGGGGCCCACAGCTGGTGGTATAAGTCTGACCCGCATGCAGATGGTTTCGCCCGGTGCCGAGATGGCGCCGGGGAACTGAAAAGGTATCTTGCATCCGGAAAGAAATCGTCGTGACCTCCCGACCTGCGTGTAGATATGCCTGGCGGATGCCTGCGGTGTGTCGTCTGTAACTGAACTGAGCCATCTTAATTCGCGATCGAGAGAAAAGGGACGTGCTAGCAAAAATTAAGCGCGAGGGACTTTGATATAAATACTCAGACAATTAACGATGACTCACAGGATTTCACTGGTGCTTATGATTCTCAATATTGTTTTAACCCTCTATGTGGTTGTATGTCTTTTCTGCTGTCTATTTTTGAGAGCCCGTAATAAAAAGGCACTTTGCCATTCCCAGACCGAAGGGCGTCGGTATACGCAGGATAGTAAGAGAGGGGGGATTGCCGACGGAAATGGTTCCTTCTTTACCCCCGATACCTCAGGCGGTGATGGTGGATGTGGGGGTGGTGGTGACGCTGGTGGCGGATGTGGGGGTGGTGGTGATTGATGCTGTTCGCAGGCGTCCGCTGGTGGGGAGCTATCGACATTGGTAATTTTGACGGTTTTTTTCGTAAAGGTTGCGGCCGTGGGCTCTGGCTGGTGGGGCGTGAAGTCAGAGAATCTAAATTAAATCCGTCGTGCAGAAAAGTACCTTTTCTGAATCTGTCAGACGCATCCGGAAAGAAAATATCTCTCGGGGCAGCAAAGGCACGCCGGAGGTGATTTGCAGATTCAAGCGGGAAAGTCTATTTTTCATGCACCGAACCTATTTGGGCTGGGACGGAACCTGGTATAATGGACACATACAAAGGAGGGCATTATGAATACTTTTCTTTACGTACTGGTAGGCTGGATTGTCGTGCTGTATCTGGTTAATAAAGTGCGCGAAAAACGCAGCAAAGCGAAAGCGGTTAAAATCCTGGTGAAACGCAATGGCGTTTATCAAGAAGTGGATGCCGTAATGTTGCCCAAATACCAAGGCAGCGATGTGAGTACAGTTAAGACAGGCAATGAATCAGCCTCGCAATGGTTGAATAAAGAGGATGATATTACTGAACCGGAGTACTACAGTGGCGCTTCATTATTGAAGGCAACGAGAGATTTTGAAGCTCAACAAATGGAACAAAAATTCTAGCTACACTAGGGAAGGTGCGAACAAGTTCCTGATATGAGATCATCATATTCATCCGGAGCGCATCCCAGAGGGACATCATGAGCCATCAACTCACCTTCGCCGATAGTGAATTCAGCACTAAGCGCCGTCAGACCCGAAAAGAGATTTTCCTCTCCCGCATGGAGCAGATTCTGCCATGGCAGAATATGACCGCTGTCATCGAGCCGTTTTATCCCAAGGCGGGCAATGGCCGACGGCCCTATCCGCTGGAGACCATGCTGCGTATTCACTGCATGCAGCATTGGTACAACCTGAGCGACGGTGCCATGGAAGATGCCCTGTACGAAATCGCCTCCATGCGCCTGTTTGCCCGATTATCCCTGGATAGCGCCCTGCCGGATCGCACCACCATCATGAATTTCCGCCACCTGCTCGAGCAGCATCAACTGGCCCGTCAATTGTTCAAGACCATCAATCGCTGGCTGGCCGAAGCAGGCGTCATGATGACCCAAGGCACTTTGGTGGATGCCACCATCATTGAGGCACCCAGCTCTACCAAGAACAAAGAGCAGCAACGCGATCCGGAGATGCATCAGACCAAGAAAGGCAATCAGTGGCACTTTGGCATGAAGGCCCACATTGGTGTCGATGCCAAGAGTGGCCTGACCCACAGCCTGGTCACCACCGCGGCCAACGAGCATGACCTCAATCAGCTGGGTAATCTGCTTCATGGAGAGGAGCAATTTGTCTCAGCCGATGCCGGCTACCAAGGAGCGCCACAGCGCGAGGAGCTGGCCGAGGTGGATGTGGACTGGCTGATCGCCGAGCGCCCCGGCAAGGTAAGAACCTTGAAACAGCATCCACGCAAGAACAAAACGGCCATCAACATCGAATACATGAAAGCCAGCATCCGGGCCAAGGTGGAGCACCCGTTTCGCATCATCAAGCGACAGTTCGGCTTCGTGAAAGCCAGATACAAGGGGTTGCTGAAAAACGATAACCAACTGGCGATGTTATTCACGCTGGCCAACCTGTTTCGGGCGGACCAAATGATACGTCAGTGGGAGAGATCTCACTAAAAACTGGGGATAACGCCTTAAATGGCGAAGAAACGGTCTAAATAGGCTGATTCAAGGCATTTACGGGAGAAAAAATCGGCTCAAACATGAAGAAATGAAATGACTGAGTCAGCCGAGAAGAATTTCCCCGCTTATTCGCACCTTCCCTGAATGCCAGTGAAAATAGTATTAGGCAGAAGGTCGATTGTCTTGCTTTTAACATCGTAATTATTAAATGAATCAGCTAATACACCTAGTTTAAAAGCGAGCGTCCGTATTTTTTCTGTATTTCCAAACTCAAGATGATTGGCTTGATGTTTAAGTGATCTGATTTTATTATATATATATTGTGTGTTTCTTTCACTTAATCTGACCTGCATAAAACTCTGGCGCATGTATTCTTCAAAAAGGTTCTGGAGCTCAAACAATTCTTCAATAATAGAGGTTAACTTATTTTTAGGTTCAAAGAACATTGAGTCTTTATTTTTAATGTTTGAAGCCAGTGAAATGATTTCATAAAGAGCATCGGTAAGCAGATGAAGTGGTTCAACTGTTTTTATAATGCCTTTTTCATTCCTATAAATCATAATGTAAGGCTGGTGACGTGAAAATAAATCCTGCAAGACATCTTGTGACACTGGCGTTGTAATGAAGAAAATAAGTCCCGGCTTAAGATCTTTGTTTTTCAAATGTTCTAATTTATCAATAAGTAATACTTTCCTAATCCCGTTCGCTAGAATTAGTCCGAATTCAGTTCGATAAAGATTCCAATTTCGCTTTGTTGATGTAATAAGGGATAAATCATAATTAATATTTACGAGGTTTTCATTGATTGTCGTAATTAAGTTATGAATGTAATTGTTGTGATAAGTGGCATAACTCATAATGCCAAACTTACTTTTGAGTTCGTTGATGTGTTCGACAAGTGTTTTCAAGTACGTATAAGTTGTGCTTTGAGGAACTTTTTGGAAATTGTAAGATGACCACTCTTTAGCTATATCATAGATAAAATCGCATTCTTGTGATTCAAGGAACTTAACCAAGCGATTTCTGGAACTTTTATTGCTGTTAAATTCTTCTTCAAATCTTTCGAGCTTTCTGCAAAAAATATGAACCGACAGGCAATGGCGACGTTCCTGCTCTAATAATTGATCATCCAGGAAAATCTCAGTATTTTTGTTACGACTGAAGATAGATATGGGGGCCATTTCCATTAGCTCTAACGCATTGAAATCATAAAATCTGCTCATTTATTTCGCCTGCATAGTAATTTTAATCACTAAAAGCTATTAAGCTTTTTCCTTTTTTAAACATACGAAAGCCTTTAGAAACACGATTTATACTAACGGGGCATCTAAATTCGTGATCTGTTCAATGTATTCAAAAGAGTATTGAACGCCTCATATGATATTTTCGCTCTGAAAGCGATTCCCCTAGCTTCATTAAGAGCCTTTCTTCCGGAAGCAGATTCAGGCGATTTAAGGTACTTTAAAAGTAACTTTTCAATCTCTATAGTTTTGTCATTCTGAAGTAACTGAGAGGCCATGATGGCTCCGAGCCTAAATTGAAGCTGAATATTCACTTCTTTGTGAAACTCCAGGTGCTGACGGTGGCGGTCAGCCAGCTGGCTTCCACGGACCCTGGCACGATACAAACGCATATAGTCGGCCATTTCGGCGGTATGGCGTTGACGATACCGGTTCTTGGCTGCATTGACTACATTGCGGTTATTCAATTTATACAACCGGTTTTCGCCAGCTACGCACTGGCGGCAGCGAGTCTTATGGCCATCCTTACTTTTACGGTCAATTCCGAAGTCTAACAAGCTCTTCAGAGTCTTGCATTTTCGGCACAGCTTACTTTCAACGAGTTCAGTCATGGGTATATTATGAATTGAAGTACTTCCCGAAAGTATACCCAATTCGACTATCCATTACAATTAAACGTTTTTGGGTTAACATAATCCACGTTATACGCACTTATAATGTAGCTCCCATATTCTAATGTCACTTTTTATCCAGATAGAAACGTCACCTTAGAGTAAGCTAAACTGAATGCAATTCTAAGGGACTCAACGCATGTTGGTGACCATGTCAGATAAAGAGATCCACCGCCTACCGGTGATACAGGCAGTTTGTGAAAAGCGTCTACGCCGTCGTGATGCAGCATCACAGCTTGGCATTTCAGAACGTCAGGCGCAACGACTTATCAATCGTTACCGAGTTTCTGGTGCTGAAGGACTTGTCAGCCGCAAACGCGGCCAGCCCAGCAACCGCCGGTTGACCGAATCTCTCAAACTACGAGTACTCACGCTGATACGTGAAAACTACAGTGACTTTGGGCCCACACTGGCCGCAGAAAAACTCAGAGAGCGCCATAATATCCGGCTTTCAATCGAGACCGTCCGCAACTGGATGACGTCTGACGGACTCTGGGTCCCGCATGCTCGCCGTAAGTCACGGGTTTATCAACCCCGACATCGGCGTGATTGTCTGGGTGAACTTATCCAGATCGACGGCTCCCACCATGACTGGTTTGAAGGCCGTGCGCCAAAATGCTGCCTGCTGGTCTTTATCGATGATGCCACCGGGCGTCTGATGCATTTGCGGTTCAGCGAGTCAGAAACAGCCTTTGACTACATGCTGGCAACCCGGGAATACATCGAGCAGCATGGGAAGCCGGTATCGCTGTACAGTGACAAACACGCAATATTTCGCGTCAGTGGTCCGGAGAAACGCAATACCACCGTTACCCAGTTCGGACGTGTGCTTTATGACCTGGCAATCGAGCTTATTTGTGCCAACAGCTCTGAAGCTAAAGGCCGCGTGGAACGTGCGAATCAGACACTTCAGGATCGGCTGATCAAAGAAATGCGTCTGGAAGGTATAACCGGCATTGAGGCTGCAAATGCCTGGCTTGCCACTTTCATCGCTGACTTTAACAGCCGGTTTTCACGACCGGCTAAGTTCCCCAAAGATTTGCATCGTCCGGTGCAGGAAAGCCCCGATGAATTAAGAGACATCTTTGCCTGGCATGATGTTCGTACCGTGTCGAAATCACTGACCTTCCAGTACGATAAGATCCTTTATCTCATGGACACCACAGAAGAAAATAGCCGTCTTGCCGGTGAAAAAATTAAAGTACTGGATTATCCCGATGGCACCCTCGCCTTCCTCTATGGGCACCGGAGCCTTAAGTGCCAGGCATTTGATAAGCTGGCCTGTGTCGACCAGGGGCAGATTGTTGATAACAAACGTCTCGGGACTGTACTCCGACTGGCTCAGGTAAAACAGGATGAGCGGGAAAGCGAAGGCAAACGGGAACGAAGCAAAAAATCGCCCAGCCGTAAGGCTCAGGTGCGCATCCAGGAACAGCTCCGGGCTATCAATCCCGTTCTGGCAGACCCGAGCTTGTTTGTGGCAAGTTCAAAGCGATAGAATCGACCATCAGTGCTGCAAAGTACCGGAACAGTGAGTCCCCAAAAGGATACTTGAGATGATTAAATTCCCGACTACAAAGCGCGTTGATTTGTATAAAACTGCTGTCAGCTCTGAGCAATTACATCTAGATCTGGTTGCGGCTCAGGAGTTCATGTTCGATGCCTGGGAAAATGATGACCTGGAAGTTGTGCTGAAACTCATCAGAAAAGCTATCAAGAAATCCCCGCTCTGTGCTGACGCATACTCATTCTACTGCGAGATATCTCAAGAACCTCCTGAGTCAAAAATCGGGAAGCTGGAGACTGCTTTGTACGCAGCCAGCATTGCACTTGGCGAGGATTTTCAGGAGTTCGCAGGACGTTTCTGGGGATTTGTCGAAACACGTCCATATATGAGAGCAAAAGCAGCTTTGGCTGAGGCCTTATGGGAGTCTGGTAATTTTTATCCGGCTATGGCTCATAGCCGCGAAATGCTGAAGCTCAACCCGAACGATAACCAGGGGATTCGTCATTTATTAGCGAACTATTACCTTGAGCTTGAAATGGTGGATGATCTGGCCTTGCTACTGGACGATTATCCTGGGGATATGCGTTCGTTTTTTCAGTATACACGCGCCCTACTCGCCTACCGACAGTCATCCCCGGATGCCGATGATATCGCTAAAGCTGCGATTGATTCTAATAGACACATCCCCGGCTTGTTATCGAAGTGCAGATTACAGATCAAGTCTAACAGTGGATATATCACGTTAGGTGGAATGGATGAAGCCATTTATTATGTGAATCATAATATAAAGCCTTGGATTCGCACCTCTGGCGCAATTGATTGGATTGTAAATAATTCATTAAGTAAAATATAAGGATTTAGTTTTAATGTTTAATCTAATTATGGGCGGAGAACCTGACTATTTTGAACATTGGCCCATGTATGAACGGGTTAGTGGGAGTTGTGATTTTCCTATATCACGTATGTTAGAAGGCACCTCTGATGACATCCGGTTGAAGTTAACGCCTTTGAATGATAAAGCATTATCTTATATTGAGAAATTACCTACGCTTTTTATGTCAGAACTTTATTCCCGAGACAATGTTGAATACATTACTTTGCGACTTGGTGTAATTTCAAATCTACGAACAGTTAACAAAAATGTTGAGTTTGATTTCAGAATCACTCACTCACAAGATGATGTCGTAGTGATAAACAAAGAGTTATATCAAACAGCTTTAGAATTAGGTGCATATGGGCTGAAACGGACTCACTGGGGAATAAAAGCACGTGATTTAAATCAAACATTAGCACTTCTAAATATAACGACAAGAAGTACACCACTTCCTCCTACTGAAGCACTTCCTGATGAAGTTGATAACTACCCAATAATAGATAATGTTCAAAGTTTCATGGCGCGTGTTTTAGAACAAGATCATGAAGAAGATGCAGAAATATTTTATCGTGGACATTCTGATGTATCTTACGAGTTGGCTCCATCAGTTTTCAGGAAAAACAAAAAAGGTAACTTCAAGCATTTGCACAGTGAATCAAATTTAGTCCGTGAAGCCCTAACAGCAAGGCCAACTGAGTTTGTTGATGATAAAACAATGCTAGACAAGTTAGTAAGGATGCAACACTACGGACTACCAACTCGTTTGTTGGATATAACATCAAATCCACTAATCGCTCTGTATTTCGCTTGTTGCGACATTAGTAATAATGAAAATACAAATGAGGTTGATGGACATGTTATTATTTTCAAAACAAAAAGGGATCGTATAAAATTCTTTGACTCTGATACAGTAAGTTGCATATCAAATATATCAATGCTAAGTCAAACACTGAAAGATCAGCTGGATTGTAAAATGGACAAGGAGGCTTTCAATAAAACTGAAGCTTGTCAAAAACTCATACATTACATTAAAGATGAAAAACCTTATTTTAAAGATGTAATTATACCATCAGATTTGGAAAGGTTAATTTTCGTTAAAGGAAGAAATAATAATGAAAGGATGTCATCACAGTCAGGTGCATTCTTATTATTTGGGAATAATGCTGTTTATCCCGATTTAGTTTCAAACCCTGATGATGCTATGCAAGAGTTTAAAGTAGAAAAAATAGTGATCAGAAACAAAGCTAGAATACTTAAGGAACTCGCAAGGTTAAACATTACAGATGCGACAGTTTATCAAGGCATGGAAAGGACAATGAAACTAATTGCGGCCAAATTTTCCGCAGGAGATTGATCTTCATGTGGTTTTTTGACACACTAGCCTGTCGCTACTGGCATTGGTCCCTTGTATGCTAAGCATATGAACTCTGGTGTGTGTTGGACAGGAGCAATTAACCAGTCGTATAGTAAAATTTGAATGTAAAAATATAAAACAAGGAGTTGAGAATGAACCCCATTACTTTGAGTGAAATGAGTGATGAAGATGAAGAGGTAAAAATCATTTCTTCATATGAACCTCAAGATGATGAGATTGCGATCGTTTTTGATAGTTCAAAAATTACTGGAGGTAATGCACTGGATTTTTTCCAGTTCACCAAGCAATCACATTCTAATGTTAAAGTGTACGGAGATTCTAATGGTGTTTCGTACCTGCAATTAAACAGTATAACGTTAGCGTTAGGCACTTTCTTTGCCACATCAGTAATGATACCTTTTTTAGTAAATCTTGTTTCAAATTATATTCAGAAAAAAATTGATAACTTTGGAACTAGAGATATAGACGTTAAAGTCTCTATAATTAAAAAAAATAAATCAGGAAAACATGTGAAATACACTGTTTCTGGAAAAGTAGACGATGTTTTAAAAGTAATTAACAAAATCAAATAAAAATCTATATAGATATTATGAATATTCACGAAAAGTTAAAGCGTTGGATGTGTATTACTCAAGAAGATAGTGCTATTCTTGATTATCTTAATGCTGAGTTAAAAAAAGCTCAATCCTTGAGCTTGAATAATGAATCAAACAGATTGTTTTTATACAAAACAATTTTACTAGCCCATTTAAAATATATTCAAGTCATTAATTTACTTACAAGAGGTGATTTTTATGAAGCATGGGTAGAACTTGAAAGGATAGAAATAGATTTAATACATATTAAAGAAAATAATGAGTTTCTGCCTGAGGTTAATTTCTATGGTGTTAACTTCTTAGCGAGAATGGTATGTAATTGGCAGGCGTTATTCCCATATAAAATCTTCGGTAGTTCTCGTGAAATAATAAAAGAAGTGAAATGTTCAGTATGTAATACAACCCGTAGTTTTATTAATGATTGTGGTCATGTTAAAAATAAACTTTATAATGGAGTTCTTTGCTTTGATGAAGTGATCGATTTTGAATTAATTACTTATGACATAGTTAGTAATCCCGTTAACAAATGTAGTGTTTTTTTCTCCAATGATGGTGATCATTATAACTATTCAACTTTAATTAGTGTTGTCAAATACATACAATCCCCACATCAAATTTTCAATATTACGACCTGGAGATTTAAGGCGAAAGAACATGATGGAGTATTATCGCCAGAAAATATTTGTCCATGTGGAGATTCTTTAAAAAAATATGCAGATTGTTGTTTGCCACGTAATGGTATTTATAAAAAACATATAGATATTTGGTTTCCCTTCCCGTTGAATGTAGAACCTATTTAGAACCAGATATTCAATAACTAAAGATCCCGTTGACACAGATATTTCCATATTAAGATGTTTTCGTTATATTTTTATTCCAGTCTTTCATATTTAACTTTTGCTTTATTAATTGGTTGAGTGGGATAACGCAGCAGTCACATTAATATGATTACATA
The DNA here is from genome assembly GCF_056238685.1 of Enterobacter sp. DVT3837. Classification (NCBI taxonomy): domain Bacteria; kingdom Pseudomonadati; phylum Pseudomonadota; class Gammaproteobacteria; order Enterobacterales; family Enterobacteriaceae; genus Enterobacter; species Enterobacter sp. DVT3837. The sequence goes on along the minus strand of NZ_JBWDLA010000003.1, from coordinate 153,220 downwards.
GGCTGAAAGTGCCCTTTCTATCTTGCACAAAGAGGTGACATTTTAAACTTGCTTTGACATATAAATCAATGGGTTACGTTTTACTTCTTGGATTACGCACTGGCACGGGATTTGGGATTTCCATGATGATTTTCCTGTGGGCAACCTGCATTATCACCATCCAGGACATAGGACGGGCTTACCCCGTTCTTACCTAATCATTTTAGGTCCTTCGTTACTAGAAAAATTTTTTAAACTCATACAGATAGACCGCCATAGGTACCAGCGGAACTATCTGTACCATTACTGAACTAAAAATAGATGAAAAAACATGCAGCCAGTACCGTGACGCTAATAATTGAAAATAAGTTAACTACGATGGAAATAAAGCTTTTTTTCATCATGGTCAAGGTTTCGGCTGGTGTTTCATCGAGTGCTTTGCCAGATTTATGGTCATCATAAATACGCCTTGAAGTTACAAGCTTATCGTGATGTTTATTCACTTGCTTCATCAAGAGGTGAATGACTAAAATCATAAGGGCAATGTAGATATACTTATCTTTACTTAGTGCGTCAATTATTTGATGTGCCTGATTCTCGTGCATAAAAATATCTCCTTGTTTGATTAACTGTGAAGTAGATAAAATAGATACCCAAAAACAATAGTGGATAGTGCTAACACCACACAATTAGCAATGTACCAGATCAATGTTTGGAACTTAAGTCGCCGGATCATTTCAGGTTCTTCACCGCTTGAGAAAGATCCTCTACCTTCACTGACTAACTTATCAGCATTTTTAAAATGCTGATAAGTTGAACCAGCACGGAAAGTAAGCCATGCCATACCTAACATTATGAATCCAAATAAATAAAATGCTTTTTCTAAGTAAAAATCTACCGCTGATACAACATCCAGATTTTCCATTTGGTAATTCTCAATATTGTTGGTGAGTTAAAGATTTTTTTGTTGGCTAACTGTCTGAAAGCCCTAATTATGGTCATTACAATCCAACCAATTAACAGGTTCCCCAAGAAACCGTGTCAATGCTGCTTTAGCGTATTGTGGCTTAGTGTAATATCGAGGGAACCAGCCATCGAAATTTTGTGTTCCATTGCGGCGGTATTCAGGTTCGACAGACAGTCTACATCCCTGACCGTGAGGCGAAATGAAAAAGGTGAACCCGTCAATCGAATCAGAACTCAACCGGCTGCATGTCATTGGAAATCCTTCATGATTTAACTAACCAGGCATTGCACTGGTAATCTGATGCTCCACACTCCGCATTCGAGGATTTTGACGTACAAAGTCTCTGACGCCCGAGATGCAAGCTTTGATGATTATATCAAAGTGAGGCTGCGCCTCCGATACCAAATTTCCCGTATTATCCAGTAGCAATATGACCCCTAGCGATTTTACAAGCTGGTACTCAACTGTCGACCGGTCTAGGGCGATCTGGAGCATGTAAATAGTTTCCCCGGATACATTTCCGTCTATTCCAATCACGGTTGCCGTGCAAGCTGCCTGCTCCTCTGGGTAGTGAGGTGTATAATAGTCATACCAGTAATCGTACTTCACCGATTCTTTCCTCGATTGCAGGTTTTTAACAGGCCATTTCACCCAGACAGATGACATATTCTCTGAAACCAGTGAGTGCTGTAACGCGGTAAGGGGGTTATCAAATTCGCCCATGGACCATAAGGTCTCAAATTCTGCTTGAAAAGTAGATGGGTCTATTACAGCAATAAAATCGAACTGGTCCTTATTAATTTTAGACGCTCGCTCATCCATATAGAAAAGACCAAGTCTGTTCCCTTTATCACTTCTCCAGGTGGCCCCTGCTGGTTGATAGTCCGTATTTATAAATGGTCGAAGTTGCTGGTCTTTGTGCAGAAAGATAAACGATGGGGCCAGTGTTCTATTCGCGTTCTTAACTGGGTTAACATATAGGCGCTCACCTGCGCTGAGGAGTTCAATGATCGACTTTGAAATGACAACATCTACAGATGGCGTGCAGGGGTTAACGCCCTCCTCCACTTGATGTACTAAATCCCCATCCGGACCCGGAATAACGTCTCGCAGACACGTTGGGCAGCGCTGAGTTTGTCCGGGTAAAATTGGCCACGAAAGATGTCCATCGTTATTAAGCGCAATTTTCAATAAAGGATGTTGTCTTGTCATCGCGGTCACCCCCTGCTTTTCGTCTTTTGAGGTTTCTGGTTTTGCTGGCGCCACTCCCAGGGGGCAACGGGATTCGGATCTACCCAGAGGCCTTTAACTGCTTTCTGCGCTGAAGCTTCGAATTTCAGATAGTTTGGGACGATGGCATTACCGTCAAACCGGTATACCCATGCATAGCCACTGTCTACCATTGAGGCGTTTATGTCATAACCATCAAGCCAAATGGTTCCCAGCATCCTGCCGTAAATATCAGGTCCGTGGTCTATTACCGTAATATTCTGTGCAGCAATCGCGGAGCTCAACGCTTGTTTAGCCTTTTGTCCAAAGGCCTGCTTACTTTCGGGGGCATCAATACCGTACAAGCGGATTTTGATGTTTGTATTCTGACCATCGAGCGCGGTGATTGTGTCCCCGTCGATAATTTTTACCACTTTCGCTTCAAATGATGATTGGGTAGCAAGAGTTGCCACCGGGAAAAGGACGATTAATGTCGGCAAAAGTAACTTTTTCAAAAGAGTCATACGTTCTCCCTGAATTAGATGGTTCGTAGTAACAAATAAGTCGTGTGATTTGACGCGCTTATTGTACCAATTAGAAACTCGGCGATTTTCTGTTAACGGAGGCAATTTGAGTGGATAAAAATTTTAATACAGGAGATGAAAATAAAGGCCTTTAACAAAAAATTGAATTTTCACCGCGTGGTAGTCTGAGAACCTAAATTAATCACATTTCACGGAGTAAGGATGTACAACGATAGAACTGAGCCTGCAATAACAGCATTGCTTAATGATGAGACACCTTCCTCTATCCATAAATTACTGGTGCAGGTTGCAAGCATCTACGACGTGAAGGATTTGGCTGAGCAACTTAATGCTGCAACCGGCAGCGAATGGTCGAGGGGAACGCTTATTCGCCAGATTAAAGGTGCAGTTAATGAATGCCAAATCACCCAGGAAGGATATCGTTATCTTCGAACGTTGCTCCCCTCTCGGCCAGCGGACTATGACCAGAAGTTTTTCCGATTTATTGACTTGTTTGCTGGGATCGGTGGCCTCCGGAGTGGTTTTGACGCCATCGGCGGGAAATGTGTGTTCACCAGTGAGTGGAATCAGTTCTCCCGACGGACTTACAGTGCAAACTGGTACTGTGACGAGACTGAGCACCATTTCAACTCAGATATCCGGGACATTACACTCAGTAATCTTCCCGATGTTTCGGATGACCAGGCCTATGCTTCTATCGATGCATCCATCCCAGACCATGATGTTTTGCTCGCAGGTTTCCCATGCCAGCCGTTCAGTATTGCCGGTGTCAGCAAAAAGAACTCCCTTGGCCGAAAGCACGGCTTTGAATGCGACACCCAGGGGACCCTTTTTTTTGATGTTGCCCGGATCATCCGAGCCAAACAGCCTGCCATTTTCGTTCTGGAGAACGTAAAAAATCTGAAGAGTCACGATAAAGGCAATACGTTCCGCATCATCATGAATGCGCTTGATGAGCTCGGCTACGATGTTGCCGACTCCGATGCTCACGGAGCAAAGGACCCCAAAATAATTGACGGTAAGAACTTCAGACCTCAGCACCGGGAACGTATCGTGCTGGTCGGTTTCCGCCGTGATCTGAAACTCAATGATGGCTTTTCGCTAAGTGGTGTATCCGCTCTTTATCCTTCACGACGGCCAACCCTTAGGGAGCTGCTGGACGCTGAGGTCGATAGCCGTTACATCCTTTCTCCAAAGCTCTGGGAATACCTTTATAACTACGCTAAAAAGCACCAGGCAAAAGGCAATGGATTTGGCTATGGTTTGGTAGATTCATCAATAGAAACAGTGGTTTGCAGAACACTCAGCGCACGCTATTATCGGGATGGATCTGAAATTTTATTAGACCGGGGATGGGATTTTAGCATAGGCGAAAAGCACTTTAATGATCCTGTCAATTTGGCAAGGCGCCCACGCCGTTTAACCCCGCGAGAATGTGCCCGCCTTATGGGGTTCGAGCAACCGGGAAAAGTTACTTTTCGCATTCCAGTCTCTGATACGCAGGCCTATCGCCAGTTCGGGAATTCGGTCATCGTCGACGTATTTGCGGCCGTGGCCAGTTTGCTTCGGAGCCGTATTGAGACTGCCGTTTCGGCTCGGCTCAAGGGAGAGTTTGAAGCGGCATCATAGTCATTCTTCTGTGTGATTTAACAGGGTAACGTAATGGTTTAATTCACAAAATATTAACATTCACGCAGATAAAACCTGGGCAGGAAGAGTAAGCCTGCTTCAGTTATCGCCTTCATCAGGAGGTACTGATGACGTATTTTGATTCAACTGAAGATCTTACTATTACAAAACAAAGGGCTCTCCAAGAGCTTGCTAAACATGGCGTTGAGGCCAGCGACATCAACGTGTTTTTTTCCGAGTTGGGTGAGAAGGAAGAGTACAACGCGCAGGATGTATTGAGATGGCTGGGCTATTAGTCTTTTAAATTTCAGGAGGTCCCATGGGCCAGAAGTTTGCAGTATTTATTGCTTACGATGACGAACCAAACACGAAACGATACTCGGCTGAATTTCAGACGCAGAACGAGTATGTAAAGGGATGGCAGTCGGCCCTAAAGAAAGCACACCACACGTCCGGGCAGAAATCTGTGATCACCTGCGGATGCCGGGGCAAAGGCGCAAAGCGTCTGTACGTCCGGTCGCTACCAAACAGTGATACCTTCATATTGATTAAGGCTGCAAATACCGGCACTGAGCATGATCCATCGTGCGTGTTTTTCGACCTTGATGCCAGGCATACGGGGTTAAAGGGTTATGCCAGCAATGTTGTACGCATCAACAATGAGGGGACCATGTCAATACGCCTCGGAATAGGCATGACGGAGAAAGATCCGCCGGAAAAGTCAGAGGTTCCTACCCCGCCCCAAATCCAGCGACCTGAAGGTGGACAGGCTTCAATGACCCTGTCCGGACTTCTGAGTCTGTTGTGGACTGAAGCCGGTCTTAATGTCTGGTATCCGAATATGGCCGGGAAGCGAAATGATTCGCTGGTTCGCTACCGGATGTTGGACGCCGCAAAGCAGGTCAAATCAGGTAGAGCGTGTATTGGCGACCATCTCTTTATCGGGGTGGCGGACTCTAAAAGCAAAGTGGCCAGTGAGCAGGTTAAGCTGTTGTCGTCCGCAGAACTGAGCGACAAGCGACTGCTGCTGCTATCAGTACTGCCGCGCTATGACGCAGAAAAGCATGAGAAGCCACTGAAGTTTCTTCCTATGCGTAACTTCGGCGGTATGCCCCTTACCTTCTTTAACTCAGACGGGCACTGGGATAGCGTGAAGCGGCGATTCCCACTGGAATATGCAGCCTGGAAAAATGGTGGCAAAGTTGTTGTTTTTGCACTTACCTCTCCCGTATCTGTGACCACTAGAGGTCTCTCTGCACGAGCTCATCAGATAGTGCTTATGCTGGTGAGTGATAACTGGATACCTCTGGACTCCTCATACGAAGCGATTGTATCCCGTAAACTGGATGCCGAACACCGGCACTATGTTAAGCCTATGCGGTATGACGCAAGTGCGAGCGATGTATTCCCCGATTTTTATTTACTTGATACCCGGAGTGATAAGCCGTTCCCGATGGAGGTTTTCGGAATGTCGACACCAGCCTATCTTGCGCGAAAGGAACTTAAGAAGGCGTATTACAACCAGGAATATGGGGCCTATGGATGGTGGCACTGGGATGCTACGGAGAAGACGGAATCCCAGGATCTCCCTCATTTCCCTGAAGCTAAAAAATACAATTCACCCGAATCACAACCTTAAAATGGGGTTAAAAATGGCGTACATACTTTCGATGAGTGAACAGGTTAAACTGAAAGCGTTTTTGGCGGCAGTACTCGATGACTATAAGCTGGGAGCTATTTCGCAGCAGCAAGCTGTTGGCGGGATCACTAGCCTGGTTGATGCTCTTGAGATCAGTGACTCGGGGAAAATCAGCCAAATGCTATCGGAAGGACGTAAACTCCTCCGGACGGGATAAAGAGCCTACGGGCGCCAGGAATTTAAGTTTATAGCAAATTCCTGGCGGGAGCAGTTATGTCGTCTTTTTGTTTCGCGGTTTTGATGCCCCTGGGGATTTAGGTTTGATAGCAACTACGCCGGTCATAGCTTCGGTAAGCTGCTTGATTGTTCCTCGTAAAGACTCTGCAATGGTCTTTTCCGCATTGAGTGTCGCTTCCATGGACATCATCTGATTCCTGAGCTGCTGAAGCTCTTCTGTCAGATCTGTTTGGACCTTTTTGGACACCAGGTTCTCATCAGCTAAGCGTTGTGCTTCAGCTCGTAGTTGTTCATTCGTCCCTTTAGCTGTTGAGAGCTCCGACCGGACGAGCGTCAGGGCCGTGTCCTTTTCGGCTAAAGATGAGCTCAATTCAGAGGCATGGGATTGTGATGAAGAAAGGTCCTGTTCAAGCTGACTGACACTGGACTTTAAATCAGACACGGTCCGTTGTAAGTTTTCATTCTGGCTGTTGAGGGCGGTCAGCTCTACCTGCTGCGCTTTATTTTCATCATTAAGCTGCTTCTGATACTCCTGCTGCGAGGCCAGTTCCTGTTTGCGCTCACTCAGTTGCTGGTTCAGTGTCCCTACTGTCTGCTGTAAAAGCTGGATCTCGTTTTGGGCATGCTGTAATTCACTTTGAGTTCCTGCCAGAGTTTCTTCTGCTTCCTGAAGTGAATCTTCTAATTTACTGGAGAGTTCACGCTGCTGCTCCAGCAGGTTAATCAGGTTAACTTTTTCGTTATTCAGGACTGTAGCCTGTTCTTTCGACTGTGACAGTTCTTCCAGAATTTCAGCATTCCGGTGCCGTAACTGAGTAATTTCTGCCTTCGCAATTTTCACGCTATCACTCTGGATAGCCGTATAGCTTAAGCGGAAGTACCAGGTGATAAACGCAGTAAAATCACTGAATGCATCTTTAATCTGGTCAGGGATTTCAATCGCGCGTGCTTCTTCGGGCACCTCGTCCACGTATTGCTTGTAGGCCGCCAGCATCTCCTGAGCCCGGGCAAAAGATCCCCCCATTTTATCCCGCAGCCAGTGGGCTTTGAAAAACTGGTCGAGGTTTTCGGTGCTGATGCTCTTATCGAGGCAGATTTGTTCAATCTCGGTGAAATATTTAACCTTAGCTATTGACGAGTAAGGGGAATTCTTCAGTAACTCGGGGCTTAGAGGGGGCGTTTTTGGAGTATCTTCACTTAAACTGGACGCTGTCTGTTCATCCCCGTTCATCAAATTTACATTGTCAGTCATCATTCTTATCCTTTGGCCGGGATCTGGTTGGCAAAATAAATGCTAATCAGGTCATTCAGTGCGTTATGCAGGCTTTCACACTCAACTGAGATATGGACGTTACCATTTTCGAACAATCGGCACTTCCAGCCCTTCGGGTCGGTAATGTCACCCGTAAAATCGGTTTTCCGTAAGACAGCAAGCCGATCGTACATGTTCATTCCACTGCCGACAGGCGGTGTTGCTGCATTGGAGCAGATGCAAACGATATTCTCAAAGTCGTTTAAATAGAAGAGATTATCCTGAGAAAAGCCATTATATCTCATCATGTTCGAGTCGGGAAAAATGCCGCGTAGTACCAGTTTTTTTGGCATCACAAATTGCTGGGCATTAGTTTTATACCGGCGATCAAGCTGGCATAGCAGATCAACAAACCCTTCAGCAAGTGTAATGCTGCGCATGGCAACTGCCTGGCGCAATGTACTGCGGATTACGGTTAACGACGCAATTGGCGGAGCGTTCCGGAGAGACTCACGGAACTCTGCCCGCTGGTTGTGATTCCAGAATCGGTCAATACCCGTTTCTTCAAAAAGATTGTTCCATGTCTTACGGTCTATTTGCTGTCGCCCTTCCTCGATGCTTGCGGCCAGGGACGCAGGAAGGCCAAAAGCATTAGGGGCCATAATTTTGCTGTTAAACAGTGAAAACCCGCAAATTGCTGAGGCTTCGGCAATCAGCGTCATGCCGTCCAGAAATTTTTGCATAGCGGCATCACGACTACTGGCGAGTTGTTCGGTACGGGTACTCAACTTCAGTTCCGGCTGCGAATTCATGCTCATTTCACGATCCTTTTCCCACTGTTTTGGCTGAGAGATTTTCACTGGCCTATCCACCTCTCTCGTTAAAAAAATACTCGTAGCGTCATATATAGTGAAGCCTTTACTAGTGACTAATGATGAAAAAGATTAGCACACAGATGTCGGGTGACCAACAACCCGCAACCCGTTAAGTGGCGATCGCATCCCCTGAATGCACAACCATTGCGTTATATGACTGATTAATAAGGGTTTTAGCCGCAATTACACTATGGGGGGTGCTATTTGAACGATGGGATTTACCGATAATTAAATCCCATAGTACATAAAGTGAGCTAAAAAAGGCCAATAAGCGTGACACCGTCACCTCGCGAGGTTTTTTTATGGTAACTAGTTATTAGTAAAGGCATGACTAAATGTATAATGGGATAGTTGTTCGGGCCTCCTCTTTGGTCGTTATCACGGATGAGGGGCTGTTACGACTGATAGACAGTGATTGCACACATTGGGCTAAGGGCAACAAAATGACGGCGTCGCGAATTACACACCTAATAACGTCCTGTACCAAAGGTAAGCACTTCCAGTGCGGCTCCCGTGCGGAACTGAGCATCCGGGCCGGAGAGACACCTGAAGAGGCTATGGCCAGTTGGGCAGCGACCATAAGACGGTCGCAAAGTGCATCACCGGTACCCGCCCTATCGCTCTATACTGGGAATCACTGGTCAACGGCAAAAGAGATTTTACGGACGACGGAAAACCTGGAGTTGTGGGTGATCTCTGCCGGGTTGGGTTTTTTGAATAGTCGGGACCTCGTCGACGTATATGAAGCCACCTTTCATAATTTACCGTTCAGTCACCGCCATTGGTGGCGGGAATTAACAAATACATTCGGGAAGGAAAGATCGGAGAATTCCATAGGGACGTTAATGGAAGCCAGGCCTACTGATGATTACGTGATCGCTGCCTCCCCAGTTTATATCGCTGCGGTTGAGGACGATATCCTGGCAGGAGTAGGTAAACTAAATAATCCCATTGCCCAGTTGACCGTTGTAACATCTGGGGCATATTCTGGGGGGCTGGAACCCTATTTAATTCGTAGTGAATCCCGCATGATGCCGGAACTTTCAAGCAACATGGTATGTCTCAACATCAAACTCGCGCAATATATCATTAGTAGTCAACGCATTTAGTCTATGGCTGAAATAGATAAAACAGAGGGTTTTAGAATTGAAAGCGATTATCCATGTTAATTCGACAAATGACAGTATTACTATCCAGCTATGCGGAGTTGGCGCTACTGAGGTACAGGCCAGAGAGAAAGCATTTGGCAACGTAAATCGCGTTGTTAATGTCTCCAGTCAGCAGTATCAGGGCGGACAGTGTGTCACAGCATCTCAAGAATTTATAGATGCCTACAATGTAGAACCTGTTTGGGACTCACGATTTGATGAGACTGGTAAGGTTGTAAATAGCCTTAATGAAGACTCACATCAGTTTATTGTTGATTTTTTGGAAAGTCTGTTTATTGATGAAAATGGCGAACTGAATTGCCGTGTGAAATCTGTACAGAATGAAACTTCTGATAAAAAAAGATTAGTAAATGAGTCTTCGGCATTTAGACATGCTATGGATATCCACTATAAATATGCTTCAGCGATCAAACCTGATACTAGTCATTAACTCTCTTCCGCCTCGTTTTGTATCTCTTACTTCATAAACTGGCGTAAAATATTAAAACAGTGTACTATCATTCCGTATCCTTTTAATTTCAAAATCTCTAAGTGAGGCCATATGTCCGAAGCACTAAAAGCATTAAACAACATTCGTACTCTTCGTGCGCAGGGCCGTGAACTGCCATTAGAGGTTCTTGAAGAACTGCTGGAAAAATTAAGCGTTGTCGTAGACGAACGCCGTCAGGAAGAATCTTCCAAAAAAGCTGAGCAGGAAGCACGTCAGGAAAAACTCGATTCCCTGCGTAAATTAATGCTTGAAGACGGAATCGATCCTGAAGAACTTCTGAGCTCTTTCTCTGCTAAATCCAGCGCACCAAAAAAAGCTCGCGATCCGCGTCCGGCGAAATATTCGTTTACCGATGAAAATGGTGAAACGAAAACCTGGACTGGCCAAGGGCGCACCCCTAAAGCGCTGGCTGAGCAGCTCGCGGCCGGTAAGTCACTGGATGATTTCCTCATCTAAGTAAAAGAACATCACAAACAGGTCACTTTAAAAGGGCTATTTGCAAACTAAGGTTGGAATTCCATCATTCTAGCCTTAGATCTTTGAGCAAGTGAAGTTGCTCACTTGGTTGGATTTTACCGTTTCCTGACGGCTTTTCAGAAGCGAGGGCTGGTTGGAATGCCTTCCAGCTAGAAGTCTTGCAGATGCTCTCCGGGCATTAACTCATTGTCGAATCTGCACCAGTATCACTAGGTTGTTGAGCGGGCGATTAGCTTTTTCACTGAGCCGCTGTACACTCGACTGCTTCAAGAAGCACTACTTACCATTTGCCTGCCGTAAGGTCTGTTCTTAGCTGGATTTTTTTGGGAGGCTACGCAGTCATGACAACTCAATCCAGCTCAATACAATACGCTTACGCGCTAGACGGCGAGGGCACCCTCACGCACATTGGCGCTGCCCTGCGCTCACATACTTACACCTGCCCAGGTTGTAAGAGCCCCCTGACCCCGGTAATGGGCGAGTTCAACGCTAAGCACTTTCGCCATTCGGAAGAATGCTGTGCCCTTGAAACCTATCTTCACAAGTGCGGCAAAGAAGCATTCTTCTATCGCTACCAACAAGCTCTCAGCCGTGAAATGCCTATTAGGGGTTCGGGGTCCAATGATGTAAAAAACCACGCTAAGGGTTTAATTCATTGTTTGTATTGAAATTTAATGGTCTTAACTCGCCATTCAGAATATCTTCTGGTAACGAAAACGTATAATGCCCCAGCATATTTATATGGCCATGTATCAGCGGCGACAATCTTGCCAGGTGCTCCTCCTCAGGAGTTTCCCCCGATTTGCGAAGATGTGACAACGCCTCCTGCATGTAAAGTGTATTCCACAGCACAACCGCATTGGTCACCAGGCCCAGAGCACCCAGTTGATCTTCCTGACCTTCACGGTAGCGTTTTCTAATCTCACCACGTTGTCCGTAGCAAATGGCTCGAGCCACTGCATGGCGTCCTTCTCCCCGGTTGAGCTGAGTGAGTATCCGACGCCGGTAATCCTCATCATCGATATAGTTGAGAAGATACAAAGTCTTGTTGACCCGGCCCACTTCCATAATCGCCTGAGCCAGACCAGATGGTCGGCTACTTCTCAACAGTGAACGAATAAGCTCTGATGCATGGATGGTCCCAAGCTTCAGTGAACCCGCCATTCGCATCATTTCATCCCATTGGGATTCTATTTTTGAAAGTTCAACACATCCCCGAGCCAGCTCATTCAGGGCACCATAATGGGCCATTTTATCTGCCCGCCAGAATATCGCCCCACCTGCATCGGCCAGACGAGGGGAAAACTGGTAGCCCAGTAGCCAGAACAGGCCAAAAATGATATCGCTGGATCCTGCCGTGTCCGTCATAATTTCTACCGGATTCAGCCCGGTCTGCTGCTCCAGAAGCCCTTCCAGTACAAAGATGGAATCACGAAGCGTACCGGGAACTACAATGCCATGGAAACCGGAGTACTGATCTGAGACGAAGTTGTACCAGGTGATACCGCGTCCTGAACCAAAGTATTTACGATTTGGTCCGGAATTAACCGTTTTAACCGGTGTGACAAAACGCATACCATCTGCGGAGGCAACCTCCCCACCTCCCCAGTACCCTGCGAGCGGCAGCGTGGACTGAAAATCAACCAGCCGTGCATTAGCGCTAACCAGCGTTTCTGCCCTGAGATAATTTTGTTTAACCCAGCTCAGACGATGACGAGTAAGCGCGGGAATAATATGCTTTATCAGAGGTTCATGCCCTATATTGCAGGCTTCCGCCAGCAATGTTGCGCAGAGACTGACTTGGAGATCCTGCGCCCGTGCACCTGATTCACTGACGTGGCTGAATTCGCGGGTAAAACCGGTTCGGGCATCTATTTCAAGCAACAGCTCAGTCAGATCAACGGGTGGGATCAGTTCTCTTACCCGACGATTCAATTGTATCAGTGCCGGTGGCTCATCCAGTTTATCCAGACTGCTGATCGTCAGTGAGGGATGCTTACCTTCATTGCTTATGCTGACCGCTGCGTTGCAGGCAAAACGTGAAGCCACTGATTTCCATGTGTCATCAAGCCGCGTAGCCAGTTGTTCTGCTGCTTTAGTTCCGTCTGATGGATGACCCAGCGCCCGACATACCGGGATCCGTTGTGCCTGCCATTCAGCTCCCTGAAGCAATTTTTGACGCGGGTCCCCCCACCGGTCACTGTTCTCCAGCCAGAGATCACGACGGCGCAAAGAATCCTGAAGGCGCTCAAGAAGGCACAACGAGTAACCCGCTCGTAGAATCCTGCCATCTCTGTCGTAGACCAGACGTTTCCAGGGGCCGGAAATGATTTGCTCTGGTGCATCGTCGAGAATTCGCTTTTTTGAGCCACTCAGTTCGGCCAGATAATGGATTGCTGACAATGTGTGCTCCCCGGCCGGGGCAGCCTGAAAGTGTAAGTCACGCAACATCGCGGAAAGAAAGCGCTTCACCCGTCCATATTGTTCCACCATTTCATCCTGAAAGTGAGTATCCTGCGGGCGTGCCAGCTCATTTACCTTACCGACGGATTCAGCCAGTTTGTCCTTTGGTATGCGGCGAAAAATAGCCTGCCGCAGAGCTGCTTCATCGGTGTTCTCATCAAGTAATAACGAGCATGCCCGTGCCAGTAATAGCGCGGCACGATCAAGATCTTTCAGGGTCCTGAGCCGCTTTTTCTGCCCAATACTTTTCGCAGAACGAGTGATATCCAGAATAAGCATATCCAGCACATCCACGGCCTCGTCAAGCGCCGAAATTTCCTGCGCTTTCACAAACGCAGTAAGCACGGCCAGTCGCCGTTCCTCAGGCATTCTTGAAATATATTTCACCGAAGCCATTCCGGCATAACGGGCCAAATTTCGCAGCTGGATGGCAGGCAGACCGGAAAAATTCAGCCGGGAAAACTCCATGCTACGCAGTCGGGTATATCGCTCCAGGGCGTCTGTAAATGACGGTCCACTGATAGTGACAGGACCTTTTCGTATCTCCTCCAGCACCGATATACGCTGCCCTTCAGGTATTTCAAGTAAACCGTCCAGTTGCGCTTTCTGCCAGCTGTCAGGCAACAAAGCCAGCCTTCGCCACAATCGTCGACTTGCCCGTTCACGTACTTCGCCAATCAACCTTGTCAGAGTCGAGGCTGCGGGTAACAGGATCTTATTTTGCAGCAACCATGCAGTAGCAAAATCAAACAGCAGACCTGGGCGCTCATTGCTGAGCCAGGCGCGAGTATAGAGCAAACGCTTCAGTCTGAATGTCCAGGGGAAATCACCAAAATCATGATAATCATAATAGAGCTTGATAAGCCCCTGATGCTCCCAGCGGGTATTTTCTCTTTCAGCATATCGGGAAAGGATCTCTGGTCGGCTGATGTTCAACTGTGCCGCAATGTAAAAACGGATGAATGAAGGAATTTGAAGGGGATCAGGAAGAAATGTTCCCAGGAAGCGCGCCGTAGTCAGTTGAAGTGCAATCCCCAGACGGTTATGTTTTCCCCGTCGCTGATTAATAAAAGCAAGGTCACGCTCATCCAGATGAAAATATCGGGCCAGTTGAACCTCATTTGGCTCTGCCACATAGCGACCGTAGTTTTCTGTCTGTTCTCTGGTCAGAAAGTCATCACTCATTGCGTATCCTTTCGTAAACTGGCGATCTGCTCTATTTTTGACAGTCTCAGATATTATAATTTGTGAGACTACTGAAAATGATATTAAACGTGAGTATCAAAAATCATGATTTATGCCTTATGATACTACTCAGTATCAATATCGATTTGTGAGACTAATATGGCATTACTGGGATATGCAAGAGTATCAACCAGCCATCAGAAGCTAACTGTGCAGATCACGGAGCTGAAATCTGTCGGTGTCAGAGATGACAGAATTTTTACTGATATAATGTCAGGAGCTACGGACGAACGTGAAGGCTTACAACGGCTGCTTGCCCGTGCGGAAAAAGACGACATCATCATTTGTACAAAGATGGACCGGCTTGGTCGCAATACCGCAGACATGATCCACATTGTGGATGCGTGTTATAAAAAGGGGATTGCCATTCGTTTTCTGGAGAATGGGCTAAGTACGGAAGGCACTATGGGAAAAATGGTGATCCAAATTTTGGCCGCTGTAGCAGAAGCGGAACGTGAACGTATTCTGGAACGTACCAACGATGGCAGAATTGCAGCTATGGCTGCGGGCGTTAAATTTGGTCGTAAACCACATAAAAAATCTGAAATTGCACGGGAATTAATCCATCAGAACCAGTCTGTAAGCTTTGTCATGGAAAGAACCGGAATTTCCCGGGCGACTTATTTTAGACTAAAAAAACACACTTGCCTTGCATAACTAATGGACATAAATCATGAAGATTGATTACCCTCATTTATATGAAATTACAAATGAGCGTTCAGTAAAAAACCAAAAATATTTCTTAAATGGCATAAGGGCAGAATATGCATTATTGATATTTATCGCTGTAAATAGCTCTCTATCTTACATGGAAAAATACAGTGTAAATTTAGTGTTATTTGTTCTGCTAATAATGTTATTACTTGTCAGGAACATTATAAACTTCGAACAAAAATGGTACAAATATAGAGCGGTTACCGAATCAATAAAGACAACAACATGGAAATTCGCAATGAAAGCGGAACCATTTAATGGCTCTGAAGAGATAAATGATGCTAAGCAATATATTGGTTACATAAGGAATATTATTAAAGATAGCAAGTATGCTATTAAGACAGAAACGCTAAAAAACCTTGAAGGGGATACGTTTAGTATTTGTTTAAAAAGCATTAGAGAAATGAATTATGAGCAAAGAAGAGATTTATATGTGGAACAACGGATTGAAGAACAACGAACATGGTATGCAAAAAAATCGGTATTCAACAAA
Source organism: Enterobacter sp. DVT3837 (assembly GCF_056238685.1). Classification (NCBI taxonomy): domain Bacteria; kingdom Pseudomonadati; phylum Pseudomonadota; class Gammaproteobacteria; order Enterobacterales; family Enterobacteriaceae; genus Enterobacter; species Enterobacter sp. DVT3837. Next base: position 137,837 of record NZ_JBWDLA010000003.1, on the reverse strand, counting down.
AGATTAGGGAGAGCATGGGCTGTAGCTATACTGATTTTCTATATTCTATCTCTTACTATGACGGCACTCCTTGCCGAAGATCTGGTCCAAGCCGCATCGCTACCAACAGAACTGATTACAACCATCATTTCTGCTCTGATTGGCTGGGTGCAAATTAAGAAATACAATGAGCTTTCAGCATCATATGCCCTTACAGCACATGAAATTGGGCTGGTAAAAGAACAATCGTATTATATTTCTGGTGAAAAAGATTTTTTAGATTTCATTCGAGATGCTGAAACCGCTTTCTCACGTGAACATACACAATGGCAAGCAAGACGAGTTGCATAAATTGAATATGATAAAGGGAGCGTTAAAGCTCCCTTTAAAATTATCTAGCGTGTCGACGAATGGCATCAACAATGCTTTCTGTACTCCATCTAACCTGTTCGACAGATCTATTAGCTACAATCTGAGAAACTCTCGAAGCTCCGTGGGGAATAACGCCAATAACAGGAATTCCATTTCTAATAGCTGTGTCCATTTCCCACTCCATCCAGGTACTATGACTTGCATAGATTCCTGCAATGGCAAGTAGCACATTGCTGTTACGAATTTTTTCGCCAAGAACTCTTTTGATGTAATCAGCATTAATTGAATTAATTGGGACATCTTTGCTAACTTCTGAAAACTCGGCCCTAAAATAGGGTCTTGAATTTAGTAGGTTACGCAATCTTAGTAATTCGTCGTGACTCCCCCACGAATGACTAATAAAAATATTTAGGTCTCTTGCCATAAATCCCCACAAATTAGTTATTTATTCGACCATGATAGTGGGGGCAATCCTTTGGTTTTCAAGGGTAAAAGTTAAAGAAAACAATAACAACAAAAAGGTTTCTCTACTTAATGCTGTAAAAACAATAAGTTATCTTATTGTCGTATTTTTTTCATCATTGGACCTCAAACCTCGGAAAGAAGAGGCGAGTTGGTAGCTTGGAAGAAGATAAACCATGGGAAATTATAAATATAAGCAGAAGTAAAGCAAGAGGTATAAGCCCTTGCCTTATGTTAATTAGCAGTCTTTGATGGCTGATATAATTGATGGTGTATACCATCCAACAATAATTTTCGCATTGTCTGTGACAACTTGAGGCGTTCGTTGTGAACCATGCGGTTTAATCCCAATAACTGGTATGTTATTAGCAACTGCTGTTTCAATTTCCCATTTCATCCAATCACTATGTGCTGTGTACATTCCTGCTACAACAATAAACACATCTGATGCGGATATTCTCGCCTTCAGTACTCGCTTGATGTATTTTTCATCTTCTGAGTTTATAGGCGCATCTACAGTTACTTCTTCATAAGATGCCACAAGCCCATCTTCCTTGTTTAATAAATTCTTTAGATTTATCAACGAATCATTGTAATCCCAACAATGGCTAATAAAAATGCTGTATGTTTTACTCACTTCATCAATCCTTCTTTATTTTGTTTTCTTCAAATGTATTAAAATCCCATGAGTTGTCGCAGAGTGATTTAAACTTACTACTGTATAAATCCTCTTTTTCTTTTAACTCTAGATATGATGCTGACTTTGCTGCTGTTGCGTAAACCCATTTTACATCACTTCGTTCATTGAAGTTAGTTGACTCTATGATCCCCTCAGTGATTTCAAGTACGGACTTGAACGTTTTTTCTGCAAGAATCTCATTAAATACGATGTCTTTATCATTTGCAGTTTCTGTATTCTTTAGCTGTTTAGACTTCTCAAAGTAGCAAAGCGCTAAATTTTCACCGTTATAGTAATCTTTTTTTATTGTATATCCACGGTTATAGAATGAAATTGCTTTGTTTAGGAACGTGATATCTTTAGTGTCCATCCATATGTATTTATTTATGGCACCCGCCATTCCTGTTGTTTCTGGGTCGTTACTGGTTTCAGGAGATAAGTCTGATAAAATAACCATTGCATCCATACAACTCATCACTCTGCTTTTTGATTCTATTTTTTCCTTGTATGTACAGAGTGTTAGTCTTTGAATTAAGTATTCATCTCTAGGTCTTATTTCTAGCGCTTTTTGATAGAGTTCCTTTGCATTTGAAAAATCCCCAAACTTCAACTTTTCTTCTGCGCTATTAAAAATATATCCCCATTCCTTTTCTGCTTCATCTGAATCCTTTACGATTTCTTTTATTTCTTGTGCCGTTAGTGTCGGAGTGTTTAAATCTGGCAGGTAAGTATAGACTGGGCTATCTATACGTGTTTCATTTAATGCCGACTCCATTAATGATTTCAGCTGCCCTTTTATTCTTCTCGCTTCGGAACAACCGATATCATCACCAAGATGTTCATACTGTAAGGTTGCAATGTGATTTAAGTCGAAGTGTAGCACTGCCGACTTTTCAGACATTATGATGGTCGTTCCTTTTTTTAGTGCGTGCCTTACGCCTAGTTCATATATAGCATTTGCGTTACTTGTTGATATATCTGCAACAACAATATCAGCAGAAAGTAGCAATTTATACATTTCCACATCAATAATCCCAGACTGCATTATTTCGTCAGCCCTGACACACTTGATGCCTAGTTCTTCTGCCGCTGGTTTTATTATCTCATTGTACGTGGCATCTAGGTTTAAGAGCTTACCTGACCGGAAATCAGTTTTTTTCCCGAAACCCATAACCACAAAGCACAACAAACTTAATTTTTTTTTACTCAATCACATCACCCTTTTATTTTTTCCATAGTGGTTTGAAGGCCAACGGTATGAAAACGTTCGGTTTCTTACGCAAAAACGGCGTAGCAGGGTTAATTCAGGTAGTTACTGACACCTTTCTGCTAAAAAAGCCTTGGCGTAGGATCTTTTCCCTTTTCCAAGCGGCCTCCTAAATCCGCACAAATTAGTTATTTATTCGACCATGATAGTGGGGCAATCCTTTATTTTTCAAGGGGAAAAATTAAAAAACATTAACAACAGAAAGGTTTCTGCTTTTTTTAAATAAAAACAGCAGGTTATCTTCTTATCGTGGTTTTTTACATCATTGGACCTCAAACCCCTAAATCAAATGATGAGTATGTGCAGGGATTAATCGACGAGCTGGACAGGAACGGGATTTCTATTTCTTCAAATGCTACTCCATGCCCGGTCTGTAACAACGGTTTCCTGCGTAAGCGCAAGGGGCAAAATGGCTTCTTCTGGGGCTGTTCTTCCTATCCTGTATGTAAAACATCATTTCCTGATAGCGATGGGAAACCAGCGACTGAGAAGAAAACAACTGAAGGCGCGATTGACCGTCTGAATGTACCCTGCCCTTCCTGCAATAAAGAAATACTTGTACGCCCTAAAGGATTCTTCTGTACTGGGTGTGGTTTCAAGCTTTGGTCGGAAATTGCTGGTAAAAAAATAACCAACGCTCAGGCAGAAACGTTGATCAAAAAGGGTAAAACAGGTTCGCTCAAAGGGTTTACTAGCACTAAAACCGGAAAAAAATTTGACGCTACCTTAGTTTTACAGGATAAAAACACTGGAAAAATTGGTTTCGAGTTTGCTAAAAAGTAAGGGTATTAACTATGAGTGACAATGATAACTTTGAATTAGTGCGAAAACTGCTTTTGAATATCCGATCGGTACGTGTTTTTGCGCGTGATACTCACTTTGAACAACTTCTTGAAATGCAGGAAAAGCTTAATGCGGTTATTGAAGAGCGCCGTGAAGAAGCTGAGCAGGAAGCCAAAGAGCGAGAAGAACGTGAAAGAAAGCGTCTAGAATTGCTTCAGTTGATCGCAGGTGAAGGTTTCTCCGCTGAAGAACTGCTAGGATTAAGCGAAGGGGCACCGAAAAAACAAAAAAACAAACTTCCGAAAGCACCGCCAAAATATCAGTTTGAAGAAAATGGCGTAGTGAAATATTGGTCTGGTCGCGGTCGTGCGCCTAAACCAATTGATGCAGCCCTTAAAGCTGGTCAGAAGCTTGAGGATTTTCTCATCGAGAAAGACCAATCCGGCACAGAACAAGCATAATAATCTTTTAAAGCCCCACGCTTAAGCTTGGGGCTTTTTGATTTATGATACAGGAGGAGTTATGAGCCTTACCTTGCCACTTATGTACTTTAAAACAGGAAGCGATCTTAGCCAGATAACGCATTATGAAGTGAACTACCCGGATGATTTTGTAAAACAAGCATGGGAACAGCCAGAAATAAACCTCTTTATTGTTTGTGTAGCAACAAAGAAAGGCGCGGTTCGGGAGATCAAGGGAGGCATGGCCGTATTTACTAGCATACCTGCCAGTAATGGGCTTGAGCTATCCAGGGCTCTTGATGACGTTCTTAGAAAATCTAATGAACTCCGCTCGCTCGCAGGTCAGAAAAATAACGCCTTTCTTCCGGCAAAAGTTGGTCTTGCTGGCGACCCCCCTACAGAACAAGAGTTGCTTAGTCTTTTTTATCAGCAGTGCCTGAAGCATGGATCATGGGGTAGTGCCTGATAAACAGGTAACGCTACGTGAAATCTGAGGCGCTCACGGGCACTGTTGCAAATAGTCGGTGGTGATAAACTTATCATCCCCTTTTGCTGATGGAGCTGCACATGAACCCATTCAAAGGCCGGCATTTTCAGCGTGACATCATTCTGTGGGCCGTACGCTGGTACTGCAAATAGGGGTCAGTTTGGATATAGAGAATTATTGTACGGTAAGCCTGTTTTTTGAACAGGCTTACCTGTAGCAATAGGGTGTACTCCCGCGCTATACAGCGTTTTCAGGGGATTTTGTCTTAATCGGATAACCTAAATGCGATACAGCAAGAGCGACAACCTAAAAGCGATAGCCACTGACGATAAATCAATCACTTACGTATCCTAATTGGTTAAATAATGTGCTTAACGTACAAAAATTTCCGATCTCCAAACTGACCCCTTATTTGTCTCCTGCAACACCACGGGGTTGCTATAACCAGCGACGAACCCGTTGGGTATAGCGTTCCCATTCCAACCCGAAACGTTTTCGAAGCTGTACCTCTTCAACATGGATATGTAATCTGGCTACTACAAACATAAACAACGGTACAGCAAGTATCCCCACCAGGCTGCCAAAGCAGAGAGCAACGGATAACTGGAGCCCGCTCATTCCAAGGTAAATAGGGTTTCGACTCCATGCGTAACAACCGACAGTTACCAGCTTGGTGGTTCTATCCGGATGAAGCGGATTAAGCGTCGTGCCGTTCGTGCTCATCTGCCAAGCGGTGTGCAGTATCATGGTAATACAAACACCGGTCAGCAACACGCTTAGCACTATATTCACGATGTCGAAGGTAAAACGCGGGATTGCAGTCAACACATCAGTGACGAAAAACAGCAATAAGATGAGTGGGGGCGGAAACCATACTCTCAATCGAGTCACGAAGTTACGCATTACACAGACCTATCTCTGAACTAAGCAGCCTGATGGCTGCAAAATGAAAATCCAGTCCTTGCCATTCCTATAGTGACCATGAATCTGACATTATATGCCTGATCTGAAAAGTTATTTTTTTCATAACTGTCCTTATAACGGTGCGGGGTCAGTCCACACCTCTGTTCAGGTGAACAAATTCAGCAGACCACTTCACTGTTAAACCTGTGGCGATTCAGGGTGCCATGTGTATGGCACCTCATCTCTTATTTACTTATTGACTCCGTTACCGCCTGCCAGGTTATAAAGCCACCACTCAGATTATATGTCCTGAAGCCGTGGGCCTGAAGAATACGGTATGCCACATGCCCGCGCAGGCCACTCTGGCACCCTATAAAAATCTCTTTATCTTTAGGCACTTTTTCAAGATTCTCCCGCAGGGAATCCAGTGGAATGGATAGCGCGTCAGGATATTCGCCAAATTGTTTCAGTTCTGCAGGAGAGCGAATATCAAGTAAACAATAACTGCCCGGTACCCGTTGTAACACATCGCGGACATGACAGATGACCGTATCTCCCTTGATGACATTTGCCGCCACCATTCCAGCCTGGTTAACAACGTCCCTTGCACTGTTAAAAGGAGGAGCATAAGTCAGCTCCAGATGCTCAAGATCGTTGACGGTAAGTCCCGCACGCTGTGCGACAGCCAGGACATCGATGCGTTTATCAACCCCTTTTTTCCCTGACGCCTGGGCCCCGAGAATTTTGCCAGTATCGGGGCTGAACAGCAGTTTAAGACTGATCATCGTTGCCCCCGGGTAGTAACCGGCATGATCAGCAGCATGGACGTAAACCTTCTCGTATCGGGTGCCGTGGGCTTTCAGTTGCTTTTCATTCGCACCGACGCTGCCAATACTCAGCGAAAATACCTTACAAATGGATGTCCCCTGACTGCCATGGTAAAGGCTGTGGTGATCAAGCATGTTATCAGCAGCAATGCGTCCCTGGCGGTTGGCGGGCCCAGCCAGAGGAATATTAGCGGGTTCCTGAAAAACAAGGTCAGGTGTTTCAACTGCATCCCCCACGGCGTAGATGTCAGGGATACTGGTCTGCATACAAGCATTGACACATATGCCTCCACGTTTACCCACTTCGAGCCCGGCTAATGTGGCAAGGCTGTTCTCAGGTTTTACCCCGATGGCGAGAATAACCATGTCGGTCTGCACAAAGCCACCGTCAGACAGTGCAACGCGGAATCCCGTTTCTGTCCGCAGTACCTCGGTGAGTGCCGTTCTGAGACGCAGATCCACGCCATGATTCCGGATTTCCTGATGCAGGACTGATGCCATTTCAGGATCAACCGGAGCCATAACCTGTTCCCCCATCTCCAGCAGAGTGACACGGATCCCCCGTTCGCTCAGAGCCTCCATCACTTCAAGTCCGATGAACCCCCCCCCGACAAGCGTGGTGTGAGCGACGTTATGTTGCTCAATCCACGCCAGGATAGCATCCATGTCAGTAAGATTTCGGAGCGTAAAGACTCCCTCTTGCTGTAGCCCGGGCAAAGGAGGGACAACCGGCGCGGCTCCGGTACTGAGGAGCAGACGATCCCATACTTCGGTATGGATCTCGCCTGAGATCAAATTATTAACTGTTACAGTTTTATTAACCGGATCCACTGACGTCACTTCATGGCAGGTACGGACGTCTATGTTAAAGCGGGATTTAAAATCCTCCGGAGTCTTAAGAATAAGTGACTGCCGTAAGGGAATATTTCCGCCTATATGATAAGGCAATCCACAGTTGGCGAAAGAGACATCGCTTCCCCGTTCAAACACAACAATACTGACATCCTCTGACAACCGGCGAGCCCTGGCTGCAGCGGATGCGCCACCGGCAACACCACCAACTATCACTATTTTCATTACATCCTCTCTGTTCACTCGGGGCAAAATGCCTGCCAGATATAATTAGTTACCCGGGTCAGCTGGACGCTGCAGACCTGGCGAACACGGTGGCAAAATTATGCCACTATCATTATACTAAAATATATTATATAAAAACACATAATATGAGAAATCATCAATGCAAATGAATGAAGACACAAAACGTCAGACTGATATGAAAAATGCGGCCCTGAGGGCAGCGGATGTTTTACGGGGACTAGCCAACAGCGACCGGTTGCTGTTGATGTGCCAGTTAAGCCAGGGAGAAGCGAATGTGTCCGAACTCGAAGCGGCGGTCGGGATTACTCAGCCGACGTTGTCTCAGCAGCTTGGCGTCATGCGCCGCCTGAAGCTGGTTGAGACCCGACGGGCTGGTAAAATGGTATATTACCGTATCGGGGATAACCGGATCATGACGTTGTTAAATACCTTATATACTCTTTACTGTCCGCAGGCCGGGACAGGTAAAGGAAACCATAACAACGAATAATATGATTCTGCTTTCTCTGCAAACCGTTTTATCAGTGGATCATAAACTTGTTGAGGCTATGAAGTGCCTGGACGAAACTGTAACGGGAAAACGACAGTGATTCGGATATACCCGCCGGCAATCCCTTTCCGGACTGTTTAATCACTTGCCCGCTCACAGGTTTACTGGTTGATTTATCGGTTTTTATACTATTCCGGTCAGATAAAAGAGCCACAGGCACGCAGTGATACTGCTGCGTCAGAAATGGCCTGTGGCTGACAAACTGTTTATCTCTGCTGCTACCGGGTGACATCATTCAAGCAGGCTACGCAACATCCAGGCGGTTTTCTCATGCAACTGGATACGTTGTGTAAGCAGATCCGCAGTGGCTTCATCATTCCCACTATTAACGATCGGGAATAAAGAGCGTGCGGTTTTAACCACGGTCTCCTGGCCCTGGACAAGATTTTCAATCATGTTTTTTGCTGCCGGAATATCCTTGTCTTCATTAACCGCAGTTAAACGTGAAAATTCATGATATGTGCCGGGCGCGAAACATCCGAGCGAGCGTATACGTTCAGCAATATCATCAACGGCGGTGGCCAACTCATTGTATTGATTTTCAAACATTAAATGTAAGCTATTAAACATGGGGCCAGTTACATTCCAGTGATAGTAATGTGTTTTTATATGGGTCTTCCCCGATCATGGTGGGAAGGCTCAGAACGCCATATTCAGCTTTCCGTAGTGGAACATCACCCCCAGTTTAAAGCGCTCCCGGTTTCGGTATCCCCTGGCTTTTATCCTCAGCAGCCTGATCTTGCTGTTAAGTGCCTCCGCATTTCCGTTTGAGACACTGTGTCGCATCGCATTCAGGATCCCGTACAGCCTTTTTCCTATCGTTTTCGCGGCATTTTTCATCATGGGAACGTCACTGTTAGCCGCCAGCGCCAACCATCTCTGCCAGTCACTCCGTCTTTCCTCGCTCCATGGCCTGTTCCAGATATCCTTTGCCAGCTCTTTCAGCGCCCAGCACTGGCTCGTCAGCTTCATCTGTGCACGCAGCCACATCAGCTTTTCCTGCCGGGATTCGGTCATCCACTTATCGCTGTACTGCCACAGGAAGCGGGTTCCTTTTGCCTGGTGTCGGCTTTCAACAGGGAGGTGCGGATGTTCATTCTGACGGGTTTTATCAACTACCTCGCCCAGTTGCTTCGCCACATGGAAGCGGTCAAAGGCGATTTTCTCAACCGCACTGGGTAAGTGGATACGCGCTGCTCTTATATAGCCCGCGTTCATGTCCATTGAGAGCGTTTTGATAGCCAGCAACTGCCCATCAGTGAGCGTGCGAAGATAGCCGGCAAGACTCTCTGTGCCGCGATCATCCGTTAAGGCCAGCGCCCGACCATCGCGATCGGAGATCACCGTTATGTAACGATGTCCTTTTTTAAAGGCGACCTCATCCACATTCATATGACGGGCGGATAATGGCTTTTTTATCCGGGCAAGACCTCGCTTAACTGCCCGGGTCATAATGCCGTCAACCGCATTCCAACTGAGCTTAAGTTGCTTCCTGACAGCATCAACGGTGCTGATTTTCAGCCATGAGAGAACGAACGATTCGAATAGCAACGTATACCGGCTTCCGGGGCCAGCCCACGGAACAGGCAACGTCAGGCAGCCATGCTCCGGACACATAATTCGTGGAACATCGGCTTCAACAATAGTGGTGAACTGGCAGGTATCAAGATGGCGCCATTTACGATGACGGTGATCGTGAACAGAACAGGATTTACCGCAGGTCGGACAGGCTAGCCGGGTGTTTTCAGCGATCTCAATAGTGACAGTAACAGAACCGGCATTTTCATCGAGAGAAAGGGACTTTACCTGCCACGGATCGGACAGGTTGAGAATATGAGCGTAGAGGGACTTTTCGTCCATGGCGGTGACCTCTGGCGATTAAATACACCATTATCATGCCTTCAGCCACCACAACAAGGGAAGACCCTTTTATATACAGGGTATAGGTGTCAGCAAGAAGCCGGGACAGACCGTCTGCAATCTCCACCCGGGATGATTCAGCAATACCAATATCAATGATTTGTTTACTCATAACTACCTCTTACACGGTTTCAGTGGAATATACGATATGCGATTATTCTTTCCGGTCTGAGCAAAACACGCCTCAAATTTTTATAATAACCAGGTACACCTGTCGTCTGTCACACTAGCGATGCGCCAGAGCAATATCCTGCGACGGAACAATGAATTTCGCCGTGGCACGTGCCACTGTCTGCTGTCCTTTTGTCAGCCATGCTTCAAGCAGGTAAATCCCCCTGCGTTGCCCAAGCAGTCTGGCACATACCATCAGTTTGTCTCCGGTACAAACGGGTGAAATGAATCTTACCGTCAGTTCAGCCGTCAGGGCTTGCACACCCTGCATGAACAAACAATGAGTCATTGCTGCATCCAGCAGGGTACTCGTCATTCCGCCATGTAAAAGACCCGTATACCCCTGATGCCTGTGATTGGCCGTGTAGTCCGCACATACAGAGCCATCCGGGTGCTCTGAAAACATTAAGTTCACCGTATCAGGGTTGTTGTCGCGGGAACTACAGACCATACAACAGGTATGGGCCTTTCTGGCATCAAGATAACAATTCATCTGTTTCTGCTCAGCGTCCGGTTGTACTGACGGGAGGCATCCGGAATTCAGTCAGCTGAGGGGCTCCCCCGGCATCATTACTGCCTCCTCCACACATTCCGGCTCCTGGTTTATACACAATACGGGTCTGATAAAAATCACCGCCCGTGATGAAATAAACTCATGAATGGCAACAGCGCCCGTTTCCGTGATGATGCTGACGCCCACCCTGGCACGCATTTTCTGCTGTGTTCCCGTCAGAGTGACAGCATTTTTTCCCTTTCGCCTCATGATGAAAGGACTGGCGTCCCTGCTCCGGCTTATTCAGTTCAGTCAGAACACGGGTATCCGGATCACACAGTTCAGTGAACAAACGACGACCACAGTCAGTCTGGTACACCGCGATCTGATGCCCCAGTAATTTACCCAGCATCCGTTCCCCGATGTTACGGACCACAACGCGGCTGACTTGCTGTTGAACCAGCAGGTCAACCAGCTTCCGTTTACCTGAACAATCTGCGCCCAGCGCGGGATTTTCTGTCCGGCTGAGCTCCACACCGCGCTCATCCACCAGGACAAGGTGACTCGCTTTGGTAAAATGATTTGCTACCCGGTCGTCATTCACTGGAATGGCTGTGATCATCTTGTGTAACTCCTTCCCTTTCAGAGTGCATTATTAAGGCCTTGCCCTGAGTGAGACAGTCCACAACCTTAAAACGGGCTGCTTTCAGGACATTGGCCAGTGTCTGCCTTGAAACCCCCATTGCAACAGCCGCTTCCTGCTGTTGCATGCCCAGTAAATCGACCAGCCGTAACGCTTCAAACTCATCTTCTTTTAAATGAACATGTTCAAGCTGGCTCATCGGTCGCGCATTGGGCTTAAAACAGGTATCCGCAGGGCGGCCACAGATGTTACGGGGAATTCTGGGTCTTGGCATGAAGGCTCCTTATTGGCATATGCTATATATACACTCATAAACTGGCATATGCAATATACTCTGCTCACCGGTGGAGAATTTTTTGCTTTACCCTGGAGTCTGTAAGTGGGCAGCAGGTCATGAGAGATGAAGAGAAAGAAAACAGATACTGTATGAGACTCAATTTAAAGTGCTGCCATAAGGGGGTCGTCTCAGAAAACGGAATCTATGGTCACTCCCGTTTTTGCAACACCGATTTTGACGACAAGTTGGCTTGCTTGAATCTATCCGGCGTCTGAATGGGATTTTATTCCCGCGCCTTGATGAGTTCCGCGCCTGATGAACCTCCAGAAAATATACGGCTTCAATGAGCCTTTCCGTTTTACAGGTTCCTCAACAGGCCGGTGGGCCGTTAGTATCATCAATATCAGTATTCGCAAAACCAGATGAATGATTGTTTAAACTGGTGTATTTCTGCCTTTATGCTTCGTAAGTTTGCTGTCGCGCCGTCAGTGCCCAGGCTATTCTGGCCAGCTTGTTTGCCAGAGCACAGGTGACGACAAAGTTGCTTTTCCGACACAACAACTCCCTGACCCAGTCGGCCAACTTGCCAGACTGGTGTTCCAGTTTTTGTATGAATACCCTGGCACACTGAACCAACAAAGTTCGGATCTTTTTGTTGCCCCGCTTGCTAATCCCTAACAATGTCGTCCGACCTCCCGTGCTGTACTGTCGGGGTACCAGCCCTGTTGCCGCCGCAAAGTCACGGCTGCTGGCGTACTGCTTCCCGTCGCCAATCTCAGTTGAAATAGTACTGGCAGTCAGCGTTCCAACGCAGGGAATACTCAGCAAGCGCTGTCCAACCTCATCTTCGTCCAACTTTCGTTTCAACTGAGATTCCAGATCTTTAATCTGCTCAACAAGATAGTGATAATGCTGTTGTAATTTCAGCAGTAACTGGCTGAGATAAAGAGGCAAACTACTGTCCTCAAGAAGGGTACTCAGTCGACTAATAACGGCAGCACCTCGCGGAACGCTGATACCAAATTCCAGCAGAAAAGCATGCATCTGATTAGTTGTTTTCACCTTATCCTGAACCAGGGATTCACGGACACGATGCAGAGCTCGCATTGCCTGCTGAGATTCGGTTCTGGGCTGCACGAAACGCATAGATGGACGTGATGCTGCTTCACAGATAGCTTCAGCATCAACGAAGTCATTTTTGTTGCTTTTAACGAATGGGCGGACAAATTGCGGTGATATCAGCTTTGGAAAATGCCCTAACTCTGCCAGCTTGCGTGCCATAAAGTGAGAACCGCCACAGGCTTCCATCGCGATGGTTGTTGCCGGGCATGTCGCCAGAAATTCGATTAGCTTTGGTCGGGTGAATTTTTTACGGTAAACGGCCTTCCCACGATGATCCTGACAATGAATATGGAAAGAGTTCTTACCCAGATCGATACCAATAAGCGCAATGTTTTCCATGATGGTTCTCCGAATGAAAGCCTGTCCTCAGCATAGTACTGGGAAGGAGGGAGTGACCATCTCATTAAATAAAGCACGCTAAGCCGGTGGCAGCGGTCGCAATGGCCTGAACTTCCCCGCACCGACCTTGGCACTGCTGCGCCATAGGTAATCGCCGGTCAGGTTGATATGCTCCCACCCCAGCGGGGACAGATAGGGCGAATGATTGGATCACCGCCTTGCCGTCGCTGCTCGCAGCAGCCAGCTTCATGGCCAGCGCCGCCTCGTGAGTCTGCGCGTCAAAGTTTCTGAACTTGGTCGCATCAGCGCCGAGGTAAGCAAGGATGCGCATTTTTTCAGTAAGCGGTGGCTCGGGGTGTGCAGCAACTTTTGGGGCGAGCTGAACGACCTGAACCCATTCCTCCTGCGAAATCGCACCGGTAATAGCCTGCATGTTGCGCCCGAGTTCCTGCATGATCTTGCGTAGCGCCAGTGGCTCAACCTGGGTAGCGTCACCAGCCCAAGCTGGCAACTGAAAACCCCATAAAAGCAGGCAGGCCGTAACGGTCAGGGTGATAGTTCCAAATGCGTGGCTGTGTTTGCGGTGGGTCATGAAATTCTCCTGTAATTCAATCGTTCTCTCATTCGAACTCCCGCCCTTCGCCAGCTTCCTCATGGGTCACGCCGTCGCGGATGTGGTAGATGCGCTTGAATGTGGGGATGATCTTTTCGTCATGGGTGACGACGATGATGGCGGTCTCGAACTTCCGGGCCATGTCGTTGAGGATGCGGATTACAGCCATGGCGCGCTCGGAATCCAGCGGCGCAGTGGGTTCATCAGCCAGGATCACCGGCGGACGATTGACCAGTCCGCGCGCGATGGCGACCCGTTGCTGCTCGCCACCGGAGAGTTGCGAGGGCATTGCGCGAGCTCGGTGTTGCACATCAAGCGCTGTGAGCAATTCCAGTGCCTTCGCGCGCGACTCTCCATTCGCGACGCCTGCAAGCATCGGCAGCAGCGCCACGTTGTCGGTGACATCGAGAAACGGAATCAGGTACGGCGCCTGGAAAACGAAACCGATCTTGTCACGCCGTAAGGCGCGCAGGTCGCGGACTTTCCAGCCATCGGCGTAGATCACTTCATCGCCCAGCGTCATGCGACCGGCGGTCGGTTCGATCACCGCACCCAGACACTTGAGCAGCGTGCTCTTGCCGGACCCGGAAGGGCCGATCAGTCCCACCACTTCACCAGGCGCAACATGCATATTCACGTCTCTCAAGGCAAAGACAGCGGTGTCACCATCGCCATACCGCTTGCTTAAACTTTCGATGTGTATCCCTTTGCCACTCATCTCAACCTCCAATGGCTTCGGCCGGATCGACCTTGAGTGCTATGCGAATGGCGACGAGGCTAGCTAGAACGCAGATCACGAGCGCGGCAAAAAAACCGGCGACAGAATCCATTGGCGTGAGCAGGACATATTTTGGAAAAGCCGGTGCTGAAAAGGTGGCTGTGATCTTGCCGACCACGAAGCCAATCACGCCCAGGGCGAGCGCCTGCTGCATGATCATCGCGGCGATGGTTCGGTTGCGTGTGCCGATGAGCTTCAACACCGCGATCTCACGGATTTTGTCCATCGTCAGCGAATAGATGATGAAGGCAACGATGGCCGCGCTAACGATGGCCAGAATCACAAGGAACATGCCGATCTGCTTGGCCGAGGTGGCGATCAGCTTGCCGACGAGGATGTCTTCCATCTGTGCCCGGGTGTAGACCGTCAAACGCTTCCAGCGCTGGATGGATTCGGCAACCTCGTCCGGCGCATGACCAGGTTTCAGAGTGACCAGCACGGCATTGACGAACGCGTTGCTGCTCTGTGAAGCAATCACGGCATCCAGCAAACCTGGATCACCGGGTCGATTGAAGACCGGGTTGGCTTCGGTGCGACGCCGGCTTTGCCAGATGGCATCGTTGTCCTTGAGGAACTGGGCCTCCTGGGCATCTTTGAGCGGAATGAATACCATCGGGTCGCCGCTGGACGACACCATGCGCCGTGTCAGCCCCACGACGGTGTAATGATTGCGGCGAATGGCAAGACGATCTCCCAGTTTGAAGCCGGTGGCGATGTCGGCCACAGCCTCGTAGTGACCGCGCGTGATCTGGCGTCCAGCGACGAGATAAGGAGGCCATCCGGGTGTAGCCCCCAACGCACCGGGCGCGATGCCGACCACCATGGTGCGTACATCACTCTCGCCCTTGCGTACCTGCATGGTCAGGTAGGTCGCGTTCGCTGCCTGTGAGACTCCCGGCATGGCGAGAATGGCGCGATACACGTCATCGTTGAGGCTGGACGACTCCGCATAAGGACCCAGAGTATCCTTTTGCACCACCCAAAGGTCAGCGCCACTGTTGTCGAGCAACGCCTTGCCGTCGTCCACCATGCCTCGGTACACCCCAGCCATGACTAGGGTGACGCCGATCAGCAGACCCAGACCGATGCCGGTGAAGACGAATTTCCCCCAGGCATGGAGAATGTCGCGGCCGGCCAGGCTGATCATCGTGAAACTCCCGGGATATGCTCGACCACATGGATGCGGCTGCGCGCCGTCAGTGCCTTTTCGCTATAGGTCACAACCTGGTCCCCATTCTTGAGCCCTTCGCGCACCTGCACGTAACCATTGAGGTCGGAAGTGCCGAGCTTGACCGGGGAGAAATGCAGATCACCATCCACGATTTGCCAGACACCAACTTTATCGCCTTCACGCTGGACGGCAGCGTTGGGGATCAGTGGAGCGGCCGGGAGCGCCGGCAAGTCAACCGTGACTTCGGCCAGTTCACCCACTGGTGGCAAAGGTTCTGGTTTGTTATCGAATGTCACCTTGGCAAGCGTTTCCTCGGTTACCGCGTCGGCCTTGGGTTCCACCCGCAGCACGCGACCTTTCAAGGTCTGGCCACCACGCGAACGCAGGACGATATGAGCCGGCAGCCCCCCAGCCAGCCCCGATGCGCTGATCTGGTCGAAGCGCACATTGATCCACAAACTCTTGGGGTCGATCACTTCCACCACGGCCTGGCCCGCGACGATGGTCGTGCCGGGATCGGCATCGCGCACGGCGACTACACCGTCGACCGGCGCGATCAGGCGCAGATTGCTCCGCTGCGCGACGAGTGCTTCGCGGTCGGAGCGTGCCCGGGCAATATCTTCCCGAGCGGCGGATAGGGCGGCATCGGCGATCTGCAGTTCCTGCCGCTTGGTGGTGACGATTTCCTCGCTGGTCGAGCGCACCGCAAACAATTGCTCATAGCGGCGCGCCTGGGTTTGCGCGTAGGCTTGCCGGGCTTCTGCCTCGCGCAAAGCCGCTTCCGCCCGCTTGAATACAGACTCCTGTGAGCGCACCCGATCATCAAGGTCGACCGGCTCCATCTCGCCGAGCACCTGTCCGGCCTTGACCTGGCCGCCTACATGCACCTCCAGGCGTTTGACGCGCCCGGCAAACGTCGGCCCGATCTTGTAGGTGTAGCGCGCCTCCACCGTGCCGATGCCGAACAGCGCCGGTGTGATAGCCCGTGATTCCACGCTTGCCACCGTCACAGCGACCGGGGCGAGCGGCCCTGATCGCAGACCGACATAAATAAAAAGCACCAGCAAAGGAATGATGACGGCAAGCAGTGCCAGGGTGCGGCCTTGCAAGGGTAACTTTTTCATTGCGCACTCCTTATGCCACGCCGATAAATTGCAAAGACGCGCGGCGCATCGCGGTGCATACGTCCCACATCACCCGCTAACAGCGATTGCATGACCAAGCCCTGGATCGTGCCAATGAACAGCGTTGCCGCCGCCTCGTTGTCAAGCGAGGGAGACAACTCGCCGCTGGCCTTGCCTTTCTCGATGAGACGATGCAAACGTTCGCCGTAGCGCTGAATCAAGGTTTGCACCATGCGCTTGGCCGGTGTCGATTCGGCACGCTGAAGCTCACCAAACATCATTCTTGGCACGCCTGGGTGCTCAGCTACGAATTCGATATGACTCATGAACATCGCCTCCATGGCTGCCAAGGGCGACTCGATTCCTTGTGCGGATCGATCGATTCTGGCTAATAGGCGCTCTGCTACCCACTCCATGACCGCCTGCCAAATGGCTTCCTTGTTCGGGAAGTGCCGAAACAGCGCACCCTGGGTCAAGTTCATGTGTTTAGCGATAGCCGCAGTGGTTATCTCGCTTGGGTTTTGCGAACCGGCAAGCGCCACGACGGACTCGACAGTTACGGCACGACGTTCATCGGCCGGCAGATGCTTTGGATGGGTGTCCACGAGCACTCCTGGTAAGATAGTAATTGATTACTATCTTACCACAAGAGGCAACTCAAACAAGAGAAAACCCGACGTACTCGTCAATATCTAGAGTCTGCAATGGGCTTAACGTGCTTTATTTAATGAGATGGTCACTCCCTCCTTCCCGGTACTATGCTGAGGACAGGCTTTCATTCGGAGAACTATCATGGAAAACATTGCGCTCATTGGTATCGATCTGGGTAAAAACTCTTTCCATATTCATTGCCAGGATCGTCGCGGGAAGGCTGTTTACCGTAAAAAATTTACCCGGCCAAAGTTGATCGAATTTTTGGCGACATGCCCCGCTACAACCATCGCAATGGAAGCCTGTGGCGGTTCTCACTTTATGGCACGCAAGTTGGAAGAGTTGGGGCATTCCCCAAAGCTGATATCACCACAATTTGTCCGCCCGTTCGTTAAAAGCAATAAAAACGACTTTGTCGACGCCGAAGCTATTTGTGAAGCTGCATCGCGTCCGTCTATGCGTTTTGTGCAGCCCAGAACGGAATCTCAGCAGGCAATGCGGGCTCTGCATCGTGTCCGTGAATCCCTGGTTCAGGATAAGGTAAAAACAACCAATCAAATGCATGCTTTTCTGCTGGAATTTGGCATTAGCGTTCCCCGAGGAGCTGCCGTTATTAGCCGACTGAGTACCATTCTTGAGGATAATAGTTTGCCTCTTTACCTCAGCCAGTTATTGCTGAAATTACAACAGCATTATCACTATCTTGTTGAGCAGATTAAAGATTTGGAATCCCAGTTGAAACGAAAGTTGGACGAAGATGAGGTTGGACAGCGCTTGCTGAGCATTCCCTGCGTCGGAACACTGACAGCGAGTACTATTTCAACTGAGATTGGCGACGGGAAGCAGTACGCCAGCAGCCGTGACTTTGCGGCGGCAACAGGGCTTGTACCTCGGCAGTACAGCACGGGAGGTAGGACGACATTGCTGGGAATTAGTAAGCGAGGTAATAAAAAGATCCGAACTTTGTTGGTTCAATGTGCCAGGGTATTCATACAAAAACTGGAACACCAGTCTGGCAAATTGGCCGATTGGGTCAGGGATTTACTGTGCCGGAAAAGCAACTTTGTCGTCACTTGTGCTCTGGCAAACAAGCTGGCCAGAATAGCCTGGGCCCTAACGGCACGACAGCAAACTTATGTAGCATAACGGCAGAAATACACCGGTTTAAAGAATTACTGATCTGGTTTTGCGAATACTGATATTGATGATACTAACGGCCCACCGGCCTGTTGAGGAACCTGTAAAACGGAAAGGCTCATTGAAGCCGTATATTTTCTGGAGGTTCATCAGGCGCGGAACTCATCAAGGCGCGGGAATAAAATCCCATTCAGACGCCGGATAGATTCAAGCAAGCCAACTTGTCGTCAAAATCGGTGTTGCAAAAACGGGAGTGACCATAGATTCCGTTTTCTGAGACGTCCCCTTGTTGTGACCACTCCGACCGCGCACAAAAGCCTCTGAGCCGCTTTTAGCGGAATATGGCTTTGCAGGGTGAAGGGATGGATAGGCGATCCCTTTCGATCCCTCACTGGTATCGGCGGCTAACCCTCGGTGCTACCTGTCATTTCATCCTGCCGCCTTACATGCGCTAACGCGCATAAATCCCCGTTCCTCAGTGGAACGAAAACTCACGCTAACAGGGTAGTGACCGGGTAGCCACGATAACTGCCAACAAAATTAGCTTATAGGTTAATTCTACCTTGTCTGAAATTAGCCTATAGGTTAATATTAATAGAAATGGGAGGTCACATGTTTAGCGTTGTTTATCACCCGGAAGCCAGGGAAGAAGCCACAGCATTACCCGTAAAAATCAGGGTGAAGTTTGACCGTCTCATCGGCAAACTGGAGTATGACGCCCGATTACTGCGGGAGCCGGACACGAAGCCCCTGGGCGATGGACTTTTTGAGATCCGCACGATGGGGACGGACATAGCCAGGGGAATCTGGGTATACCACAAAGGCAATACCATCATCATGCTCCGTGTTTTCATCAAGAAGTCACAGAAAACGCCAGCGAAAGAAATCGATCTCGCCAAAAAGCGGTTAGCGGAGGTACTTAATGAAACTGGTAAGCCATAAAGAACTGCATAACGAGTGGATGCAGGACGATGAATATCGCGCTGCATGGCAGGAAGAAGAACGTAAGGAAAAGCTCAGGGAGCTGCTTGCTGAATGGCGCAAGCATGACAACCTGACAAAAGCGCAGGTTGCTGAACGCATGGGGGTTACACCTCCGGTTATTTCTCGCCTGGAAAACAACATCACCAAAGCCAGCATCGACACACTGACCCGCTACGCTCACGCCTGCGGCATCAAGAAACCTGTCATTGCCCTGTACTGAATAGCCAGCCCTCCGGGGCTGGCCTTTTTGTTTCGGTCAGTCCCAAAATTTTGTTAAAGCAAGTTTAAAATGTCACCTGTTTCTCCAAAGTTGAAATGTCACTTCTAAGCCAATCTATTTATACATAATCTTTACATCTTTCCCCGGTGACAAAGTGCTAATTGGTCTGTAATGTTCAATGTGTGGCAGGCAAGCCGCCGGTGACTTAGGGAAGGTGCGAACAAGTTCCTGATATGAGATCATCATATTCATCCGGAGCGCATCCCAGAGGGACATCATGAGCCATCAACTCACCTTCGCCGATAGTGAATTCAGCACTAAGCGCCGTCAGACCCGAAAAGAGATTTTCCTCTCCCGCATGGAGCAGATTCTGCCATGGCAGAATATGACCGCTGTCATCGAGCCGTTTTATCCCAAGGCGGGCAATGGCCGACGGCCCTATCCGCTGGAGACCATGCTGCGTATTCACTGCATGCAGCATTGGTACAACCTGAGCGACGGTGCCATGGAAGATGCCCTGTACGAAATCGCCTCCATGCGCCTGTTTGCCCGATTATCCCTGGATAGCGCCCTGCCGGATCGCACCACCATCATGAATTTCCGCCACCTGCTCGAGCAGCATCAACTGGCCCGTCAATTGTTCAAGACCATCAATCGCTGGCTGGCCGAAGCAGGCGTCATGATGACCCAAGGCACTTTGGTGGATGCCACCATCATTGAGGCACCCAGCTCTACCAGGAACAATGAGCAGCAACGCGATCCGGAGATGCATCAGACCAAGAAAGGCAATCAGTGGCACTTTGGCATGAAGGCCCACATTGGTGTCGATGCCAAGAGTGGCCTGACCCACAGCCTGGTCACCACCGCGGCCAACGAGCATGACCTCAATCAGCTGGGTAATCTGCTTCATGGAGAGGAGCAATTTGTCTCAGCCGATGCCGGCTACCAAGGAGCGCCACAGCGCGAGGAGCTGGCCGAGGTGGATGTGGACTGGCTGATCGCCGAGCGTCCCGGCAGGGTAAAAACCTTGAAGCAGCATCCGCGCAAGAACAAAACGGCCATCAACATCGAATACATGAAAGCCAGCATCCGTGCCAGGGTGGAGCACCCGTTTCGCATCATCAAGCGGCAGTTCGGCTTCGTGAAAGCCAGATACAAGGGGCTGCTGAAAAACGATAACCAACTGGCGATGTTATTCACCCTGGCCAACCTGTTTCGGGTGGACCAAATGATACGTCAGTGGGAGAGATCTCAGTAAAAACCGGAAATAACGCCAGAAATGGTGGAAAAAATAGCCTAAATAGGCTGATTCGATGTGTTTGCGGGAAAAAAATCGGCCCAGATCCGCGAAATTTTAATCAGCGAGTCAGCTTGGGAAGAAATGACCTGCTTATTCGCACCTTCCTTAATATAAAGACACAAGCAGAGACATTTTTGGCACGATATAAAAACGCTAAGTTAAAAAATCACTATGACGTGTTGGGTATCAAATGTTCACTGGCATAAACCTCTGTTTCTGATGTAAAACAGATTTTCTGAGGAGGCGTAAAACCTCCTCGTACTGCGAAATTGATTTAGTGATAGCGATCGATCACGCCAACCAGATAGTGGTCGGTTTGCTGCATGTTGATGCCCGCTTTTTTAGCGCTGCGGACTTCATCCAGAATGATTTGCAACAGCGTCCCGTCCACGATTTCCTCTTTTCTGTATCGCTTCAGGAAGTTAATCGCTGACTTATCGTTTGCTGCCTGGGCGTCTTCCGTCAAAGAGGTCAGCGCATTAATGCGCTTCTGGTAATCGCTTACCGTCTGCTCAAACAGATCTTCCAGCGTGGAAAATTCACCGCACCGGGCGTGTTGCTCCTGTAACACCGGCGTGGCGCCGCTCTGTTTGATGTATTCGTACATGCGCATCATTTGCGTCACCGTATTTTGCGCCTGATGACGCAAAAATAGTGCGGTGCCATTAAGGCTATTCTCGCTGCACCTCTGGCTGAGCTGAAGATACAAATTTGAGGTATAAAACTCCTGATTCATTTGCGCATTCAGTTTTTGAACTATTCCGCTAGCGATCATAGGACTTCCTTATTTCTTGTCATCTCAGAAAACGGTCACTCTTCGAAAAAACAACCAGAATAAAAGCGATTCTTTCGCTTTTTTTATTGCGCCTGGTTACGCAGTCATATTCATTTTAAGTCGGGATGCTCCTTATTTAAATATCCAACCCTACTATCGCATTTCTATCTGGCATTATTCTGTGATGGTGTTTCGATATTCACACTCCCTGTGCCAATCCTTTCTTATCGACAGTAGGAAACTTCCTCCGGCTATTCTGCTGAACACGATTAGGGGCACTGTTGCAAAGTTAGCGATGAGGCAGCGTTTTGTCTTATTCAAAGGCCTTACATTTCAAAAACTCTGCTTACCAGGCGCATTTCGCCCAGGGGATCACCATAATAAAATGCTGAGGCCTGGCCTTTGCGTAGTGCACGCATCACCTCAATACCTTTGATGGTGGCGTAAGCCGTCTTCATGGATTTAAATCCCAGCGTGGCGCCGATTATCCGTTTCAGTTTGCCATGATCGCATTCAATCACGTTGTTCCGGTACTTAATCTGTCGGTGTTCAACGTCAGACGGGCACCGGCCTTCGCGTTTGAGCAGAGCAAGCGCGCGACCATAGGCGGGCGCTTTATCCGTGTTGATGAATCGCGGGATCTGCCACTTCTTCACGTTGTTGAGGATTTTACCCAGAAACCGGTATGCAGCTTTGCTGTTACGACGGGAGGAGAGATAAAAATCGACAGTGCGGCCCCGGCTGTCGACGGCCCGGTACAGATACGCCCAGCGGCCATTGACCTTCACGTAGGTTTCATCCATGTGCCACGGGCAAAGATCGGAAGGGTTACGCCAGTACCAGCGCAGCCGTTTTTCCATTTCAGGCGCATAACGCTGAACCCAGCGGTAAATCGTGGAGTGATCGACATTCACTCCGCGTTCAGCCAGCATCTCCTGCAGCTCACGGTAACTGATGCCGTATTTGCAGTACCAGCGTACGGCCCACAGAATGATGTCACGCTGAAAATGCCGGCCTTTGAATGGGTTCATGTGCAGCTCCATCAGCAAAAGGGGATGATAAGTTTATCACCACCGACTATTTGCAACAGTGCCATTTTTTTTTACTCAATCACATCACCCTTTTATTTTTTCCATAGTGGTTTGAAGGCCAACGGTATGAAAACGTTCGGTTTCTTACGCAAAAACGGCGTAGCAGGGTTAATTCAGGTAGTTACTGACACCTTTCTGCTAAAAAAGCCTTGGCGTAGGATCTTTTCCCTTTTCCAAGCGGCCTCCTAAATCCGCACAAATTAGTTATTTATTCGACCATGATAGTGGGGCAATCCTTTATTTTTCAAGGGGAAAAATTAAAAAACATTAACAACAGAAAGGTTTCTGCTTTTTTTAAATAAAAACAGCAGGTTATCTTCTTATCGTGGTTTTTTACATCATTGGACCTCAAACCCCTATTAGCCTTGAGCTGGAGCGCCGGGTTGCCTGTAATGGTTCTCATTTAGCCTTAGTTAGAGACGAAGCACGTCAGTGCGTAAAATCCGTGCCTGCACGCTACAACTTGACTCAATTTTTCGATCAGGCAGAGCTGGAAAAACACGATAAGGTCACAGGGCTGCGACCAGACGTGATGTTGTATGATACGACTGGCGAAAGGCGTTGCTACGTAGAGATTTGTGTCACACACCCCTGCTCTCAAGACAAGATCGAAGCCGGTATCCCGATTCTTGAGTTTAAGGTCCAATCTGCCTCTGATATTCAGATGTTGCTTACCGGGGCCTACTCGATCAAGGAGAAGATCCTGAGAGTATTCAACTGGCTTCCCCCGTTTCAATCTGTGGACACCTGTAGCGGCGTCTGCTCAGTAGGTAACGTGGATATGTCTGTCTGGAGTTTAAGTGGTTCCGGCCGACTCAACGAACAAACGATGCCGCTCGCTGAAGTGGATTTAACAATCAATTCTGACGTGAACACATGGCCTAGATCGTTAGGGGCCGCTGAGCTGGCTGATAACTTACGAGCTTTTATCCGTCACGCCGATCCTCATTCACTATTTCCCAACTGCATTATGTGCGAGCAAGCAGGCCGATGGGAGGATGGCTATCTGCAATGTCACAGTAAGGCAAAGATCGTTCCCTACACCGAGGCCCGTCAGTGCGCCAATTACAAGGTTAAGGCATGACAAAAAGACTGACTTGGGAGCAGAAAAGTATTGTCAGCCATGACACCGGACATGCGTTGGTAAAAGCCGTACCTGGTAGCGGGAAAACAACCACACTTGTAAAGCGCGTTGAGCGGCTGGTCAAGACGGGAACTGATCCTCGCTCCATTCTGATCCTGATGTACAACAAGTCGGCGCAGGTGAGCTTCACGGAGAAGTTGAAGACGGCACTGATGTCGAGCGTGATTCCAGAAATCCGCACGTTCCACAGCTTGGCCTTAAAGATTGTTGGTTACGGAGAACGCCAACAGATAATCAAGAAGAAAGACCTCATTACTCCAAGCGACTACCGCTATGAGCAACTGGTAAAGCAAGCCTACCGCTATGGCTTTGACCATGAGGCGAATTATATTGACCCCAATGAAATTGAAAACTTCGAGCTGTTTATTGCTCGCTGCCGGGCGGCGGCCGTAACTCCTGTTGATGCTGCCAATGATCCAACGTTCAGCAACATCAAACGGGAGTTTATTCGCGCCTATGGCCGCTATTGTGAGCTGCTGGAGGAAAACAGTCTGCGAACCTTTGATGACTGTTTGATTGAGGCTGTCGCACTGTTGCGTAATGACAGCAGCCTTGGTGCCCACTTCAAGCACATCATTGTTGATGAATATCAGGACGTTAACCTGATACAGCATGACATGACCCGCTTGCTATCTAAGTCGGATACGTCAGTTATGGCTGTTGGTGATGTTAACCAGTGTATTTATGAGTGGCGTGGTGCTCGACCAGACTTTATCGGCGGACTGTTTGAAAGGCACTACCCGAATACGAAGGTGTTTCAACTGTCATGCACGTTCAGATTTGGCCATGAGCTTTCCTTGATGGCTAACTCGGTAATTCGGCGCAACTCTACAAAGCTGACCAAGCTTTGTGTCAGTCATCCTAGCACCCCCAAAACAGAGGTCAGATTGCACTTTGATAACTGCCTATCCAAGGTGCTATCAAACCTCTCGGTGAGCAGTGGAACACAAGCCATATTGTCCCGCACTAAGGCGAACCTTGCTGAGGCGGAAATTGCTTTACGCCTGTGTGGGCTACCTTATCGCTACCTCAATGGTTCAAGCGCATTACACACCCGCACCGAAATCGGGATACTGGTAGTTGGCGTCTTGCTGTCTGTGTACGGCGATCTGCGGCTACTGGAAAACCATCCCAACAAACAAGCGATTGTTTACGGCTTTCTGAAGGAGGCTGGTTTTAGCTGGCAGAAAGGGCAATTCAAAGCGGCGCTCAGTGGATTGATGGCTCCGCACGCCGACCTATGGTCTGCTCTAGGTCAGTTATTCGAGGGCGCACAATACCAAAAAGATCGGCTGGGCAGGCTCGCCACTATCTGCCAGAAAGACGGAGAGGAAACGCCTGCTATCGATGTGTTACGACGCCTGAGTATGGAGGGTTTCATTGATAGTGTTGGCTCTGAGGGTGTAACTCGCACTGGATCGAACGACCAGCAACGAGGGGTCGTGAGGATCGGGGAGCTACTTGACTCCAGTAAGATCGATTCCCGCACGTTTTTAAACCTTATCTTGAATCCAGGCGAGGCTGCTACTGACTGCGATCCCTTCATTCTTTCCACATTGCATGGTTCCAAGGGGCTGGAGTGGGATAACGTAATACTGATCGGGCTGAATGAGCAGGAATTTCCTGGCGGCAAACCCGATGATGTTTACAGCGTTCGCACATCGATGAACACCCCTCCGGCCGAAGAGGAAATCGAGGAGGAACGTCGGCTGTTTTATGTCGGTATCACTCGCACAAAACAGCAGCTAAATCTGGTTGTCCCTCTTGATGAAGGGCTTGCGCGGTGGCTCAAAAACCGCTGGGATAGCACCCCGAAGAAGTCACCGATAGCTACTCGCTTCGTCTATGAGGCTGGCTGGACTGCTTGTGCGGTTGCCAGTGATGCGATCTATAACAGCACGGTAGAGAAACAGAAGGCTGACTTCAGCAAGTTTCACCAATGGTATCTAAGAGATCTTCAGCGGCTAAAAGTCTAGGGCTACCGATACTTTTCGATTTCAGACAGGTGCTCGTTATCCAGATCAATTGTGGCTTTTCTTTCAGAAGCGAGCTTCTTCGCTCGCTTTGCATACTGAAGCCCCTTGGCTGGCTGCTCTCCGCGTAGGATCTGTTCAGCCTGCTTGCTCGTGCTGTGCCCCAGAAAGCGTTCGTACTGCTCGTCAGATACCTCAGTGCTGTTGTGGTCAACTAAAACTGGCCACCGCGTTAGAGTTTTTCCAGTATCGGTTTTCTGATTCGTTTGGTGGTAACCCACCATTATATTCGTGCGGTCTTAGTGCGCTGTAATATCCAACGATATAGTCCGTTATTGCGTGAGCTGCATCGCTGAAGCTTACATAGCCCGTCGCTGGCACCCATTCGTTCTTCAGACTCCTGAAGAAGCGCTCCATTGGGCTGTTATCCCAGCAGTTTCCACGCCGACTCATACTCTGCCTGATCCGGTATCGCCACAGTAACTGCCGGAACTGCCTGCTCGTATAATGACTGCCTTGATCGCTGTGGAACATCACCCCGACGGGCTTACCACGGGTTTCCCATGCCATTTCCAGTGCTTTCATGGTAAGCCTGCTGTCCGGCGAGAACGACATGGCCCAGCCCACTGGTTTTCTTGAGAACAGGTCGAGAACAACGGCGAGGTACGCCCAGCGCTTAGGTCCATTATCCGGCACAACCCTGCAACCACCGTGATTTCTGTATATTCCGTTTCCGGAAAAGGCCATAAAGACGCCTACCCCATTAAGTTCAAATGGAGCATAATCTGCATCATTGAGAGTTAATTTGCCTTTTAACGCCATAGCGACCTACATCCATATAAATGATGTGGGTATAGTACAAATATATGAATCAAAAGCTAAGTCTAATATATTACAAGTTGTAACCACCGGTCTCATGAACCGATATTCAGAATTTTCTTAGAAACCACAACCAGGATCTCTGATTGTGGTAATGCAGGAACGCAATCCGGCAGTTCTCATTCACTCAACGTCCCCGTTGTGCAGATGAACGCTATACATAAGCCGACGTTTATAAAGGGAAACAATAACTCAGAAAGCGTGCAAGCGGTGCATTCATTGAGGGATTCTATGTGAAATAGCGAATCACTAAAGTGATGACTGCCCCTAACAGTGCCACGACCGCCAACAATTTTAAAATATGTGCTGAAATCGTATCTGTAAACATCACCATTACACCAGTGATAATAAACGCAATTGCAGCCAACCACATACTTGCTGTGGAAACTATGGGGCTCGCAACCCCGAGAATATCACCGAGACTATTGCCAAATGCAAATATAAAAGCAATCAGTGCTGGCCTAATCCACTTTTCGTTACGAGCATAATAAGAGTCATTGATATCTGCCATCATTTTTACCTCGAATTGAACGTAAGCCATTTGAATTTCTTAGTTCTTGTGAATGTTCGAAGGCTAACATAGCCTCATTGTGATCTTTGATACTAACAGTTTTTCTATTGTGTATTATTCAGTGTGAGTAGATTCATTTTTAGTGCTAACACCATGAATGACAATTGTTTTACCATCAGGCAGATGAACCCCTATCAAACGAAGGACAAAACCTCGCCAACCAGAATTTGCTTCCTTTATGCAGCGATACAGTTCGTTATTTTCGTTTTTCAGTTTATTCCATTCAAGAGAAAGGGTCTCGGAATCTAACTCTGAGATGTGTTTCACTTCATTGTTTATGCGTACAGTATTCATACCACTCCCAGTCATAAATAATCTCCATAGGTTTGATAAACAGGTTGAACATTGACAAAACTTCTTGTAGCAAGCTTTATCAAATAAGAATGCCATTAGGCTAACATAGCCTCATAGTGCATGTTGCTGCTAACTGGGCGTTTTTCATAATTGTTGATTTTTATTATTTGGCTCTTTCTTTCTGAATGGATTGCCATGACGGTTAAAAAATTCGTTCCAGTGATGTCGCAGGTATTCAATATTGATAGGCATTTGCAAGCGGGAAAAATCAATTTGCTTGCCTTCCAGTTGTAGCAAGTCTTTATCGACGGAGAGCACATCCGGGCTGAAACGGGCTTTCATTGAATCAGGGTCGATTGAAAAGTGCCAATTGTCAAAGAGGGTGTGGATGTCACTTCGCAGTAGAATCCCGTTTGTCACATCCGGCTCACCACCAGCATGACGGGGTTTAATGTGCGCTGCCTCAGTTCTTTGTCTGGCTCGAACGCCGGTAAGAACACACGTACCGGCGCAGTTTTTCCGGACATCTTCGGAAAATGGTGCCTGGTCCGGGCTCGACATTGTGATTTGTTCCTGCCCCTCCTGATACGTTCGGGAAGGAAAAGTTACTTTTGTTGATGTTACTGCGGGGATCGAGAGATAGGCAATTCCTCGCCGACTGAACTTTCCTCCATTAAAAACCTTCCGGATGGAGTAAGTCATGCCCACCAGGACAGGGTTACTCATTTCGACGATTTTGCTTTTGCAGTTTTCAACCGGATATAATTTTATGAAAGAGCCGGTGAATATGTCATAGGCTCCGTCTGGACGCTCAACACACAGAACAACATGTTCAAAGTAGTCCCTTGAGTCAGCGATAACCCAGTTGCCGGTCATGATCCGTTTCGTTTGGCAGGGACCCGTTTTGAAGATACCAGGCTTCAGGTCTGGAGTTAAGGTTCCAGTTTTCCCGTCCGTGCGAATGGAAATAATTTCCCCTGTTAACCCCAGCTCTTCCAGTTTCTGGAAGACAGGGCGAAGCCTGACGGGTTGAGGCTTATTCACTCTGGTGTTCATGTTGTTTCCGGTTTGCATCCCATTGTTCATTCAGGTTGGCACTGGCGTCCACGCCTAGTCATAAAAACGAGCCCTCGTCGCTAAGAGGCCTGTTCACGGCGTCCACATCAGAATCTCTTCAAAACTCATGAAATCCGTTATAGGTCAGGCAATCAATCAGCCAGATGCGAAGCTAGCAGGTCTCATTATCTCACAGGCAAAGCACCAACCATGCGGAGGGCATTCATTACTTCGTTAATACCAAACATTTCCTGTTCCGGCCATTCTTTCCCCGCTAATGAACATGCCGTGCAAGCTGAATTAAAACTATTAACGCGTTCACGATGCAGGGCCAGTAGTGCGACGACGATCAGCTCTCTTTCTTTTCCAACCAAATCTTGAATGCCCATAGTATGAATCCTAATTTGATTAACTTAATTGGCTATTTTACCCAGGGCATCACATAACTGTTATCCGGGCGCATCACAATGGTCCGATCCTTTTTATGTTCAATCGTCCATGTTTCCTGGCGTCGGAATTGCTTTGTCGCATCAACAACGATGACCGCGACAGTCTCAGAGTGATTCTCAATGAGGACGCAACCGCCCTCAGACGTAGTGTTGCCGTTAGCATCTGGGCATTGGCTGCTCCCGAATATAAGTGCTTCCTTGCCGTGGTCATCCATTCGCCAGCCCGGACTCATCACGATAGTCGGCTCCCTGAAAGGTCCATTCGTGTATTTCTGATACACTCCACTTTCCGTCGCACCATTTGCCAGGTCGCAACCTGACAGGCCCGCAGATAAAATAACAATGGTCGCTTTTAAATATCCCGTAAGGTAATTTGGCATTAGTGGTATCAACTCTGTCGGTTTTCAATAAAATGGTGGCGTGCAGTCAGCACATCTCAGAATGAGGTGCCTAACCAGGAAACACTGTCATCCGGTATAGGCTGGATTTTCCATCTATTCCTCGGTACCGAGGAAATCAGCCCAGCGAGCAGCCAGCCGGTCTGTATCCAGGTCATACACCAACGGGTTGAGCGTTTTGCCTTCAAACAGCTCTCCCGCCTCGATGCCCGGTTTAAAATGAACGGTGAGTGTGGACGGGTCTATACCCATCAGATCCGCGTCAAACAGCGCGTGCATTGTCGGCGTCAACAGGATGCCGTTCGAAGGGTTGTAGCGCGTCCCATGCTCGATATGAGCCGCTACCAGCACACCACCATTAACCCATCCCGTGACCGCACACCGACCCGCGAAATTCTCAACAAGGAGATTCTTGAATTTTGTCTGCGCTGCGCCGCTCCGCTGGGTCACAAAGCGCTCGCAAGGCTCTCCCTGAATGTCCACGTCAGGTTTTCGCTTCCGTTCGCTGGTGGCGTTCTCAGAGCGTTTTAACGGGATTCGTGGATAAGCCAGATTGTAGGCAGCGCCTGTGGTCATTTGTTCGATAACGGCCGGTGCATATCCATCCGCTTCGAGCTTACGGTAGGCGGCACGGTAGTCCTGCTGGGTTTTCACCGGAAAAATGTCGCCGCCGGTACCGTTACCGGGCGCGGAGATCTGTCGCACATACCGGAATATCTCCGAGCCAATCATCCACCAGCTGTTGTAGTTGAGCATGCAGCTCAGCGACCGTCATAACTTCAATTTGAGTTGTCATCAGATTTCCCTACTGAGTGATATTTAAGCAGGCAAGAACCATCCCACTGCCGAGCAAAACACAGGCCAGAAAGGTCGTACAAAGTTCCCACGCATCTCTGAGTCCTGAGCTGATGGCATTTATTTCATGATCGTCTGCCTGCTCAATGAGCCAGTCGACGTATTCATCGTGCTTTTTGTTAGAATCCATATTGGTTAGTGCTTATCATTTCCGGCCGTTCTGTGTGGCCGTCAGGAGGGTACTACTTACTTTTCTCATCTGACGGAAGGTATCGGAAAGTGTGCTGATCGGATGGCCTTCATTTCCTGCGGCCGCAGAATCACCGGCAACAAATTTCATGGCCACGGATACCTGATACGCCAGCCCAGAAAGAGCGGTATCGAACTGCTGAGCCTCTGAGCCAAAACGATAGGCATCCTCAACCGAGGCTCCTGTCAGCCATGCGTGTGCGATGAGTCTTCCTGTTTTTTCCGGGTTGTCGCGGGACACATTCGAACTGACGGTACTGCCAATAAGGTGATAAAGAAATCCGTCGCACCTCTCAGGGTATTCCCACATCGATTCACAGTACTCGTCATAGGCTCTCTGGATAGCGGCCGGGGACAACATGGACAGCTCCGGGTATATAGCCTGGAATTGCTGGTGGTATTCCGGATCGAGTTCGTCAACGTCACTGGATTTGAGCTCCAGCTGCTCCAGTCCGAACTCTCCCGCCCGGGGCCACAACGAGGCGAAACACTCCGGATTTCCCATGTACGCGCATGTCGCGGCGATAGCGTGGTTCCATTCCCACTCCGCTGATTTAACCTCGTTAAACAAAGATTCGGAAACCGGCGCGAAGCCACTGACAAAATCCGTGTTCCAGAGATGCGTGTAGGCACCGGGATTTTCATACACCGGCACATCCCATTCAGGCCGTGGGGGAAGACGGTCGAGTGTAAAGGGCTGGCGAAGGATCATGGACTGCCCCCGGTAGACAAAATCCCCCTCACCCTCGACAGGATTACCGAGAAGCAATCTGGTCGCATCCGCATTACAGGCGTCACGGTCAGGATATTTCCGGGGCAAATACGCATTGAAATAAGGGTGGTAGATCGCCTGACTATGGTCGGTATTATTGATCTCACGAGAATATGGCGCCGGGAAGACCGACCACTCCTCAATAGCCTCTGAGGCGGTCATTGTTGCCTGCGGAACGAGGTCTAAGGCTGTTGCCAGGTTATGGCCATTCTGTTTCACCAGTTGGACAAGTTTCTCGAACACGAAAACATTATCGCCATATACCTGATAGCTCACACCGGGGATACCGTCTATTGAGCGGAGCCTTTCGCGAATGACATCATCGTTCATATGATGATTGTGGAACTCATCCATACAAAAAAACCTACCAGCAGGTACTTCACGGCTCATAACGAATTCCTCACGGATTATTGAGACTCTACTTCAGACCGGTCTAAAGAGATGAAAGCGATGTACATCATAACATCAGCCAAGTCGGTGACTAATAGGTTGCATGACCTCATCATCAGTGTGAGATGTGCCCCACAGTCGTCTTACCCGTATCAACCTCCCTTGGTAGTTTGATCGGTCATATTGAAAGTCTGTTTGCGCTCTGTTGTAGGGGAAAAACAATCACGCTTTTTGCTTTCGCGCATCAAATGCACAACGCCTTTGCTGGCGTGCCCCAGATCAAACACAACGACCTGTCCAACCTCTATGCCCTGCCCAACCAGCTCCGGATCAATCATCATGACCTGGCCTAAATGCTCTGACTTTTGCTCAGTTCTAAACATAGTAACCCTCTCTTATTAAAAGCTAACGTTTATGGTGTAACTGAACTGGCGACTGCCATGAGTCAACAGCGTCAGATACATCATGAAGTTGCATGTCCTCATCCAACTAGTGCTTGTTAACTACAAAACATCGTGCCCGACATTAACAATGTGCAGCCATCAGTATCACGTATTTGACAATTGTGCCCTGGCAAGGCCGCCCGCGAATTTCGAGTAAACAGGAAGAAAATAAAAAGAAAACAAAGAGTTATAGCCTGATGTATACGCGCCGATCGGGAATCAGGCGAAGCCTGACCGCACGGAAGGGTCTGGCAGGGGGCATTAGGGATGAGGACATGCAATTGTGTTATCACGTCCGCACCAGCTGTCGTGGAAATCATCCCCGGCCGGTTAACCCGGTTTCGGATGTTCACCAGTTTTCCGGGTAGCAAGGCCAGCTCATCCAGACATCGAGCACCTCGGTATCACTGACCGCCGCAGCGTAAATCCCGGCACCCGGGAAGAAATAGACAGGCAGGCTGGCGGCGGGTGACGTGCTGTCATCCGTCAGGGAGCCGACAACCTCATGCGGCCCCCGGAGTAAATCACCCAGGTAGTCATCCGGCCTGATGCCGTTGCGGGATGCAGCCATCTCCACAAACTCCGCCAGCGGATGGCGGGTCGGATAACCCCTGAACACTTCATACGATGGCGAAACACATTCGCCGCTGGTGGACCGCCCCCAGTACCCGGCCAGTTGTTCCGGACCGAGTCCACAGGCATGTTGGGTGACCTGTGCTTTAAACTGTTCGAACGTATTCATTCCTGAAGTCCCTGTAGGGTATATTTGGCAAACCTCCCTGCCAGCGTCACTACCGGCAGGACACCGCATTGTCAGACGCGACCACCGGCTATGAACCGGCAAGACGTCAGTCGCCCGCCAGCCCGGGTGAGGTGGAATACAGTTTACCAGTTCCGGCCGACTGACTTTGCCGCCAGGAGACGCTAATTACACTATTATTGAATCTTTGCATCTTCGATGACCAATATCGCCCCGACGCTGAACGCTACTGGAATGCATCTCTTGCCACGATTGAAAGGATCAAACACACCTACCGCGCAAAAATCCGGAACTCCTGATCCAGTCTTTCGGCCATAACAGCCCAACGCTAATGTATGTCCATTAGCGTTGGGCTGTTATGATGGCTGTGCCAGTTTATATTACCGGACTGATCATGATAGGTACTCTGAGACCATGTAAGAAATGAACAACCCATTACTGCTTAAGGCGAGCAAGTAGATTTTGTTTACGTTTCCATGCCCGCCAGGCCCGTAACTCCCCAGCCCCCTTCAGAGCAATGAGAAATTTGTTGGTCCTTCAGTTGTTGCCACCTTACTGTCTTCGCAGGCCGTCAGGCAGACACTTTTAAGTCGGTGGTTGTAGAGGCCAATACGGGCGATTTCCTGGAGATAATCCCGTTCCTCCATCGTTAGCGACTGCCCTTCCTGTGATTTTGTGATCATGTCCTGCCAGTTCAGCAATTTCTCGTAATTCACATGCTCACTGGTGTCGAGACAATGCAGACGGAAGTAACGTATAAACAGCGGAAATTCATCAGTCTGGGCTATATTGGATGCTCTGACGGTGAGCCGACACAAACAAACGATGGTGTCCTGCTGCATTCTTATCAGCGTATTCATGCTCTGGGGTAAGATGTCCGGCAGCTTCATGTAGCAGTCGGAAAGACGCTGGAGAAGTGGTCCTGCTTCCGCAGGCTCACGGCCCTGATAAACCTTCAGGGGTTCAGTCCCCAGTTCCTGCATCATGGGATGATACAACCACTCTCGTGACTCCGTCTCATCAATGATAATTTTCTCGATACGTTCGCTGTAGGTTCCATCTCGCCTGCCAAGTTGTACCTGACTGATTTCGTATTCTATATCCGGCAGATCGATACGTAATGCTGCTACCATTTCCGAGGGATGGAGATGGTCGAACGTCAGCTTCCCGGCCACGCTGCGATCGGTATCAAGAAACACGGCGACACAGAGGTCGTTAACCTTCACAAACAGATCTGCCGTGGCGCCGAACATGCTTCCGCTGCCGCTTACCTCATCAAGTGGCACCTTCCCGCCTTCATAACCGGCCAGAAGATGCGGGAAACCGAGAAGATGTCTTTCCCGGACAACTTCAATAATTTTTCCCCGAATCGCCTCCATCAAGCCGTCACAATCACCGAAGAGGTCCGTGGTGTGGCTATAGTGCCAGAGTTTGACCTCACCCTGCCTGGCGATCAAATCCGTACGACACCCGGGGCAGATACAGTTGCATGCACTCCCTCTGCTTACTTCCGTGATGTCCAGATACCGTCCAGTTTCGCGATGGAGTCCGAAAGGAATCCCATAGGTATAGCTCTTTCGCATGTTATTTCCCCCGCAGCATACAGACATTCACTATATCGGACGAAAGCAGTATGACATTTCGATAAGAGGTCTTTTTTCATGAGTTTTTAAGTTGCTTTTATTACTGTGGCAGGGGCAAATGGATAAAGCGATGGCAATTCTATGCTGGTAAAAAGCTACTTTTCCGGTTGCCCGTCCCTCCACCAGCAGTGAGACTTATTAATACGGACGGAACCGGAATTAGTGAGCATTCCAACAGTGGGCTCACTTTCAGGACGAAAGCTGATTTAATATAAATACTGGACCCTACATTCAATCCAGTTTGTGTTGATCAATATAACCCATCATAAATTGCATAAGTTCCGGGTCACTCCGGGCAGAAAAAAGTACAGTCACTACGTTTTTCATCGCACTTGTCGCATTGCTGGCGTCAATAGCATTCTTGTCATTTATAATTGCATTATTCCCAATTTTATTAATCTGATTAATTACTTCATCCTCACTGATGCTTGTACTCCGGATTGAATCAAAAATCGGGTAGGCCTGCGCCGCATATTCAGTGAAGCGGACAGCATCAAGGCTCGATGCCAACGCCGCCTTTTCCTGTCGGGAATATACCGCCAAAGCGGTCTGACTCAGCAACTCCGAAGGCGTCTCGCAGGCCGCAGTACTGGTGTTCCCCTGGATCATGCCCATTCTGAAAAAATTCGAGACAACCTTGTTTATTTCATCATTCATTATCTGGCTGAAACCAACTTTTGGGTCTGAGGTAGTGAAATTTGCCCTGTAGTTCTCAAGCGCCAGAGAGGCAACCTCTGCGTTGCCCGTCTGAGTTGCGTTACAGGCGTAACGGTAACCTTCATCCAGTTTTTGACTGAACTCGTTTAGGCTCGCCGCGTTTAAATAAAAGGAGATGAATGGAAGAGTTAAAATTAATAAAGGTTTAATTCCCATGCGTTTTACCACAACAGAGCAAGTAAAGCATTTTAAGTGAAGTTATTACTTTTCTGATTAAACTAATTCCCAGAGGTGGTAATAAATAATTTAATAAATTTATATGTTCAACAGACGATTTCATAAACCTCTTTTTGTTAAACGTCGGCTGTATAATGGTTCCCGGGATTTTCATTTTACTGACGAACCAGGGTCCATACACTGGCGGGGACTTTATCGTAGAGTTTTTTCATTGTCAATTCAGCTTTTCGATGGTCATATGCCCCGGAAATTTCTAGTGAAACTATACCAACATTCTTTTCACAGAGTCGTTCAAATACTTTTTCCAGTGTGTCAAATGAAGAGCACTTACGAAATTTCATCAAATACGCCTGTTTAGTTTCGGACATGGTCAACCTTAAGTTATTTTCAGCAAAAGTACAGTATCCCAATCTTATGTGGATTTGTTCCGGGAATCTAATTTTTTTTGCAACTATTTGACGTATAACTCCGGCTCGTTGCTGAACTGGCGGGCCCCCTTTTTTTGTTTCACGATGACTCCAGCCCGGTAGTTCGCTGGACTGCGACGTAGCCCGATACAGCAGGTTTATCAATAGCTTACGCGCTTCCATCATATGCCGGTGCTTTCTGAAACTTGACCCGGTTCTCCCTCGCGCCGCTCCTATCTGGCTCCTGGAATCCGGGTCGTTCCAAGGAGTCATCATGGCAAAGATCAAGCTCACCAAGACCGCCGTAGAGTCGGCGCAACCCCAGGCGAAGGACATCGAACTACGGGATACCGTCGTGCCCGGCTTCCTTTGCAAGATTACCTCGACGGGACGCCGGGTGTTCATGCTCCAGTACCGCACGAACTCTGGCCAGCCCCGCAAGCCCTCGCTGGGACTCTACGGGGAGCTAACCGTCGAACAGGCGCGGGTCAAAGCGCAGGACTGGCTGGCCGAGGTTCGCCGGGGTGGTGATCCCGGCGGTGCCAAGGCCGAGGCGCGCAAGGCGCCCACGATGGCCGAGTTGTGCAAAAAGTTCATGGAGGACTACTCCAAGAAGCGCAACAAGGTCAGCACGCAGGACGGCTACCAGGGCGTCATCGACCGCAACATCATCCCGCTGCTGGGCCGCAAGAAGGTGCATGACGTGAAGCGGCCCGACATTGCGGGGCTCATGGAAAAGCTGGCCTACAAGCCGACCGAGGCCAACAAGACCTTCGGCGTGCTGCGCAAGATGTTCAACTTGGCCGAAGTCTGGGGCTTCCGCCCGGACGGCACGAATCCGTGCCGCCACGTCCCGATGTACCCGCCGGGCAAGGAAACCCGGCTCATCGTGGACGAGGAAATGGTGCGGATCTTCCGCCAGTTGGAGAAACTGGAGGCGGAGGGGCTGGAGAACTACGTCATCCCGTTGGCGATCCGGCTGCAATTCGAGTTTGCGGCGCGGCGCTCCGAAATCTGCCCGCTCGAATGGAGCTGGCTGGACTTCGAGAACCGGCGCGTGGTGTGGCCCGACAGCAAGGTTGGCGGCATTTCCAAGCCCATGAGCGAGGAAGCCTATCGGCTGCTTTCGACGGCGCCGCGTCTGGAAGGCTGCCCTTACGTCCTGCCGTCGCCGAACGACCCGGCCAAGCACCTGACCTTTGGCGAGCACTATGGCGGCTGGTGCCGGACGCTCAAGGCCGCCAGCGTGCCGCACGTAGGCACGCACGGCATCCGTCATCGCTCGACCACCGACATTGCCAATTCCGGTGTGCCGACCAAAGTGGGAATGAAGCTGACGGGCCACAAGACCGTGGCGATGTTCATGCACTACGTCCACACCGAGGACAAGCCGGTGCGCGAGGCGGCCGAGCTGGTGGCCAGCCGCCGCCAAGCCATCACGGGCGCGCGGCAGCTTGCGGAGGCGGTGGCATGAACGGGCGCCGGCCATCAGCAGCATCGCTCGCAGCGCCCGCGGCGCTGCTGGGCGACATTCGGGCACTGATCGAGGCGGCGCGCTTGCGCGCCGCCTCGACGGTGAATAGCGAGCTTACGATGCTCTACTGGCGCATCGGCCAACGCATCCACACGCAGGTCTTGGACAGGCGCCGGGGCGCCTACGGCAAGGAAGTTCTGCCCACCTTGGCTGCGCAGTTGGTGGAGGAGTACGGCAGCAGCTTTGCAGAGCAGAACTTGCGCCGCATGGTGCAGTTCGCCGCCACCTTCCCCGACGAGCGAATTCTCGTATCACTGATACGAGAATTGAGCTGGACGCACTTCATCGCCCTGATGCCGCTGAAAGACCCGCTCCAGCGGGACTACTACGCACAGATGGCCAGCACCCAACGCTGGAGCGTGCGGACGCTGCGCGAGCGTATCGACTCGATGCTGTACGAGCGCACGGCGCTTTCCCAAAAGCCGGAAGAAACCATAGCGCAGGAGTTGGCGACCCTGCGCGATGCGCAGCGCATGTCGCCGGCCCTGGTCATGCGCGACCCGTACATCCTCGACTTCCTGGGCCTGCGGGACACTTGGCAGGAAGGCGACTTGGAAGCGGCGATCATCCGTGAAATGGAGTCCTTCCTGCTGGAGCTGGGCGCGGGCTTCTCATTCGTCGCCCGGCAGAAGCGCATTCCGATCGACGACGAGGATTTCCACCTTGACCTTCTGTTCTACAACCGCAAGCTGCGGCGGCTGGTTGCGGTGGAGTTGAAGGTAGGTGACTTCAAGGCGGCCTACAAAGGGCAGATGGAGCTTTACCTTCGGTGGCTAGACAAGCACGAACGGGAGCCGGAGGAAGCCTCGCCGCTCGGGATCATCCTTTGCACCGGCAAGAAGCGCGAGCAGATCGAATTGCTGGAGCTGGACAAGTCCGGCATCCACGTTGCCGAGTATCTGACCGCCTTGCCGCCGAGGGGCGTGCTGGTGGAGCGGCTGCAACAGGCAACGCAACGGGCGCAGTTGCAAATCGAGCAGCGCAAGACGGACAACGAGTAGTCCTGTCCCAAGCAGTCGGGCGTCCCGGCGTGCCGCCGTCGCGCTGTCGTGCTGCGCATCGAGCTTCGCTGCGCGAGTCTCGCCCCTGTCGGGCTTCCATCACTGACGCCTCCGTCCCGGCTCGTTGATCCGGGCCTGCGCGCTCCGCTTGCCAAAAATCGACTCTGTGCAGTGGGCGGGTGTGGGCGGTCTTGCTGTTCCCTTCACCGTATCACGGCGTTCTCGCCGTCAAGGGCGGCGCGCGCCATGCGCGCTTGCGTCCTGGCGGCCGTCTGCGACCCCTGACTGCTTGCGCTGCGCCGTGCTGCCGCCGGTTCCGGGCAATTCCGCCCGAGCAACCGGAGCACGATCATGTCGCAACTGTCCTTTCCCTCGTTCGATTCCTGTCTGCTGGTGCGCGACGCGCACGGGCGCTATCTACCGGCATCGGCCGACGACATTCTGGAAGCTGCGCGCCAGGTCATTGACCGGAAAATGCGGCGCGGAGCAGAGTTCACTTCGCCGGCGGCGGTCAAGGAATACTTGCGTACAAAGTTGGCCAGCTTCGAGCATGAGGTGTTCGTAGTGCTGTTCATGGATACGCGCCATCGTCTGATCGAATACAGGGAGATGTTCCACGGCACTATTGACGGTGCGTCGGTGTATCCGCGCGAAGTGGTCAAGGAGGCGCTGCGGCTCAATGCGGCGGCGGTCGTCGTTTCGCACAACCATCCGAGCGGAAACCCCGAGCCGAGCGCGGCTGACCGGGCGCTGACCCAGCGGCTCAAGGAAGCGTTGGGTCTGGTGGACGTGCGCGTGCTCGATCACATCATCGTTGCGGGCAACGAAACGGCATCGTTCGCCGAGCATGGGCTGATCTAGCCCAAGGGGCTTCGGCCCCTTTTTGCTGCGCCTGGTGGCATAGCTATGGCCCTCGCGGCCTGATGCTCAGGCCGTCGCAACCTGAATCATCTCGTCGTAATGTTTCTTGTCCACCTCTTCCAGCCACTGGAAGATGTTCCCGATGACGCTGTGGCTTTCGCCTGCCAAGTTTTCTGCGGATTCCTCTGTTATCTCAATAACGTCGCTATGTGAATACTTATTGATAAAGCGGTAGATTTTTTCTTTAAGCTCTGGTGTCGTGATGGTGCAATCTTTTAGGCCAGCCTCCATCAATTGACTAATGTCGCTTCGACGCCTTGGATATTTGAAGGTGAAAAACGATTCAACAAGCTTTCGGGCGAGGTTGGCGGTCAAGAACGCCTCATCTCGATTGAGTGTTGTGTGCGCCCTATATTCGTAGAGCTTCTTGAAGATATAGTGGTACTCGGAACCGTAGTTCTTGAGTGAGTCGTCGGCATCCACAAGTAGGGAGTGACGAGGGGAGCCAGGTGGCGCATCCAGGCGATAAAAGAAGCAATTCTCGGCGTTGCCTTTTTTGACTCGATTCCTATTGGTGCCAGTGAACCAGTCTCTCACTAGCTTAAAGTAAGTGAAGTTGTGAGTCAGCACAAAAAGTTGCTTGGCTTCAGTGCATTGCGTTCTCAAAAACGAGTAGGCGTGAAACAAGTGATTAGAATCAAAGCTTGAGACCGGATCGTCAACGACGACGATCGTATCCTTGATGTTATTTCCATTTTCTTTGAGCTTCGTGATGAAATAGACAAATGCAATCGCAGTTTTCTCACCTTCGCTCAAATTCCCATCGTGCTCACCAACCCCGTTTCTGATGATCTCATAGCCTTTCTTCTTCTGATTGAAGTTCAGGCAAAGCTCAGAGCGGCCAATGAAGCGATGCAGGATGTCATTGAACTCCTTTGCCCCGACCGTTTCATTCGAGAGCGCCGCTTCTATGGCTCCGACCTCTAGACTAATTTTTTCAATTTCCTTATGGTCGTTCTTTGCTTCTGACTCAAGGTCATTGCACTTCTTCTCACTTCCAGCATAGTCAAACTCTTGCACCTCAGCCGCAGCAAAGTGAAGCTCCAGTGCCACCTTGCTTTTTGAGGTCTCAGATTTGAAATTTGAAGTCTTATTGTTGTGCTTTCCAACGAGAGCAACAATCGATTTCAGGATGTCATTGAAATTGGTGACATCGTCTTCAACCACATCCGAGATCTGAATGTCTGTCTTCCCAGGGTCTGTGATCTTGGCCTTCAGGGCTTCCCGCCAGGCGTCGATTTGCTGGTCGATCTTTTCAGCAGCAGTTGCGTAGTCCTTTTGAAGCTTCTCTGCCTCGGCCGATAGTTCTTTATAAAACTCGGTCGATGCGGGAAACTGATTAGCTGGAGCGCCTTGAGATTCAATCCATGTCGCCGCGTTCTGAAGTCGGCTCTGAAACTCCGTGAACTCCTTGCTGAAGTGGGCAGCAAGCGCCTCGGCACGAAGCTGGGCGAACGGAGAGCCGCAGAACTCGCAGGATTGCGAGTCGTGGTTTTTATGGATTTCCAAGCCTGCTTGAACCCATTCGCGGATTTCCGGGTTATCGGTCAGCCGCTGGATTGCTTGATTGACCGCCGTAGTCCCAATCAAATCTCTGATGCGGCCCGCCGCTTTCTTAAAGTAGTCCGGCTCAATGGCCGTTGAGGCGAAAGCAATGCTTGGAAGCTGATCTGGCTTGGCGGCATTCGTAAGGTCGATAACCCTCTCATCTGGAAGAACCGACTCCGCCTTGATAATTGTCTCGCCGTTATTCTGTATGAAGTTGAAGAGCTTGCGGCGGTCGTAATTCAAGTAATAACTGTCGCTCGTATCAATCGCCTGAAGTCCAAGCTTCATTTTCTTGGCAGCATTGGTCAGGAACTTCTCTAATGCCTCACGCTGCTTCTTGATATCGCTTTGCTTGTCGTCGTGAGCCTTCTTTTTCGACTGAAGCTCGCTCTTCAGCTTCTCCAGCTTCTGCAAGTCATCAATCTTCTCTTTCGCAATAAGAAGGATGCTCTTTACGGATTTGTCCCAATCAATGTTCTCATGCACGAAGCGTTGATTGAAAACATGAATATTCAATTGGGATGAGTGGAGTGTGGATTCCGTGATCGTTGAGCCATCCTCCAGAACTACTGAAAATTGGCCCGTGCTGAAGCGGGGAACCATCGAGCGAAGCTCAAAGCAAGAGAATAGATTCGATAACGTTGACTTGCCTGTTCCATTCCAACCATAGACCAGGTTGTACCGGCCGAACTTTTGGATCTTCGTTCCATTGAAGTCGCTGAAGATTCCGAACTGTTTGAGGCGGTTGATGCAGACAATCATCTCTATATCTCCGTGTTCTTGCTTTCCCATCATTTGCTTGCGAAACAAATGGTAAACGAAGAGTCCTCTTGCGTCTCCGCTTCGCGGATCGCGCTGCTCCAGGTTCGCTAGTCGCTCATCCCTGGCGGGACTGGCTTCGCCAGCCTTCCGCATCGCTGACGCCTACGGCCCGGCTTCCAGCTTCGGGCCTGCGCGCTTCGCTTGCGTGCGGTCAGCACAAAGGGATGGCCGTTGCCTTGTCCAGCCGTCTCCCCTGACTTCATCACCTTACCCGCGACCGTAGCCCGCGACCGTGTGCCGTCAAGGCGCGCAGGGCCGTGTCCTCGGCTGCGCCTGCGGGCCGCACCAACCCTGCGCTTGGCTCCTTGACGGCCCCCGTCCGCGCGCTCCTTTGGGCGCGGGCGATGAACTCAGGAAAGACGGTGGCAACAGGGCCAACCGGGTTCCTCGTGCCGACCGCACCAAACAGCCGAAAGGCTGGGCTCCGAATCTAGAAATCCGGTGTGCGGTGTGAACAGCAAACCTCTTTTGTCAGGAGAAAGACCATGCAACTCGCATCCCGTTTCGCTTTCCGCTCCCCCTCGCTGCGCAGCGATTACCCGCTGTCCGACGACCAGATTCACCGCGTGGCCCCGTCCATCTTCGCGGATGCCCCGCACGAGAGCCGTTCGCAGCGGTACGCCTATATCCCCACCGCCGCCGTGCTGACCGAGCTTCGCAAAGAAGGCTTCCAGCCTTTCATGGTGACGCAAACCCGCGTGCGCGACGAAGGCAAGCGCGAGCACACCAAACACATGATTCGCTTGCGCCATGCCAGCCAGATCAACGGCGCGGAGGCCAACGAAATCGTGCTGCTGAACTCGCACGACGGCACC
Source organism: Enterobacter sp. DVT3837 (assembly GCF_056238685.1). NCBI lineage: Bacteria > Pseudomonadati > Pseudomonadota > Gammaproteobacteria > Enterobacterales > Enterobacteriaceae > Enterobacter > Enterobacter sp. DVT3837. The sequence goes on along the minus strand of NZ_JBWDLA010000003.1, from coordinate 95,402 downwards.
AGCAGCTATCAGATGCTGGCCGGAATGTTCCGGTTCGTGTGCAGCAATGGCCTTGTCTGCGGCAACACCGTGGCCGATGTGCGAGTGCCCCATAAAGGCGACGTGGCCGGTCTGGTCATTGAGGGGGCTTACGAAGTCTTGAGCGGTTTCGATCGGGTGAAGGAATCGCGCGATGCCATGCGCGGCATCACCTTGGACGATGGCGAATCCGAAGTGTTCGCCCGCGCCGCGCTCGCCCTCAAGTACGACGACCCCGACAAGCCCGCGCCCATCACGGAATCGCAAATCCTGATGCCGCGCCGCTTCGACGACCGCCGCCCCGACCTGTGGAGCGTGTTCAACCGCACCCAAGAAAACCTGACCCAAGGCGGGCTGCGTGGCCGCAGCGCCAACGGGCGCCGACAGCAAACCCGCCCGGTGCAGGGCATCGACCAAAACATCCGACTAAATCGCGCCCTCTGGCTGCTGGCCGATGGCATGCGCCAGTTGAAAGCCTGAATCCCCACGCGGCAGGGGCAGGCAGCAGCCCTTGTCGCTTTCTTCGCTGCTGCATCCCTGAACCGATAGGAGTTATCACCATGAACGCCGTTACCCAAACCGAAGCCCGCGCCATCAACACCGCCGCCGCTATCCCGCTGGAAGCCGCTGATCCGACCAAGAACCTGATTCTGGTTCCGCTGTCGCGGCTGGTGTCGCGTCCCACTGGCCGCAACGTGCGCAAGACCCCGCGCATGTCCATTCCCGAACTCGCCGCCAGCATCCAGCGTGTCGGCCTGCTGCAAAACCTCATCGTGATTGCCGCCGCCGATGGCGAGCATTACGAGGTCGTGGCCGGTGACCGTCGCCTCGCAGCGTTGAAGCTGCTGGCGAAAAAGCACCGCATTAGCAAGGAATGGGAGGTGCCTTGCCTGCTGGTGGCCGATGGCACCGCCCGCACGGCCAGCCTCACCGAGAACGTGCAGCGCGAAGCCATGCACCCCGCCGACCAGTTCGAGGCGTTCGCCGCGCTCGTGGCCGAAGGCCGCAGCATCGAGGACATTGCAGCGGATTTCAGCGTCACGCCGCTGGTGGTGCAGCGCCGTCTGAAACTCGCCAACGTGTCGCCGCGCCTGCTGGCCGACTACCGGGCCGAGGCCGTGAGCCTTGACCAGTTGATGGCCCTCGCCATCACCGACGACCATGCTGCGCAGGAAGCCGCGTTCTACGATGCGCCCACATGGCAGCGCGGCCCGCACAACCTGCGCGACCGCCTGACCGAACGCGAAATCGACGCCTACCGGCATCCGCTGGTGCGCTTTGTCGGGCTGGACGGCTACGAGCAGGAAGGCGGTGGCATCCGCCGCGACCTGTTCGCGGAGGGCGACAAAGGCGTGTATCTGACCGATGCCGCACTGCTGGAACGGCTGGCGCAGGACAAGCTGGCAGGTATCGCCGCCAAGGTGCAGGCCGAGGGCTGGGCGTGGGTGGATGCCACGCCGGGCATGACCCATGCCGATCTGCAAGCCTTCCAGCGTGCGCCAAGGGAACGCCGCAGTCCGAACAAGCGCGACGCGCAGCGCATCGAGAAGCTGCAAACCAAGCTGCACGAACTGGCCGAGGCGGTGGATGCCGCGCTGGACGACGAGGACGAGGAAAAGGCCGATGCCTTGCAGGAAGAAGGCGAACGCCTGGGCGAGCAGTTGCAGGCGCTGGAAGATGGCTTGCTGGACTATGCGGCCAACGTGAAGGCCGCAGCCGGTGCCATTGTCACCATCGACCGCGACGGGCAGGCCGCGATTCATCGCGGGCTGCTGCGCGAAGCGGAGGCCAAGGCACTGCGCACGCTGGAGCGGCTGCGGCAGGGTTTCGGCAGCGAAGGCGAAGCCGCGAACGAGGACGCAGGCGAGGACGACGAGCAGCCCAAGACCGCCGCCATGTCTGACCGACTGGCGCAGCGGTTGAGCGCGCACCGTACCGCTGCGCTGCAAATCGAAGTTGCACGGCATCCGCAAGCAGCGCTGGCCGCCGTGGTGCATGGCATGGTGCAGACCGTCTTGCAGGAAAGGCACTACGGGCACGACCTGCCGCTGGGTGTGCGCCTCACGGTGCAAGACCGGCTGGAAGGCATGGCCCCGGACTGGCCGGAATCACCCGCCGCCGTGGCGCTGCGCGAACTGCAACAGGTGGCAGGCGAAACCTTGCCGGAGGACAGCGCCGAACTGTTCGCCGCGCTGCTGGCGAAATCACAGGATGAACTGGTGCGGCTGTTGGCCGTGTGCTTAGCTTCCACGGTGGACGTGGTGACGCCTCGCGCCACGCCGCACCAGCCCGGCGCGGAACTGGCGCAGGCCGTGGGGCTGGATATGGCCGCGTGGTGGCAGCCCACCAATGAGGGTTACTTCCGGCATGTGCCGAAGGCCGCGATTCTGGAAGCCGTTGGCGGGTTCGCGCCCTCGCACGTCACCCGACTGGCGAAGTTGAAGAAGGGCGACATTGCCAGCGAAGCCGAACGGCTGGCCGCTGGCACCGGCTGGATGCCCGCCATCTTCCGCTCCGAAGGCCCGCAGCAGACCGGGCAGGACGCGCCGGCGGATGGCGAAGCCGAAGCACAGGAAGAAGTGGCCGCCGTGGCGGATGACCAGCCGCAGGCCGAGGCTTTGGCCGCGTGACTTCGCACCGTAGATAGCGCCCCGGTTCCGGCCGGGGCGCTTCATGTTGAGGATGCCTGCCATGACCCACCAACCCGCAAACCGCCCCCGCATAGCTGCGACCTATGCCTCCGGCACGGTGCGCGCCCGCCGCTGGCACGGCGACGGCGACGTGCGCGGCTACCGTCCGCCGCGTGGCTGGACGGCCCGCGCCGACCTGACCGATCTGCATCCCCTCACGGGCCGCGCCTTGCCGCGCGCCGTGTGGTGGATCATCGAAACCAAGGAATAACGAGCCGCACCGGCCCCAAGCCGTGCCGCCTTGGGGCCGGTGGTCGAAAACTCCGGGCGCGGCGGTGGCCGCGCCCGGTTTCACTGCTCAAAGCCAAAACGCCCCATCGCCGCCTTCGGACAGGCGGCGATGGGGCCACGCACAAGGGCGCTCGTGCGCGAAATCCACGAAGCCAGCAAGTGTGGCGGCGCATCGCGCCGCCAACGATTCGACCGAGCCCCGCCGCAATGGGCGGGGCTGGTGTGGCTACGCCCCGGCTTGCTGCGGCAGGTTGCACGAAAGCGTGCCGTCCCCGACGCTGGCGGTTCGTTGTCTGTACGTCACGAAAGACGGTTCACCGACACGCCGCCCAGCCTCGCTTCTATGGAGCTTCCACACCACGCCTCAGTATGTGGCCGTGAGCTGCGGCAGGGGCGCTCTGGCCTTGTCGTCGGGGCATTGACCTGGCCCGCGTCAGGGCGCAAGCCGGTGCAGCCGTCACGCGGGGATGCCGAGTTGGCCACGTCTCCATTCGGGAGCGGGCGGCCTGTGCGTCCTTGTCTTGTTGTGAATCCTGGCGGTGGCGCGGCTGCGCCTTGTGCTTGATGGCCGCAACCTTGCAGCGAAAACAATTTCCCCTGCGCTGCGCGCATTCCTCGCGGGACAAATTCTTTTCGCTTCCAGGTTCTCCACGTTGTTGCGACCGCTGTGCGGTGCGACCAGCCCATCCCCCGCCGGCCGGATCACAACAAGGACGCACTGGCGCGACCTTGTTCAACCCGAAAGGAGAAACATCATGGCTAACATCGGCACCTTCACCGCAGAGAAAGACGGCTTCACCGGCACGCTTCGCACCCTGACGCTCAACGTCAAGGTCAAGCTGGTTCCCAACGACAAGGGCGACACCGAGAACGCCCCCGACTTCCACCTGCAAGCGGCTGGCCACGAAGTCGGCGCAGCGTGGAAGAAGACCAGCGAGGCCGGGCGGGAATACCTGTCCGTATCCATCGACGACCCTTCGTTCCCGGCGACGGTCTATGCCCGCCTGATCGAGAACGAGGACGGCACGCACGACCTGATCTGGTCGCGCAACAAGCCGAAGGCGGCCTGACAGCCGCTTACCGCGTCCCGCCCACTGCGGCGGGGCGCGATGCTGCTGATCGCAGCACCGCACGCGCAGGATTTCTGCTGCTGCCGCGTGCTGGATACGCCCGTCACGGCGGGCCTGCATGCGTGCCTTGTGGCTCGCAATCCGTGTCAACGAGCGGTGTGTGGCGTGTCGGCGCTGTAAGCGCCGCCGGGCTTTCGGGCTTCGCCCCGTGCCGGCAAGCCGTCACGGCCATCCGGCTTCAATCCCTCACGCCTTCGCGCCTGCGGCGCTGCGCGCTCCGCTTGCTGCAATTCAGTACCACACGCCAACGCGCTAAGGCGTGTCGGGCTCTTCCAATATCGCCCTGAGTTCCTGGCGCACCTGTGCCAGCAATTCATCAGCTTCGCGGGTGCTGTCACCGGCATAAGCCAATGTGAGCAGCGTGAGCGGATGCACTTCCATGACCTCGCACAGATCGGCCAGCTTCTGGATGGTTGGGCTTTTCAGGTCGCGCTCCAGCGTGCTCATGTAGGTGCGACTGGACACGTTGGAGAACGCTTCCTGGCTCAAACCACGCGCCTTCCTTACCGTCCGAATCGCCGCTGCCAATGAGTTCTTCGCTGCCACCTATGGTTTCCCCAAAAAACCAAGATGACAGCCCATTGCGCCCTATAGGACTACAATCTATAGTGTTCATTTGGTGGTGATGTTTTCCTTTTCCGTGCTTTTACGGAGATCCGCATCTGCGGATTTCCTCAGACCCAGGGAACCGCATCCGTGTCTTTCCTGACTTCCACCAATACGCCTTCGTGCCTCTCCGCTTTTGCGGCTTCGTGCGCTTGCGCATACGTGCATCCGTCCGCAGGCACAGATGCGCCTCGGCGATTGCGTGTGTTCGTGGAAGGGGCGCGGCCTTGACCACGCTTGTCACCGAGGAAGACCGGGTGCACCTACTGGCCCACGGCCTCACCCGCGCCGCAGGCCAGGAATGTGACCCGCTGCCCGTGGTGCGCCTGTTCACACCGGACGCACATGCGACCTGGCTATTGGCCGCGCTCGATCCGACCGATGGCGATACGGCCTACGGCCTGATCGACCTCGGGATCGGGATGCCTGCCCTGGCGACGGTGAAGCTGTCCGATCTGGCGTCCATCGTCGGGCCGCTCAAGCAGCCCGTGATACGAGATCGGTATTTCCAGCCGACGCGGCCGCTGTCGGAATACGTTCGACTGGCTCAGGAAAACGGTTCGATCACCGATTGACGCATTCCAGCGCGACCAGGCAAAAAGTATCGCATTGTGACTATTTCGGTCTTAGCCAAGACCTGGCAAGTCTTGATCCGCATGCTTGCACCAGGGTGGTGCGCTCCTGACCAAAACAGTCATGATGCCAGGCGCGAGATTCGGCACGGTGTTCAATGCTGCACCCCATTTCCGGGCGGTGCAGTCGTCGCATTTAGACGATTTCGGCAATGCACTGGAGCGAATCTGTCTTGACACCAGCAGTTAAAGCGTAACCCGAGTTTGATGACCACTTGATGGCGATTCGATAGCTCCCGCACAGCGGAATTGTGGCGACGTTCCCAGAAACAGGGAGGTTTCGCCATGACTGACCGCAGCAGCCAACACTGGTATCCCACGGCCGCGTATCTCTACACGCTGCACCTCGATGGCCCAGCGCTGGCTTGGGAGTATTTGCGCAGGAATCCAAGCTACCGGCGCGACTGGCTACGCCGGCGTCGCAAGCCTGATGCGGCGCAGGCCTGGGGCCTGCGCCTGCTGGAAGATCCCGGCCTGGATGCGCGCGACGCACATCCTGCTTGGTTCCCCGATCACGATGCCGTGGTGCAGCTATACCCCGACGCCGACCCACCACCCGATGCGCATACCTTCGAGTTCTGGCGCATTCCTGGGCGCAAGCAACTGACCCACGACGGCAAGCGCCTGGTGCTCGTATCGCATTGGCCAGGCTGCTGCGTTCGGCTGGCACTCGCACCCGACCTGGAAGATGGTTCGGCCTATCTCTACGCCACACGCGCCTGCGCCACGCCCTGTGCGCGCTACCGCACGCTCGCTGCGAAGCTGGATGCGCTATCTGCCGCAACCGTGGCCACGCCTGTGGCAACAGCCCGCTCCCGCCCCACGCCCGCCGCGCTGCTGGAACTGCATACCTTGCAAGCGCTCGACGCGACCCTCGCGGGAGCCTCCTTGCGCGAGGTGGGCGAAGGTCTGTTCGGCGCGGATGCCGTCGCGGCCGACTGGCACAAAGACAGTGCATTGCGTGCCCGCGTACGGCGGCTGGTACGCCGCGGCGATGAGCTGATGCACGGCGGCTACCGCCGACTAGCGCAGCTTCCAATGTTCCCGTCGCATTAGGGGGGACGTTTCTCGACCCGTGCGAATCGTCCCTTAGCAAGAAGCCTTGCTTTCTTGAGAGTGCCTCTATCCGGCCGCGTGGTGTGGCCGGGCTTGATGGAGGTACATCCCATGCGACCTGCTCCCTCGCGGCCTGCCGCCGCTGCCGTCACTGCGACCTCGCAGCCTCAACGCTACCTGACAAACGACGAAGCCGCCGACTACCTGCGGCTGTCGCCGCGCACGCTGGAGAAGCAGCGGGTGATCGGCGGCGGCCCCAAGTTCCGCAAGTTCGGCCGCCGCGTCATGTACGCGGTGTCCGACCTCGATGCCTGGGCCGACCAGCGCAGCTACGAGGCCACGTCCGATCCCGAATACGCCGAGCGCCACGCGGGCGACTACCGTGATGGCCGCTGATCGTCGGCGCGTGGGTGGCCTTCGCCATGTCCAGCCCGCCAGGGCAAGCCTTGCCGCAGCGCGAACAGCTCGATCTGTTCCGCGCGCTGCCGGGCGACATGGCGCCACGCGATTCCCAGGACTTGATGGCCTTTCCGTTCTTCTCGCTTGCCAAGTCGCGGCGCACGGCGCCGATCGACTTCCGCAGCGGGAACGTCACCATTCGCGTGGAAGGCACGCAGGAGCACGGCATCGCAACGATATGGGATGCCGACGTGCTGATATGGGCCGCCTCGCAGATCGTGGAGGCGCGCGACGCGGGCCTGCGCCCGTCGCGCTGGATACGCGCCACGCCTTACGAGATTTTGCGCTTCATCGGGCGCGGCACGTCCCTCAACGACTACCAGCGCCTGAAGGCCGCCCTCGACCGGCTGCAATCGACCACGGTGGCCACGTCCATCCGCGAAACCACGGGAAGGCGCTTGCATCGCTTCTCGTGGATCAACGAGTGGAAGGAACTCGCCGACGCCAGCGGCACCCCGCTGGGCATCGAGCTGATCTTGCCGGACTGGTTCTATGCCGGCGTGCTCGACGCCGCCCTGGTGCTGACCATCGACCCGGCCTATTTCCGCTTGAAGGGCGGTATCGAACGCTGGCTGTACCGCCTGGTGCGCAAGCATGGCGGGCGGCAGGAGCACGGCTGGCAATTCGACTTCCGACACCTGTACCGCAAATCCGGCAGCGCGGCCCGCTTCTCGGACTTCGCCTACGACGTGCGCGCCCTGGTGGCGCGGCAGTCGTTGCCCGGCTACGTCCTCGGCATCGAGCGGATGCCGGACGACAACACCGAGCTGCTGACCTTCCGGCCCGTGCCGCACGCGGCACGGGGATAACTGCGGGAGAACCTGTGGACGGCCTCGTGCTATCAGGAGTACCGGGTATCGTGCTATCAGGAGTACGACCCTCGTGCTATCAGGAGTACGAAAACGCCGGAAAGCCAACAACGGCGCGGGTTTGCGTTCCCTCTAACTTACCTAACAAGAAATACATAACTTTTAGTAGAAGCGCGCCGTTTCGGTGGACAACCACGAAACGGCACGGCCAGGCCGGCTTTCCAGCTCGGAGGGCCGCGCCATGATCTTCGCGTTTCTCAACCAGAAAGGCGGCGTCGGCAAGACCACGCTCGCCACGCACATCGCCGGCGAACTGGCGATGCGCGGCCTGCATGTCATCCTGCTGGATGCCGACCCGCAGGGGTCATCGCTCGACTGGACGCAGCGGCGTAGCCAGCAGGGCCTGCCCCGTCTGTTCAGCGCCGTGGGCCTTGCCCGCGAAACGCTGCATCAGGAAGCGCCAGAACTCGCCAGGCGGGCCGATCACATCATCATCGACGGCCCGCCGCGCATCGCCGCCCTCGCGCGTTCCGCGCTGCTGGCGGCCGAGCGCGTGCTGATCCCCGTGCAGCCCAGCCCCTACGACGTATGGGCTTCTGCCGAGATGGTCGCACTGATCCGCGAAGCACAGGTGTTCCGGCCAGCGCTGCGCGCGGCCTTCGTCATCAACCGGCGCGTCAGCACCACCATCATCGGCAGGGAGGCACGGCAATCGCTGGCCGAACAGCCGCTGCCCGCGCTGCGCTCGGAGATCCACCAGCGCATCGTCTTTGCCGACAGCGTAGCCGCTGGCCGGCTCGCCCGCGAAACCGCGCCCGACAGCGCCGCTGCCCGCGAGATCGCCGCGCTCACCGACGAACTGCTGCGGTGGCCGACATGACTGGGAAGCCACCACCACGCAGCAAGCGCGTCGGCATCGGTGCGCGTCCCCCAGCGAATCCGCACGCCGAAGCGTGGATTCGCCAGGGCGACGCAGATGCCGTGCAGAAAGGCGACCTCTACACCGCTCGACTGACGCTCGACATCACGCCCGCCATGCGGGCGCGCATCAAGGTGTCGGCCTTCACGCGAGGCGTGACCGTAGCCGAACTGCTGCGCGACCTGCTGGAGCGGGAGTTTCCCCCGGAGGGCACGCCGTGAACGCATCCGCTTCGACCGCCCACACCCCCAAAGCAAGTGCGCCCACGGCTGCGCCGCCGCCGGCGCCTTCGACACTCGCCGGCCAGGCCGGCAACGTGCCGCTGACGCGCGTGGCGCTGGCCTACATCGAACCGCGCTTCAAGCTCTACCTGCGCTTCGGCGAACCGGCGCGCACGCTCCAGCTCGACCGCTGGCGGCGCTGCGCCGTGTTCCTGCCGAACGCGGTTCTGTGCCGCATCCGTTGGCAGGCCAACGACTACGGCACGATCCGCTGGCAGCTCATGGTGATGCAGACCGCCACGCCGCTGGACGCCGTGCAGCGCATCCCCGGCGTGCAGCCGGGCGCGCGTCTGCTGCTGCACGCCGAAGGCGATGCCAACGTGCGCGCCGTGCTGGAACGCATCGACGGCATCGAGGCGCTGGGCATCGCAGCCGCAGACACATCGCCCGCGTACTGGCGCACGCTCGCGAACCGGCTCGCAGCGCGCTCGGCGCTACCCACATACACCGCAGAACGGCACGCCGCCTGGCTGGCCGGGAGGGCATTGCCATGACCACGATTTCCACGACCGGCCCCGTGCCGCATCCTCGCTCGCGCCTGCGCGCTCGCCTCGTGCTGGCAGGCTTCGCCACCGTCGGCCTCGCTGCGCTGGCCTGGGCGGCGTTCGTGCAGCCCCTGCCGCGAATGGCCTACAACCCGTCCGACAGCGTGGCGGTCGGTTGGTATCGCATCGAACCGTTCGACCCGCGCACCGCCTCGCGGCCACGTCCGCTGTCCGTGGACAGCATCGTGCTGATGCCGCTGCCCGACAGGGCCGCCATGCTGGCTGCGCAGCGCGGCTACCTGCCGACCCGCGTTCCGCTGCTCAAACGTGTGGGCGCAGTCGCGCCACAACACGTTTGCATCGTCGCCGGCCAGGTTCGCATCGACGGCGTGCCGGTGGCCGCCGCCCTGCCTGCCGACCGGCTGGGCCGGCCGCTGCCATCCTTGCAGCTTTGCCGCCGTCTCCAACCGGGCGAACTGTTCCTGTTGAGCGCGACCAACCCGGCGTCGTTCGACAGCCGCTATTTCGGGCCGGTCAGCGCGTTCGCCGTGATCGGCGTTGCGCATCCGATCTGGCTGGAGACACGTCCATGATGGCCGCCGATTCGCTGCACTTTGCCGCGCCTCTCATCGTGCCATCGGGCATGTCGTTCTACTGTTCGTCGCCGTGTCGTCGCGCGTGCAGTGCGGGTGCATTCGCACCGCACTTCGCGCTGCCTTCGGCGCAGCCGCCCAACGTGCAGGCGTCTTGCCTCGAACGCGCCTGGCCTGCGGCCATTGGCGTGTTCGCCGGCGGGCTGGCTGCTCGTGCAGCAGCGCCGCCGGGCCGCCGATGCCCGGAGCGGGAGCGAGGGGCAAAGGCGGAAGGCAAGACAAAAGGGTTCGGCACTCTGCCGCCCGCAAAGCCAGTCTGCACGTGGGGGTGGCGCGGCACGGCGCGGCTTCGCCGCCGTGCCGCGTGGGGCGCGAGGCACGCGCCGATGCAGGCATGTCCGCGTGCTTCGCACGCTCGGACACGCCGGAGCTTGCAGGGAGCACAGCCATGACCGACCGCGGCGACCATGATTTCTGGGTGCGCCCTGGCGCGCCGAAGAACCGAGGCAAAGGCCAGGGCCAGAGCTTCGTTTCCAAGGTGCTCAAGCAGGCTGGCAAGGCCAGCGGCGGCAAGTCGGCGGTGCGCCGTCCTACCGCTGGCGGGAGCGGCCAGCACGCCGGCCAGCGGCCCGGCTCACGGCTTGGACGCGGCCATACGGCGGCGCGCTTCGCAGGCGCAAAGCTGACCCCTATGTCACGGCGCGTGACCATCAAGACGCTGCTGGTCAACCAGCGCAACGCCAGTCCGCAGTCGCTCGCCAAGCACCTGCGCTACATCGAGCGCGACGGTGCCGGCCGGAACGGCGAGCCGGGCCGTGCCTACGGGCCGCAGACCGACGAAGCCGACCTCGATGCCTTCAAGGAACGCTGCCAGGACGACCGACATCATTTCCGCTTCATCGTCTCACCTGAAGACAGTGCGGAGCTGGACGACCTGCGCACCTACACCCGGCACCTGATGAACCGGATGGAGGCCGACCTGGGGACGCGGCTGGATTGGGTGGCGGTCGATCACTGGAACACCGACAACCCGCACACGCACCTGATCGTGCGCGGACGCGACGATACCGGCAAAGACCTCATCATCGCGGGCGACTACATCGCCCACGGCTTCCGCCATCGCGCCGCCGAGCTGGCGACGGAATGGCTGGGGCCGCGCACCGAACTGGAGATCCAGCAGACCTTGCAGCGCGAGGTGGAGCAAGAGCGGTGGACGAGCCTCGACCGCACGTTGCAGCGCGAGGCCGGCGAGGATGGCCGGGTGCAGATCGAACGCTTCAACGAACCCCGGCTGCAACGCCAGCGCCTGCTGCTGATCGGCCGCCTGCAACACTTGCAGCGCCTGGGCCTGGCCGACGAGGTGCAGCCCGGCACCTGGGCCGTCCATGCGGACGCGGAGAAGACCTTGCGTGCCCTGGGCGAGCGTGGCGACATCATCCGAACGATGCAGCGGGCCATGAGCGGCAAGCCTCGCGAGCTGGCGGTGTTCGAGCCGGGCGACGACGGCCGCACTATCGTCGGTCGCGTGGCTGCTAAGGGTCTGGCCGACGAGCTGCACGACCGCGGCTATCTGGTCATCGACGGGTTGGACGGCAAAGCCCACTACGTCGCGTTGGACGCCCGCGACGAGCTGGCGAACTATCCCATCGGCGCGGTGGTGGAGGTACGCGGTTCCGCCGAGGTGCGGGCGGCCGACAAGAACATCGCCACGCTGGCGAGCAATGGCCTGTACCGCACCGATCACCACCTGGCGATCGAGCAAGGCCGAGCCAAGCCCGGCCGCGACCCGCAAGAGGCTGTGGCGGCCCATATCCGCCGGCTGGAAGCCCTACGGCGGGCCGGCATCGTGGAGCGCGTGGCCGAGGGGTTATGGAAGGTGCCGGACGACTTGGCCGAGCGTGGCCGCCAGTACGACGCGCAGCGGCTGGGCGGCGTGGCGGTCGAACTGAAATCGCATCTGCCGATTGAACGGCAGGCCCGCGTCATCGGCGCGACCTGGCTGGATCAGCAGTTGATCGGCGGCGGCAAGGGACTGGGCGACCTGGGCTTTGGCGGCGATGCTAGGCAAGCCTTGCAGCAGCGCGCCGACTTCCTCGAAGAACAGGGGCTGGCCCAGCGGCGCGGGCAGCGGCTGATTCTCTCCCGGAATCTGCTGGAAACGCTGCGCAATCGGGAGCTGGCGCAGGCCGCCCAGCACATTGCCGCCGATAGCGGATTGGAGCATCGGCACGTCACAGACGGGCAGCGCGTAGCCGGCATCTACCGGCGCTCGGTCATGCTCGCCAGCGGTCGCTATGCGCTGCTCGATGACGGCATGGGATTCAGTCTGGTGCCTTGGCGGCCGATAATCGAGCCACGACTGGGGCAGCAGATCGCCGCGACTGTACGCGGCGGCGGTGTGTCATGGGAGGTTGGACGGCAAAGAGGTCCTGGGATTGGATCGGGGCCGTAGGCTGTCGTACCGAGTTAAGGTGTCGAGCAGCGTTTTGGCCCTAGCTTCTGTGCTCCGTTAAGACGACTAGTCTGTGCTTATCGACGACGCTGTGGGTGCATGGTTGCTTGCCAATTCCGGTGCAACTCGCAAACGCGCTGCCCCGACCTGAACTGCCCATTCAACGATCTGCCCGGCCAATATATCCGTGGCGACACCGAACGCGCTCACCACATCGGCCTCTCGCTTGCTGCCTGTGGCTTGGATTGCTTCGAAGCGTCTACTGGCAATAGCAGTCCGTTTGGCCGGATCGACCAGTTGCACATCGAGCCGAACCGCGGCGATCGCTTCAGTGCCGCGGTATTCGAGCTGGAACGCCCGCAGCGTACTGCGCAACTCCATATCGGCGCTCATTGGGGTGCTATCGGTAATCACGGAAGTCGACCGCCCATCGCGCATGAAGGCTTCGACGATTCGGTCACGCAGCAGCACCGGTGCGGGGTCGGCCCAACGCACTCCTTGCCAAGCCGACAAGCGACCATCGGGCTGCGCAATGAACAGCCGCTCCGAATCCAGGACGCGACTACTCTCAGGGGCGTAGACGCGCAGCGCCCCGGGTCCCGGAACGGCGCGCGGCGTACTCTCCGCCTGGGCGATGTGATAGTCGGGCAATTTGTAGGTGACCATTGGAGCTGCTTTGGGAAGCACACTGCACGCGGACAAGCCGAGTACTAGCGTCATAGTCACGGCAGCGACGGGAATCATCCTGGCGGAAGTGTTCACGGCTTGGTTTCCTCAATGTTCTCTCCACCGAGCAGGTATTGCGCCGGATTGCGATCCAGTCGGCGCAGCACGGTGTTTAGATTGGCCAGCGCCTGCTGGAGTTCGTGCATGGCAGGACCTGTGGCGGCCAAGCCCTGGTTCAGCGATTCCTGATTGTTTTGCAGTAGCGTCTCAACCCTGAAAGCGGCGCGTTCGAGGGATGCCGTTGCATCACGCGTGTTCACCATGATTTGCTTACCATCGTTATTTAGTAGCAGGTTGGCATCGCGAAGAGTGCTATTTGCTTGGCGCACGGCAGCTGTCGATTCTCTGCTTGCTTCGGTCAGATTGCTGATTAACGTCGCGATCTCGGCCCTCTGGTCAGCGACCGCGCCCGTGGTCTGTTCAAGATTCACCAGACTGCGGTGCACAAGAGCCAAATTCTCCTTCGACAGTAACTCCTGCGTGCGCAGCAAGATGCCGTTGAGTGTCGTCATGCTGTTCCCCTCACCGGAGACCAGGGATGCCATCGCCGAACGTGGTGCGAGGATCAACGGTTCCTCGTCCTCTCTCCGATCCAGCAATGGCACGTTTGGCCCACCGTCGCTCAACTCGATCACCGCGTTGCCGGTAATTCCCGTGATGACCAATTCAGCGCGGGTATCCTGCCGGACCGGGATGGTGGCATTGATGCGTACGCGCGCTATCGCCCGCCTTGGGTCTCGCGGTGAAAGAGAAAGTGCAACGACTTCGCCAATCGTGATTCCGCTGTACTGAACCTGGCTGCCGGGCGTAAGCCCGGTCACTGGCTCATCGAACATAATCCGGTAATACTGGTAATCGTGGTCGGAACGTGTGTCGCTGAGCCAAAGCGCGAAGCCAATACCAATCGCACCGAGCAGCACGACGAACAGACCAATGAATACATGATGGGCACGTGGTTCCATGATCAGACCACCTCGTTCTCAGAGTTTAAATATTGCGTGCGCCCAGCCCAATGCGTGCGCGACGGAAGAATGATGCAGATGCGGAGGGGTTTCATGGCTGCGTCTCTTGGCTGGAAGCACCAGTGGCCTGTGCGGCCGCACGGCCACGGGGGCCGTGAAAGTATTCCTGTATCCACGGGTGCTTGAAGCGCTCGACTGCCTCGATGCCGTCGTTGATGAGTACCTTCTGGTTCGCCAGGACCGCGACACGGTCGCATATGGTGTACAGCGTATCGAGGTCGTGGGTTACCAGAAACACCGTGAGGCCCAGTGCATTGCGCAGGGTCAGAATCAATTGGTCGAAAGATGCAGCCCCGATTGGATCCAGTCCTGCGGTGGGTTCGTCAAGAAACAGGATGTTCGCATCAAGCGCCAAGGCTCTCGCCAGTGCTGCTCGTTTCACCATGCCTCCGGACAACGAGGCCGGATACTTGTCTCCCGCTCCGGCAGGCAACCCCACCAAGCCCAGCTTGCTTCTTGCCAAACGCTCGGCAAGAGGCCGCGCCAGACCGACATGCTCGATCAAAGGAAGAGCGACGTTCTCCAAGACGGTCAGCGATGAATACAACGCGCCCTTCTGGAACAGAATGCCGAACCTTCGCTCCATACGCGCGCGCGCAAGCCATTGGGCTCGCAGTAGGTCGCGCCCCCCGATACGGACCACGCCCGAATGCGGCTTCTGCAGCCCGACGACGCTACGCAAGAGCACGGATTTCCCGGTGCCTGACCCTCCCACCACGCCAAGGATTTCCCCGCGCCGCACGTCCAGGTCTAGGTCCTGATGGACCTGCTGGGTTCCAAACCTGTTGTCCAGGCCGCGCACTTCAATAGCGTGTCGCACACCGTTGTCGGTGTCTTGCTTCACCGCGCTCACCAGCCCATCTCCATGAAGAACAGTGCAGCGATGGCGTCTATCAGGATCACCATGAAGATTGATTGCACGACACTAGACGTCGTGTGGTCGCCTACCGACTCAGCGCTACCGGCGACCTTGAACCCTTCATGGCAGCCGATAGCGGCGATCATCACCGCGAAGAGCGGGGACTTGCTCATTCCGACAAGAAAATGGCGCACCTCGATTTTTTCCTGCACGATGGCAAGGAACTGTGCGGGAGGAATTTCCAAGCTCAGTGCGCATACGGTGGCGCCGCCCGCAATGCCAGCCAAGATGCCTACTAAGGTGAGCAGTGGCAAGGACACAAGAAGCGCCAGCACGCGTGGCAGCACCAGTAACTCGATGGGGTCGAGCGCGTTGGAGCGAAGCGCATCGATCTCTTCATTTGCCTTCATCGAACCGATTTGGGCGGTGTACGCGCTTGCGGTACGGCCTGCAATCAATATGGCCGGGAGCAGCACTCCGAACTCGCGCATGAACGAGAAGGCGACCAGATGCACCGAGAAGATGCTCGCACCGAAGTTGGCCAGCACCGTTGCTCCCAGGAACGCCACCACCATTCCTACCATGAAGCTCAGTAGCGCCACGATGGGAATGGCGTCCACCGCTGATCGCTGGATTTGAGCGATCACCGAGGTCGCGCGCCAGCGACGCGGGTGACGAACGGTACGGCTCCATGTTTCGATGATCTGGCCCACGAACCCGGCCAGACCAAGACACGCACGACAGCCCTGTTCCAAGGTCAGGCCTATGCGTCCCAGACCGCGGAGCAGAGGATTCCCGCTCACCGCTGCTTTCTCCGTCTTCTGCTGATCGGTAGCAGCGGCGGCCAGCGCTCTCATTAGGGCGAGGCGATCCGAGGACAGATTTGGAGCTGCCTCCGGCCGGTCGAGTATCGAGTCTGGCCCGAGAATTTCCACCAGCAGAGCCGCGCCGGCGGTGTCCAGTCTCTGGACTTGCGTCCAGTCGAGTAAGGGAGTGGCGTACCCCTCGGCATGACTGATGCGGGCGGCGGACACGGATTTTGCCAGACTGGCGTAGTGCTCTATCGTCCAGTCGCCACCCGCCAGCCATTTGTGATCACCGCCGACCATGGCATCCTGCCGGAGCCAAGCCTGTGAAGCGTTGCTCATGGCTGCGTGTCCCGCCAAGCGCTGTCGATGCGCTCGATGCAGTTCGTGATCGCCGCTTTGGCATGACCCAGCAATGTGTACGAACCGGCGAACTCTTTAATGACGTTGCCGCGCTCGAAGCAACTGGCGGCAGCAACCCGGCGTCCCGTCCTTAAATCGACTGCTTCGAACTCTAGGCTGGCACCACCCGTCGTCACGGGTCCAACCAGCAGGGTCGTCATTGCATTGACTGCCCGATTCGGTGTCTGCAGTTCGGTGACCGCTACACGCACCCGAACCTGTCCCGCGCCACCTGGGGGGGCGGGACTTTTGCCTTCCTGGCGTTTCAGTTCGCTCGTCACATGGTCTAGCACTTCGCGCTGCTGCGCGTCATCGAGCCCATCGATGCGACCCGAGGCGGTCTTGATCTGCGCTTCTTCCACCACGACAGCGGCATAACGCTTGGGCTCGAATCCCGCTGCGCGGTACATCAGTACGTTCTCGTATCGTGTCGGCGATAACTTCTCGTAGTCGCCGAGAAATCCGGAGCGCGTCATGCTGTTGGTCGCGCATCCAGAGAGCGCGCCTGCTACGCAAAAAAAGATGCCGCCGCGGATCAATGCAGTTTTGCTCTTCATAATGGGTCTCCTTGATCAAACGAAACTAAGACAGGCAATGCCTGCTGCGATGAGGGCGGTGCCAGACCAGCGCGTTACCGATGCGACATCGCCTAGTAGGAGGGCGCCGACGCCCAAGTTTCCAAGTAGCCCGATTCCTGCCCAGGCTGCAGAGGCCGCGCTGATCGGAATCCGCTTGAGCGCGAACCACAAAAGTGCGCCGCTGGCCGCCATGCACGTCACTGCCACACAGAGGCCGACCCAGCGCATCGGACCGCCCGCCGTGATGGCCCGCAGGCCCAGTGGATAGCCGCGTCGAACGCCCGGATCATCTCGTCGATCAGTGTCACGAACAAATCGCGTTTGGTCTTGAAGTGATAGAGAAACGCCCCTTTGCTCAACCCGGCCCGCACAACGACGGCGTCCAGTGTCAAGCGACTGGCACCTTCCTCCAGCACCAGTTCGCGGGCGGCCTGCAGGATGCGGTCGCGAGTTCGCTGGGCTCCTTGCTGGAGGCCGGGCTGCGCATCGGCGCTGCTATGGGCAGTGGACGGGGGGGGCAACTTTGTTTTCGCGCGGGGCGGCATGGTCGTGCTCCAAAAAAGCTTGAGTCATATACAGTCCAGACGGTATAGTAGAAGCCATACAACAGTCCGTCAAGACTTTTTCGGAGCGCAAGGAGCTGCCATGTCTCAAATTCTTGAACGCTATCGCCTCATTGCCATGATTTCTCCGCTACTGCTTCTTGCGGCCTGCAGCCATGCCCCGCACTCTGCCGATCCACCTCGCCTGGATGTACCGGCCCATTTCTCAAATGAAGAGGGAGGTGAAGGCATCTTGGACAAATCGTCCCGCCGTACTCTTCCCGTCGATTGGTGGACGGCCTACGGCGATCCGCACCTCAATGCCTTGGTCCGGGCGGCGCTGGAGCGCAATACCGAACTGACGATTGCGCGAGCGCGCGTGGACGAGGCATCGGCCGCCACGCGGCGAGCACGGGCCTCCCTGCTCCCCTCGTTGTCCGCGGGCACGCAGGCAACTCGAGGACGCGACTATTCAGAGAACGTTGCAATCGGCAATGATGGCCGCGCCACGTTGTCCGCATCGTGGGAGGCAGACCTGTCGGGACGGCTTTCGCAGGCAGCAGAAGGTGCGCGCCTGGATGCGGTGGCAGCCGAACAAGCGTGGGTTGCCACGCGGTGGCAGGTCGCGTTTGAAACAGTGTCGGCGGCTGTGCAGCAGCGCCAAGCCAGTGAGCTCGAAGCGCTAGCCGCGGCGCGGCTGGCATCCGCAGAACGACTCGTCTTGCTGATGCAACGGAAGTTCGAGGCCGGACAAGCTACCGGCTTCGACATCGAGCGTACCCGCGCCGGCGTCGTCGCACTGCGCGTGGAGCAAGAGCAACTGCGGCGTGCGCGCGGCGAGGCGACGCATGCACTCGATGTACTAGTGGGACAAACGCCCGGAGCGCCTGCAGCTTCCCCAACTCTTGCGTCGCTCGCCGTCCCGGACTGGACACCGACACGCATACCTGCGGACCTGCTGAGTGAGCGGCCCGACGTGCGCGCCGCCGAAGCGAAGTTCGCCGCCGAAACCGCGCGCTGGAACGCAGCCGAAGGCGAACGCTTCCCCAGGCTGGTGTTGGACCTGAGCGGCGGACGGCAGCGCGTAGAGAGTGTGGGAACCCGCATCACTGGAAACATTTTTTCACTTGGGGCCGGGGTGTCGTTGCCGATCTTCGATGGTGGCGCGATCCGTGCCGGCATCGAGACCGGAGAGGCGCGCAGCCGAGCTGCCCGTGCGGAGTTCGAGCGCACTTTGTTGAGTGCTTTGCAGGACGTAGAGAACGCATATCTCGGTTGGCATACGCAGCACGCAGCACTGGAGCATCAGGCCGAGGGTGTCGCAGTCGCGGAGCGTCAGCTCGATCGCAGCCGACGTCTGTTCGAGGCGGGACAAGTGGACGCCACGGTGGTGGCCGAGGCTGAGGCCGGGGTGCTGTCAGCGCAGGCTTCGCTGATCCGCACGCGGGCCGAGACAGCCATGCAATGGGGCGTCCTGGCAAAAGCATTATCCGGCTCTCCTGTTTGATCGCAGAAACATGCTGGAGCAGCTTGCGAAGGCTAGCTAAATAGCGTGACGCAAGGCGAAGGTGGTGAGGCCTGAGTGATGAGGAATGCGAACATGGAAATTCGACACCTGCGCTACTTTCTGGCGGTGGCAGAGGAGCTGCACTTTGCCCGAGCCGCAGAGCGCCTCCACATAGAGACATCGCCGCTGTCGCGCGCCATCAAGGAACTTGAGGAAGAGTTGGGCGTAGCGCTATTTGCGAGAACCACTCGGAGCACCCGCTTGACTCGTGCGGGCAGGCTCTTCTTTGAGAGCGTGCCGCGTGTCTTCGCAGCTTTGCAGCAGGCGCGCGACAGTGTGAACGCCGCAGCCAATGGCTTTCATTGCCAGCTCCGTATTGCATTGTCTGATGGAATCACGCCATCGCGCCTGCCTGCGTTGTTGGCGCTCTGCCGGCAGGAAGAGCCGGAAGTGGAAGTTCGCTTCTTCGAGGTGCCTTTGGCACAGCAAATCAAGGGATTGTGTGGCGAACTGTACGATCTCGGCTTCGCTCAATCGGATGAAGTCGGCGAAGGCATCATCGCCGTGCCGGTGTGGAGTGACCCTCTGATGGTAGCTGTGCCCGCACGGCACCCCTTGCTATCCCACAAACAGATTCCCCTAGAAGAGCTGTTGCGGTATCCGCTGGTGCTCTGCGACGCGGTGGCGTGTGAGGGCCATGCTCGGCAAGTTGAACGGGTGCTACGTCGCGTGGACATAGAGCCACTGATTGCCGAACGCGTGACTTCCAGCGATCTAATGATGGTCCTGGTTTCGGCGGGACTTGCACTAGGCCTCACAGGAGGCGCGCATATCACAGCCAGCAGGGAACAGGGGGTGGTCGCACGGCCGCTGACTGGACGTTCGCCAATGCTCACGACCTATCTACTACGGCCGGCCAGCGAGCCGTCAGAAATGCTGACTCGCTTCATGGAACGCGTTCATTCGATCAAATCTCCAGATGCCAAAGGTCGGCGGTAAACCATCACACAATCTCCCAAAGAAAATTAACCATGAAGAAGATTGCTCTCATATTGCTTTCCTCGACATTGGCAGCCTGCAGCCCATCTGGGAAACCAGATAAAGCCAACCTTCCGACAGTCGATGAATTAGCGCTCAATCCTGAGCGTCTGAAAGAGTTGCGCAAGCAATGCAAGTTGGATCGACCAATGCTGGGCGACCAACTATGTAACCGGGTTGCCGAGGCTACGCGAAAGCGCTTTTACGAAGATGGCGATGTGCCCCACACCACGCCTAAAGAGCCGCCGAAGTTCTAAGCTGGTGGTCATGCCGGAGTATGTATGCCGGATATGAAAAATTTGAAGGAGAATCGCAATGGGTTGGATCTATCTTGTTTTGGCTGGATTGTTTGAAATCGGATGGCCGGTCGGGCTGAAAATGGCGCAAGAGCCAACATCGCGTTGGAGTGGGGTCGCAGTAGCCGTCTCTTTCATGACAATTAGCGGCGCCTTCCTATGGCTTGCTCAGCGTCAGATACCGATTGGGACTGCTTATGCGGTGTGGACGGGTATCGGAGCGGCGGGAACTTTCTTAGTCGGAATTCATTTCTATGGCGACCCAACCTCCCTGATGCGATACCTTGGCGTGGCGTTGATCATCCTGGGCGTTATCACGCTCAAGTTATCGAGTTGATCGCTAGCTCCATTGGTAGCGTAGTCGCTAGGCGACCCAGCTCCCAGAGTGGATCGGGCGCTGGGAACTCGTACGGTCACCTCCTCTCTCTAGTCGCTATGTGACGAGCTTGCCGGCGCCTCGGGAGAGTTCGAGCCAGTGCGCGTAAGGCGGTGGGAGCACCCATTCCGGGTGGCTCCACCTTCAGTGCCTGCGCCAAGGTGACCTGAGTACGAACTTTGTAGCCAGTCAGGCAGTGAGTTCGGAGGGGATGCTATCGGATTGGATCCAGTTGCGCCGGATCGTCGCCGGCGGTTTGTAAGCATGCGCGCTATGCGGCCGCTGCTCGTTGTAGAACTGTCGCCAACGTTCGATCAGCACCTTCGCTTCGGTCCGACTGCGGAACCATTCGCGGTTGAGCAGTTCGTCGCCCATCGTTGCCTGCGAAGTCAGGACCAGCAGAATCCTGAGGGGAGTTCTCATCATGGTTTTCTCCGTTCAGACGCTTGGGATCAAGCGGCCGGAGACCACTACGCCTGCTTGGCTTTGCGCGCTGCCTCGACCAAGCTGTCGAGCCAGTCCTGATGGCCGTTGATCATCGGGTTGGGTTTGGCGTTGTGCAGCTCCTCGGCCGGTTTGCCCTTCTGAGTTTCCTGCGTGAGGATGCGCACGCGCCTGCCGTCCAGGTTCTCAACCAGCCAGGCGTGATGCACATCCAGGCGCGTATCTGTGCCTTCCTCGCCGGACCAGCCGTGCCAGGCCACGCGGCCGGGTTGCCCATCCGCAGGTGGCACGTATTCGTTGCACTGCCCCTCTACCGGGAAGCCGAAGGTCTCGAAGTAAAACCGATCGCCGTCGGCCAGTACCGGGCCTTTGCCGTCATGAAAGCACACGTTAGCCGAGTTGGCGTAGTAGCTTGGCCACAGCGATGGTGTGACGAGTAGAGGCCATACGTCGGCCGCGCTCAAGCCGGCGGCGATGATCTCATTGGAGGCGAAATTCTCAGTAAAGCCCGGCGTGTAGCCTTCGGGCCAGAGGATGGCGTTCTGTTGCTTGCTCATATCGAAGCTCCTTCACAAAATGTCGATGACGCAACAGGGGTGGCTGCGTCATTCAAGTGGTCATGGAGCAAATCATGAGCCTCCATCTGCAATAAGTGAAATCCTAAGTTTCTATTTTTGATATCATAAAATATGATATCAAGGCCTAGGTTCTGCCATCCACCGACTAGGCTATCTCGCAGCGGCGCTACGAAAGGGCGCGTCTCCAATTGAGCCGACTGATTGCTTATTTGTAGTGCGAGGTAGAGTTGTGCTGAGCATGACGATAGGAGCGATCTTGCCTACTTGTTGTTAGCACAGGAAGTGAACAGCAGTGCTCGTATCCAGCGATGTGCTGGATCGTGATGGGTGCGTTCGTGCCAAGCAGCCGTCTTGGTGAACCCCGGTATCTTCACCGGCGGCAGGGAGATAGCCAGCTTGTCCATACCGGCGACCAAGCGGCTCGGCAAGATCGCAACCATGTCACTGGCACGCAGGATGTCTGGCAAGATCAGAAAGCTCTTGACCGACAGTGTGACGCTGCGTCGTTTGCCCAACTGTTCTAGCGCATCGTCGGTGACGCCGCGGAAACCTCCACCATCGTAGGAAACAAGCGCATGGTCGAGAGCACAGAACTGTTTAACGGTCAGCTTGCGCCCCATAGCCGCAGGATGGTCTTCCCGCAGGACACACACATAGTGTTCCTTGAACAGCTCTCGGGCATGCAGATTTGGCGGAGTGATCTCTGGCGTCAGGAGGGCTAAATCGATCTGACCGCGCTCAAGCTGGTTCTGTAGCTGCCCGCTCTCGACTGGCACTAATGAGACTCGTACACGCGGTGCGTGCCGTTTAAGTGCCGATAGAAATGGGACAGCAACGGCACGCAGCGCATAGTCCGTCGCGGCGATGGAGAAGGTCAGTTGTGCGGTGGCCGGATTGAAGGAAGGTGGCTGGAGCAGCGCGTCGATTTCGGCGAGCACCTGCTTGACAGGCATCCCTAGATCCAGCGCCCGCTGCGTTGGAACGATACCCCGCTGCGAGCGCGCGAAAAGCGGGTCACCGAAGCTCTCGCGCAACCGCGTCAGCATGCCACTCAAGGCCGGCTGGGTTAGTCCCAGACGGGCCGCCGCCCGTGTCACATTGCGTTCGTCTAACAATGCGTCCAGCGCCTTGAGCAAGTTGAGATCCATACTCTTGATATTTTTCATTTTTATTCCAATCTTAAATATCATCGTTTTTCATGATATCTAAATATTGCCTATGAGTGGAAGCAAGGCCCATTGACGGCTTTTTTTGGGTAACTTGCTTGGAACTCTGTATGCGCCGCAGTGCGCTTTCGCTTGCGGCGCTTTTCTTTGACTCGCCACCGCGCTCATTCTTTCTTTTCCCTCGACCATTGTGCTGCGAACGGTCTTTGACCGGCACTAGCCCAGAACCGATCCTGACGCCTGCGACACCCCCTGTGCAACGCTTTCAATGAGACACCAGCGCAGGAGAAATCGGAGGACAGGTCATGCAAGGGACGAACGTTCTGTTCGGCCAGATCGCTGTGGTAATCGGCATCGTGATCGCCGGCGTCTGGGGCGCCACACAATGGACAGCAGCGACCCTTGGCTATCAAGTACGCCTCGGATCGCCCTGGTTCGATCTTCTAGGTGTACCGGTTTATCACCCGTGGCGCTTGTTCGAATGGTGGTTCTTCTTTGATGCCTACGCGCCGCACGTCTTCGACACAGGCGGTGCGATTGCGGGTGGTAGCGGTTTGTTCGCTTTACTCGTCGCCATCGCCATGTCGGTATGGCGTTCTCGGCAGTCGCGGCTGGTTACGACTTATGGTTCGGCACGCTGGGCCGATGCCGTCGACATCCGCAAAGCTGGACTGACCCTCCCGGCGGGCGTCTTCCTCGGCCAACACGACGACCAATACCTCCGACATGAGGGGCCGGAACATGTCCTGAGCTTCGCACCCACGCGCTCGGGCAAGGGCGTGGGCTTGGTGGTGCCTACGTTGCTTTCGTGGCCGGCGTCCGCCGTCATTCACGACATTAAGGGAGAGAACTGGAAGATCACGGCGGGCTGGCGTTCGCGCTTTTCGCACTGCCTGCTTTTCAACCCCACCGATAGGCAGTCGGCCGCCTACAACCCGCTGCTTGAAGTCCGGCGCGGCGCACATGAAGTGCGCGACGTGCAGAACATCGCCGACATTCTGGTTGACCCTGAAGGTGCGTTAGAGAAGCGCAATCATTGGGAGAAGACCAGCCACGCGCTACTGGTCGGTGCAATCTTGCATGTTCTGTACGCAGGCGAGGACAAGACGCTGCGCGGCGTCGCCAACTTCCTCAGCGACCCGGCGTGTCCGTTCGAGCTGACGCTGCACCGGATGATGACGACGAAGCACCTGGGCGATGCGCCTCACCCGGTTGTCGCATCCGCTGCCCGCGAAGTGCTCAACAAGTCGGACAACGAGCGATCGGGCGTGCTCTCCACCGCCATGTCGTTTCTCGGCCTGTACCGCGACCCGACCGTGGCCGAAGTCACATCGCGCTGCGATTGGCGCATCGCCGACCTGATTTCCGCCGAGCACCCGGTATCGCTCTATCTGGTGGTGCCGCCCTCCGACATAAGCCGCACCAAGCCGCTGATCCGGCTCATCTTGAACCAGATCGGGCGGCGGCTGACCGAATCGCTCGACGGCAGCGATGGCATCGCGCGCCGGCACAAGCTGCTGCTGATGCTGGACGAGTTTCCGGCGCTGGGTCGCCTCGATTTTTTCGAGTCCGCGCTTGCCTTCATGGCCGGCTACGGCATCCGCAGCTTTCTCATCGCTCAAAGCCTGAACCAGATCGACAAGGCGTATGGGCAGAACCATTCCATCCTCGACAACTGCCATGTCCGGGTGACTTTCGCCACCAACGACGAAAGGACGGCGAAAAGGATTTCCGAAACCCTCGGCACCGCCACCGAGCTTCGCGCGCAGCGCAACTACGCGGGCCACCGCCTCGCTCCGTGGCTGGGGCACCTGATGGTGTCGCGTCAGGAAACTGCACGTCCGCTGCTGACGCCCGGCGAGGTGATGCAGCTTCCACCTGAGGACGCCGTAGTCATGGTGTCCAGCGTTGCCCCGATCCGCGCGAAGAAGCTGCGTTACTACGTCGACGCCAATTTCAAGGATCGCGTCCTGCCACCGCCCGTGCTCGCAGTCGGGAGGTACGCCGACGCGCCGCCAGCCCGCCCCGACGACTGGAGCGGCTTGGCGATCCCGGCCGTACCTACGGCGCCGACCTCGGTATCCGCCGATGGTCCGGGCGGCACCGATGACGGCGGCCCGCGCCGCCAGCTCGAACTCTCCGAAACCGTCGCCTACGAGCCCGAGTTGGACGCGTGTGCGAACGACCTGGAGCTGCTCGATGACGACGACCTGGCGCTCCCGCTTCCCGGCCAGCTCGACCCGGCCATGCAGCGCACGGCCCGGCTGGCTTCTCTCGACCCCAACGACGGAATCGACCTATGAGCCAATACCGCCTCAATCTTTTCATCCAGCCCGAGCACGCCAAGCGCCTGGATGAACTTGCCGCCAAGAAAGGCGTGTCCAAGTCCTCCATCGTCGCAGCGGCCTTGGCGTCCTGGCTGTCACCCGATGCGGGCGACCAGCGTGAGGCCGCCATTGCCAAGCGGCTGGATCGACTGTCGCGGCAGACCGAACGCATGGAGCGCGACCAGAACATCCAGATCGAAACGCTGGCGCTGTTCATCCGCTATTTCTTGACCATCAGCACGCCGGTGCCAGAAGCCCACAAGGACGCGGCCCGCGCCCAGGGCAAAGCGCGCTTCGAGCAGTTCGTCGAGCAGTTGGGTCGCCACCTGCTGCGTGGCCGCAGTCTGGTGCGCGACGTGGTGGAGGAACTGCACCCCGATCCGATGCGGATGGATGACGCAGCAGCGATGGCGTCCGCCGATGAGCGAGCTGCAGAGCGTGCGTCATGAGTGCCGTTCCGCAGATTCCGCCTGAATCTCGCTCATCCGCCGCGGCGTCCCAGGATCGCCGCATCCAGATGCTGCGCACGGCGATGGGGCCGCTGATCGCCGCTGCGCTCGAAGATCCGGATGTTGTGGAAATCATGCTCAACCCCGATCGCACCCTGTGGGTGGATCGGCTGTCGTCGGGTCGCTCGCCGCTGGGCGTGGAGATGCCCGAGGCCGATGGTGAACGCATCATCCGCCTGGTCGCCGCGCATGTCGGCGCGGAGGTGCATCGCGGCCAGCCGCTCTTGACCGCCGAGTTGCCGGAAACCGGCGAGCGTTTCGAGGGCATCCTGCCTCCGGCCGCCCCGGGGCCAGCCTTCGCGCTACGCAAGCGGGCCGTGAGCATCATCGGCCTGGATCGCTACGTGGCCGACGGCATCCTGACCGCCGGGCAGGCCGAGTTCCTGCGCCGCGCCGTGCGCGAGCGGCAGAACATCCTGATCGCCGGCGGCACCAGCACCGGCAAGACCACGCTGGCGAACGCGCTGCTGGCCGAGATCGCCGCCACAGGCGACCGCGTGCTGGTGCTCGAAGACACCATCGAGCTACAATGCGCGGCCCGCGACCATGTGCCGCTGCGCACCCGCGCCGGCGTCGTCACAATGACCGAGCTGGTGCGGGCCACGATGCGCCTGCGGCCTGACCGCGTGATCGTCGGCGAAGTGCGTGGCGGCGAAGCCCTGGACTTGGTGAAGGTCTGGGGCACCGGCCACCCCGGCGGCATTGCCACCATCCATGCCGGCTCCGCCTTGGGCGCACTGCTGCGTCTGGAGCAACTGATCCTCGAAGTGGCAGTGAATCCGCCCCGCGCCCTGATCGCCGAGGCGGTCAACGTGGTGATTCACATCGCAGGCCGTGGCCGCAAACGTCACGTCGAAACCATCTCCCGTGTCGTCGGCTTCGACGGTGCGGGCTATCGCCTGACAGATGCGCTGGAAACGCCGTTTCCCGAGCTGCCGCCGGTTCCTCTTGCAGCCGCTGCCGCTGCGCCTTCCTCGACCCCTGACCAACCTGGAGAACTGCCATGACGCACGTTGATGCTTTCCGTCTTTCCGTAAATCCTATTTCTCGCCTGTCCAGCATGGCGCGGCTGCGCCACCTGGCCCGTCCCGCAGGGCAAGGGCTGCTGCTGGCCGCGCTGATGCTGTTGCTGGCGGGCACGGCGCAGGCCGCCGGTTCCTCGATGCCGTGGGAAGGGCCGCTGACCTCCATCCTCGAATCCATCCAAGGGCCAGTCGCCCGGATCGTGGCGGTGATCATCATCATCTCGACGGGGCTTGCGCTGGCGTTCGGTGATACCAGCGGCGGCTTTCGCAAGCTGATCCAGATCGTGTTCGGCCTGTCCATCGCGTTCGCCGCGTCCTCGTTCTTCCTGTCGTTCTTCAGCTTCTCCGGAGGGGCCGTCGTATGAGTAAGGCCACCGATCTTCCGGGCTTTGAAGTGCCGCTGCATCGCTCGCTGACCGAGCCGATCCTGCTGGGCGGTGCGCCGCGCACCGTGGCGATTGCCAACGGCACGCTAGCCGCCGCCGTCGGGCTGGGCCTGCAACTGTGGATTCCCGGCGTGGTGCTCTGGATCGTCGGCCACTCGCTGGCCGTATGGGGTGCGCGCGTCGATCCGCAGTTCATGCAGGTCTTCGCGCGGCATATCAAACACCGCCCGCTTCTGGACGTGTGAGGGGAGGACGCCATGCTGAACCTTGCCGAATATCGTCAGCGCCCGGCCTTGCTTGCCGACTGGCTGCCCTGGGCCGGGCTGGTCGCGCCGGGCGTTGTGCTGAACAAAGATGGTTCGTTTCAACGCACGTTCCAGTTTCGCGGCCCCGACTTGGACAGTGCGACACAGGGCGAGCTGATTGCCACGTCGGCGCGGCAGAACAACGCGCTTCGCCGTACCGGGTCTGGCTGGGCCTTCTATATCGAGGCCGAGCGGATGCGGGCATCGAGCTATCCGCAATCCTCCTTTCCCGAACCACTGTCCTGGCTGGTGGATGAGGAGCGACGCGCGGCGTTCGAGGAGTCGGATGGCCATTTCGAGAGCGTCTATCACTTCACGTTGCAACACCTACCGCCGCAAGAGTCTCGCGCCCGTGCGGCTGGGATGCTGTACGAGAACCGGCCCACTGAGGGTGTGGACTGGCGTGGTCGGCTTGATTCCTTCGTGGCAGAGACCGATCGCGTGTTCGACCTGCTCGATGGTGTGATGCCGGAGATTGCCTGGCTGGACGATAGCCAGACGCTGACCTACCTGCATGCCACAGTCTCCACGCGGCGCTATCGCGTCGGCGTGCCCGACGTGCCGTTCCATATCGACGCACTGCTGGCCGATGCCGCGCTGGTCGGCGGCCTGGCGCCCATGCTGGGCGATCAGCACCTGCGCGTGGTGTCGGTACGAGGCTTCCCGACC
The DNA here is from genome assembly GCF_056238685.1 of Enterobacter sp. DVT3837. NCBI lineage: Bacteria > Pseudomonadati > Pseudomonadota > Gammaproteobacteria > Enterobacterales > Enterobacteriaceae > Enterobacter > Enterobacter sp. DVT3837. The sequence goes on along the minus strand of NZ_JBWDLA010000003.1, from coordinate 67,480 downwards.
TCGACCTGGCCGGGGATCTTGGACGACCTCAACCGCCTGGGCTTTGCGTATCGCTGGAGTACGCGCTTCCTGTGCCTGGACAAAGCCGAGGCGGAACGGGAATTGGGGCGCTTGCGGCGCCAATGGTTCGCCAAGCGCAAGAACGTCATCGCGCTGCTGCGCGAAACGATCTTTCAGCAGGAAAGCCCGCTGGTCGATACCGATGCCAGCAACAAGGCCGCCGACGCCGATGCCGCCTTGCAGGAGCTGGGCAGCGATCAAGTCGCCTTCGGCTACCTCACCGCCACGGTGACGGTGCTCGACGCCGACCCGGCCGTGGCCGACGAGAAGCTGCGCATGGTGGAGCGCGTCATCCAGGGCCGGGGTTTCGTGACCATCCCCGAAACCCTCAACGCAGTCGATGCCTGGCTGTCGTCCGTCCCCGGCAACGCATACGCGAACGTGCGTCAGCCCATCGTTTCGACGCTGAACCTGGCGCACATGATGCCGATGTCAGCGGTATGGGCTGGGCCGGAGAAGAACGAACACCTCGATGGCCCGCCGCTGATCGTCACCCGCACCGATGGCGCGACGCCGTTCCGGCTGGTGACGCACATCGGCGACGTGGGGCACACCCTTGTCGCCGGGCCGACCGGCATGGGCAAGTCGGTGCTGCTCGCCATATTGGCCATGCAGTTCCGGCGCTACTTCGGCTCGCGGATCTTCGCCTTCGACATGGGGCGCTCGATGCGCGCCACCATCCTCGGCCTTGGCGGTGAGCACTACGACCTCGGTGCCGATGGCGGCATCGCCTTCCAGCCACTCGCGCGAATAGCCCACGAGGGCTACCGCACCTGGGCCGCCGAATGGGTGGAGGGCCGGCTGCTGCACGAAGGCGTGACGGTCGGCCCGGACGAGAAGGCTGCCATTTGGTCGGCGCTGCGAAGCCTTGCCGGTGCGCCAGTGGAGCAGCGCACCATGACCGGCTTGTCGGTGTTATTGCAGTCCAACGCGCTGCGCCAAGCGCTCGCGCCCTATGTGTTGGGCGGCGCCCACGGCAAGCTGCTGGACGCTGACCACGACCGGCTGGGCATGGCCGACGTGCAGGGCTTTGAGATGGAAGAACTGATGCACAGCCCCGCCGCCGTGCAAGCAGTGCTGCGCTACCTGTTCGCCCGCTTCGACGAACGTTTTGACGGCGCGCCCACGCTGCTGATCCTCGATGAAGCGTGGCTGTTCCTCGATGAGCCGTCCTTCGCGGCCCGCATCCGGCAATGGCTCAAGACGCTCAGAAAAAAGAACGTCAGCGTCATCTTTGCCACGCAGTCGCTGGCCGACATCAAGGACTCGACCATCGCGCCAGCCATCATCGAAAGCTGCGCGAGCAGGATCTTCTTACCTAACCCGCAGGCCACCGAGCCGCAGATTCGCACGATCTACGAAGGCTTCGGCTTGAACAGCCGCCAGATTGAGATCGTGGCGACCGCACAGCCCAAGCGCGATTACTACTACCAGTCGCGCCTCGGCAATCGCCTGTTCGACCTCGACCTGGGGCCTGTCGCGCTCGCATTCGCGGGCGCATCCACCCCTCAAGACCAACGCGATATTGACCGCGTGCTGACGCAGGCCGGCGCTCCCGGCTTCGCCGGCGCGTGGCTGCGCCATCGCGGCCTCGGCTGGGCCGCCGACCTGCTGCCGTCCGCTCCGGCGGCAGCTTCCTTTCTCGCTTCTCAACCGCTGGAGGTTTCACCATGAAGACCAAGCCCCGTTTGCTCTCTGTCTCACTCGCTGCCGTGCTGTCGGTATCGCTGCTGGCCGTGCAGCCCGCATCCGCGCTGACGGTGTTCGACCCGTCCAACTTCGTGCAGAACACGCTGACCGCCGTGCGCACGCTGGAACAGATCAACAACCAGATCAACCAGCTTCAGAACGAGGCGCAGATGTTGATGAACCAGGCCAGGAACCTGGCAAATCTCGACTTCAACATCGTCAACCGCCTGCGCTCGACGCTCGCCACCACCGAGCGCCTGATCGCCGAGGCGCGCGGCTTGGCCTACGACGTGCAGAGCATGGATGCCACGTTCGCCCGCCTGTACCCGGAACAGTACGCCGCCACCATCAGCGGCGACCGCATGGCACAGGACGCCCGCGAACGCTGGCAGAACACCTTGAACGGCTTGCACACCGCGATGCGGATGCAGGCGCAGGTGTCGCAGAACCTCGCCCAAGACGAAAGCGCGCTGGCCGATCTCGTGAGCCAGAGCCAGTCGGCCACCGGCGCGCTGCAAGCGATGCAGGCGACGAACCAGCTCCTGGCTTTGCAGGCCAAGCAGTCGATCCAGGCGCAGCAGCTCCAGATCACGCAAGACCGGGCCGCTTCACTGGAACTGGCGCGGCAAGCGGCGGCTATGGAGCGCGCCCGCGAAGTGCGGCGGCGCTTTCTGGGCACCGGCACGCCGTACACGCCGCAGTCCGTCAACTTCTATAACAACTGACCGGAGGCGGCCATGCGATGCGCTTCCGTCCTGATGGCCGTGCTGCTGACCGCGTGCGGCCAGCAGCCGGCCGAGAACCTGGCCGACGCCCTGACCGCAGATCCGGTGCGGCTCAAGGCGTTGCGCGGGCAATGCGCGGCCGACCGGCAGGCCGTGGGCGAGGATGCCTGCCGCGCCGCCGCTGAAGCCTTCCGGCGGCGCTTCTTCGCCGGCCATACCGGGCCGGATGAATACAACTCGCTGGCTGAACTCCCGCCGATTCCGCCGAGCTTCGATACGCCCGCAGATGAATTGCCAGAGGGCGCCGTTCCGCTCACTCCGCCCGAGGATTCGCCATGAACGACGTGACCATCATCGACCGTTTCCTCGATACGTTCTCGCGCTACATCGACTCGGGCTTCGGCTTATTGCAGGGCGAAGTGGCATTTCTCACCGCCACGCTCATCGTCATCGACATGACGATCGCTGGCCTGTATTGGGCCATGAGCCACGCCACCGGCCAGGGCGACGACGTGATCGCCAAGCTGCTGCGCAAGGTGCTCTGTGTCGGCGCGTTCGCCTACATCATCGGCAACTTCAACTGGCTGGCGAGCATCGTGTTCCGCTCGTTCGCCGGCTTGGGAATTACCGCTACCGGCTCGGCCATCACGATGGAGAACTTCCTTCAGCCGGGCCGGCTGGCGAAGACCGGCATCGACGCAGCCGCGCCGATTCTGGAACAGATCGGGGACATGGCTGGGTTCCCCGAGGTGTTCGTGAACATCGACCCTATCGTGGTTCTGTTCATCGCCTGGCTGGTGGTGATCCTCTGCTTCTTCGTGCTGGCCGTACAGCTTTTCATCACGCTGATCGAGTTCAAACTGACTACGCTCGCCGGCTTCGTCTTGATCCCGTTTGCACTCTGGAACAAGACCTCGTTCCTCGCGGAAAAGGTGCTAGGCAACGTGGTGTCGTCAGGCATCAAGGTCTTGGTGCTGGCCGTCATCGTCGGCATCGGTTCAGGCCTGTTCGCCGAGTTCCAGGTGCATCCCGACGAACCATCCATCGACCACGCGCTGGTCGTGATGCTGGCCTCGCTCGCGCTGCTGGCGCTGGGCATTTTCGGCCCCGGTATCGCCACCGGCCTGGTGTCCGGTGCGCCACAGCTTGGTGCGGGCGCGATGGCTGGTGCTGCGGTCGGGGCTGTCGGCACCGGCGTTGCCATCGGCGCCGCCGTAACGGGCGTGGGCGGCGCCGTCATGGCCGGGGCACGAATGGCCCCGGCGGCCGCAAAGCTGGCCGGTGCCGGTGCGCGTGCCGCGACTTCGGCGGCCGGCAGTGCCCGATCGGCGTTCCAGGCCGGTTCCGCTGCGGCCGGCGGCGGTGCCAAGGGCGCGGCGGCTGGCCTCGGCAATGTCGCCAAGACTGGCGCACAAGCCGCAGGCCGCAGCGTCACCTCTGGTGCTTCCGCTGTTGGGCAGAAGGTGGCCGACTCCTTCCGCGCTGGCTGGAACGGCACAGAAGCCGGCAGCGACGGTGCTGGCCCCGGCCAGACCGCAGACGGCACCGCAGGCTCGCAGAAGCAACAGCAACCGGCCTGGGCCAAGCGGATGCACCGCCGCCAGCAGGCTACCCATGCCGCGACCACTGCCGCCCACACGCTGCGCGGCGGCGACGGCGGCGGCTCCGGGCAAGGCCCGAGCCTGCGGGATTCCGATACCTAACCTTCAAGGAGAACACCCATGCGATTCAAACGACCGCAGGTGCGCTACGCCGATACGCCGCAGCCTGCCACCCCGTATCAAGCCGCCGCCCAGGTGTGGGACGACCGTATCGGCTCCGCCCGCGTGCAGGCGAAGAATTGGCGCCTGATGGCCTTCGGCTGCCTAGTGCTCGCGCTGTTGATGGCCGGCGGCCTGGTGTGGCGCTCGGCGCAGTCCATCGTGACGCCCTATGTCATCGAGGTCGATCAAGCCGGGCAGGTGCGCGCCGTGGGAGAGGCCGCCACGCCGTACCGGCCCGGCGACGCGCAGATCGCGCACCACCTGGCGCGCTTCGTGACGCTGGTTCGCTCGCTGTCCATCGACCCCATCGTGGTGCGGCAGAACTGGCTCGATGCCTACGACTACACCACCGACAAGGGCGCGGCGGTGCTCAACGACTACGCCCGCACCAATGACCCATTCGCCCGCATCGGCAAGGAATCGGTAACGGTGCAAATCACCAGCGTGGTTCGCGCGAGCGACACGTCTTTCAACGTGCGCTGGACAGAGCAGCGCTATGTCAACGGTGCGCCCGCCGGCACCGAACGCTGGAACGCCGTGCTTTCGACCGTCCTGCAAACCCCGCGTACTGAACAGCGCCTGCTCAAGAACCCATTGGGTATCTACGTCAACGGCCTGTCATGGAGCCGCGAACTGGATTCTTCCGAAGGAGCCAAACCATGAAACTTCGTTTCCGCCTTTACGTTGTTCCTTTGACGCTGCTGGCCCTCGCGGGCTGCGCCTCGCAGGGGAAGCCGCCGCCATCCATCTCGCTCGACGAGACGGTGCTGGCCCAGCCGTTGCCCGAACCGCCCAAGCCCGTCGAAGTCGTCGCCGTCCCTGAACCGCTGGCGCTGCCGGCGCAGTTGAAGCCCCTGCCGGAACTCGATGAGGCCCCCGTTGCGCCGGAGCCGGCCGACGAAAAGGTGCGCGTTTCCCGTGCCAATGCAGAAGCGCGTATCGCGCCTACCCGTGAGGGCTACGTCAACGCGATTCAGGTGTGGCCGTTCACCGATGGCGCGCTTTATCAGGTCTATGCGTCGCCGGGGCGCGTGACGGTGGTTTCGCTTCAACCGGGCGAGGAACTGGTAACGGTCGCCGCCGGCGATACCGTGCGCTGGATCGTGGGCGAAACGTCCAGCGGCGGCGGGGCCGATCTGCGCGTCAATGTGCTGGTCAAGCCTATCCGCTCCGGTCTGAAAACCAATCTCGTCATCACCACCAGTCGGCGCACCTACCTGCTGGAGCTGACCTCGACCGAGAGGGCATGGATGGCGTCGGTGTCCTGGGACTATCCGAAAGACCGAATGCTCGCGTTGCAGCGCCAGGCGCAGGCAGCGCAGGCAACAACGCCTGTCGATACGGGCCTGTCGCTGGACAAGATCCGCTTCCGCTACGCGGTATCGGGCAGCAACCCGCCGTGGAAGCCTCTGCGCGCCTTCGATGATGGAGAGAAGGTCTATATCCAGTTCCCGCCGGGCATCGCCCAGGGCGAGCTGCCGCCGCTGTTTGTCATCGGCGCGCAGGGCGACGGGCAACTGGTGAACTACCGTTTTCGCTCGCCGTACTACGTCGTGGATCGCCTGTTCGGCGCGGCCGAACTGCGGCTGGGCGGCGATGGCGGCGACGTGGTGCGGATCGAGCGCACCGATGGTGTTGCACGGAGGAACTGACCATGAGCCAGGATGACACTCCCGACCTTGCCGCGCCGCAGGCGGACAAGGTGGCGCCGGAGGCAGTGGCGCTGCGCGCCCAGCCGCGTCCAGTCACACGCCTGAACCGGCGCTCGCTGGCCATCCTTGCCGGCGTCCTAGCGGTCGCCGTGCTCGGCGCGCTGATGTGGTCGCTGCAACCTCATCGACGCAGCACAGGCGAGCAGACCGAGCTTTACAACGTCGATCGCGTGTCAAAGTCGGAAGGACTGGATGCGCTGCCGACGGACTATTCCAAGCTGCCGCCGGCGTTGCTGCCTGCCGTTCCCGAACTAGGGCCACCGCTGCCGGGCGATCTTGGCCCGGCTATCGTGAAGTCGCAGCAACCGGCGACGGCTGCCTACGCGGCCCCCGGTCACGACCCGAACGATGCCCTGCGAAAAGAAGCCGAGGCGGCCGCGGCCTCGTCCGTGTTCTTCCGCTCGGGTGGGCAGAATGCGGCGCCGGTAGCGCAGACACAGGTGGCCGCTGCGCCGGGCTTCGCCGCCAATGCGGCGTTTGACCCGCTGGCGGCCGGGCCGGCCTCCACGGCGGCCCAACCTGCTGACCCGACAGCGGTGCAAAACCGGCAAGACCAGAAAGAGGCTTTCATGAAAGCTGGCCCCACTGAAACCCGTAATTCCGGCAATCTGACTCTGCCAATTTCGCCGTATCAGGTTATGGCCGGAACAGTGGTCGCAGGTGCCTTGGTGACGGGCATCAAGTCGGACTTGCCCGGCGACGTGATCGCCACGGTGACGGAGCCGGTCTATGACACAGCCACCGGGCGCTTCCTGCTGATTCCGCAGGGTTCGCGCATCCTGGGCAAATACAACAGCCAGGTCAGCTACGGGCAGAGCCGCGTTCAAGTCGTCTGGAACCGGATCATCCTGCCGGACACGTCTTCGCTCACGCTCGACAACCTGGCCGGCACCGACCCAGCCGGCTATGCCGGGCTGGAGGACGATGTGGACTACCACTGGGGCCGCATCTTTGCCGGTGCGGCACTCACCACGCTGCTGGGCGTCGGTGCCGAGCTGGCCGCGCCGGAGAACCGGCAGGATGGTGATCGCGTCATCATCGCTGGGCGCGACAGCGCGCAGGACAGCATCAATCAGGTCGGCCAGGAGATGACCCGGCGCAACCTCAACATCCAGCCGACCTTAACGCAACGGCCGGGCCTGCCGGTTCGCATCATCGTCAACCGGGATCTGGTGCTGCGGCCGTACCAGCCGCTGTTCTTCAACCGGGGGACTTCACGATGAGCACGACCAAGAAGCTGCGGCTCGGCCCGCTGCCGAAGACCGAGAGCACCAAGCTGACTTTCGTTTGCCCGACCAGCTTGAAAGTCGACCTCGACCGCTACGCCGCGCTACACGCGCAGGCGTATGGCGAGGCCGTTGATGCGGCGACGCTGATCCCGCATATGCTGGAAGCGTTCATGGCGGGGGATCGAGGATTCAGGAAGGGCACGGCGACCCGCAGCACACCACCGAAGCCGCCATGATTGCACCGCATGCTATTCAACGGCATCCATCGAACGCGCAGCCCAGGCTGCGCGTTCTTCATTCTGGATGCCGCCGAGCCTGTTGGGCTATGATGATGCGACAGGCCCGCCGTTCCTCGGCAATCCAGCACTACACAGTGCGATGCGGCTTTCTCTCCCAACGCTCCTATGTCGCTCCTAGCCGACAACGCCGCTCTTCTTCTAAGCGGCCCCGAAAGGAGCTAACCTACTGTCCCATATACGGTTTCAAGTCCTTCTTGATTTGCGCGAAAGAATTGACACCGGCACTTTTTTGTTGCCCGGAACCTGTTCATAAGCAGGTACCGCAATGCTAAAATGGCTGTAAATAAAAACAGTGTATTCAGGTGGACACAATGAATAGCCAGCCAGTAACCAGACGGTTTGCAGACAACGATCTCCATCAACAATTGTCTACGGTTAAAGTTAATGACAAGCAACTGATGCGCCTCATCCGCTATTTTTCTCACCTGAAATACCATACGGCTAAGACGTATCTCCATTGGCTGCGTTCCTGGAATGAGTGGTATCAGGCAAATGCAGGAAAGGAGGTGAACGAAGATTGGCCCGCCAGCTCTCTCCCGGTGACTGAAACTCCACTGCTGGCCTATTTAGACCATCTTCAGAAGTCACTGTCACGAAGCAGTATTAAAGGGTGCCTGCATGCCCTGAACAGTATCCAAAGGAAAGCACTCGATCAGCCTGGGATCATCACATCTGAAGTGGGTTATATTCTTGCGGCCCTCGAACAGGCTGAAGCCCGAAAGCAGAAAGTTACCCGCCAGGCTACGCCATTCATGGTGACGGATCTAAAGGCATTGATTAAAGCACACAGTACGACGCAGTCGGTGCGCAAACTCCGCGACCTTTGCCTAATTTGGACAGGGTTTGAAACACTGCTTCGCTCAGCGGAGATCAGGCGAATTCGGATGGAAGACCTTGTGCTGGATGAAAAGACCGGCAGCTTTACCTTGACGGTATACCGGACAAAATCCACTGTCAGTACCCTGCTCACCTATCATCTGACCCCTAACCTCACAGCCACACTGAGAAGGCTGATGGGTATGGTCGGAAGGGATCAATACAGCCATCCGAAGGACTATCTCTTTCAGGCCGTTAACTTTCAGGATAACGGATATATGCCACCTGAATGGGGTTTACGAAGCCAGGGTAACGAAATCAATGCGCTGCTGAGAAACCATAACATGCCCTATCTGCCTACCCGAACCCCGCTCGGGGGAAATGGCGAACCCATTCCCGTCGAGGATGAGGGTATGCTTAGTAAGAACACGCTACTCCGGGCCTTTGAAGCGCTTTGGGAAGAGCTTCATCCGCAGGAAACGGGCACCCGATGCTGGACCGGTCACAGCGTCCGCGTAGGCGGTGCCATCGAACTTGCTCATGCCGGGTATACGCTCTTGCAGATCATGGAGATGGGTAACTGGAGCAACGCGGAGATGGTTTCACGCTATATCCGTAACATTGAAGCTGGTAAAAAAGCGATGACGCAATTCATGCGCGGAGCGCTGGATGAGTAGCGCCCATGCGGGCGCTGCTGAGGGTTATTTCTTACGGAAAGGATTAAACCGGTTCAGATCCTGAAGGGCGTCTTTCGGCGGCAGCATACCTGTGCGTTTCATTTTATAAACGCCGTTAAGCTTCATAGTTTGCACACCCAAGTTTAACAGTGCCACCAGCTTAAGCGTATACAGAAACGTGAATGCCGGGGCCATCTGGATAAAAATAAACAACAAACCGGCACACATCACCCTCAGCCACGCCGCATATTCCATGCTCAGCGGTCGCTTAAAATAATGGATTTCCAGTAATCCCACCGCCTTGTTACTGATCCACACCGCTGCCAGTGAGAGTAACAACACGATGCACACCATAATGCCCAGTTCCATGATCCTCACTCCCCGTCGTTTTTATATTTTGTGTTTCTGATTTGCCTGCTTTGGTTTTGTTTTTCGCCTTCTTTTTGGGTTTGATATGGTGGAACAGGAAACAATCCACCAGCACCCAGCCATTGGCATACCGGGCCAACAGCAATTTCTGCCCCGGATAATGAGCATGAAAAAGCATTTTCACATCGGCGGTATTCATGATCTGTTGCTTACGCTTCAGCTCCTCCTCAGGCATCTCATATTCCTGAATAAATGGTGATGACAACCGCTGGCGAAGCATACGAATAGCGCTGGCATTTTCATCGTGTTTAGCCAGACGGCCAAAACGCACAAGCGCCTTATGAGACACCTGGACAGGTCCCAGATGGGAATCAACCAGTTCATACTGCCAGAAATATCGCAGATCCACTTTCACCCAGCTGATACTGTCTTCCTGTGCAGCTTTCATTATGGTTCCCGACATCGGGACCATTGTCAGTTTGGTCAGACGCATGTGAATATAATCAGCCAGGGTCCTGAGGGACTCCGGTACATTATTGTTCAGCAGAAGCTGCTGAAGCCCCGGGGTCGACGTCTGCCAGCTCAGGTTGCGGCCGTCAGGTAAAAATTCAAAGTTTTGATCCGCTGGCGCCGATTTCGCATTGTTTTCCTTCCTCATGAGAAAGTAATGGCCACACAGTAACTCGGACCGTACCTTATCCTCTCCCGGGTCATGTCGGGCTTTACTGAGATCCACCGTCAATACAACACGGTTAATAGCGTCCTCGTGGTATTTTTTCACCCAGACACAGACACGATAAAGTCTCTCATCGAGCTTCTGGCTGGTAGTGGAGATCCATTGCATGCTTTTCTCCTCAGACCTTACTCATAATGAAAATGCCAAGATCCGCACCGGGTACAAGCTCCGTGTAGCTATGGTTGATCCTTCGTGCATTTGACGGTGCGTCATCCGACGCAGGCACCCAGTTCTGAAGACCTTTAAATGCTGGCTTTTGTCCAACAGCGAAAATGGGCAGTGAGGCTTTCACCACCTTGTAATCCGTCTCGGCGTATTTGCTACTTCCACGCTCCGTGCCTTCAGGACGGTATGAGAACAGATGCGCGATCGGAACCGGGAAGGTATTGGTCCGACAAAGACGTAACGCATCCCCGTCTTGTAGGACCTTTCTTTCAAGTAATGCCTTCGCCCTATCGATGTTCGCAACCACTGTCAGGTCAGTGGTCGCTGGCGATTTGACCGCTGCCGTACGACGCTTATCCAGCATCGCGATGAGCTCACTGGCGTTGGTTTTTACCTGGTTCCGGTTTAGTCGCCAGCAAAAAGTAACTTTTTTAAGCCGTGCCTCCACAAACATAATTTTGCGAGTAGACGCCACTGTCACAAGGCCGGGAAGTTTACGGTGAACTTCCTCAAAGCGGATGTGTTTCTCATCATTTACCCTTTTCATAGCTGAGGCAAAGTCAGTTTTGGCGTCGTTGATATCGCGAATAATTCTGCTCAGCAGTTCGGCACCCTCAGGAACAATAATCAGCCCCGGATATTTGGTCGTTACTTTCGTTGAATTCCTGCTGAGTACATCGATGTCATCGATACAAAAATCCTGAAATACACGGATAATGTCATCTACAGAGGCATCAGAAATAGTACTCACCTCAATTGGGGTAACCTCTTTCAGCCGCTCTTCGTGGCGCGTGACGGCCCCCACAGTCATCAGTTCCGCCATCACCGGCTGATGGTTATTCAGAAAGGCTCTGAGCTGTTCAATTCGCTCCAGAATCCGATCACGGTAGAAAGGTAAATTTTCACTGGACATTCATCACTCCGGTTTCAATAAAACAGCGCAACACCGTTACATCCTCAACCACTTCTGAAGATGCGATACGCAGCCGGTAGCTGTACTTTTCCAACACCTTCCGCAGTTCATCGGAATTGCCTGTTGTATAAAGGGGCAGAGGTTCAGCCTGCTGGCCGTCATGCCTGAAACAACGATTAAGGTCGGACAAAAGGCCAAAACTGACAGGCCTGTGTTGCAGATTGATACGCTGCCAGTCCAGCGGTACACCGAACTTCACCCACCAGCCCAGTCCAATAAGTTCATTTCGTATACTCTGCACATTACCCAAATCCGATACTGTAACATCCGGGATAACGCCATTACCTTCCACCAGCAAATGCATCACGCTCTTAAAATCAGGCTGACGACACTTTCTGGCTTGCTTCAGAATGGTTCGGATCGAACGCAAACACTGACGAGAATGCAAATTACGACGTTCAGCCGAACTAAGCCATCTGTTGATGAGTTCATTCGAATACGCCACCGGGCATTCCCCGAGGCCTGACCTTCCGTTTTCACGGACATACAACAGACAGGAGGTAGCTGCACTCACTACAGCGTCATATTTTTCATTCATGTTTACCCCCGTTAATATCAGAAATCTGGTTATCCGGAGTCAGGAACAAAGGCTGATAATGCAAGCGCCACGGATAATGTACCGTTAGGCCATCCGTGCCAATACGGTTCAGCCTGTAGCGGCCGTTCATTCGATCAACAGACCAAATGCCGGGAACTACAGGACGGCTCCACCGACAAACCGGTAAACCTCCGAGCTGAAGGGTATTCACCAGCCCTTTATCAATCTCGGTCACGCGTACCTTCAACAAGAAGCATAACCAGGGAGAGCACCAGATAAACAGCCAGACGGGCGCTAGGACAAACTTGTTTAGCAAATGCCCTGTCATCAACATCGCAGATAACAGCATAAAACTGATGATCAACCAAAAAACCATCCATCCTAACCAGGCTCGTGTCTCACAAAGTTTCCATTCCAACAGGTAAAGTCGCTTTTTCATCCAGAGCCCCCGGAACTCAGTGAATGACTGAGGTGTGCTGCATCAAAATAGGTGTGCGTGGCAAGATCTCGTTTCGCCACAGCTCTTGCGCTGACGTCCATCCATGGAGAATTCCGTTGCCACAGTGTGAATTGAACGCCATTACCTCATCATTTAGCTGATAGACAAGCCTGTCTGGCATCTCAAGGTACTCAGGCAGAGAAAGCAGTACGCCGTGGATCATTTCGCCAGTCAGCCTGGATAACGTCTCTTCTTCGTCGAGATTTACTGTTGGCATTGCAGATAGTGGGATAGAGAAACAGCAGAGATCCATACCCACAGCGTCATAACCAACATCAAAACCATCATCATTAAGCACAAATCGAAAGATAGCCTCAGGTGCCTGACCCAACTCGGGCATCGGTGCTTCAGGCACCTCTGTGCCGGTAAAATATTTTTCGGTCCAGTTGCTAAAGGGACTGGTAAACATCCAACAGAGCAGCGACAACGCAATGTCCGTTTTGAGTACTCGTTTCGTGCCAGACGCTCCAAAAGGATGAAGATTGCTTTTCATGATTTACCTGTAGATTGCTTTATTTACAGCTATTTAAACACATTCCGGATTTTCCCCAATAGGTTGCAAAACGCTAAAATTCGCAGATGCTGGTCCCCTTCTGTTTTAGTCGATGCTCAAGATAGATGCTGGCCAGATCGAGAGGATGATTTTCTTCGAGGCATGCCCGAACGAGATCTTCAGTTGATACAGATTCCAGTCCCCGGGTTTCAAGAATTTCTTTCGCCGTCGTCAGCGCCCGGGAGGCACTTCGACTTAACTGAATTTTCACCTGAGAACTGCTTTCACACAGGGTGTCAGCTGGTACGGTCTGTGAATCGGTATTGTACATAGGGGTATCACTCCATATCAGGGATCGAATGAAAATTGACTGCAAGAGACGTCTCTGGTTCACCGTTTTCCACAGTGCTTAGCCAGGTTCGGGCAGGAAGTTGTTGCTCACAGAGAAGCAGGTAACCTTCGCCCATAAGATGCTTTTGTCCCAATGCATGCAGTAGATCCCCTGAATATGGACCCAGAGCAGTTTGGGTATAAAACAACGCGCCTGCGGGTATTTTTTTAGACAACATGCTCATTAATACGATCTTCTCGTCCTCATTTTCGGGTAAAACGAGGATTATCCTGAACCCCTTGTTAACGTGTGATTGCAGACCTGCAACCAGCGACCGAAACCTGAGCGCATAAATGACCATCCTGAATCGGGTCATTAACAGTGTTGTAGCAGCAAAAATAACGACGACTGAGCCGAATTTTGACCGGTAAAACCACCAGTTCAGGCCACCGGCCACAATCAAAACAACCAGAAGCACAATGCTTCCGTAAAAAAATGCAGCCGGGAAACGGGTTCTTTTTCCTTCGAGGAGCGCCGACGCCATTATTACGCCCGTGATGCAGTACACAACCCAGTCATAGAACGATTCAGTCATCATTAGGTGCTTGTGTCTCGTATTGTTATAAAATCGGACGCCTGCCTTTATAAAGCCCTCAGCAATCGTGTCCCATACAGCCATAGACTTCGCTAAAATTGTCGCAACTGTCTGTTGTCACAAAGAGTTCCCCACGGCCTAAACGACGCTGTAGATCGGCCTTTACTTCAGCTGCCGGTTTGAGAAAAAGATACTCCAGCTGTGAGTCACTTCCCGAAGAAAGCAGCAACTCAATACTGAAATCAACATGCCGATAAGAGAACTGGCTTTGGTCGTGGGAAAAGACCGAGTTCACAGGGATATTGCTCAGACTTATGGTGGCAGGCATAGTCACTCCTTTGTTTTAAACAGTATACAAATCTCTATCGTTCCATTTTTCGGATAAGAGACCTATTTTCGCGAAACTAAAACAAAGTAAGTAAATTTTATTTATGCAGTCTCCAGCATGTAGACTGATTGCGGCCGGAAACGGAAACACGTGTCAAAAAATTGAAACTAACCGGAGCAGGAAAGGAAGCAGCAGAAAGAGTGTAATTTTGGATTGGAGTTGATGCGGAAGGTAACGGATGGTTTATGAAGAGCTGTGACCGGAGAGCAATGCAGTTAATCATATCGGTCAATGAGTACGTTGAAATATAGCGGATTAAAGAACAGATTTGAGGAATAAAAAAAGGCACGGATAACCGTGCCTTCTTGGGAGTATAAAAAACTGAAGATATAAAACTATCTTCAGCACTCATGCCGCAACGGAGACTTTAACCTCTGTAGCGGGGATGAGTTTACGTAATGTGGAGAATACTTCATAAATTAGATCCTGACGGTCATGGATTTTAACCCGGCCACCAGTCAATTCAGATACATTCACCCCTTGGTAAAGTTCATTAACGACTTCACCATCTTGATCAAGGACTCGAACATGAGCAACCATATGAAAGTAAGATTTTGCAGCATAACTTTCATAAATATCAATAATCGATTCATTATTACGACGTAAAACTACTTTGCCGGACGGCAGCGTTGTTTCATCCATATAACAATCGGTTAATTGATCGTCGAAATCGTCCTCTTGAAGTGAAATATGCAGACTCAGTTCGTCGGTAATTCGACGTGAATATGAATACTCACTAAATGTATAAGCGGCCATGCTTATATCACTGAAAGTGCGATAAGCATCATGAAGACCGGATGTTATTTCATCTGATACATAGTTGATAAGCCCAATAAAATGCGTATTCCAGAATTGTTCCAGTGCAAAACGGGCGATTAAAACCTGTCCATCAACTTCCATCAGTTTTTTGTATTCTTCACGATCATAGCCACCAGGTTGTGTGCTATCCGCAGAAAGACTTAGGATATCACAACAGACATCATCGTATTCAAAGCGGCTAGTCGCGTAGTGTTTACCAGAGATATCCAGATACTGACCGGAAACTTGGTCGAAGACCTCAAGGAAGTAAACCAGGCGCTTCTTGAGGGTATTAGCATCCAGTCCATCCAGTTGAGTAGCATTAAGCGTTTCCGCATAATGGTCCACAGACTGTCTTAATTCACTGGCTGATATACTGCAAGAAAAAGAAACCTCGTCGCCCTGGCAGTGAGAGACATTGATATGAATCTCTGTCTCATCAAAATCAATGCCAATGTCTGCCAGTACTGCACGAACGTAGTTTTGATTATCAGTATAATTAGTCATTTTCACTTCCTCAGGAAAATTGAAAGGAAGTGCCCCATAGGGGAGCAACTTCCCCAGTGGGTGGATAAAAATATGTTTTTCTAAATCATTCTATCCTGCCAGTTAAACAGGAAAGTGAACGCAATCATTTAGTCGAACAAAGTTACTTTTTACGATGAGGTGAGAATGAGGACCGGTTAAACACCGTCCCGAAACTCTTCAATCGCTTCATGGATCAACGCTGCTCTGTCACAGATTTGTACTCGGCCACAAGGTCCCACAGAAGAGAAGGTTCCGTGCGAGGATTCACACTTAACACTCCCATCACTGCCAGTGAAACGAACGTTCATCATAACCGGCACATCGTGTCCGGAACTTACGCAGGTATAAAGACGAATGAGTTTTTCATCATCGCAATACGCCCCCGTCGTGCCTTCAGACTCATTGAAACCAATGTAAAGATCAGGCATGCAAGCCGGGTATTCATCAGTGTTCAGCTCAAGATGCAACATCAGTTCATGATTTACACGACGGTGATATTGATATTGACCTAAACTATGAAATGAATTTTTAACAGACTTGATAACCTGAAGAGAATTAAATAGACACTCTGTTATTTTTTTCTCAAACTCATAGATAAAGTCGCCAAAATCAGAATGGAAAAATTGCTTCAGTGCATACCGGGCAATAAGAACTTTCCCGTCAACACTCATTCTATTCTGATAAATTTCCTTTCTGAGACCTTTCTGAAATTCATCATATTCAGGCAACGATTCTGAGGCCGCCAATATTGATGTTGCTATATCGAAAAATTTCATAGTGCTATGCGCATTATGATAACCACGAATTGTTATTTTCTGAAACCCAGACTTTTCATATACTTTAAAAAGGTATTTGATTTTATTCCGGAGAACTTCGGTTTCAGAATACGGCGCTTTATGTTTTATCAACTCTTCGATATATGAATCAAGATAGAATAACAAATCATCAGTCGCCACTTCTGCTTTGAATGAGAGTTGTTCAAAGAAATTAGACTTATCAAACAGTTTAATATCCTGTTGAATTACTGTCAGACCAAGTTGTTTTTTAAGCATGGCGCTAACAAAATTTATATCATCGTTTTCATTAAACATATCTACTTCCTCTTGAAAGAATAAAGGAAGCATCCCCTAAAGGGATTGAGCTTCCCTTAGGGTTATTTATTAATTACATGTAAAGCAGATCATCCGAATGCTCTGGAGCATACGAATTGATTTGCTTAAGCGAGTTATTTATAGCCTTTCTGTACAGCGATGAAGAATGCGATTGAACCATTTTGTACTCAGTGACGAGAAGAGGTGAAGTAAAGCAACCTAGATTCGCGTCGAGAGTTAAAGGGCCATCGTTGCAAGATTCAATAACAGCGTAAATGCGCCGCTTCATCACCCTACCCGACAGGTAACGATTAACATGGTTCAGGAACTTGTCAGCCCCAGAAATACTACTCACATCCCAGTTGGCAGAAATTATCTGGTCTGCAACTGAAACGGGTACCGGTTCAACTACTATCTGAGTATTGATTTGATGGTCAACACTGAAGAACCTGGTTAACACTTGTGGAACTGAACTTTCCGCAACCTTTTCTGTAACTGCGAAAATAAGCGGAAGAACCTGAGATAAGCGTGACCGTAACTGGCCATGAAGATGGCTGATGAAATTGTGACCGTTTTCAACCATACCAAGGATTAAATCCTTGTCTGCATTGCTGGAACGATAATAGACATAGTCCAGTTTTTCACGGTTCACACCTTCATTCAGCCAGTCTGGCTCAACATCAACAAGACGCAGGTGAGCTGCTGACACTGAAACCTCAAACTGCAAGGTTTCAAGAGTGACCGGCCCAGCCTTCAACAACGCAGCTCCTGAGCAATATTGTGCAACAGGATGGTTATCCACGTCAGGGCCCCATAAAGGCTCCCAGTCGCGCAGATAACGCATTAAATGCGGTTTTAAAGTCCGGACTGGAATATCAACCTTCACAACAAGACTCTGAATGACTCCGGTTTCCAGATTGACACTTTGGATCGCAGCACCTTCAAAACCCATCTTCACCAGCATCGCTTCAATTAATTTATAAATAGCTTTCATTTTATTGCCCTCGGTTAAGAGGGAATTCTCCCCAAGGGAAGAGTTCCCTCAGGGATTAGATAAGTTGAAAATAAGTTTTAATACCCGTAACGAATAGCGTGTTGTCTTTCTTGAAGGTAGGCTTCGTATTCATCTTTTCCGGATGCGAAGCACTCTTTAACAAAGACACCGCAAAACATTTTAAGATCATCTCTGGCATGCATTTCTTTATCTGACATGACTTTAGCATAATCAGACGTGTCGATATCCGCTAAGCGCCAACCGTACTTCATGTAAACACGATTACTGTGGGCAAAGCCTTTAAGATAGCGGCGTGCATTTTTGATGATCTGACGACTACCAGACATGTCAGATGACAAAAAGTCAGGTGCGATCATCGTTTCCAGAATATCAACTGGCAACCCCTTACAAAATATTTGAACATTATAACTATTGTAACAGTCATGATATTTAAAGTCCTTTATAAGACGGTCAGGTTGGTCAGTTGTTATCTTATTTAAAACATCAAGTGCTAAACGAATACCTTCCTTCATAGTTTCATGTAATTCTACATTCACAAATGAAAAGAAGGGACTCAGTCCTTCTTTGTACGTGAGATAGTCTTCACCAAAACGTCCATGTCGAGTTAAATGCAGCAATCGTTGCTTGTTATATTCACTATCAGTCACGTCGTAACTACCACCGCGCTGTAGAGTGAATCCTTCCTTGACAGTAACCGGGAATCTAATATGGTCAATAAAGAAAGACCGATTCTGTTTATTTTTCACTACATCTAACTGACGTTTAACACAATCCGTAATGTTCTGGTCTTCGAACCCAGGGAACGGGATATCTAAAAATATTGAACTGTATGCGTTAGCATACGAATGAAGAAAATCAAATGAAACATCGGCGTCACAACGTATACCAGTAAATTTACCGTCACAACCAGTTAAGCAGATAACATTGCTGACCTTCACAGCGTGATTGCGTGACATCAGAAATGCATTAATGATTTTCTCGATAATTTTCATGTAATCCTCTCGTTATAAAAAGGGATTACGCCCATCAGGGGAGTAATCCCCAGATGGGTAGTGTTAATCAGAAATCAGAAAGACCTAAATCTTTATTTCGCCCTGATATCGTGGAAGATATAAGACGATTTACTCGTTTCTGTATACTGTATTCAGACGTCTCACTTATAAAAAGTGGTAATGACTTACCAAGAGACTGTCCATTTCGATAATAGTGACAGACTATATAACCATGTCTCCACCCTGTACTGATATAAGACTTAACACATTTGATAAAACCCGAAGCTGCCGCTTCTGTTCGTAAAGAGGTAAATGATTTCAGATACCGGTCCATTGAACATAGTGCAATAGCTTTAAGAGTTACCTCCAGCATTTCATTCCCGTACTTCACTCTCTTAATTAACTGATCTTCATTACGGTGCAAGAATGCATTCCGCAGTCCGGCAATCAGTATTAAAACTTCTCTGAGTAAAGTACAGAGTCTATTACGCACATATCTCATGAAGTCATCAAAATATAAAAGCCAGAAACAAGCAGCCTGGCTAATCAAGAGATCATGGGAACAAGCTAGCATCTTAGCCAGCTCGATATCTTCGGAACGAAGAGAAAAGTTACTTTCCTCAAACCGTTGTTGCTTTGAATTACACGTATAGAGTTCTATCCATACAGAGATAAATTCAAGCGATTCCATGTCTTCGCAGAGCAATTCAGCACTGCTGATACACTGCTGAAGTTCAAGGCCGATATCATACGATACCGGACAATCTTTCAGAGTCTCGACATAGTCAGGGACGAACCGCGATAAATGCGTTGTTTTCAGGTACAGGCTGAGATGCACTTGTGTCAAAGGATTTACAAGAGACTGTACAGGCATCTCAGTAATGGAAACCGGTACAACACCATCCTTTATCAGAACTGCATTGACAAGATCTGTAGCTAATTTCATAAGGCCTCCAGGTTAAATGCTGAGGGCCCCCCCGATGGGATTGGCCATCAGGGATGTAGTTAAAATATGTGATATGTTTATGCGCAAAGAGCCATGACATTGTCGATATAACTGACAAGAGATGGTCGCTCATCCTTTACTGCAAAATGACGAAGTCCATCCAGATTATATGCCGGTAGAAAATCGGCATAACCACGGGTACGAAGATCATCAACCACAAGTTTTAAATAATCAAATCTTCCAAGAGAACCTCTCAATGGGGGCCTTCCCGGTTTGGACAAAACTTCTAAAGCTTGTTGCCACGTGATATCTTCCGCTTTTCCTGTAGCAAGATTAAAATGCACATAAATGAATGCTTTATAATCTCCACGACAAGTAAGATAGTAATTCGGAAAAAAATATTTATCACAGCGTAACAAACATGTACCTGAAGGGCGAATTACATACAACAGGTTTTTGTCCTTATCTATTATGCTGTGTTTTAAAATCGTAAGGTCAACTTCACTATCATGAAGATAATAGCATGATGATGGTTGCTCAACGATACGAGATGAAATCACAGCAGCAAACTTATTAAATAAGTCTTGATTTTCAGTTTTCATAACAATGCTCTCTTATATTAAACGATGAGCATCACCCTAACGGTAATACTCCCGTCAGGGGTTTTGAGTTATATGGATATACCACGTCATACAACCGACCGTAGCCAGATGTACCGCACATTTATTTAACTGAGCAAGCATCTCAGCCGTAAAAAAAACCTGAATAACAGGTGATTTTCACGAAGGAAATCTAATTATCTGTTTAGTATTTATGAAATTAAACACTAAAGAGATAACCCCCCCCGACCTAAAAAGGCGGGGGAGTTATCGGGTTTAAAGCTGAGCAAGACATTCAGGAGCCCATTTTACTGGGAAGCCATCAGGTCCTGTTAATTTCAATACTTCGTTCCAGTCGATTCCTTTCGTCCCTTCAGGAATATCGAAATCTGGTTCAAAGACTTTAATTGTCAGCTCTGAAGTGGGATATCGCTTTGCAAAAAACTCTTCCATTCGGGCCTGAAGTCGTATTGCTGACTCCATACCCGGGCAAGCGCCTCTTGAATTCACAACATCCTTATCCGCCCAGACGTAAAACTGTATTTCTTTCACATCCGGAGGAGGCAGTAGACTATCCGGCACTTCAACGTTTTCAAGACACCAGGCAGAGCTCGCAGCCCAACACGGTGTTGAAGTCGCTTCAGTTACTGACAGCGCGTTTTCTATGCCTTCAGCCACACCTAACGTCCAGGTACGGGTACCTGAGTTGTAGTGTGGGTCGTACAGCTGAATTGAGCCGCCGGTCATATCGGCAGGCGGTTTCATCATCAGTTTCGGATTCTCTACCCGAGCCTTATCACCATTTTTCTCTACGAACGTTCTATGGATTGTCAGAGGACGTCCCCGTGTATCACGATAAATTGCGATCATTCCCGGGTAAGTTGACGGTTTCTCTAGTGACTTATCCATATAGTAAAGTCGGTTGTTCAGACCAAGATCCTTAGGCAGATTACTCAGAATTCGTTTAAGACCACGATTTCGGAGATACATGCCCACAGGACTCCCTGGCTTGATTTCACCTGTATAGTGATATAACACTTCAAGTTTACGCAGCCGTTTTTCAACTTCATCGCTATCAAGCGTTTCGGTTGCACGAACTGTTGATTTATAACGCCGTTCACTTTCGAGATCCGCATCAGTTAACGGAGCGTACAGATCCATACCAAAGAAATCAGTCAAGATCTTCTTACAAGTCTGGGTTTTGCTCAACTTGTAATACTCTGCCAGCACATCAATACCGTCACAAAATGCATTCACAGGGAAATCATTGTGAATAGCACAACCGGTATAGAGGTCTTTTTTTCGGAAACGGAACTTTGATTTCCCGTCCCCGGTGAAGGGGCAAGGAACCTGGCTAGGTGCTTTATCACAAGCATCTTTAAATGCCGGTATTCTATCGAATACATAGCGCCAGCCAGAGGCTTCCGCAACACGAGCGTGAACCATTTTAATAAAGTGCTCAGATACTTCATGTGGTGTACGCTTAACAGCCGGTGATGCATAAGTCATTTTGTTCTCTCTTATCTGGCATTGTGGGTTTCTCAATGCCCTCTGCGATGCAGAAAACAGGGAGAAACCCACAACGCAGAATCTAAGAATAAGGGCCATAATGGCCCTTAACAATTACGCTTCAGACTTGAAGCCATTATTTTCAAGACGCTGGATAAAACCATCAACCATTGATGTTGCCATTTTTACATTACCCTCCGGTATAGATACATCCCGGAGAATTACTTCTTTTGGCAATTCACTTTTGACAACTTCACCCATGCGACCAAAAATACGGACACGATGCATCATCCCGACTTTTTCATACTCGACACGGTAAGTCTTTATCTGAGTCATATATTGCTCCTTAATCCTTCAGGGAGCAAAACGACCCAACCGGGCGTCATTTTGCCCCGATTGGGTAGAGTTAATTAGATAGAATTTGATGTACTAATTTACTGACCACATTCGGCAGTAAAGAAATATCATCAACATTTACGAAGGTGCCCTCATCAAAACCAATTAACTCATCAGTTTTAATGCCTACACCAGCGATTTCAATACCGTTACTTTCAGCTACCGTAAGAACATCACTAATGGTGTAATCAGACTCTGTCGGATAACCATCAGTAATAAGGAAAACAATTTTCCTGTCAAACTGGCTTTCAAGTAACAATTCTACAGCAGCCATTAAGGCGGAACCCGTTGGGGTATTATTCCCTTTACAGCCGAGTGAAAATTTTGAAAGCGTCTCTTCCGCGTTTTCATCAAACGTTTTGATAACTTCAAAGTCTTTGTCGACAAACGGATAAATCACATTAGCAACGTGCATTTTTGAATTAGCTTCAATCGCCAAAGTTAATGCAAGGTCAGTCTTAATTGCGTGGATATAACGGTGATCCAGAATCATAGAACCTGAAATATCACGAACAATAACCAAGCCGACGTGGCCCCGGTTTTTAGATTCGCTTTGCGACCGGAATACATCCCTCACACCCATCGGAGACTGGATCAATCGATTAATGTCGAATGACAAGCCTCTATCACGGGTTTTAAATTGACCACGCATTTTTACCTGCTGTAAAACAGATAAGTCTGCCCCAAGAGTCTGACTGATATTTAATGCTTCATTGTAGACATTCAGATCAATAAGCAAATCTGGAAGATCCCACTCATTTGCACCAAATTCAGCTTTAACCTCATCCGACACACTGGCAGCAATTACGGAGATTTCATTTGCAAGAGCCTCATGAAAATCTTCACTTTCCTCATCGCTGTTAAGAAAATCATCCAGCAATTTGGCAAGGATACTCCACTGCTCAGGAGAAAAGTTACTTTCCCCATCGGAAGGATTTCCATTGGAACTGTCGATTTGGGAAGGAGTTCCGTCAGCATCATACGAGTCAGGGTTAGCCGATTCATCGGTTTCGGGCTCTCCATCAGGTTCACCGTTACCGCTCTCAGCACTTTCTTCATCCCCTTTAGATTGCTCTGACGGCTCATTATCTTCCATAGGTGCTTTACCATTACCAGCATCATCGTCTTGCTCTTCGGAATCTCCATCCCCTTCACCCTGGTTGTCACCATTGGTTTCGGAATCAGGTTCATTCTCAGAGCCAGATGAATTGTCTGTGTCGTTTTGCGGGTCTTTATTCTGATCCTCTTCTTGCTGTTTCTCTTTGGCTTCATCCCGTAAACGCTCTAAAAGAGCCAAGGTTTTACGCGCCAGAGAATCGCAATTTTGCGTACTTTTGCAACTTAGAGCCTGATGAATAATCTCATCAACTTCTAAAATTACAGGCTCAAGGATTTTCTTTGCATAATCGAAAAATGGATCAAGCGTTTCTTTATGCCCTTCTTGCTGGAGAACGTTAACCCGCAATGTATTAAGCAGGAACATTTCAATAAACTGAACAGGGTTTTGAGGGCTTGAAGAAACATCAACCGTCATTCGCCCAGCTTCAACCATCAAGGCATAACTTACCGCGAGGCGCTTTTTTGCCTCCTGATAGTCAATACCCGTTTTCTCTTCCATCTGGACATCATCAAAGAGATTAATAAGTCCATGTAGACGGTAAGCCCGGGCATATGCGATTTTCTTTTGTTTAAGGGTTTGAAATTCAGCGTTCAGCTTATCATCTATACTGATGAAGCCATCTGCATTAATCAGTTCCCCAACAAAAGCTTCACGGTATACTTCATGTTCTGTATAGCGACCGTGTCCAGCTTCATGACATATAAACCCTTCAATTAGCTTGACGAATTTCTCATCGCTATAATCACCATTAGGTAATACACAAACGTTCTTTTCGCTGTTGAAATAAGGTGTATGTACCTTATTGTCTATTACAACATTAAGACCACTTATACCGC
Organism: Enterobacter sp. DVT3837; assembly: GCF_056238685.1. NCBI lineage: Bacteria > Pseudomonadati > Pseudomonadota > Gammaproteobacteria > Enterobacterales > Enterobacteriaceae > Enterobacter > Enterobacter sp. DVT3837. Next base: position 43,593 of record NZ_JBWDLA010000003.1, on the reverse strand, counting down.
TTATCACGCTGGCTATATTCGTCAGGCGTTGAATATGGCGGGGTGAAGATTTCAAATCAAATTTCATTTGAGTACCTTTAATTAATAAAGGGTACTCACCCAGATGGTGAAGTACCCATCTGGGGTTATTTTTACAAGACTAAATCACCAGCCGTTCAGTTCGAGTTCGCTGTTAAAAGCACTATTACTACCACTGGCCTGAAGGGAAACATCTTCTTCAGGGACAACAGCAGACAAAGGTGCAGTTACTGCGTTTTTCTCAACTTCTTCAAGCGGATCTTCTCTGAACACATTTGCTGAAGAAAAAACATCATCCTCAAAAGCATTCTGAGAGTTAGCCGTATTATCCTGTGAATCAATATTGAATGACCGGGTAATGGAATCCAGCCAATCTGTTACTTTCTGCTCACCAGAAATAATACGTTTCAGCATTGACGCATCACTCATGAAATAGAACCATTGCTTTAACACCGCAACATCACGGGGAGAAGAAATGGCGCCTTTGGGTAAATTATTCATGACGTGCTTGATAGCTTCTGCAAGAACAACCGCCTCTTTATGAATGAACATAAAGCTAATGATTTTATCTTGCATCTGTTTTAATCGGTCAATCGTGCTGGAACGCAAATTATCATTTTTACTGATTTTTGCATAAACCTTCATAGCTTCATCGGCCAAATCGATTATCAGTTGTTCCTGATAAAAGTCCTGTGTTTCATCCCCCTCCACACTAATCGGTGAAAACGGAATGAAATGCGCCAGATTAAACCGGAATGATTTAATAAAATCATCTTTCGTTAATTTCAACTGGTCGATTAAATCTGACATCAACGGACTGCGATCTTTCTCAGCCTGAATATGAGTGTCATAGTTATCAACCACATTCTGGATACCGGCTTGAAATTCACGTTCAATTTCTTGTGCCTCTTCCAGAAACTCCTCCATTCTTTCGACAGGCAAAATCCACATATTGCTATAGCGGATACACAACCGTGAACAGAGTGTTGAAATTCGACTAGTGATAGTGCTTTTGAAACTCAGTGCCTTTATGTCTATCCAGCGAACTTCACTTTTAGACACGCTCTTCTGGTCCGTTATATCATCGCCGCCATAGGACAGTTCGATTTTATCGGTACGCCGAGAGCCCTGACAACCACTGATTTCGATTTTTGTTATAACAGCACCTTCCAACAAATCAGGATGTGCTTTTACAAAGTTATCACAGATTTGCTTAGCGGAAACTTTATTAAGTTTAGAAGTATTGAAAGTCATAGGTTTTCTCCAGATTAAAAAAATGGGAAAACCTCCCTGTCGGGAAAGATTTCCCGATAGGGTTAAGATTATTACTTCTCAAGTGTTGTTAAAAGAATTCCAGGAAATTCACTCTCGACAGACGTCGATTGAATACTTCCTTGATACATGAATCCTTTTGATTCAAGGCCCTTAATCATGGCTTCCATATCTTTGTCACAATCTTGATAACAAATAAATGAATAGTCATTATTGTGCTGCTTAAGACCTATATATTGATTTCCTTCCTGTGCAATCGCGAAAGTTTCATCCCCGTCTGCACTCAAAAAACCGTAAAACGAAAGATGAGCAAAGTCTGTCACAAGGCATTCAGCCTTCTGATAACTCGTCCCATCTATAACTACTTTTTTGCAGTGTAATACTCCATTGTACGGTTCTTATCGTCACCGAGTTTTAAATCGATGGCTTCCAGCACCATACCACTGGCATGTGCAGGCAGAGCCGACGCAAAAGCAATTTTAAACGTATCCAGTAAGGACATGGTCTTTAACGTCATCGACGTTCCAACCCATGCCACAAGCTGACGAATATCCATTACACTGTCTTCAGTTCCTATGTTGTTTACTGCAACGGCTACCGAAACGAATTTTTCAATTACCAGCATAGGCAGGCTATTGTAGCGTTTAAGCAAAACGTTGGTTAATGCAACCTCTGAAGGCCTTTCCATCTCCACAATCAGGAAGCGTTTAATAAACGCTGCATCCTGCCGCTGTGATGAAACGAACTTACGAGATCCCCCACTCATGTTTGTGTTTGCTGTACCCATAAACCGCGTAAACTTATTGGCATTAACCACTTCGCCACCGTTGGCGGCTAGTGACCAGGGCTTACGCTCTATAGGCATATGCAGCTTCGCGGCGGTATCAGGGTCAATCTTGTCCACTTCATCCAGAAGAATGAGGTGGCCTTCCTGAAACGCCGTTACAAGCTCGCTGGGCACAAAACTGGTGTTTCCGTTAATGAGACTACGCTCACCTTCAAGTTCATCAGCACGAATATTACTGTTGATTTGCTTTATGGTTAGCGGCCAATTCAGCATATGGCTAATGTACATTGCCATTTCAGTCTTACCAGAACCAGACTCCCCTTTCAGGCATACACTTAAATCTATATCGTTACTTACGAGCAATTGTACTACTTGCTCAAGTATACGAGCATTCGGTATATAATCCTTATTCAGGTTTGCACGATGTGGAGATAAACGTTTAAATACTGGAACTATCATATCCTCGGACATTTCAGGAATACCAAACAAATCTTTGGCCTTAACCAGGTAATATTGTTCCTTATTCGCATATGCTTTTGTAGATATAACATTTGCGGGTAACAGATTACCAATATTTTCTTCCAGTAATGAATTTTCGGTTTCTAATATAGTTGCGGCGTTAGTCATTTTTAAAACTCCGGTAAAATGCAAACACCGCCCGCTGGCAGATGTTTGCCAGTGGCATATTAGTTGAAGGTCATCTTACACGCTGTAACCATCTGTTTTCTGATAGCATCAACGTTGTAACCAAGATGAGTCCCTACAATTTCGAATACTTCAGATTCAATCCATTCGAACTGGCGCTCAAATGTAGGGTTTACGATAACCCAACCTGATGTATCCCTTAATGTTAACTTGTTATTTACGACAAGTTTTTCAAACAAATTAATTGTTGATTTAAATGCTTTAGAATAGACATCCATTATATCCCGATCAGTCCATTTTACTGCCAGTTTATTTTCTGCCAATAAATAGTCACGGTCGAAAAAGATATCCCATCCCATATCTTCTTTACAATCATGCAAAATAATCTCTTTATCCTGATGATATTGAGATAATTTAACATTTTCACTTTCAAAACTGTGCGTGTATTCATACAAGCTTTTTTTAAGCTCTGACCTAAACTCAATAGCATCTATACCATGAGTGGCACATGTAAGCTCAAATGACTGCGACATATACCAACGTGTTTCTGCTTCAAGAAGCGGATTCACTTTGATATTTCCGAATTCATCAGTTGTATAGAGTGATTTTGTAAAGACAAGATATTTAACGTTTTCCAACGACTCTTCCATTGCGACGACGTATAACTGATATACATCTTCAGGAGCCCAGTCGATAACCAGACCACCTAATTCTGCATTGTATTCTTCTAAAGTGAAGAGATAATCAGTTTCAGAAGCAAAACTAATTCCATGCAGAATTTGATTGTTGAGTAATTTGGAACAATGACCTAGCAATGCAACATCATCCGACACATGAGGCACCAGTTCCGGGCCAGAATGTTTTTCTTCTGATTGCATGCTTTGCTTTTGGGCTATTGCATTATTTATATATTCAAGCGGAGACTCAACTATGGGTATTATTTCATTTTCCTCTTCTTCAAAATCGAATATAGAGAAAAAATCCATTTGTTTACCAATAAATGATGTCGAGCTAATTTTTTGTTTCATGGGGCCTCCAAAGGGAGATCTCCCATGAAGGGATTTCTCCCCTTTAGGGTGGTTTAAATGTCAGATCTGTCTAAAGCTACTTTGCCCAAAACCCTTGGGGGGTTTAGGTATGTGAGCTAACTTACTTGTTGCAACGACTCTCATGTAGTCAAGAGGGTGCTCTCTCCCTTCCAACGTGACAATATCCACAACAAGATAACCGGAGACCATTAACTCATCACCTTGATTTATACCAGTGAAACAGCCTGAATACATTTCTGGTGACACTTTGATTTGAATAGAAAATTCTCTCTCAGCGATTTCACCATTAATTTCAGTCTTCATTCTGTTTTTGAGCTTTATTAATAACCCAACGTTACCGTCAGTCATTTCTTTCTCCATTGCACTGATAACTATCCCGGACACTTTAACTTCATTAACATATTCAAGATGTGACATTTCTTCTCTCCTCATTTTAATCAAAGAGAAGCCCTGTCAGGGTTCCCCCTTAACAGGATTAAATAAATTTATTTACAATGAACATCAATGACATCATGCCAAGAACAGCAAAACAAAACGTCTGACCAAAAGGTCTTGGTTCTTTAGCTGTTTTAGCGCTATTGGCTTGAGTCAAAAGTTCATCAATTGTTAACTGCCGTTTTTCTGCCTTCATTTTGTCATCTAAATATTGCGCTTCTCGTTTTGTGAGAAATTCAATTTTAGATTTGATAGCATGGTCCCAGCCTTTGGAATCGAAAACGCTCAATTCACTAAAGGTATGTAGCATGAGTTCATCAGGAAAACCTAATTCTTTCATTAAGGGACGGACGGCTGCATACAATGCATCTACAGTTTCATAATGTGCCTTTGTCACTTCATTAAAGCGATTACGCAATGCTAATTTATCGCGCTTCACAATAATTTCAGAAACCCAGGCAATCAACTGATCATTTTTTAACTCTCTGGATTTATCGAGTGAATAATCTAGGTCATCCACATCAAGGAATGTGTTCAACCCATACTTTTCAAACTCTTCATTTAAAAACTTATCCAGTTCAGCTAAAGTTTTAAACATGGGAATTGCAGGTGCTTCTTTGAGTAGCTTATAAGCCTTCTCAAAGTCAATTGGATTGACATGAATTTGCTGCATTTCTACATGATAATAAGTTGAAAAAGCTGAAAGCTTTTGGGCCAGCATAGAAACCGATTTTAAAGAGTTCAGTTCAATTATAGTTGGTCCGTCTTCATTCAAAATAACAATAAGGTCATTATCATGCCCTGAGTAAATAATCAGAGATTCCAATAACTTCTTGTTAACTGCCTTGTCCATATCCGGAATCAGATCGGCGAAGGCCAGAAGAAGGGCTTTACTGCGTGCTTTGCTTTTAGACATTTGGGGTCACCTATATATAGTAAGAAGGAAGGAATAATGGAATATTCCAACACAAAGGCAAAGCCTGTCATTCATCTCCCGTAAGCTATGAACCGCCTGATTTATACTTTCTGGCATTAGAAGTACGCAACGAAAATAGCTCAATCAAGAGCTAAATTAGTTACGATTTGGTAAATTCGGTTTGCCTTTTTACGGGCATAGGAAAGGCACCAGCGACAAAGGTGACATTTTGCCGGTGGTGCCTTGCAGCTTAAGTAAGCTGGCCGCTTTTCACGGCTGAATCCGCGCTTAATGCGCAAAGTAACTTTTGTCAGTTACTTGAAATGTGGGAGCGATAATACAAAGCTCAATATTCTTATACAACATAGAGTCATTATTGTAAATACTGATTGGAAAATTCTTCTGTTAAATTTGATTCTATTCTCATATTCGCTGCCTCTTTCAATTTTTCTTCGGCGCATTCGCTTAAAAAGAAGGACGGATCACCGTACCACATTACATGCAGCTGTTGTTCTGCTCGTGTAAATCCTACAAATAGAAGTCTTCTCTCTTCTTCAATCGCTTCCTGCCCCACTGATCTCTTGCTTGGGATCTGGTCAGCATTGCAACTCATAATAATGACTTTTTTCCATTCTAGCCCCTTCGAACCATGCAATGTCGATAAAACTACTTTATCCGGCGTATATTCCTCATCCTTCTTTTTAGGCCCCAAACACATCGCCGCAGCTCGATTTATCATGTTTTGCCAGCCATTTTTCTCAGCCCATTGCTTACAGGTATCTAACGCAATTCGTGTCAGTGAAGGTGAACCTTTCTGAGTCCTCATTTTTATTGATGACAATTCCATCCATTTAATCAGATTTGCGAAGCGCTTTTCGATTTCAACTTTATCCCGAGTCTCCTGTGTAAACCGGGTGAAGTTTGAGTGAAGTGTTCTTGTTTCCAGGGAACTTGCATCTGGGATGCTCAGTTCACCAAAAGTTACTTTTCTCCCTTTCATGCTAAATGCTGTTTGATCCAAAACTTCTTCATTTTCACCGAAAAGCGCCAGCACCCTCTTCATTAATCGAACATCGTTGGACTGCCGAAAGAAAGCCATCAGATGCAGTACGTCGCTCGTCTCTTTCTCATCCCAAAAGGACTTGCCTCCATAACGAAGAACCGGCTGCTCTATGAGGCTTTCAAGCTGATCAAGATGTGCATTACCTCTGCTAAGGATTGCCCAGCCATTTGGGTCTTGGTTAATTAGATTGAGGATGCCTTGAATCTGTTCATCCATATCAACATATGAGCGGAAATTAACTTTTCCACCACCACTTTTAGCTGAACGCAGATCCTTAACGTATCTGTAAACATTTTTTTCAATCAATGCCCCTGCAACCTTAAGAATTTCTGGTTCACACCTGAAACAGGTATTTAGATAAAATATGTTTGGCCTGAATTGTTTTTCAAATTGCTGGAATATTTTTACCCCGCCGGAGGCCCTGAAAGAATAGATTGCCTGATCATCATCCCCTACGATGCTCGTGTTAACACCACCCCTTGTATGTAGTGCGATCCAGGCATACTGAATCGAGTCGGTGTCTTGCACCTCATCTACAACTAAATGCGTCAAATTTAGTGGCTGCATTTTTCCTGAGTGCATCTGGCCCACGACAAAACGTGAGAGTGCATTTAAGTCAGCTACGTGGTCTTTCTGACATATTGCCTGGTATGTGTTGAACAAGTGGATTTGTTGACGCGTATGGCGAACTGAAATGATGTCTGTATCCATTTCCCTTCCAATCGCATCAATAGCAAATTCAGCTTCCGGGTAACGGAAAGGCGCGCCTGACTCCTTTAACGCACGATGAATTACAGAACGCTGTGCCGAGCTAATCAGCATCTTGCCCTTCCAGTTGACCATGTCCAGTTGCATCCGGATAAAGCCGTGGAAAGTATTTACCAGCACCCTATCCTGGTCTTTTTTACTTAACCGACTTTTCAGCTTTTCAGCCAATGAATTTGTTGCAGCGCGAGTAAATGTGACCATTCCAACCTTGGCATATGGGAACTGCCTGAGGATTGAGATCACAGCCTCGATCATCGTAAATGACTTCCCAGACCCTGGTGCTGCAATAACCATATTATTTGCGTTTGCATTTTCAATGATGACCCTTTGCTCATCTGTTGGTTTACCCATAAAAGCCTCTGAATATTTAGTCCCACTGATTATACGATTTAATTTAGAGGGATTTTTCTTTACAAGACTGGTTTTTGTTCGCTTCACATTTTTTCATTTTTTCTGCATTTTGGTTGTTTGAGAAACTGACGAGTATGAAATAATGCTTCTAGACAAAAAAATCATTCAAAGAAGGGTCTCAAATGAAAACTAAACGTTTTGTATCTCTGGTTTCTGCTTTTGTTGCCAGTGCATCGCTGGTTGGTTGTGCCCGGGATGCTGGTAAAACCCCGAATTCTGCACAGCACAGCGACACTCATGGGCTCTACTGGCATGCTAATTCTAAAGACTCGGTAGCCAAAAATGCTTACTCTTTGGCCGGTTTTGACGTTACTTTTAATGAAGAAACAGTCCAGCCGGGTGGCGATGCAGATAACTTGCTTTCCAAACTGCTAATTAGTGGCTCTATGGGCTATGTTACAGGAGGGCTCAGTGGATTAAGTATTATGAGTTTGGGATCAATGTACAGCTCCTCTGACGCTGAATATATCCAGGTTAACCAATACGTCGTCTTTGTCCCGAACCCTAAAAAACTTCCTTATAACGATGAAAGCTTAGTACGTGCCGGTGCTGCATATGTTTATAATCACACCAAAGAGTCACAGGTGGCACTCGGGTTCAATCCTTCGAAGCAAAGTGCGGCTCTGGCTTCATGCAAGATTGATATGGCAGTGATGAATAAATGGAGTACCTGCGACCTCCCTTCAAAGCCAGCTGCCGACGTAATGCCGACTAAGTCCATGTACAGCTTCCAGGTTATTCGCCCAGCGTCTGGATCTGAAATCCCTCAACTTAATCTACCTGCCGGTGATTATTCAGTAGTTCGTTACGTATTCATTCCATTTAAAGGCAATGAATCTAGTACTAACTTCTCAGGTATTATTTTCCGTTCTGACAGTCCAAAATTCACTACCCCAGGTGGCGTTGCTGCATCTATTAACGGTAAAGATTATTATCTTTTCGCAGGAGAATATGGTCAGAAGGGTTTCCCTGAAAAAACTCTTAAAGCAAAATAAAAATAAAGGGGCTTTACAGCCCCTACATTTAGTATTTTGGTAATTCCTTCCCAGTAATTGGGTCTACATAAGTTGACCCAACTTCACAAATCGCGGGCCGTGGTAGATAGCTACAGTCCACATTCTCCTCTTTAATTGCCTGATTATTTTCCTGTCTAGCTTTTATCATATTATCCTCACCACCCATTGATTCTTTCGTTCTTTGGGATGGAAGTTGGTAATTTTCATTTTTAAATGGCAAATTTTCTGTTATCGATGACTCGGAGAATGTAGCGTACTGATCAGGAACTTCTCCGACCTGGACGGCATCGTTAATCCATTCAGTTAAATCGATCTTATCAAAATCTAATCTCTGTATTTGACTAATTGATAATCCAACGCAACTCGAAGCAACCGGATCTATTCCAAGTTGAGGATACGCCTGCTGCATAATCACGCGAGATAACATTGAATTGTAGCAGCACATGTCTGTTGCTTTTTTAACACACTTCTTTGTAAATCCCATATTGAGATATTTAACACAGCGTTCAGTATCCAGTGTGAAACAGGATTTCTGATTTTTATGAATAGACGCTTCCATTTCTTTTTGATCACAGGCCACAAGCATTTCAAGCAACATTTTTGTTATTTGATATGCGGTATAAATCCAGCCAATGACATTTAATGCAAGCATAAAGTTTTGAATTGCTGCTGAAAAGACTACTTCGCCACCCGTTGTCGCTACATTTTTAAAAACGAAGTCCCTTACTGTATCGGGAAGCAAGTCATATGCTTTTTCCATGGCCATCTTCTTAAGGGTACCAAGCCCGAAAGAGCTCATTGTCTCCTTAGCAAGTTGACCACTTCCACCAGCAGTGGATGAACCTACTGTTCGCCCAAGGTTACCGGCCACATTTTCGTAGACGCTGGTTAGCGAACTGGTGACATTGTTCCACATCTGACCAACAGTTTTACCTGCCGATGCTGTCCATTCACCAACCGAGTTAGCCATTGAAGCCCAGGTTCCACTCTCCCCACCGGTCCAGCTTACCAGCTGAGCATTCACTCGTGTCCAGTTCGTGTTTCGGATCATCGACCCAGCCAGCATAATCGCCTCTAGTGAGCCAGCGGTACCCTGTGGCTGTTCGCAGCAATCTGTTTTGGCCAGCCCGTTCACAAAACCAACGGACCTGCCGCACCATTCTGCTTTCCCCTCAAAGACGGAGCAGGAATTAGGGTCGTTGGGATCTTCGCATTTTGCCTCACCCTGCATGTACTGAACCATGTTTGAGTACGCGGCCACTTTCCCAAAATCATTGTTTTCCTCTTTTGGGCCGGTTTCGCATGTTCCACCAGAACATGGGATCATACCTACACAGGCGTTAGTCTGTGACTCTACCTCTCTGACGACGTCCTTACCTCTGTCACACGTATATTTCTGCTCATACATGTAGCATGTATTTGTGCCTTCATCGAACCAACCTTCTGCACAAGTCTGTGTATCGAGCACACACGCAGCATCATTTTTATATGTGCCGCAAGCGTCAGGCATATTTTTAATGTCGTCGTAGTTGTAGCAGAGGTCTTTTCCTGCGGCGTCTTTCATGATGTTTCCCTTCGCATCATATGAGCACAGCTTTTCCTTCGCCAGGGGATCACAGAAGTAACCTTCAAGGTTTGTTTTCCAGGTTAAGAACCCGGTATCGCCTTTATAAAGCGGTGTGGCCATTTTAAGCACAGTTTCCGGGAGCCGCTTTGTACCGACATCCATGTTCACAAACCGGTCAAACCGACAGAATGAATTCGGCGTTTGTACTGCATCAAAACAACCTGCGGGTTCCTGTATATGTTTATCCTCCAGCTTCATATTTTCAAAAGTCAGCTCAACTTCAAAATAGCCTTCCCCACCGCCACCTACCCAAACACGTGACGCCATTGTCACTTCACGGTCCACCTCCTGATATACAGAGTTTCTTACCTGGTCGGTAATATCGTAGACTTTGTCAAGCTTCCATGATTTTTTCAGCTCCCATGGCCCTTGTGGTGATGGATAATTGCTACTTCTATATTCTCCATCTATGTGAGCAAAAATCTGCGTTCCATCAAGCGTGACCCTCATATGATCATCCCACTCTGCATTAATTATTTTCGCAGTTGCAAGCTTTGCATCAGGATGAAATTTTAAGGTTAATGAGTTGTCATATACTCCATCGTTCCAATAGTTGTCGTCTCTTCTGCCGAACCAGACCCTCACACAATTATCCCCGCACATAGACATATCACCATTACCACCTGAGATATAAACAGGTACGGAAAAATCACGAGTTATTGTGCAACTATTAAAGTTATCTTTCTTGGGTGAGTTGCAGTAAAACTCTTTATAATCTGGATAGTGCGTAGTAATAGTTTGTTTTTTTGTTTCCGTATTGCAACTCTGTAGCCAGTTGCCTGTACCGGCTACAGCATTACCAATTTCATTTCGGCCAGCATTGAACATAGGGTCGTTAGGTTTAATATTAGATGCTGGGTTGTCTTTATTTGCATTCACCAGTGTACGGTAGGCAACCCCATCGTAACTCTGCGCTTCAAACAGCTGACTTTTTCGATTTTTGATGTCATTGATGAATCCATCCTCATCTCCATACCGGCCACCGGAATTAAACTGAATATCACTGTGCTTCTGCTCTGAGCTGAATAGCTCTCCTGTACTGGTTTTGGTTCCTGCCGTTGTATTCGTGTTGTTACTTATACCAATGTTACCGCTACTGTCTCTGGAAAGTAACTTTGCCCCCTCTTTCGTATAATTAGAGTTGATCGTACCGCCCGTCATGCTCGGTAACTGTACGGTCTTACCGATCGACTTGCCGTCAGATGCAGCATTACTCATAACACTTTCGTTTGAGTTCAGCGCCCCGTACTTCCCAACGTCTAAGTTTATTGAATCTGCTTTACCTACATATTTATCTGATATTTTTCCGCTCAGGTTTTCCCCGGAATCAGCATTCTTGTACTTCTCTACAATATCCTGAGCACTTGTTGTTGCATTTCGATTTGCGTTGGGGTTCGCAAGGTCAAAATTGTTTTCCAACTGATCAAATATCGCATCAGCTGCGTATATTTTTGGTGTCATAACCATGTTAATGAGCGAAACGTAAAATGCCCAACTCATAGTATTTGCGAGCATAGACGCAATAATTGTTGAAGCAATTAATTTCCTAGTTTTCATATTAAAAGCCTCCTGCAATTAAGCACCGGGATTAAAACGGACGCAACAGTCATTATATCTCCATAGCATATAGACATAATTATCTATGCCTATTTTCTTTCGTCCACCTTTCAGTGTTGACCAATCATGTACGGAGTCACCAAGCCTATGGCAGCAATCAGGCCCTTTAGCTTCTGGCGTTGGGTAAAGCATTGAAAGTCTATATTGTGAACGAGGAGTGAAGTATTCCCATGTTTTCTCACACATTGCATCTGCTCCCATTGTTCTCATTAGCATTCCTTGCCGATGTAACTTAGTTAGTAGTCGTTGTGTAATAAGTGAACTGGTTCTGACGGCATCATCATTCGCATAGACGTGCCCTGTAAGCGGGTACAAGTTACCATCACAACCGGCACAAAAATAGGCAGCCAAATTATCCTTTCCGGCAGTCACTGCCACGCAGTCAGCAGCACATACCATTGAGGCAATAGGGTTTGCAAATACCACAGCTTCGGGGTTCAGCACGAGCGTCAACAGATCACTTTCCCACATTGGATCAACTTCGCTGATATACGTCAGACTGGCATCAATATAAGGTTCTGCTGTACATTCACCGATTATCAGCAATTTCAACATTGTCATGATCGGGAATTCCCAGAGATGTACGTCGTAGAATCCGGCTTCTGTAGCAGTCATAGGCTGGTTAGTATTGCTCTTGCCAATATCGAACTGTGATTTTTGCAACATGGTTCCCTCCAAAAATGGGCTGCACCATGGGCTTTTCACTACTTCTACGATTTTAACTGGCTGGAAAAAACTTAACTGCCATCCGATTTCTGGTATCCCATTTTGGTCTGTGCAATAGCAGCCGGGGCGTGAGGGTGCGGCACCTTCAGGTGCCGCACCAATTCCCATGATCCGCATCGGGAAGATGCAACTCCAGCAGATATTTTTGATTAGTCCCTGCCACACACCAGCTGACTGGCACATTGCTCCCGGGACGCCGGTATCTGCGGCCATGGTCATTGCAGGCAGGGAAAATGACAGCATGACAGCAACCAAAATTTCCAAAAGTAACTTTTTTAGCTTCTTCACCGGCACGCTCACTATTTAGTAATGAATGTTGTCACGCTTTCCATATACGTAACCACTTTGTTGAAATACTCTCTCATCAGGTCCGGGTAATTCAGAGTCAGCCATGTGGCCAGCAGCGCCCCTAAAATAAATCCGATCTTCATATCAGTTCTCCTCTGCCGAGATTTTTTCTCCAACACCACGTATTTCAGCTTCACTGAATTGCGTTATCCGGAATTTATCTTTTTCAGTTGAAATCAACACTGGAGTGTTTTTAATCTGGAAGCGGGAAATAATTTGCTCATTGACTTTGAATACTTTCCCGTTAAATTTCTCGCGCAGATCATTCAGATGGTCCCAACCATTTTCCTGTTTAATTCGCGTAAACATCGGCATAACCTGTCCGCTGCCAAGAAGTTGGCGATATTGCTTCTCAGCCCAATCAAGCTGCCCCGGATTCAATGGGTCAAAAATTATCATGGTGAGGTTCTGCGGGAACCTGCTCAGCGGGTTAATCAGCTCGCCCGCAGAAGCAATGACGCGGCCCTGCTTATCTTTCACGTCCTGAGTGACCCTGATAGTCGGGTCAATTAACCATTCCTTGTGCTCCTGAGCCGGAGGCAGATTAACCATGAATTGGTTCTTCCATGTGTCTGCAACAGCTCGCTTCTTGGCGCCCTCCCAGTCATACTTTTGTGCTCGCTCTTCGAGCTCTTTAATAATGCTTTTCTCTTCGACCGGATAGGTCGTACCAGCATTAGGTAAAATATCCTGATCGGGATTTCTGGCCAGTTCTCGCTGGAAGAAATCAACGTTAAACGAACCGACCATTTTAGCGAATCGGGATTCCTCACGGGAGATAATTGTCGGGACCTGCGTGACCTGGTACTGGTCAAACGCATCAGGGTCAATCGTAATCAGTGGAGAGTCAAACTTCCCCTTCACCACCAACTGATTGATTGCAGCCTGAGTCTCCGGAAGACGCGTCGTGCCTTTCTTCAGACCATTAAAAACCACTCTCGCCTTATTTTGTGACGCGGTACGGAGTAGATCTTCTAGGACGTAATCAGGCAGGCTAAATGACGCAAAGATAGTGATACCGTTTTCTGTCGAAAGCACCTCTTCCCGTCTGCTATCTATTTTTCGTTCGAAGTCAGCGGCGGTGATCCCTGAGGTACCAAACATTTTTTCGATATTCGTCGACTGGCTGCGCATTACTTCTGGTTTATTTTCGACAGACTTCAGTGCTGAGTCGTTCAGCTGAATATTTCCCTGAATTTCATCACGTCTGCGAATAATGTCATTAACTGCTTCAGAATTATTATTCTGAGCGCGTATAGCCTGAGTATGATCGATAACCGCCTGCACACTGTCAGCATTCATACCCGGTACATAGCCCCGATTCGTTGGCTGACTGATGTCCCTGTTTTGCTTCAAAGCTTCAGCCTGGCGGACGTACTTCTGGACATCCGGAGAATCCAGAGAGCCTGACGAGAGCGGGCCTTCTGCTGTTTCCGGCGGCGTTGACTGAGCGCCCAATACTTGAGCTTGCCTAGCAATGTCGTCAGCAACCTGTTGATACTGGGGGCTAGCCGTAGCGGTGGACATCAAGGCGTAAAACGCCAGGCAGGTGGCCAGAGGCTTAATCGTTGTTTTTAATTCAATAGATCGCATATGTTTTCCCAATAACTGAAGTCAACTTAACCGGCCCCCAAAATCGTGAGTCCCATGAGTGATCCGTTTGGCCAATTAAAAAAACTTCTCCTTTCGGAATAGTTAATTCTCTTTCAATAGACTCAGCAGGTATGTTGTATTTCATTGAAATACGTCTGGCATTAGCTTTATAAAACTTGCTCCCGTTATAAACGCCATCCATTGTGACTCTTAGGCGATCTCCGCCTACCCCCGCCACAATTTTAATAACCTTCTCATTTTCACGTATAAATCGGACTGATTTTGGCATATGAAATGCAATGATGTTTCCTGCCTTGACAGATTTATCTTTCAAGTCAATCATGTAAAAATCAGCAGGTAAACAACCATTTAATAGCCCATGTCCAAATGTAAATCGAGTAAAGAAGATGGCCAGTACCAGTATCAGAATTGCCAAATTGATCGGCACGTACCAATCAAAACTCAGTAACCCACGCTTCTTAGGTATGTATTCGCTCATAACCTGCTTCTCTCAGATACCGGAACCAAAGGACTAATTTTTACATTACCTTAATACCTATTATCCATGTTTTGGACCGTCATTATTTCTACAAAGCCAGTTATTTCTGATAATTTACGCCCCTCTTTTTCTTTCATTATTGCCATTGATTGGTGATTCATGAGACTTGTATCACCGTTCATGCAAAGTAACTTTTCCGACGAAATCAATTCAAAAGACCAAAGACAAAAAGCCGGGACATTACTGTCCCGGCTTCTATTTCAGTACATAAATTTGTCTTACTGCGATGTACCAGTTGTTTCTACAGCCTTTGATTTTTCCTCATCTGGGCCATATACGACCGTGCGCTGTGTTGCTGAATCTCCACTATCATCATATGCGACTACACGGATATCTTGCTTCCCACGATTAAGATTTTTCGATAGTGTCGCAGTGCTGCCAAAAACATTCCTTAGTTCATCATTGATATACCATTCATAACGAACCAGTTTGCCATCAGTATCGACACATTTATTTGTGAAACTCCAGCTCATATTGGATTCTGTATGGCTTAGCACACATTGCGGAGCGGCGTTTTTTACAACATCAAAATCTACTGATGCTGTACCACGCTGTCCCATTTTACTGACAACATCCAGCGTGATTTCATATTTTTTCTCAGTAAGACCGGGAATTCCCTGAGCCCAATAGTTTTTACTACCCTGGACAACCTCTCCATTTACTTTATACGTCACCGTATCAATACTGTCAGCAGAGTGCGCCAGTTTAATATTAGATCTTAGTGTGACATCAAGAGGAGCCCTCATGAACTTATTAGAGAATTTTGGGGTCATTTCAACAGTCATCGGAGTTTGCTCATCGACGACGAAGGTATTTTCAATACGCTGTTCGTTATTACGATTATCGCGGAAAACGATCATCAACGTATATTTACCCGGCTTCGCAATTGCAAACTCTTTCGTATCTCCTTCATCTTTTGAAATGGAGATATTTTCCTTATCGTAGATCCACTCCCGTGAATAAGTTACTCCCGGATAGTCACCGTCTTTTATTCCGGTCAGGGCGACGTGTAAGGTCGACGGGGCCATAGTGTATTTTAGCTTCGTACTGACTTTCATTTCAGGGAACTTATACACCCAGGACTTAATCGATACTTTCCGCGTGGAAATGGTACTTTCCTTGCTGTCAGCGAGCCATGCACTGTATGTAAATGCCGCATAGCCTTGCTTATCCAGCATCTCCTCTGTCAGCGTCATCGACAACTTAGGCCCTCTGATTTTCTGTCCGTCAGGGGCAGTCCATTCTTCAATGACGTCATTTCCGTTCTGGTACCGACTGTTCGGGTTGGAGTATTTACCATCTAAAGTAACTTTACTTCCCACCTCTACCTTTGAAATGCTGCTCACTGAAACGGAAAGGCGCTTGGGTTTAGCGACCGTTAACCGCGCAGACGTCTCTTTCCAGGAGGACTCTTCAGCCAGGTCGTCTGAATCCAGATAGCGCATCCGGGCGTAGATAGTTGGCGGAAGCTTCTCAGCGGCAGTCACGGTATAGGTAGTGTCACCCGCGACCCAATTAATTTTATCTTCCGACCACATTACTTCAGCCGTACCCTGCGGAATCGGCTCATCATTATCCAGCAACGAGACTGGTAAATCATCGCCTTCAAGAATTTCCGCAACATCAATACTTAGCTTAGGCTGTTTGTACGTTACAACTGTCAGCACGTCGCTATAAGACACTTTTGACGTAAACTTGTTGGTCATCTTGGCCCTGTAGAGCCACTTACCGACGTCAGTTTTTCTGATTGAAATACTTCTCTTCCCAGTCATGTCCGAAAGCATCGTCCATGTCTGCCCATTGTCTGACGACTCCTGCCACTCGGTAGGAGCAAGCGCATCAGAGTTAGCTGTGCTGGCCGATTTGAAGTTCACAAGCGTACTGAGCGGGATACGGCCGATAATCAGGCTCTTTGAGAGATTACCCTCCAGCTCTTCACCCTTATACACACGTATGCCGACCGCACTTGTTTCCCGGGTCAATTCAAAATCAGCGAAAGGCGAACGGACTTTAGCTATCCCGACAAGACGCATGTTCCCAAGGTCCATATTCTCGATTTTGATTTTTGTTTCGACTACCCCGGCATCATTCACCGGCAATGCCTCGGTTAATGGGGTACGTTCATACGTCGTTTTAAAACGGCCTGTTTCTGGATCTTTACCATAGATACTTTTCTGAGCGTAAATGGTTACATCCCAGTCACCCATTGTCGTCCGGCTAAATGAGCTTTTGCGAGTTGAATTGTTATAGCGCCCAACTGACACCTTCAACGGTAATTCCATTGTAGTAGCCGTCTTTTTGTCTTCGACTTCCATCGTAGCCCGAATGCTGAAGTCGGGGACCGTATACACGTTAAGTGTATCGGCGGTCCGCATTGTCGGGTCCTTCGAGTACTCTACAGCAATGTCGAATACATTTTTCGTCCACAGTGGGGCTGCGGCTACTTTCAGACGCTGAACGAATGTAGTTGCATCGTTGTTTGATGAACGGTTTTTAAACGTCGTTTTTGTGTTCTCACCCCCGTTTTGCGAAACATAGACTGTCACATCAGCAGGTACCACTTTTGCCAAGAGGCGAGCAGCTTCCCCACCTGTCGTGTACGCTAGTGCAGTGTTAGGGTTGATCCCAGTTACCAACTTATTTTTCTTGTAAGTAAGGATTGGGTTATATGGCAGTTGAGTTGTCAATACGCGGCGGTATTTGGCCGACACAGCTTTAGAGCCTCTACCGTTTATCATATAGACTTGGTAATCGAGCAGGTTTTCGCCAGTTTTATTGAAGAACCCCGTAAGTCCTGGCGTCCTGCCTTTAAAGTAAAATTCAAGCCCGTCCGGTACATTGTTCCACTGAGGGTAACAGGCAGTGATATCAGATTTGCCGCCATACCACTCAAGATAAGCCTGCGCGTTCTCTTCCGTAGTAAAGAGAGTGCATTTATCACCGGCTGTCTGACTCATCAGATCGGTATATTGCCGAACGCGAGAATACAAGGTGACGTCTTTTTCTAAGTTTTTAAGCGCAAACCCTGTCGGTTGATACGTGAAAGTGGTATTGAATGTCACAATCTTGCCATACAGGTTTTCCGCCACGACTGTGATTTCGTGGTCAGCATTCACATCTAGATCATCCCCCACCGGCAGATAATAAATGCCTTTGTAGTTCGTTGGGGTGAGTTCAACAACTTTGTTATCGATAGTAACGGCTTTAATATCCGCAACCCCGGCCTGCCCCTGGAATGCGGCAACAATAATTTCATTTAAGAAATAAACAGGTGCTCGTTTTGCCAGCGCTGCCCCATCCTTAAGTACCATGAGTGTGGGGTTATCAGAAAGCATCAGTTTGCTTTCGGGCTCATTGTACGTAGACGTATTCTTGCTATTATTCTCTATAGTGAACGTGGCGGCATAAGAGCCATTCGTCAGGTCTGTTAAGTCAAAGATATACAGATACTCATCGCCGACCTTCTGGGGTCCGCTCACGGGCTGGAGGGTACGGCGTATCGGTGTTGCCCAGGATTGCTTAAAGTCGATAACCGTACCGTCATCCAAAGTTACTTTTGTTGTCGGCTTGAAAACCCCGTCCGGCACCATCGTCAGCGTCATAGCTGTTGGTAGCCACCACTCGCCTTCAGTCTCTTCCTGGGGCACTTTGACGACTACAGCTACCGTTTTAGCGCCGGTATAGATTTGCTGACCGCCAATACTGATAGTTTTAGCTTCATCAGTGAAATTCCAGAGAGTATGGTCAACAACAGGAGGACGGTAGTCCCAGGTCAGCGTAAGCTTTTGCGCTTCAGGAGGGGCAAAGTAATTATTTTTCGAATTAGCGGTGACAGTTATTTCCCGTGAACCTATCAATAAATCCGAATCACTTACTTTAATACTTCCTACATCGATCGTGCAACTGGTCCCACCAATAGGGACTTCACAGGCAGAACCCGATCCGATAGAAATATATTGCACAAAATTGCGGGGTTCTACTGAGACGGCAAAACTCCTGATCACTTCATCCTTAATATAAGATTTAAGTGTGTAACCCTCTTGAACCAGCCCATTCATAGACGACTTTAGGCCGGTGATCGTCGGTTTAACCGGTACGAGAGCATTAACTGTATACTCCCCTTTCACTACTTCTACTTTTTGCCTTTCTGTACCGGAAAAATAGGAAATTTTGTAAGGGAGTTTTAGGTCTCCTGAGCTGTTTGGAATCCCGGTTAACGTGAACCCGTTAGCAGTAAATCCAGAGCTATTTGGAAGCCACTCAAAGAAGCAGACAAGATTATCCACCGTTGATGTCGCACGATCATCAACCGTCACATTACATGCGGTTCCAGAGCCTGAGGCAGTAATTATATTATTGTTTACGAATGCAACAAAATCGCCCGGGCCGGGATTAAACGTGACGGCAGGCATATCAGCCTGGAGTTTTCCGGAAATCATAATTGCCTCGGCATGTACCGACTTAATCGAGGCAATTAAAGAAAACAACAGGGTTAAACATAAACCTGATTTTCTCATGACGAACACCTGTTTTTTTTACGCAGAATTAAAATTACTCTACGATAAAAAAATCTGAAATCTTGTTCGTTAAGAGGAAAAAAAATATTAATTTTTTGCTAAAAATTGAAGATTTTTAACTCACTGACAGCTTTTCGACTCCGAAAGGCGCAGAGCAGTTATTATCGATTCTGAGGATACCCATGGCATCTTAAGCGTCAAGAATCCAAGCAAAAAAAGTCCTGTTGAAACACAATCCATTTGCGTTACGGGAAGATTATAATTTATGGGTTTAAATGAACCCCTTTCGACCGGAACAATGCCTGACGTGACTAACAAGCCCCCACGGTCATTTGGGCCGATAGTGATATTTTTGTAAGCCTGGTGTGTGCGATGCGTGGTTTTTCTCTTTTCAATTTTAAGTGTAGGTTTAATTCTCAGGAAGACAGAAGCCAGCGCCATGGCTTCGTTTTGGGATAGTTTCATGAGAATACTTCCCTCTGAATTCCACCCATATTCTCTATTGTCAGCCGGAGGGGCGAATTGGAGAGTAAGGTAATATTTTTCAGCCTCGCTTATGAAGGCTGAATTATCAGCAGACCGACTTATGTCGACGTTCACTTCAAATGCCATCGCCACTGACTGGCTGAAGACCCTAGCCCGTAGAGCCTTCGTTCCAATAGCTTCCAGTTCTTTCATTGCTATGCTCTCTTCTTAAAGAACCATATACCGGAGATGACTTCATTATCCTGGATGCGTATCAAATCCGAAATAACAAAACCACCTTTTCCTTCCGAAATTATCATGGTGTAAGAACTCGTATGCACAAGCCGAGCATTTTTGATTGGTAACCCAGCACACTTAACAGAAATTTCATCAGGCGAAACTTTTTCAACAAAAGTAACTTTTGATGCAACACCATTGATATGTATGTTTCCGTTATCTGCAATTTTAACGTTTAACGAAGGTGTGGATTCTTTATCACAGGGTTGGAAAACAGACGTGGCTTTAAGAACTTTGCCAGTAAAATCGTACAAGTCGGGCTCCGCCGGTCTTGCGTTGAAAAGCGAGTAAGCCCCCGCAATTGTTAAACCGAGCACTACAAGAGGTAATAGTTTCTTGTAATTAACTTTCATCCTCCAGTTCCTCTCCAATCAGGTGTAAAGCACTCACGCACATAAGCCTAAGCTGATACAGCAAATTGTCGGCGGTGATACCACCAACAAATGTCACTGTACGGCGTATCGATACACCACCAGGCTCGCATTGAATATGGCCAATACCCGCATCGCGAAGAAAATCATTCTCGGCGCTTACGAGGTCTGCTTCCGCAGGTGGAATGACCACTTCGATGAGTATTGTATCAATTGGAGCCCATTCCCAGTCGTACTTAAGGGAGGAAATTGGAGCGATAGAAACATGAAATTCATCAATATTAAAAATTACAGGTTTTTTGCCCGTTGATTCAGGCTGAATGAAGGGATTCTCGACCAGGACAACTGGGAATTCAGAAATAGACAGAACTTCGATTAACTGATCTCGACGTAAACCATGTATTAGTGAGTTGCGTGATAACATTCAGTCAGCCTTCATTATAATAATCAAACAGTTACACATGATGCCGTTAGTTTCTTTACGCTCATCCAGATTGCACGGCAGAAACTCTTAGGATCATAGGGTGCTAGGGTAACAAAAAAACCTAACTTGACCAGTAAAGCATAGAGATTTTTTACATAAAATAATAAATAAGTACCAATTTTAGTAAGATATTTCTTACTTCAACCAATACTTTAGGACAAATCTGTACCCGTTTTAACACCTGTTCTTAAATCGTGCAAACGAACAACCATAAACAGGAGCTAAACCACCTTTTTTTTAGTAGTATACATAACTAAAATTAGGTTTCATAAAACAAACTGGTTAGACCTGAAACAACCAAAGAGGTTCATAATGAGTTTTTGAGTTGGATCTATAATTCTACGAAATTATTTAACTTGCTATGCAGCATTGAGTGTTCCATTAACTACATGTAACCGGTTCACCATCCAACCTCATCTACTAATAATATACCAACAAAAAAGCCAGCTGGTAAGCTGACTTTTTTGAGAGATTACAAATTTTAATCAATTGATACTTCTATATTTACTTTGCAAGATTTGCGAGGTTTGCATTTGCCCTTTTCTTCTGCTTTGTTGTCACACCCTGCACTTGCGCTTGTTCACTGAGCGCCATGGTTTCGGTTTGAGCTAAGTTAACGTCCGGAGAACCATGATTAGTTTTTAGAACTGAATCATTCTGATTTGCGATCGCAACAGGCGGCAAGGTCTCTACAGTCACAGGCATGGAGTTTTTGGCCAGTTCTGTAGACATTAATTCCAACCGCTGTTCCTTTGCTGTCTCAGGCTTTACTGCATCACTGACATCAGTTTGACAATTAGTTGAAAATACAGCAGCAGGATTCTTGCAATTATTAATCTTTAAAATTAAATCGTTGAATTTCGAATCAAGCATAAGACTTATTTGTTCTTTCAACTGTTCATTACTTAAATCACTCTTTTTAAATTCATCATTAAAAAACCGATTTAGATCAGCAGCCGTTAATCTCTCATTCAGTCCATTAATAAAACTTGATAGCTCGGGGAAGAGGTTATTTAGCACTAACCCCGTAGTGATTGCAGACCTTATTATGGAAAGCTGTTCGCCACGATGTGTTAAGTCACTTTTTTTTAGAAAATTATAGGCATACGGAGATTGCCTTTCCGATAACCAAAACGCGCTAATCTGGATGCGATCGTTTTCCTTCTCAGTTTTTTTTGTCATACCCCCCCCCCTTTACAAAACCATCATCACGCAAAAACAGTATCTGCAATAGCCAGTGAGAGAGCGAATTGCGGATTATCTACCATGATGATTTTCGATTTATCAAAATGTTCACGCACTGCCGGTTCAATCAGGTAAGAACCCCCACCGACTAGGAATACATTGTGCGGACGTTCTTCCACCTGAGTGACTGCTTTGATCACTTTTTCTTGAAGTTGCGCTACGGCACTATTTACGGCTTGGAAGACACCATCAAGATCATCGGAAGAAACCTTTAGTGAGGCTTTGTTATCACGATTGTCGACCAAGTGTTGAATATACGCGTAGCTTGCGTTCAGCTTTGAAGAATCCAGATAACGACGGACTTCATCATATACGATAGAACAACCAATACGGTCAAAACCCTTGACTCGGGAGATCTGTTCCAGCTGACCAGTAATGCTTGCTACATCAAGTGTTGTCCCACCTAAATCGATAACCAGGCTTGATTCAAAAGATTCAATTAACTCAATTTCATCTGCACGAGTTACCGCCGGAAGTGACTCAGGAAACACGGTAACTGAAACAACATTAAATGAAACACGCTTACCATCAATATAACGTTCAACCGGCTTCATCAGGTTGTCTTTTTTCCGTTGGATGTTTTCGTCATTGGTTTCACCCAAAGCGGTATAAAACTGACTAAGTGGCAATGTTACATAGAGATGAACATCCTGCGGCTCTAAACCAGAGGAATGAAGAGCATGGTGAACATTCAGACGACTGATCTCATCGTACTGATGCGCAACGTCGGTAGTTTCAAGGGCATTACTAGGGAAGGTGCGAACAAGTCCCTGATATGAGATCATGTTTGTCATCTGGAGCCATGGAACAGGGTTCATCATGAGTCATCAACTTACCTTCGCCGACAGTGAATTCAGCAGTAAGCGCCGTCAGACCAGAAAAGAGATTTTCCTCTCCCGCATGGAGCAGATTCTGCCATGGCAAAACATGGTGGAAGTCATCGAGCCGTTTTACCCCAAGGCTGGTAATGGCCGGCGACCTTATCCGCTGGAAACCATGCTACGCATTCACTGCATGCAGCATTGGTACAACCTGAGCGATGGCGCGATGGAAGATGCCCTGTACGAAATCGCCTCCATGCGTCTGTTTGCCCGGTTATCCCTGGATAGCGCCTTGCCGGACCGCACCACCATCATGAATTTCCGCCACCTGCTGGAGCAGCATCAACTGGCCCGCCAATTGTTCAAGACCATCAATCGCTGGCTGGCCGAAGCAGGCGTCATGATGACTCAAGGCACCTTGGTCGATGCCACCATCATTGAGGCACCCAGCTCGACCAAGAACAAAGAGCAGCAACGCGATCCGGAGATGCATCAGACCAAGAAAGGCAATCAGTGGCACTTTGGCATGAAGGCCCACATTGGTGTCGATGCCAAGAGTGGCCTGACCCACAGCCTGGTCACCACCGCGGCCAACGAGCATGACCTCAATCAGCTGGGTAATCTGCTTCATGGAGAGGAGCAATTTGTCTCAGCCGATGCCGGCTACCAAGGAGCGCCACAGCGCGAGGAGCTGGCCGAGGTGGATGTGGACTGGCTGATCGCCGAGCGCCCCGGCAAGGTAAGAACCTTGAAACAGCATCCACGCAAGAACAAAACGGCCATCAACATCGAATACATGAAAGCCAGCATCCGTGCCAGGGTGGAGCACCCATTTCGCATCATCAAGCGACAGTTCGGCTTCGTGAAAGCCAGATACAAGGGGTTGCTGAAAAACGATAACCAACTGGCGATGTTATTCACGCTGGCCAACCTGTTTCGGGCGGACCAAATGATACGTCAGTGGGAGAGATCTCACTAAAAACTGGGGATAACGCCTTAAATGGCGAAGAAACGGTCTAAATAGGCTGATTCAAGGCATTTACGGGAGAAAAAATCGGCTCAAACATGAAGAAATGAAATGACTGAGTCAGCCGAGAAGAATTTCCCCGCTTATTCGCACCTTCCCTTATCCATTCGATATCGAGCCCAGATGAGGAACTAATCATTTTCCCTACCGGGAATCTCTTTGATTATGGTCCTGAGCCCATGGAGTTAATGACAGCGATAAACACTGGTATTTTTGATGGACGTTCTGTGCGAGTGTTCTCAGCAGCCGGGGCTGGTGAAGAGATGATGAAGAAGCTCTTACCCACAAATAATGATCGTAGGACTTATTACCCAAGCACATTTCTTAACGAACGGTGGTGTGCAAGAGGCGGACGTTGGCATAAACAAATTAACCGCAGTTATCTTGAAGAGGAGATCAGCAAACTGCTCTCCACCCAGCTGGCCACGGTGATGAAGGTGCTTTTTAAAGGAAATATTACTATCGGTGTTTGTCCATCCGACTACACGGACATACGACAGGGTTTCGACAATACCTATAACGCTCTCCTCGCGTTTAATCAGGCAAACGTGAATATCTTTCAGAGTCAGTTTCTTTTTGGTATGGATCACGCAGTCAGCCCAATGAATATTAGCGATGTCAACCTCGTTGTACTGGGTCGGAATCCGGTCAATAGCATCAGAAAGGCTCATGGGTTACCTTTGACTAACTTACCTGTACTCGTCGGCAACTGTCTCCATATCAATACTGGCTCGCTGTTCATGTCAGCAATTAGCGATCCAGCACTACTAGCCCCAGGTATACCTCGTACTACAGTTCCGGCAATAACGCTGGTCGAGTTGATACTGGCCTCAACACCAACCCTAATTTGCCACCAAATGATCCTTAATAAGAACGGCATTTACACACAAAACACAACACCACTTGACCTGGATTTAAAAGATAACAACATAGAGGCTGCTTTATAATGCAGAAATTAAAACTGATAATTTTACCGGTGCTGGCATTTGTGTGGCCATCAATCAATGCAACCGCATCGACTAAAACACCAATGCCTACTTCTCAGCAGTCAGTTGCTAAATCTGAGGCTAACTATGAATTTATTTCTATTTCTGCAAAATATGTCGACGGTATGTGGCTTGTTAATGGTCAACAAAGACCTGTAATTAAAACAAGCATGACTAAGCGTAACTATCTCCAGATCGCAAATCAGTCAACACTTACGCCTTTGAACCTTGTGATACCCAAAATTGCATTTGACGTTATAGCCAAAAATGGCGTTTTGTTATCAAATATTGTATCCCTGGATGAAGATGCAGCCGGTAAAAAAATTCTATGGTTAGAGCCGGGTTCCAGCCTGACAATCTCTTTCGTCAATGACCTATCCAGTACCCCATTACAGGCGATAGTGTCCGTAAGTAAATTGAATAAAAGCGTTATTGCGATTTTTGGACCAGACCAGGGTAAAAAATTCACCCTCCCCCAAACTTCAAAATCACAGGATTTTTCAAAGGAGTATGACCCTTCACCAGAAGTCGCACTACGTCTCAATGTGCCCAAAAAAATTCACTCTTCCGTCACAATCCCAGATGTCGCGACTGCATCATTACCGTCCTCACATACCTACGAGATTATAGCGACTGATAAACTCAGGTCTTTTATGTTTTCAGAGTTTGTTTGGGTTGGTAAACGTAACAGCTTCCTCGTTGGTTCTAATTATTTCTCCAAAAATTTGACGGTTTACCCAGGTGAAGAATTCGATATCAGCACCATACAGAAAACGATTATGAGGGCTAGTAATGATTAAAGCAGCCGGAGTGATTTTTATCTGTCTTTTGACTGGCTGTCAGTCGGTTGGAAGCAAAATTGCAGACCTCCCCTCAGTAGGTTTCGACCCTGTGATGAGCAACAAAAGTGAATCCTATACCGACGGAAAAGTTACTTTTCTGATTGAGAGTTCAGGCACTGATGTCTGGCTGCTCGCCAAGAATGGTACCAAGGAATTTATTGAGTTATCGGATCTAAATCTAGCCGGAAGCCGTTGCACCTATTCATCGCGTGGGAAACTGTTATTAACACCTGGTTCAGTTTCATTGTTTACTGTTCCGACTGTTGGTTTACTCGGCCTTTGCTACGACAACACTGACCAATTAACGTTTATTAATAACGCATTTACCAAAATTTCACAAAAGTCGAGTGATGGACCCACATTGCCATTGTTGTTCAGTATTAGATATGAATTTCCCGGCTCGGGTGAAACAAACACAACGCTAGTTACGCAATCATTAAGTCTTGCATTTTTGGAACAGGAGCAATCATGAAATCTATATTGGCCGTCATCTGTATTTGCTGCTGCGAGGTGGCTTTTGCTTATCCTTATCGCATCTACACAGCACCTGATGGTGCCATTGTGAAAAATATACTGACCAATGAAGTGATCGGTAGGACACCGGTTGAAGTTGATGTCAGTAATACTGAAGCAGGCTCCACGTTCGGGATATCTATGTATCGGCATGAGAATGTTGCAATAAAAATATTCACAGTAATGCCAAGCGCGGAAAATAACTTTACTGTTTCAGGTCCCGACGTTGCAACAATGTCTTTACCAGGTAAAGCCCCTTTAAACGTAATTAATGACAGTAATGCAGCAGCAGTTCACATAGATCTCAGGCCTTTTCTTTCTGAACCTGCACATCAACCCATTCAATAGTTAATTTAGGTCCCTGTCATGGGGACCTGCAATCTCATTTATAAGGATATTTGTTCTAAAGATCATGCAGTTACACGCATCTAGAATGATTAAGGCTTTACAGTATTGATAATGGAGGGAATGAAATTAAGGTCAACATAGTAATAAATCCGCATCCTTGCGATGCGGATTAATGCAAAATTTAATTATTCTTTTTCTTTCAACTTCGATTTTATAAACTCCTCAATTTCTGCGATCAATTCGCTATTCATTCTATTAAATTCAAACCTAATTTTTCTTCCAGACGCATTTTTGCTAATCCTTGCATATTTATCTTTATTATCAAACACGGCTAATTCACGAGTTTCCCACCCCTTGCTAGGAGGTTTTATGTCAAGCTGTTCAACTACTGTAGTAATTTTATCTATTACTGTCTTCTGTGCTTCGGAAATATCGGTTACATCCAAGCTCCTTATTTCCTCCCGAACATTATCTACAACTTCCTCAAGAGAGAATAAATTCTTTTCGACGTACTTCTGTAGTCGGGATAAGCGATTGTAATACGAGTTAGGAATACCTTCATAGTCAGGAAAGAGAGCAATAAGAGAATTATCTATCTTCGCCGCCTGGATACGCTTAGAAACAGATACATGGCTGATTCCGAGATAATTAGCAAGCTCTTCATTAGTTGCAAATCCAAGGTCTTTCATTTTCTGTAAATACTGGAATCCAACTTCACGGTAAGAAAATCTCCGTGATGTCTGTGCTGCTGTAATGATGGAATTAATATCTTCCGGGGATAATTCATCCGGCAACACCCATAGTGGCAAATCCTTCGCAGATTGAATACAACAGAAACGCCTACGACTGCCCTCTATAAGCAGATACACCCCATTTCGTTTGACAGCAACGCCTTCTGTATCAACACCACGTACCTTAATTTGTTCCAGGATATCTCGAACTGCATTTACAGTGAGAGCTTCCTGGTTTCGTGGGTTCATAGGGTGTACTGCGGTTTCCAGTTCCACCTTCTCAGCCGGTACAATAATGTGTTCAGCTTCCAGCTTGCGTCCATTATGTAAAGCAAACAGCTTCCTCAGTCGAGGCTGTGATTTCAGGCCTGGAAGCCCGGAGCGATGGCTGACTTCAGTACGCTTAGGTGCATTAATATAACGGGATTTGTCATTCCCGATATGCTGCTCATCACTCATGCGTTACTCCTTTCTTTCACAGAAAAACTCTTAATCTCATTTATAAATTGCTGGTAGACCGCCATTACAGATTCTTCAGCCACATCAAGCTGCTTAGGTGAGCAAAGCTCTTCAGACTTTTTAATATCCAATACGGTTCTGCCCCTTGATGCTGCGGCTTTAAACGCTTCGGAATTTTTAATATTTGCAGACATAAAGAGTTCCTGCACTGTTCTTACCAGTTTATCCAGAACAATTTTTTCATATGGACTCTTATCGTCTACGTTAACAGCCAGCACTTTGAACCACCTCAGATTTTCGCCCTTGCTCGGCGATTGTTTGAAACGCTCGCTGATGGTCAACATGAAATCAGTTGTGGAAGCATAATCGTATTCACGAGGTGATACGGCAACAAGAATGCCATCAGCGGCTTCATCAGCTGCCCAAGTGATTGGCGAATCCTCTGGTGGAGTATCGATGATAATCAGGCCGTATTTTT
This sequence comes from Enterobacter sp. DVT3837, assembly GCF_056238685.1. NCBI lineage: Bacteria > Pseudomonadati > Pseudomonadota > Gammaproteobacteria > Enterobacterales > Enterobacteriaceae > Enterobacter > Enterobacter sp. DVT3837. The sequence continues at coordinate 15,159 of NZ_JBWDLA010000003.1, read as the reverse complement.
TCTTCAAAACAGGCAGAATAACTTCTTTGAATCGAAGTAATAGCTCTGTTCGTTCTTCTCTGGAACACTGCCAGTATTTATCTTTAAATCGCGCATCTGTAGGAAATGCTGTAATAACATCAAGATTCGGTAGGTGTGTCGAAAAAGGCATACTCTCAATGATTTCTTCTTCCGAATACCCTAAATCAAGGTATTTTTTGTAATCTGAGTCCTCTTCATAAACCCCTAAGATGGCGTCAATAGCAGTGAGGAAAACATCATCTTCCGCTACACTTTGTATCATCCCGCTACCAATTGAGCCTTGTGGGTCCCATTCGATCAAAAGTGTCCTTGCGTTTAGATGCATATCAAGCGCTGCGGCTACAGCAAGAGCCCCTGAAGTTGTACTCTTACCCGTGCCGCCCTTATGGTTCTGCGTTACGATTGCACGGCTATGGTAATAGTCGCTGTACCGAGGACAGCCCAGAGCATCCATGATTTTTTGGACGTCCCACCTGGTATAGAGATGGTTTTTGTTCTGAAAGATAGGAGCACCAACCAGACCTCTATCTTCAAGATCGGCAAGGATTTTATTAAAGGTGACGCGTGACTTGCCAAAAAAATCTGACAGATTTTTTTTATTCAAACAATGGTTATAGATGAGGCGATCTACACCTTCAACACTATCATCCGAGACCGAAACCCTTGAAGAGACCAATAATGACTCCTTCAGGGAAATCTGCTCGCTCTTCATTCGTTGACCGACAAGGGCGATCTTATCAATTAGATTCATTCTCTTCCGATCCCTTTTAACCTAAATAATGAAATTAAACGCATATATGTACACTTTACGCATAATGCGTACATTCGTGCCTTATGCGTTTAATTGTAACCGTAATTCTAACTATACGCTAACGTTCTGTTTCTTTTTCGTCGATTATGGGATATCAGCCTCATCGGTTTACTTTGTTATGTGTAAAAAGAGAGTTATAAGGAATGACTTTCAACATTGGCGATAGCAAACTACCGACTTAACAGGAGTCAGCTATGTGGCAACTAACGTCAATTCCCCGGTATTCAAAAGCATCTCTTTTTGGGCTGGCGATTAACGGGGTTAAATGTTCCGGCACTCAAACAGCATCCCTCCCTTGGCTGGCGATTAAGGGGGTTAAATGTTCCGACACCCGGACAGCGTCCCTCCCTTGGCTGGCGATTAAGGGGGTTAAATGTTCCGACACCCGGACAGCGTCCCTCCCTTGGCTGGCGATTAAGGGGGTTAAATGTTCCGACACCCGGACAGCGTCCCTCCCTTGGCTGGCGATTAAGGGGGTTAAATGTTCCCGCACCCAAACAGCATCCCGCCCTGGGCTGGCGATTAAGGAGGTTGAATGCTCCGGCACCCGGACAGAATTCGGCCTTGAGCTGGCGATTAAGAGGGTTCAATGTACCGCCGCTCCGACAGTATCCCGCGCTGGGCTGGCGATTAAAGGGGTTAAATGTTCCGGCACCTGGACAGTATCCGCCTTGAGCTGGCGATTAAGGGGGTTAAATATTCAGGCACCCGAACAGTATCCCGCCCTGAGCTGGCGATTAAGGGGGTTAAATATACAGGCACCCGAACAGCATCCCGCCCTGGGCTGGCGATTAAGGGGGTTAAATGTGTTCCGGCACCCGGACAGTATCCCGCCTAGAGCTGGCGATTAAGGGGTTATATGAATCAGTTCCCGGGAGGGATCTATACATGACCTACGATAAAAGCAAAACAACATTAAAGTTTGGTTGTAAGAACTGAAAAGTACAAAGTTGAAATATGAAACGCGGGTTGGACCTCTCTAACGTTAGTGGTAATGACTTATGGTGCAAACATAAATCTACATATTTATGGGAAGCTGGTTAGACGACGTCCGGTCTGAAGCGCACAGACTGAAAGAGTACCGTGTGGTTCGGCGTGAACCCAGACAATAATGTTAATTCTTCGCAGCAAAATAAGAGGGCGTTCTCACAAAAGTTGTGGAGACTTGTGCAGATTACTTCTTCTGAAATCTCGTAGGCCGTTCTAATTATCTCTATGTTACTAACATTTAATTTCCTTTACCTTTTCTAGTGTTTTCGAAATAAGGTTTCGGTGTGCTAGAACTTTGTTGGAATTTAAAGCCTGGACTCTAATACCGGGCAAAAGAGTAGAATATGCCAGGCCCCCGCAAAATTTTCGACGGCTAAGGCGCCATTCAGGAATGAACTAAATCCTTCCTGCTTACCTCGTGATCCAAAAGATGGCATTCAGAATACTAAGAAAGCACGCCGAATCTGAGCCTATAACCCTTTGGCTAAATTATGCAAAGCAATGTTACTCAACACCCGGGATAAACTTTAAGGTGTTTATATACCAATTTTGGAGATTAAGGCGCACATACCCGGCGGAGCGAATTGGTTGGATCGTCAGTAAATTGTTTTATTAGGAATAAACTTCCCCAATTTCAAGATGCGAATTTCAGGTTTTTTGGTAAATGGCACTACGCTTGTTTTACAGATAGCAACCAGTTACAACATCTCGATTAACCATATTCTAGTAATCACTTGAAGCTGAAAATGGTTGACTATACCAACCTAAATAGAAGGCATTTCATTTTAGTTCAAAACAAAACTGCAACTTAATAGTTATGGTTGGTTTAGATAACCACAAATACGAAAATTGACTAACAAAACAAAAAGACACCAACTCACAAATATTATCTCTAACTTGTTAAACAAACCAACAAGACATGAGTTATTATTTGTTTTTCAATGTCTTACCAAACTTTAAATCGATACATAAGAAATTATGGGTTGCTTAGCTAACCATAAAGATAGTGTTTATATCTAATATACAGTAGCGCGACAAATTTGGTTATCACTTGCAACCACAACATCCGTATCCAAGGCAGGAAATTTAGCTCAGCACAGGCCGAGCATGATTAAACATCAGCCGTATAAAAGCTACATCACCAATCAACTTAAGTAGAAGCCCCAGAGAAGCCAATCAACAGTATCTACAAATAAAATTTAGGGATATTTAGGGGAGTTAATTCGATCCAGAAATTCTGAACCTGAACAATTGTTGCGGGGGAGGGCAGTGTAACACAGTTAAAAACCTGTAATTTGAGTAAAGTACGGATACCTCATCCAGTAAAGATGAGGTATCCAGTACTACTTAAACGTTATGCAGCTGCATTGCTAGCAACTTCCTGTTCATACAGTATCTCAATTGCTTCGCCGTAAGAGCAATCAAGACGGCTTTGTATTTCCCATAGCTTTCCACGGTCGGTACTGTCAGTCGTAAAACAAAGCTCCATTTTCCTGTCTACATAGAGGCGACATATCTCCTGGAAATTCTCGAATCGGACGAGCATCTCAGAAAATGCACGCTTTATCGTTCGTATGTTTTTCATACGCTCATATTCAGCATCAGTCGTGGAGAAGTAGTTATTAGCCTTCATGGCTTCTATGCTCTCCTTTTCCTGCTTCATGATGATCTTCCACGGCGAGTTGGCCGTCAGGGCTCGACCTACCGAGGAGGTGAAGTAATCTTCAAAGGACTGGGTAATACAAATACCAGCACAGTTCGTTTTCCTGAATCGGCGCCAGGCAGCTTCAAGGAAAGATGAGAAAAACTGATTTGACTGATTACTGGAGCCTGAAGCATTATCCGGGCGAATATACTCCCATGCCTCATCAAGGATGAACAACCGGCGGCGACCGTCCTTTTTGATAAACATTGCATGCTGAGCAGCTTGAATGATCGACATGAGCACGACTGTCTGGAGGTGAGGGGTACCCTTCAACTCTTCAAGCTCAAGAACTATAAACCGACTACCGAAGTTTATTGGCGGGAGCTTTTCGGTAAATCGATTTCCGTAAATGCCTCCTTCACACCATTGCCCTAATTGCTCACCGATATCTTTAATACGCTTATCTTCATGGGCAGAACAGCGGCGTGCAAATCCTGTAATAGAGCCTGTACTTCCGACTTTACGTGATTCGTTATATTCATCACCAATCAGTTGAAGCATGACCGATTGTTGAAAGTCGTCAATATTTCCTTTTTCAGATGCCATTATTTTTAACTGATTCAGGACCATAATGGTCTGTGCAACTTTATCCTTTTCTTCATCGTTATTATTTGAGTCGTCATTGAAAACAGGCGCTTCATCAAAAACTCGGTCTGCAACAGTGACATCGGTCAAAAATGCGAACGGATTCAGAGTAAAATCAGGCTTTTTACCAAAATCTATAAACTGACTATTTGTATATTGCTCCGAAATACCCTGATACGAGCGACCAACGTCAACTACAAAAATCTGGGCTCCATCAGGGTCAAATGCATCATAAGCATTGTTTTTGAAACCTTCAAAAGTATCACGATAATGGATCAGATTATTAGAACGCGGCCCTGCACCAAGATAGTTATTAATGATGTATGCAACCCAGAACGATTTGCCTGCACCAGAAGTCGCCCCAACAACCATATTATAGCTGGCAGAAGTCTTGAAGATATCAAGCCCCAACAGCTGGCCCTCTCGTGAGACGAGGTTAAGTACAGGTCTGTCAGTATTACCTTTCCATGGGCCGAATAGAGGGGTCATATGCGCTGCACCAGTATTACTGACTACCTCAAAACGGTCCAGATCTAGTATCGTCTTGGGGTCATTACACATTGGAAGGCAAGAGACAAAAGATGGAAAGATGATGTATGAATCATCAGCCACTTTAACGCGACTTTCCAGATAAAATGATTTTAACTGGTCTGCGGCAGACTGGACATCTAATGCTGAATTCCCCATGACGGTAAATGTCAGATAACTGTGTAAAAGACGGGCCCCATCTTCCAGTTCACGTGTTACCGCCATGTAATCATTATCCATGTCCTTCAGTCTTGGACAAAACGTTAAGACGGTTGGGATACTAGCTTGTTTGTTAGTAATTGCCTTATATCTGACGTTATCTCTAGCTAATTTTAAGGGATCGGCGAAATGGACTGTTTGAGTTATCATAAATGGGCTAAATATAGTTTTACGCCCATTCATCCAATTCACTACAAGTTCATACATGCTTCCAAAATTTACATGTTCTGGGAACTTGACCACAGATAATTGTTTGAAATAACGATGTTCAGAAACATCAGTACTCTGCGTTGTAGATGAAAAATTATTTTCAGTTACTGTATATTTTCGCCCCGGAACATTTAGCTGTTCGTTAAGACGCCTCATAGTGTTGACTTCAACATGACCTTCAGCCCAACGTGATGTTTTTCCCGGATGCATTAATTTATCCATGCAATAAAGCCAGTTTTCGGCGCTAACTTTATGTGGAAAAAGGCCCAGTGTGTTCAACTTACTGATTAGGTCAGAGTACAGTGCATCGATGCGATTAATTTCAATTTCAGTAGGAAGCGCAGATTTCAACGGAATAGAAAATGACATCCAGATCTGAAAGTCACGAAGCATTAATTTATCATGATCCGGTTTTAAGGGTTCATTTAGACTTCTATCATAATAATCCAGCTGGTAGGCCGTGAGTAAGTCCCCCTTAAGCTTATCATGTCCTTCCATTCGACCACCACGAACTGCCGACCAGGCACTTAAATGCAAGGTCAGGTCCGGCAGTGCTGTTAATGAGGTCTGACAGATAGTGTCAGTAGGAAAATCCATTTTAAATAATTCAGCTAACACATCCTGCTGATTATCAAAAACACCAGGTGAGGGGTTACAAATAAACATAAACCCAAGCCGATTACCGTCTATTAGAAAATAATTCGTGCCAGGAATCTGGTCGTATACAGGAATAAACCCACCAAACTGGTGGCGACTTAATTCTTTATTATAGATGTTAGCAGATTTCATTCGCGACCTCAGAGTTGTCTGATAATACCGTTAGACGAAACTGCTTTCGTTGCTCGCTGTTGCTGTTGCATATTTTCACGAGCGGCATCCTGAACTTGCAAAGGAACTATTCGCGCCGGATTTGATGTCGAATTTTTACCCGCAATCCAAGTTTGGGGTTTGACATTCACATAGACAAAGCCAGGCAGGTTTAAAGCGTCATTATCGTCCGTGTATGGTGCAAAGGTGATTCTCATGACGCGGCCTTGCTGAAGTACAGCAAGCGGTTCTGGAGCTACCACAGCCTGTTTATACCCTTGTGTACGGTATTGCTGGATCTGGCCAGAGCTGAGCGTAGGGTTTACAGGCTGTCCATTATTAACGGAGTAAAGGTCTTTACTAGCACTGATATCGGAATTTGGCGCAACGTAGCGCGGTACAGGTGCCGGAGATACAACCTGTGTTGTTTGCTTCATGACATCAGCAGTCGGATGGATAAAAGGGTTACCGGATGCACCTGTTGAGCTGTAGCTCGTTGTCATCCTTACATTAGAATTAACTGGAACGCCGCTTATCGGCCGTGGCCCGATTGTTGATGTTGGCGCGCCCATTTTTAATGTCTCATCGTACATAACGGGGACTTGGCCAGCAGGTTTAATTTGCGTCGTCTTGTATGTCACAGGCTTATTTACCAAGACGGCAGACTTAGGGTATTGCACAGCGCCAGGCGGCGAAATTTGGGCAGGGTACTGGCTGTCATTGACAGCCGATTTCTCCTTTCCCGAATTAGCTTCTTCCTCCGCAAGGCCGGAAAGATCATCACGGTTATTCGTTAGTTCCATAACTTCACGAGGGCCTTTACAAACGACCCCTTTTTCAATTCCCGGACATTCTGATTCTGAGCTGCCGATAGTACAACCCGCTAGGTATGAAGATGAACCAACAACCAGAGCGCTGAAAATAACTTTTTTAATGTTCATTTCATTACCTTAATTAGTAGCAAATGGGTTTTTGAGTAAGGGTTCGACACTTTGTTTTAACCATGAATCAAAATCTTTCGGTATGCCATTACCGGCAAGTCCGTCTTGTCTCACAACTGAAGGTACGCCCTGTAATTTATAAATACCTGCCAGCATCAGAGATCCTACCAATGGCTCAGCCGGACATGTTTCTGCCTCTTTTTTTGTCAGGAGCCTTTGTTCTATATCGGTCTTATTTCCCATAAGCCAACGCAAGATATCAAGGTCATTCACTTTGCCTTTTTCTTTACTGCACCATAGTTGACGTAATTCTTGCTTTGGCTCACCGGGGGAGGGGATTAAAATGATGTCAACCCGGTATTTTTCTCTTTCGTCATAGAATTTTTTTATTAAATCTTGGCAACCATCACAATCAAGCGTGATAAAAATAGCGGCTTGTCTTTTTAGTTTTGGGTTTCCTAAAGGGATCAATGCCACAGTATCAAGAGGAAAGGGGGCGTCGTCTAAATTAATAAAGTAGGATTTTCGTACATCTTCTACGGATAAGACTGACTTTCTCTGAAGAATGTCCATGACGCTACCACCCGTTATTGTATAACGTCCATCAGTGGTCACAGCCATCAACTGCGAACGTTCATCCTGGAACAGATAAAGACCTCCAGTCGGGATGTAAATAACATCTTTAGGCTTATAGCTTTGCATTTTCGCCAGTACGCCCTCTAAAGGTTTCGTGGACACTCCACCTTCTTTTGCTTTTTCCATTAATGCAGCTGCATCAGTGTTGTTTAATACATTTTCAGCAGCATTTGTAAGGGGTGGACACACTGTGATCATAGAGACCAGCAGAGATAAAAGTAACTTTTTCAATTATCGTATCTCACTTTCTTTTGTTTCGCCTTGTAGAGATTGTACCTCACCAAAACTTCCACCAAGGTCGATATAAGAGACTATTTGAACATTATCTGGAATTGTTACTGCTAATGATGCATCAATAACCAAATAGCCACGAGAACGGTAAACTTTCATTAATGCTTTAAAGTAATTTTCAAAGTTGTTTTTAGACTGTACCAAATCCGGCTCAGGATTCTGCTTATTAAATTCTTTCCTTAAAGTTTGCATATCAAGTACTGCAATTTGGTAGGACGGATTCGACATTGCTTTGACGCTTTCATAAACAAAACTCGCCCCCTTGTATCCATAGATCACGAAAAGCACAGCTAGGCCAGCTAGCATCAAATACTTGAGGGTTTTCTCGATATCTATTTCCAAAGTTACTTTTTTGGTTGTACGTATACCCCCAACAGGTTTAGCCGCCTCAAGCTTCACGTTTTCAGCAGAATCACTTTTTGTTCCTGGTTCAATGTTATTTTCCATAATTAACCTCAGCGACTCGTCAGGTTTGTAGGTATTGTTGCGCCTGATTGAACGATAAACGTAATTGGGCGCCCTGGGCTAACTTCGACTATTGGCCACTGCTGCTCAGCAATTGATGTGTAGTAGTCCACAAGACGGTTTAGACCGCCCTGAGCTGCTCCGGCTCCGGCCAACGCTCCTAATGCCCCGATGTTCGGCGATTGGTATTCAGCCGTTGAGTTAGGATCGATATTTAACGAAGACACCTTAGATGGGCTCAGACTACCAGCCAGTGCTGACAGGCCTCCTGCAAAAGCAGAACCTGCGATCGCATTTCCATTTCTACTTATCAGATTTCCACGAATACCATTTTTCCCGTCATTTTCACTAACTGCGTATGCTTCCAGTTTGACGTCGAAAGCTTTTCCTTTCGAGTTCACACAAGATATTGATGTTGCCCGAATGTATGCTCGCTGTGACGCCAGATCACCCACAGCTGAACCCAACAAATTACAATCCCGCAAATCCATCGTGAAATTGTTTGGCATGATGATGTCTTTTTTAATACGCATAGTGACTGGCATGGGTTCAGCTTTAGACGACAGACTCGTTGGGGCTTCCAGACCATTAATTAGCACCCCTGTGATAATTGACGTCGCTGGGAGAAACATTTCGTCTTTACGTGCCGCATGCCGAGCTTTACTGTCTACAGGAGCGGTCCCGTCGCCGCGAATAGTTCGTGTCGGGGCTTTGTCACCGCCAGCAACGACCTCACGCCCCTCTCTTATCCGGCTTTCGGATATCGGCATAACCTGAATGACACCATCAGAACCATTTGTCTTAATTGAACTCTGCGTGATAGTCCGCATTGGGCTATTTCGGGTCGGTGTGATCGGAGCGTATCCGGAACTAGCCCCATTCACCGCAGCATTTGGATTTAGCTGGTATGGCGTTGCTGGGGCCTGCTCATTGACGTTTTTGCGTGACCCACCTGCGTCGAGATTACGATTACCGTTTCGTGAGGTCTGCATGTCAGTCAACTGCGTCGAGAGCTGCTGGACTTGTGAAGCAAGGTTGGCAATCTGTACTTTGCTTTCTTGCTGGGCCTTTTCAGCTTTATCACGATCTGCCTTTGCCGCATTCTGATCAATGCGGTTCTGCCTGACCATTTCGTTATAAGTCTTCTGGCTTTCCTCGTTACTCAGCTTAGTCATTTGTGAATCATCAATCAGGAACCCAGTTTGCATATCTTTTTTCTGGGTTTTCTTCTCTTTTTTAACCGGAGTGGAAAAAATTGATTGACTAATAACGATAATCAATACAATCAACGCAGCACCAATTACTGAGATTCTGACAGTTTTATTTTCCCAGGCATTTTTAATGTCCATTATTAACTCCACTCTTTGGTTGCTGGAAGCGCTTAACTTTCAAATTTCGTTCGTTTTCTGTCATCTGAGGCACGATATAAGGTTCACCCGCCCTGGGCCATTTATCTTTAAAATTCAATCCTGAATTATCGGATTCAACAGGGGCAAAATCCTTACCATTATTAAGCGAACCAACTTCTTTAATTTCCTTAACTCCGCGCCGACTTTCAAACTCGGTTGAGCTTCCAACGAATTTTTGCGCAAGGGTAGGGTCGCTTATAATTATCGTATGTTCTTCAAACGCATCGTCAACTGTCTCACCCGGTCGGTGGTCATCGGGAACTATATTCACTGTTCCTTTTGGAATGTACTCAGTTTGGTAGTAATAACTGGTACCCAAAAAAACGACTAGTCCAAATGAGACCCCTGTAAGAAAAGTAGCTTTTCTCATTTTATCTTTTAATCAGGCTTGGTCGTGTGGTTACACGAGTCTGGCGCTCTTTAAATAATTTATCCCGCACAATGTAAAGCTCGGTTTCCTCTCCAGGCTGAAGAAATGCTTTATCGAACAAAGCACTTGCAATTACTCCTTCAGTTATACATTGCTGATCAGCGACAACTTGTCCGTAAGGCTTGTCATTTTTAACAAGAATGACATCTATCAATTCCCTAGATCCCACAAGTCTTTGCCCTAACTTTGAATACATATTGAAATTACACGGGGACTGCTCTGAGCTCGGTATACGTGACAAGCGGTCTTCTTGTAAACTAAAACCAGAAGGAACCTCACCTAGCGCAACCGGAGTCAGTAAATCAATGATCCGCTGTTTATGGTCATCCTGACGAGGGTCAGATGGTGCCAACTCTTCTGACTGGGATCGTGCCAGCATCTCATCATAATTATGTTTATCCAAAGATGTCTCACGTTTCGCCTGCATTGTCGGGCTCAAAGAAGTTGTGACCGAAATCATTGCACCAGGAACATCCAGTGGAACCAGTGTCAGGTTATAAGTCGATTCAGGCACTGAATCTTCTGAAAGCATTATTCCAATTGGCTTATCCGTGTTTGTTGAAATAAATACATCGCCGCCGTTAACGAAAATACTGGCTTCATCACCTGGCGTTGAAGTACTTACAGATGCGTTTTTAAATGAAGTTGAAATTCTGTTTTGCAGACCCCGTGAAACTGGCAGTACAATATTCCCACCCGGTGGGACGTTTACTCGCTGCACTTCTTTGTAGCGATTACGAGCTTCTACATATAACTCATCTGCTTTTGAAGGGGCCCCGGTGCTTTGTGCATTTTGTTGAGGCTCTTTCCCTGCCGGTCTTCCGTAACTATCAAAATTTCCGGATTTAACCTGTTGCTGATAACCGACAAGCGTAGGGTTTTTTGACAATGCGCCAGTTATCTCATTGACAGCTGGGGAGGCACTACTTGCAGGTGAAAGACTTGGTAGTTCAGTGGTCGGTTTTGTTGCTTGTGACGTCTCAGGCGCGGGGCCGGTGCCAGATTCTTTAATAATCGCATTTTTCACACCATTCTGAAATTCATCTGCCCCGACAGGCATAACAACCGGGTTATTTACTGTCGCCGGTAACTGATAGTCTTCAGCAAAGACTACATTCGAAGTTGCCAGCAAGATCATTGCTGTAATCGCGTGACAGCGAAAGCCCTTTTTAGAAGTCATAATTAGTTACCTGTAGACGGCGGGGGATTATCGAGTGTTGCCAGTTGTTCTTTGCCGTTGATTGTAATTTTCTTAATATTTGGTGTACCAGAATACTGATTTACATAGGCTATGCGTGGTCGTCCGTTTTTCATACCCAGCACCCATTCAAACGTCCATTTTGATGATTCTGTTTTGTCCGGAACATTAATCAAACGCGTTGATTTCGTTCCCCAGACATAGACCATGTCATTTTTGGTGTCATAATACATATCGATCGGTTTAAATGACTGTTCAACACCACGAGCTTGCATAATATTGGTCTGCTGCTGTAATGACTCACGGGTTTTCGCCTGTAAATCCGGAGAAAGCGCATCCAATATGGTTGTTGTTACAAAGCCTATGTTTGTTGGGTTTATGTTCCCAATTAAAGTACTGAAGAATAAGGCCCATTGAGTTTTATATGACTCTGAGGCTTTATTTCCCACAACTTTAACTTCTTCCGTCATATTAGGCGGAAGCACAATAGTCACAGGATCGGTAAGAAATTGATTTTTTACCACTAAAACTGCGATGACTAATATAGCAATTGAATTCACACGTAAGAGTTTTTCGTCACGTTTAATCAATGCACTATAAGTAATTCCAATTTCAGAAGCTTCAATCTCTTTACTAAAGCGAGCTTTAGAATCCCGAAAGCGTCCTTTTGAGTCTTCGCCTCCATTTTGCGAAGTCTCGTCCTTTTTATCAAAATCGCCATTACTGGCACTTTTAATGAATGGAATTTTAAGCTTGCTGAGAAGTTTCATTCTTAGCTCCATCAAGAATAGAGGTTTCTGATAAATGGATCGGTAAAGTAACGACTACTAAACACTGATTTCCCTGGAAACAAGCCGAACCACCACAGTTTGTGTTTGAGTTTTCCTCTAACTCCTTCTTCAGCTGCTTTTTTATATGCAAACCAAAACACAACCGCAACAACTACAGAAGTTATAAAGAAATCAAAAATATTACCACTCGCGATAGTCACGAATGTTATACCCAATTGCTTTGCATCCCAGAATAGAATCAACAAAGGCATATTAATTCTGTAAGGGAAACGATAGGTATGTGGAGGTACCTCGTACTGACTTGTCATAAAAACTCCAGAGAGGGGGAATATCCCCCTCATCGTTATTGTTCTAACAAATCACAGCGGGATACCAGCATCCAGGAACGTGCTGATAATTTTTTCACCGTTTGCCATAATCAGCATCATTAATGCTGAAACCAGCGCCAAACCAAGGTTAGGTTTTACAACGCCGAAATAAGCTACGGAGAACAACATGCCGCAAGCGATGATTTTACCCGGCGCACCAGTTAATGCTTCGCTCATGTAGGCCCAGATATCGCCGAAGGCTCCGTCGTCGGAACCCGCGTACGCTAAACCGCAACTTGCTAAAAACAGGAGAATAAACAAAGGCACTTTTGCATGTTTAGACTTCAGAAATGCAAAAGCGTTAGTTTGTTCTCTTTCAACGTTAGTATTCAATGTCAGTTCCATAATTACTCCGTGTTGATTTGAGTTCACGTAAACGCATTTGCATAATACTTTTTATTTTTCTTTCATTTTTCTGTTAACCACCCTTTTTTTCCCTTAATTGCGCCTGGTGTTTTTTTAGCCTATGAATGTCACATGTGAATACCGTGTGTATATCGGATTGAAGAAGGTGAGGCAGGTTATTTTTTCTTTATAGGGAAGAAGTTCATCGTCTATCTCTTCACCATTTTTGTGATAACCATCCAGTCCGATATTTGAGAAAGCTCTGTGTAAGGATGTCATTCTAAAAAAGTCACTTTTCCCATTGATACAAGTGCTTTTCAGCCACATCCTGTGTGTCGCCCCATTCATGCAAATGCTTTTCAAACAATGCGCCTTTTCCAGCCTCATTCATGCAAATGCCTTTGTAGCAAAGACACATATCCGAAACCCATTCATGCAAATGCTTTTCGACCAAAGGAACCTTTTCCGGGCTCATTCATGCAGTTGCTTTTCGACCAAGGGCAACTTTTACTATTCCATTCATGTAAATGCTTTTTAGTGAAATTCAGCTATCGAATCCCATTAAGAGAGGTACTTTCAGTCCAAAGGCACCTTTTCAGGTCGATTCATCCAAATGCTTTCCGGTCAAAGACACCGTTACGGCGCCATTCATGCAAATGCCTGTCAACCAAAAGCACCTTTTACTATCCCATTCATGCAAATGCTTTTCGACCAATGCCCCGTTTGCTGCACCATTCATGCAAATGCTTTTCGACCAATGCCACCGTTTGCGGCCCCATTCATGCAAATGCTTTCAGCTAAAGGCACCTTTTTACTGTCCCATTCATGCAAATGCTTTTCAGCTAAAGGCATCTTCCCGCCTCATTCATGCCAGGGGTTTCCAACGTAGGCACCTTACACAAACTCATTCAAGCAAATGCTTTTATACAAAAGGCACTTTTCTGTCGCCATTGAAGCAAGTGCTTTTCACAAAGGTCACTTTTCTCCCCCCATTGAAGCAAATGCTTTTCACCACCACTATGGGATTTTTAAACGATTTGCTTTTATTTTCATGAGGTTATGTTTACTTATGGGACCTCTGTTTTGAACTGGATATTTATCAAAACGCCTCTGTTCTAATCATGTCCCAGACAATTACAGGCTTTAATTTTCTGTGCAAATCTCAGTGTGACATGAGAAGGACAGGGATTTTTCACGTATAGCCACTATGCACAAACGTTGATGGGTAGTTTTATCTAAAGGCATCTGGATGAATGACTTCTGATTAAATCATTCAAAATCAATTGCTTAGTATTCGTTATCTAACTCAGTGAAAATTAGTTAAATAAAGCATTCGATCGAATGCTCAAAATTCCCAGGGTGCTTAAGCAAAAGTAAGAAAGGAAGCAGGGAAGCAGGGAAGCAGGGAAGCAGGGAAGCAGGGAAGCAGGGAAGGGTATTCATATCAGCAGAGGCGTCCAAAAAAGCATTTGGATGAATGCCCGTACGCCTCATTACATCCAAAGTTACTTTTCTGCGAACTGAACCAGAGGATCAGCTTTGTTTTGCCAGAGCAAGCTTTGGACTTCTCTTAAAAATCTGGAACTGAATATCTCTACCTTTCTTAACCTCTTGATATTCAAGGTATCCTATTGATTTTAACTCCAACATAGCCTTTCTGATGATCTGGTTTTGAGTACGTACTGGAGTCGTCAAAAGAAGCCGCTCACGCAAACGCTTCATGTTAACGAATAACGTTCCGGCAGGCATTGCCTCAAAATAGATGTACAGGCTCTGTGCAGCTTCTTTTTTGGCGAGAACCGACAGTACCTGTAAGCTTAATAGGGTTTTATGATCATACCGGTAAAGCTCCCACATCGAGGGATCACCCACGAGCTCTACTGTGTCCTTCTTAGGGTCAATCATAGCTTTCTGCACAAGGTGTGTGACAGTGAAGCGTTCAGTTTTAGAATCACGGAAAGAAATAACAACGGACGCGAGGTTTGCCAGCGCTTCCTGAAATCGTGAACGGGTTCGCTTGTTGATATTTGTAGAACTGATACCACACATTTTTGCAAACTCATTGAACGACAATGTTATTTTCTCGGAGGCGAATCCATATTTACTGAACGCCATAATGCACCCAAGCCAACACTTGAAGTCCGTGGACATCGAAAGCTTAAGGCCAGTGATCCGGATGTCATCGTATCCTTCTGACCGGGCCAGTTCCATGCTCGACAACTCATCAGAAGCATCAACCTCAAAATTTCTGAATCGCTTCTCTTTAGTTCCCACCGGGGTAAAAACACTTAAGCGCAGTAAAGCAATGGGTTGGACCGATTTCGAAGAGTTTGGACTCAGTTGATAAGTCCTCCCTGTATCCGTGTTGGTCACATCAAACGGATGTGCTAACTCATTGTTATCACTCAT